>CAYLPH010000006.1:0-201164 GCA_964385495.1 uncultured Candidatus Solibacter sp.
GGCGTACTGGAGGACACTGAGCACGTTGAGGTCGGTGTGGATGACGAGGTTGGCGATGTTGCGGTGAACAAATAGTTCGCCGGGCTCGGTGCCGGTGACGTCTTCGGCCGGGACTCTAGAATCCGAACAGCCGATCCACATAAACTCGGGCTTTTGGGTCTTCGCGGACTCCTCAAAGAAGCTGGGCTGGACATTCATTTTGTCCTGGACCCAGGCTTTGTTGGCGAGCAGGAGTTTCTTGTAGGTTTCCATCACTAGAAGCGGCCTTTCGCGGTCTTGTGGGAGAAGTGTTTCAATTCTACCTGGATGTCTTTGTAGGGCGCCATCTTCTGGAAATCCTCGACGACTTCGTAGATATCGCGATCAATGTAGAGGGAGCGCGAGCCGTCGATGACGAGTTTGGCTCCGGCCGGAACCTCGCGGAGGCGGCGGCGGAGTTCGCTTTTGTTGATGAAAGAGGCGTCCTTGTTGAAGCGCATCAGGTAGAGGTCGCCCTGGCTGACGACAGTGAGGGCGGCGTGGTGGTTGTTGCGGATGACGAAGAAGAAGCCGAAGACCATGCCAATGAGGACGCCGGAGAGCAGGTCAGTGAAGACGATGGCGACCACGGTGATCATGAAGGGGAGGAACTGGGCGACGCCTTGACGGTACATCGCCTTGTACAGGTCGACTTTAGTGAGTTTGTAGCCGACCAGCAGCAGGATGGCGGCGAGGCTGCAGAGCGGGAGGCGGTTGAGGACGGTGGGGATGAACAGCGTGGCAACGAGGAGGAGTACGCCGTGGATAAAGCTGGATATCCAGGTGCGAGACCCGGCGTAGACGTTGGCGGAGGTGCGAACAATCACGGATGTGACCGGGAGACCGCCGATCAGACCGGCGACAATGTTGGAGAAGCCCTGGGCGAAGAGCTCGCGGTTGGGGGGCGAGATGCGAAGGTAGGGATCGAGACGGTCGGCGGCTTCCAGGCTGAGCAGGGTTTCGATGCTGGCGATGGCGGCCAGAGTGAGGGCTACGGTCCAGACATGCTGGTTGGTGATAACGGAGAAATCGGGGAAGGTGAGGTTCTGGAGAAGGCCACCGATGGAGCTGGTGACGGGAAGTTGAACCAGGTGCTCGGCTTCGGTAAGCTTCCAGCCAGGGGCGAGGGCGCCGAGGGCTTCGTTGAGGACAATTCCGAGGACAACAACGACGAGGGCTCCGGGCATGAGGGCGAAAAAGCGATGGCCGCGGTAGGCCATCCGCTCCCAGAACAGGAGGATGGCGAGGCTGATGCCTGCGATAAGAACGGCGCCGGGACTGGCGGACAGCACGCTCTCGACGATGTCGGTGAGGGTATTCTTCCCGCCGGCTTCGAGAAAGGCAAGGTCTCCTTCAAAATCCTTGTCGCGGCCAAGTGCGTGGGGAATCTGTTTGAAGATGATGGCCAAGCCGATGCCGGCCAACATTCCTTTAATAACGGGGTTGGGGATGTAATCCGCGATGAAGCCGAGGCGGAAAAGGCCGAAGATGATCTGAAAGCATCCGGCAAGGACGACGGCGGTAAGGAAAGCCTGGAAGGAGCCGAGGTCGCGAATGGCGGTGGCGACGATGACGGCGAGGCCGGCGGCGGGTCCGGCCACCGAGACATTGGAGCCGGAGAGTATGGATACCAGCAAGCCTCCGATGATGCCGGAGATGATGCCGGCAAAAAGGGGGGCACCGGAGGCAAGGGCGATTCCCAGACAAAGGGGCAGCGCGACGAGAAAGACGACGGTACCGGCGGGGCCGTCGTGGCGCAGAAAGTTGCCTGAGGTCGGGAGAATCGCCGCTGCCTTCGAAGGCCTATTCGAAGACGGCAGAGTCGTTTCGGCCACTAAGTTATCCTTCGGTAACGTTGCCCGAGGCGGGCGTGCTACGGCAAATAGCTTATCACGGGCTTGGGCAGCATACCGAAGAAATAGTAGCCGCCCAACCGTGAGGGCGAAGACGGAAAGGGCGGGATGTGAGGGGGAGACTACTTACGCATGCCGCGGCGTGGGTGCTTAGCACGCTGCTGGCTCAGTTTCCGGCGCTTGCGCTTCGGCTTGGTGATGATGAACGTACCGCTTCCGACGTACTCTGATTTCCAGATTTGCTTTTCTTCAGCCATGGTAATTTTTGATGATAGCAGATCAGACTCGCGGCTTGGTGGCGGCGAGGATCTCCTTGATATTCTGGCGGTCGGAAGGGGTGAGCTTCTGGTATTTGCCGGAGGTATCGCGGCCATCAAGGACGGCGTCGAGGCGGGAGTAAAAGCGCTCGCGGGCGGCATCGGGGAGCTTATCGAAGGCCTCGCTATAGATCATATAAGACAGGGGGTACTTGAAGAGGCGCGTCTTGAGGTCGAAGTCGCGGAGGGAGCGGCCTTTGCGGTCGCGAGGGCCGCGTTTGGGGAACGTCTGGGAGAAGGTGGAGACGCCGGAAACGGGAGACTCCAGCGGGGCCTCTTCGACGAATAACATGTAGGCAAGCATCTCTTCGACCGCGGAGTGGATGCGGCGGCGGGTGCTGTCGCTGACTTCGGTGGAAGGCTGATTGAAGGAGAGGTTGATGCCGGCCTGGTAATGCAGCGCCATGCGGACTTCCCAGCCCACGCGGGTGAGCAGGTTGGTCATGTGGGTCTGGTGCTCGAGAGTGAGGAGCGCGACGATGTCGCTGGTGGCCGCGAGATAGGCGCCGGTGTCGAACTTGGTGGTCAGTTCGGTCAGGTTCTGGGAGTTTTCCGCTTCCAGTTGGCCGGGGTGGTCCTTGTCGCGGACTACGGCGTTGCCCATATGGAGTGCGCCGCCGTGCTTGCCGGTGACGTACCAGCCGCCCCAACGCTGCTTAAGCGGACTGCGATGGTCGCTGATGAAGGTTCCGGCCTGGAACAGCGGCATGCCGGAGGGTTCAGGGTAGACGGAGCGAACGACAATGCCGGGGACGCCCAGGGTGCCGCTCGATTGGTGGCATTGCAGGCAGGCGTCGCGGCGGTCGAAGCGGGGCTTGGCCACCTTTTCGAGATCCAGGGAATAGAAGATGACGCCGCGCTCCGGATCCTGGGCGGCGAGTTCCAACACATCGCCGCCGCGCACGTAACCGACCGAAACGGTGTCGTTGAAATAGAGGGCGCGGGGGAGGCGCGGGCTGATACGAGGAGCCTGGAAGCTGGTCTTGGAAAAGACCAACACCTGCGAATCGATGTTGATATCAAGCGCTTTGAGAAGGCTGCGCAGGTAGCCCATGTTGTTTTCTTCCCAGGTGAGTTTGACCTCGCCGGCGGCGATCCGCTGCCCCAGGCGGTAGACGGGGTCGGAGATGGGGCCCTTGCTGTACTGGATGGCGTCATGGTCGATGGGGACCATGTAGGAGCCGCTGAGTTCGGCCCAGACTGCCACGGCGCCAGTTACGACAAGGACACTAGCGAGGGGGAATCGATGCGATCTGCACATTCGCGATGGCTCCACAGAGAGGTTTCATCGGGGTCGGTTCCGCGATCAGGCCGGCAAGCGTGGTGCCGCGCAGGGACTCCTCGACCTGCGCCATGGCATTGTCGAGTTTGCGATGCAGCGGGCACAAAGCCGTGCCGTGAGCGGCTATGCGCAGCGGGCAGGACTCGATGCGGCGGATGGGTTCGACGGCGTTGACGACGTCAAGAATGGATATTTCCGAAGGTGGTTTGGCGAGCGTGAAGCCGCCATGCTTGCCGCGCTGGCCGATAACCAGGCGAGCCCGTGTAAGGGGTTGCATGACCTTAAGGAGGTAGTCCGGGGGGACTTGCGAGATTTCAGCGATCTGGACGGCCGTGCGGGGCGTGCCGTTGTGATCGGCAAGGACGACCATGGCGCGGAGGGCGTACTCCACAGTGGCGGAGAACATAGGTGAGGCCAGTATATCAGCAAGTTGCGGATCTGCATATCCCCTTATCACTTCGGAGAGCGATGTTCGGCGCGGCGTTTGAGGATTGCCGCGACGGTTTTGCCGGCACGATAGTCGACGACGCGCTTCCCCATAGCGATGGTCTTGGCGGCGGGGGCGAGAGGTACGCCGTTGATGGTGAACTTGCCCTTGGCGATGCGTTGCTGCATACGCACGGTGGTCGGGTCGATGACCATCATCTGGGAGGTGATGGCGTAGTCGTCGTGGATGCCTTCGTTTGACTCGTGGATGCCCTGGGATTCGAGGAACTTCTTCACATCGGCGTAGTCGTAGTATTCCGGGATGTGATGGATGCGGGAGGAGGTGGCAGCCCAGGCCTTACCGAGTTTCGTAGCCACATCCGCCATGCCTTTGGTGTTGCCGCCGGAGTCGCCGATGAGGAGGATTTCGGTGAAGCCATGCTGGTGGAGGCTTTCGGCGATGTCGGTGAGGAGGGCGCGGTAGGTATCCTCGCGAAGGCTGATGGTGGAAGGGTAGAGCATGTGCGAGCCAGGCGGGTCGATGTTGCCTTCGGGAACGAAGGGGACGATAGGAGCGACCAGGCAATTGCCGAGTTTGCGGGCAATGGCTTCGGCGGTGGCGCGGAGGATGTAGTTGTGCTTTCCAGCGGCAAGGTAGGGACCGTTCTGTTCGACGCCGCCGGTGGGGATGAGAATGCTGCGCTTGCCGGCTTTAACAGCGTCGCGCACTTCCATCCAGGTCATCTCTTCAAGCCAGACAGTGTCGATACCGTCGATGGGCCGGGGCGCGGAGGGATTGGGAGTCATGGGGTTGGGCTGCGCGAAGGCAAGCCCGGCGGCAAGGAGCGGGATAAGAAGGAGACGCATGCCTAGTGACGGATTATGTCACGGCCGGCGGGCGTAGCGAAGCAGGGCAAAGGCGGCGAGGGTGGAGGAAGCCAGGGCCAGCGAAGCGGGCTCGGGGACATCGGCGGCGATGGTGTTGGCCGCGGCATACAGAAAGTCGGGTCCGAGGGCGGCGGCGGTGAACGAAAGATTGGGATCGGAGTAGGAGGCGAGCAGTGTGCCATCGAAGCCGTAGCGATGCAGCATGCCGCCGGAGAACGACGCATAGATGCCATTGGCGCCCGCGGCGAGGGCGGTAGGCACGGCGGGGAGCGAGGCAAGAACGATTTCCGTGAAGGCGAGATCCGTGAGTTGGGGGATGGCGGACAGACGGGTGCCGCCATTGCCGGTGATGGCGGCGTAGAGGAGCGATTGGAAAGACGTGAGGGGATGAAAGCTGAAGGAGTCGCCGGTGGAGAAAAGGGCGGCAGGTTGACCGGCGGCGTCGTACTGCGCGAGTGCGCTCGGGAAGGCGGCAAAGGTCTGCTGTCCGGCACGGGCCAGGGCGAGCGGCATGGTGGACAGAGGGACGACGGGCTGCTGCATGAAGCTGGAGTTATCGAAGGCGATGATACGGCTGATTACTCTTGTACCTGATAAAGCAACGGTGGCGTAGAGGTAATCGTCGTAGGCAAGGTTACTGAATAGAAAGCTGGACGGACTTAGAGTGGCGAGTGGGGTTCCGGAGGAGGAATAGCGCGCCAAGCCGGCGCTGGAGGCGGCAAAGAGGCTGCCGTTACCGAACGCCATGCTACTGGGCACGGCGGGTACGGCAAGCGAACTGGACGGCGTCAGTGTAACCGGATCGAACAAAGCGATGACGGAGGCGGCCTGGACGTTAGTGATACAGACTGCGGCGCAAAGTAAGACAGGGAGAAAGACAGACACGTGAGTATCTCTAATCGTGGAGGTATCGTATCACGTGGTTGTGTTTTTCCTTTAGCAAGTTAGGGCGCTCGCTGTATGTTTCTGTTCCTATAGAGGCCGAGGAGCGGTAAGTTGGCGGGAGAGGGAAGGTTGTGGCAGGATCGCAATAGCCATGGCGGATACATTTAGAGGCGCGTTGATCGGCTGCGGATTCTTTGGGCGGATTCAATTGGAAGGCTGGCGGCGGATGGAGGGGGTGGAGATCGTAGCGGCTTGTGATCCGCTGCGGGAGAAGGCGGCCGCATGCGCGGAGCGGGTATACACGAATGCGGCGGAGATGCTGGATCGCGAGCGGCTGGACTTTGTAGACATTGCGACGCGGCCGGACACGCATCTGCCCCTGGTGCGGTTGGCGGTGGACCGCAAGGTGGCGGCCATCTGCCAGAAGCCGGTCGCCGAGTCTCTGGCGCAGGCGGTGGAGATGGCGGAGTTGGCGGAGGCGGGCGGGGTGCCGGTGATGGTGCATGAGAACTGGCGCTGGCAACCGTGGTACCGGGAGGTGAAGGCACGCATAGAGGCCGGTGAGATCGGCCAGCCGCTGGCGTATTCTTTCCGGTTGCGGCAACGGGATGGGTTGGGTCTGGAGCCGTTTCCGAATCAGCCCTATTTTCGCGAGATGCCGCGGCTACTGGTGTATGAAACGCTGATTCATCCCATGGATACGGCGCGGTTTCTGTTTGGCGACATCGTGTCGGTGTATGCGCAGTTGCGGCGGCATAACGAGCGGATTGTGGGCGAGGACCGGGCGCTGGTGGTGAGTGAGCATGTCTCGCAGGTAGACGGCATAGTGGACGGGCACCGGTGGGCGAATCCGGATCCGCCGGGGGTGGCGATGGGGGATTCGTGGTTTGAAGGCGAGGAGGGAGTGCTGCGGGTATTGGCGGATGGGCGTGTGTACCGCAACGGGGAGTTAGTGACGGCGCACGACACCAGCGTGGGCTACAAGGGCGACAGTGTGCGGGCGGCGCAGCAGCACTTCGTGGATTGCCTGCGGGCGGGTACGAAGTTCGAAACGGGCGTGCGCGAATACCTGAACAGCTTCGCGGCCGTGGAGGCGGCGTACCGCAGCGCGGCGGAGGGACGGCGGATTCTCGTATAGGATAGGACCTATGTTACGTAAGCTGGTGTGCGGCGCCTGTGGCGTCCTGATGGCGGTCATGATAGGGTGCGGCAATAGTCCCGGCCCGGCGGCAAAGAAAGAGGATGCTCCCGCTCCGGCAGTAGATCCAGGACCGGCCGGAAAGGTGGACCGGCGAGACCCGGGGCTGGACTCGGTGGTGCGCGCGGACGCGAAGATCGAGCGCGTGGCGACAGGCTTTGTGTTCACCGAGGGGCCGCTGTTCTTGCCGGATGGGACACTGCTGTTCAGCGACGTGCCGGGGAACGTGATCTACAGGCTGGACTCAGAGGGAAAGACCTCGAAGTGGCTGGAGAAGGCAGGCAGCGACGAGGCGGCCAACGGGGGATACATCGGGTCGAACGGGCTGGGATTGGATCGGGACGGCAACGTGATTATCTGCATGCATGGGCGGGGCAAGGTGGTGGCCCAGAATGCGGAAGGCAAGCAGACCGTGCTGGCGGACAAATATGAAGGCAAGCGTCTGAACAGCCCGAATGATGTGGCATGGCGCAAGAACGGCGACCTGTACTTCACCGATCCGCCGTACGGCTTTGCCAAGCAGGATCAGGATCCGGCGAAGGAATTGAAGTTCAACGGGATCTACCGGCTGAGCAAGGGCAAGCTGACGCTGCTGGCGAAGGATATGTCGCGCCCGAACGGGCTGGCGTTTTCCCCGGACGAGAAGGTCCTGTACGTGGCCAACAGCGATGAGGCGAAGAAGATGTGGCAGAAGTATCCGGTGAAGGAGGATGGGACGCTGGGAGCGCCGTCGGTGCTGCTGGATGTGACGAAGGTGAAGGAAGACGGCTTGCCGGACGGGCTGAAGGTGGATAAGTCGGGGAACGTGTATGCGACGGGCCCGGGCGGGGTGTGGGTATTCAATCCAGATGGGAAGGTGCTGGGACGGATCCAGCCGGATGAGGTGCCGGCGAATGTGGGTTGGGGGGATGACGGCAAGACGCTGTATATGACGGCGAAGACGAGTATTTATAAGGTGAGGCTGTATACGGCGGGGAGTTTGCCGGCGGAGTTTTGGAAGTAGGGGTGGGGTCCGCCAGCGCGAAGGGTACAATTGTGGCGATGGCGGACCCATTAGAACTCGCACGGCTGCACAAGTTCATCAGTGGGCATCGGGAGAAGTTTGCGCTTGCATTGGTGCGGGTTCCGCAGTTGGATGTGCGGGAGGAACTGCGGGTTTGGGCGGCGTCGGTGGCCGGGGAGTTAGGGTGCGAGCTGGTGGTGATTGACGGCACGGGGCAGACGGTGCATCAGATCTGGGACCAGATTGCGGCGGGGAGCCGGCCGGGGGACGTGGTGGTGCTAACGGGGTTGGATGAGTTGCTGCGGGCCGAGAATCGGGATCTGGCGACGTTGCTGAATCGCCAGCGGGAGAGAATCGGGCAACTGTTGCGAGGGCCGGTGTTGTGGTTGATTGGGGACCTGGCGTTGGACCGATTGCTGGTGGTGGCTCCGGACTTGGCGGATTGGTATGCGGCCAGTTTTGAGTTTGAAAGGAGCATTGAGATCCCCACCAGCGCGAGGACGCAGCAGGAATTGGAGTTTGAGAATGTAGCGAGTCTTTCGCGATCGTTTTTGCGTCAGCGGATCGGGATACTCCGACAGCAACTTCAGGGTGAGAGTCTGCCAGCTGGGAAAGAGGCTGGAATCCAGTTACAACTCGCAAAGCTGTACCGGGATTTCCTGGTGTCGGTTCCCGATGGAGCGCCCTTGGATGGGAATGCGATGCTGCAGGCTTCCCTGGAAGCCGCGGCGCGGGCGGAAGAACTCCTGCATCACGAGACCTCCGGCGCGTTCAGGACCGGCTCTGAGTTGGGCAGTGCCCTGCAGTTGCAAGCAACGGCATTGCTCGAGCTGGGGCGCGTTTCAGAATCCCTTGGCAAAACCGCGGCATCGGTGGCGATTTTTCGGAAGCTCGCGGCCCAGAACCCTACGTATCAATCCCGCCTGACCCAAGCGCTCCTGAGCCACGCCATTCGACTGAACTGGGTAGGGCAGCATGCGGACGCGTTACAGTGCGAGACCGAAGCACTGGACCAACTTCGCCGTCACGGACCCGAACCATCGCTCGGCGTTGCACTCAGTAACCACGCCGCAACACTACTCAAGCTTGGGAGGGTCAGGGATGCCCTGGCCGCGGCCGAGGAAGCGCTTCCCAAGCTCCGCGTCAGTGGCCTGGCGGTGCAGCGTGCCAGTCTACTAGTCAACTACGCAGCCATTCTGGCGGCGGGTAAGCTGGAAAGCGCGCTGCCTGCGAGCGAGGAAGGACTCCAGGTCTGGCGTGAGCTTGCGAGCAGACTGCCCGACCGGCATTCCCCCAATCTCGCGTACGCCTGCGAGTTGCATACGCAACTACTGACCGGGCTTGGCCGTGCCGGCGATGCTCGCAGCTTCGCGGACGAGGCAGTGCGCCTGCGATCGCATGGTCAGCAGCCCGTGGGTGGCATGGTGAAGTAACTTTTGGACGCCATGGGTGATCGATCCCGCCTCGTCTCCGCGCCTGATCAGGTGGAGGCAGAACGAAGAACATGTCACACCTAGCACTGGGCAATCCGAACGGGCAGCGGGTATCGCTGAAGACGTTGTACGTAGCACCGCAGGCGCCGCTGAAGATCGGTGTCTGGGGCTGGATCGATGGGCTCCAACTGGTGCTGACCACCGACCCGGAGATGACCAAGAATTCGCCCGACCCGGCTGTGCCCGTCAATGATCTGCAGTGTGCGCCGAAGGCCGCCGCGGCCGCGGAAACCAAGTTCACCTTCAAGCAGACCGGCAAATACCGGCTGGAACTGCGCCACGGGACGGCCGTTTGGGACTGGTGCCGCGTGGATTGTGATCCAAAGAACGTGCGGCCGGTGCAGGAGGCCAAGGGATCGGGCGTGTTGAACGTGGAGATCCTGTGGTCCAAGCCTCCGAAGATGGGCAAGAATCCGATCGGCTGGTATGCAACGGTGGCGGATCTGCTATTGCAGAAACACGGCTTCAAACTGAACATCGTCGGCGGGACGGAGTACAGCGCGGCGCGGGAGTTGGATTTCGGTAAGAACGACATCATCGACCAGAAGAACGTGGGCAACATCGATGGGTTGACGCTGGCCGTGCAGAAGAGGCCGGAATACACGCGCCCGAACAGCGTCGTCGTGGTGTGCGGTCCAGCGCGGCAGCATCTACAGGAGGGGATGGATCCGTGGCCCTATCAGGGAGCGCATATCGGGCCGGATGATGGGAACTACGGGCAGCCTTACGCGATCGTCAATACCGACGAGCGGTCGCCGGATGGAGCCACGCTGCTGCACGAGGTGATTCACTGCGCGGGCGGGAAACACAAGAACTGCCGCGACGTCATCGGCTATGGGTACCGGCGCAACGAATTGGATGCCCACATTGTGGGCCTGTTGGGGAAGGCCTTCTTCCGGACCGAGAAGTAGCGGCTCACAATACGAAATCCGCGACTAAGGGCAGATGATCGCTCGCCAACATAGACAACCGGCTATGGTGAAAGAAAGCATCTCGCACCCGCAGCGTATGTTCGTAATAGATGTAGTCCAGATGGAACAGAGGAAACAACGCCGGGAAGGTGCGTTTGCGGAACATCGGTATTTCCAGATCCACCCGCCGCAACTCCTGGGTTAGCGTCCGCGTCACCAACCCGCGCGTCCATTCGTTCAGATCGCCGATCACAATGCGTTCGCCCGCCAGGTTTTGGGCGCGCAGAATCGTGTTCTCCATCAAAGAGCGGGCCTGGTGCCGGCGCTCGAAAAAACTCGTGCCCAGGTGCAGATTAAAAACATGCAGATGGCGCCCATCAATGCGGTGGTCCACCCGCTGCACGCTGCGCTCTTCCCTGCCCCGGTGCGTGATGTCAACATTCTCATGCAGCAGGATCGGGAACCGCGTGAGGATGACGTTGCCATAGACGCCGCCCAGATGTTTGCGCGTGCTCACCTGGACGTAATCCATTTTGCAGGCCTCGGCTAGGAAACAGGCCTGGTGGTCTTCCGGCCGGCGCTCGCCGTGGCTGACCACTTCCTGCAATCCGACGATGTCGGCGTTGATCTCTTCCAACACGCGGGCGATACGGTCTGGGCGAACACGGCCGTCCACGCCCTGGCACTTGTGTACGTTGTAGGAGGCGACGCGGAGGGTCCTCATACCTGGTCACGGAGCAATGCCGCGACCAGTTCTCCGGAGCGATTGATGAAGCCCCGCTTTCCCCACTCTTCCAGTTCGATGCGGCGGCAACAGCGGAGGTCGTCCGTGTAAATCTCAGACATGCGGGCGACCAGATCGGGGTCGTAGAAGCAGACCATCGACTCTTCATTGTGCTGGAAGGAGCGATGGTCGAAGTTGCTGGTGCCGATGGTGGCCCAGATCCCGTCGACGATCATGGTCTTGTGATGGAGCATGGTGGTGTCGTACTCGTAGAGTTCGACGCCTGCGGCCAGCAGCTTGCCATAGAGGCGAACGCTGTTTTTGCGGGCCCACCAGGTATCGCAATGGGAGCCCGACATCATAATGCGGACCTTGACGCCGCGGTCCACGGCCTCGGCGAACATTTCGATGGTGCGATGGCCGGGAACAAAGTAGGGATTCGCAATGAAGATGGAACGGCGGGCGCAGAGAATGACCAGCGAGTGCAGCAGCGAGGCTGTATAGCTGCCGCTTTTGGGGGAACTGAGGACGGTTTGCACATCCAGGCCGCCGGTGGCTTCGAGGGCGGGATAGAAGCGAGGACCGACAATCACCTCCCCGGTGGTCTCCAGCCAGTTCGTAGCAAAGCCGTTCTGGAGTCCGCCGACGGCGGGGCCTTCCAGCCGGATTTGCATATCGCGCCATTCCTTCGGGCCGGAGGCGGAGCCGCACCATTGGTCGTCGATGCCGGCGCCGCCGGTGAAGGCGACGCGGCCGTCGATGATGATGGACTTGCGATGCGTGCGGTTGTTTATTCGATGAAGCGAGAACCAGCGCAGCGGATGAAACCAGCGCATTTCGCAGCCGGAACTGGTGATGATCTCGACGATCTCACGGCTAAGGCCGGAGCCGCCTACGGCATCCACCAGGAGTTTGACCGTAACACCGGCGCGCGCCCGTTCGGCGAAGGCTTCGGCGAAGTCGCGGCCGATCTTGCCGGAGTTGAAGATGTACTGCTCCATCGTAATGGAGTGCTGGGCGGCGCGGATGGCCTCGAGCATGGCGGGATAGAACTGGCTGCCATTGTTATAGAGCGTGATGCTGTTGCCCCGTACGGCGGGCACGCCGGTAACGCCCGTGACGGTAGAAAGGAACTCGGCCGAGTCGGTGGAAAACTCGTCGTCCAGGCGCATGTCGAATTCACGGATGCCGGCCGGGAAGATCAGGCAGACGATGGCGCAAAAGGCGGTCACGCCGCCCCACAGCAGGTCGCCGGTGGCGAACAGGTAGACCGCGAGGGCGGCCCAGAGCATGAACGACCGGACAATCAGGCGCAGCCAGTCAAGCAGGTCGCGGGCGCGCTGCCGCACGGGTTTGCGGCGTTTCGGGGTGAGGCGAAGAATGCCTCGGGACGGAAACGTAAGCTTGCGCCAGCCAGGCGGCCGGCGGCGCATACGGAGGCCACTCTCGTATCGCGTCATTCCTCTTATCCATTAGACTAGCAGCATGTCAAAACCCATCAGCCGGCGAGCCTTGCTGCTCAAAGGTGCCGGTGCCGCGTCGGCGGGGACCGCTCTATTGGGTGCTACACCCCGTCAAAAGATAGTGTCTGTCAAGGCGGCGCCGTTACCGTTGCTGCCGGCGTCGCGGTTCGGAACACGACAGTTCAACGGTGATCATGACCCGGCCCGCTGGCGCTGGTTTGGGCCGTTTTCCCAGTTGTCCGGCGCAATCCTGGTGCAGATTCGCACAGATCAGGGGTTGACGGGGTATGGGATGGGCGGCGGTGGATCGGCGGCGGTGCACATTATCGAGAACCATTTAAAAGACCTGCTGTTGGGCGCCGATGCTCGGAACATCGAGTTGCTTTGGGAGCAGATGTTTTCTTCCACGTCGCTGTATGGGCGTAAGGGGCTGGCGATCATGGCGATTTCCGGCATTGACCTCGCGTTGTGGGATATCGCGGGGCTGGCGGTGGGTCATCCGGTGTGGCAGTTGCTGGGTGGGGCGTCGAAGGAGAAGGCGCTGTCCTACTACACGGGGCCGAACGTGGAGCGGGCGCTGAAGCTGGGGTTCAAGGCCTTCAAGCTGGGACTATTCGAGGCGGGTGGCGGCATGGATAAGGATAGCCGGGAGCGGCTGCTGGCGGAGTTGCGGCGCGTGCGGAGCATCATTGGACCCGACAACAAGTTGATGATTGATTGTTTGTGCCGGTGGAACGTGGAGTACACGCTGGAGTTCGCCAAGGCGGCGGAGGAACTGCGGCTCTACTTTATTGAAGAGCCTCTGCTGCCCGATGACTATGTGGGGTACCAGCGGTTGACGGCGGAGATTCGCGGGACCCGCATTGCGTTGGGCGAGCACGAGTACACGCGGTATGGCTTTGGGGAGGTACTGCGGCAGAAGGCGGCGCATGTGTTGCAGCCCGATCAGACGTGGTGTGGCGGGCTGACGGATGGGCGGCGCGTGGCGACGATTGCGGCGGCGCAGGGCGTGCCGGTGATGCCGCATCGCGGGGGGAGTATTTTTAGTATTCACCTGGTGATTGGGCATTCGAATTGTCTGATGGCGGAGAGCTTTGGGACCGGGGAGCCGGGCAACGAGATGATGGAGCGGTTGACGCCGCGGTTTGAGGATGGGTATTACCTGGCCCCGGATAAGGCTGGGCTTGGGGCGGATTTGCCGGAGGCGGTTTTGCGGAAGTATGTGCCTTCGCTGGTGTAGATGGGGTGACGTGGACGTCACCCCGCAGTCGTGGACGCCTGCCCTACCTTACGCGATGGGGTTCATTAGCGTGCCTATGCCTTCGATTTGGACTTCCACTTTGTCTCCGGGGGACATCTTTTTCGTTGAGCCCGGCGTGCCGGTGTAGATCAGGTCGCCGGGAGTGAGGGTGACGAACTGGCTGACGTAGCTGACGATGGCCGGGCAATCGAACAGCAAATCCGACGTGTTTTGTTTTTGTACCGATTGGCCGTTCAAGCGGGTTTCCAGCAGCAGTTTGCCGTAGTCCAGGCCGGTAACGATGGCCGGGCCGAGTGGGCCGAAGGTGTCGGCGCCTTTGGCACGCCACCATTGCAAATCCTTCTGGGCGCCGTTCTGCCAGTCGCGCTCGCTGACGTCGTTGCCGCAGGTGACGCCGAAGATGCCGGCGATGGCCTGGTCGCGATTCACGTTATTCATCGCTTTGCCGATCACGATCACCAACTCCCCTTCGTAATGCACGTTCTGGGCGGTTTTCGGAATCCGAATCGGGTCGCCGGGATGGGTGAGGCAGGTGATGGGCTTGTAGAAGATCTCCGGCTGCGGCGGGGGCGTGCGGGCGCCAAGGTGGGACTTGTAATTGAGTCCGACGGCGAGAACCTTCGGCGGCACGATGGGATACAGCAACTTCACTTCGCTCAGCTTACGCTTGGTCTTGGTGACCTTCGGCGAGCCCAGGATACTGCCTTCCAGAACAAGCAGGTCGTCGCCCTCATGCAAGGCGTGGGCGGTCTTGCCCTGGTGTTCGAAGCGGACATAGCGCTTCACTTTCGCCGAGCCCATTTGTGGCGCGGCCATGGCGGCGAGCATCGTGGCGTTGAAGTTGCGGCGGGAGTGCATGGCCCCCTATTTAATCACAGCTCAGGGTGCAGCAGGCGCAGGTAGTACATGCCGATGATAGTCTTGCCATCGACAATCTTGCCGGACTTGATCAGCGCTTCCAGCTTATCCACGGGGATCCAGCGCTCTTCCAGGTGCTCATCTTCGATCTCGGGCTTCTCGCCGGGGATCAGCCCTGTGGCGAGGAAGATACTCATCTTCTCTTCCTGAAAGCCGGGGCTGGGATAGTACGTAACCAGCTTCTTCCAGCGCTTGGCGCGCAGGCCGGTCTCTTCGATGAGCTCGCGCTTGGCGCCCTGTCGCGGCGTCTCGCCCGGATCCACTTTGCCGGCCGGCAACTCCCATAAGGAAGTCTTGGCGGGGAAGCGGTACTGCTTCACCAGCAGCACGCGCTTCTGGTCATCCAGAGGCAATACCACCGTGGAGCCGCCGTGTTCCACCAGCAGGCGCTGGATGTGGCGGCCATCGTTGTCGATGAGGTTGTTATCCGTTACGGTGAAGAACTTCGTTTCTAACAGCAGCTTGCGCTTGAGAAGCTTCTTCATTGGGCCTTTTCGACTTTGACAGGCCCAATGGACTCGGCTGCATTTTGGATCTTCGCGGCATCGCCGACCATGACGATCGTCGTATCGGCCGGGTTCAGATACTTCTTCGCGATAGCGCGAATCTGGTCGGGCTCCACCGAACGGATGCGGGTGACGAAGGTCTCCAGGTAGTCGGCGGGCAGGTTGTTCACCTTCACGTTGGCAAGTTGCGTGGCGACGCCGTTCTGCGTCGTCATGCCCATGACGAAGTTGCCGTTCATGTAGTTCTTGGTGGCCGATAGTTCGGCCGCGGGTACCGGTTCGCTGGCCAGGCGCTCCATCTCCGAGAAGATGGATTTCACCGCAGGGGCCAGCACTTCGTCGCGCACCTGCGTGGTGACGCGGAAGATGCTGGAATCGCGATATGGCGTGTTATGGCTATACACGCTGTAGGCAAAGCCCTGCTTTTCACGCACGTTGTTGAACAGCCGCGAACTGGCGCCGCCCCCCAGGACACTGCTGGCAACGATGAGCGGGAAGTATTCCTGGTTGGTGCGGATGGGGGACAGGTGACCCATGGCGATATCCACCTGGGCCGAACCGGGGCGGTCAACCAAGGTAATGCTGCGTGTGGGCTCGGGCAGCTTGCCCGTAGGAGCGGGCGGGATGGCGGAGCCCTTCCAATCGCCGAAGTACTGCTGGATTAGCGCCAGGGTCTTAGCTTCAGCGGGGATGGCGCCGACCACAATCAGCACGGCACCCTGTGGGGAGAGCAGTTTGTTACGATGCGCAATCAAGTCTTCGCGGGTAAGGGAGCCGATGGATTCCGGCGTAGGCAGCATGCTGGAGTAGGGGTGCGCGCCGAAGACCACGTGGAACAGCTTCTGGCTTGCAACGGTGTCCGAACTGGAAAGCTGGAGCTTCAGTTCCTCGACGCGATTGGATTTGCGCAGATCGAGTTCGTCCTGCGGGAAGGTGGCATTGCGAGCCACGTCGGCGGTCAGCTCCAGCAGTTTGGCAAAGTAATCGGACAACACATTGCCGGAGATGGTGAAGGAATCGGGCGCGGAGGCGGTGCCGATTTCCGCGCCTACGGTGGCCAGCTCTTCGGCAAGCTGGCGCGAGGTGCGCTTGGCTGTGCCGGCTTTCAGCAGTTCCATCATGGTCTCGCCAAGGCCGTCTTTCTTGGCCGGATCGAAGCGGTCGCCGGCGCGAAAGGCGAAGCGCAGCGTGACCAGGGGAAAGCGCGGGTCGGTAACGGTGAGGACAGTCAGCCCGTTGGGCAGCGTGGTTTCCTTCGCGGCAGGCAGTTTGTAGGGCTGCAGCGGCGGGGTTTCCGGAGGCTTGGTGCGGTCGATCGTCTGGGCGAAGCAGGAGAGCGCCGCAAAGGCGAGCAGCAGGGACTTCATTTACTTGGCCTCCTTTTTGGGCTGGGCTTTCGGAGCGGGCACCACTTCCAGCACGGAGCGCTGGCTGGGGGCCATGTACTTCTGCACGGCGGCCTGCACCTGGGCGGGCGTTACGGCCAGAAACTTATCCAGCTCCGTGTTCACGCGTTCGGCGCTGCCGTCGAAGTACTCATGCTGAGTGATCATCTGGGCGCGGCTCATGGGCGATTGCAACGAACGTACGCGGGAGGAGCGGAGAATGGCGCGGGCGCGGTCGAGTTCGGCCGCGGTGACGGGCGTTTGGCGCAGCTTTTCGAGTTCGGCTTCATATTGCGCCAGAATCTCTTTCGAAGGCACGGCCGGGCTGGCGAGGATCTGCACCCCGTAGATGCCGGGATCCTGGTAGTCGGTGGGGCTGGCGAACGGCCAGCCAAGGTTCGCTTCCACGCCAAGCACCGATTTCTTCTCCTTCACCAGCGCCTGATGGAGGCGCGAGCTTTCCCCTCCGGTAAGGACGATGTCGGCCATGGTAAGCGCGTAGAAGTCCGGGGTGCCGCGTTTGGGGCCGGGATAGCCGATGGCCATCGCAGGCACGCGAGCGAGCGCATCCTTATAGACGCTGCTTTGGGACTGGTAGCCGGGCGGTTCGGTAAGGTCGGGCTTCGGTGGCTGCGGCTGGGAGGGGATGTCGGCGAAATACTGCTCGATCCACTTCTTCGCTTCCGGCTTGTTGATATCGCCCACGATAGTGAGGATGGCGTTATTGGGCGCGTAGTGGGTTTTGAAGAACTTGCTGACATCCTCCACGCTGGCGGCATTGAGATCTTCAAAGGAGCCGATCAGCGAGTGGTTGTTGGCCCAGTTGCGGAACATCAAGGTTGGGAACACATCGACGATGGCCGTGGCGTAGGGCTGGTTGTCGAAGCTGAGCCGGCGCTCCTGCTTCACCGCCTCTTTCTGGTTGGACAGGTTATCCGCGGTAATCGCCAGCGACCGCATACGATCCGATTCCAACCACAGCGCAACCGCCAGTTTGTTCGAGGGCAGCACTTCGTAATAGTCGGTGTAATCCGGGTGCGTGCTGCCGTTCAGATTGCCGCCATTGGCTTCCACTGTCTGGAAGTGCACGCCCTTCGGCGCATTCGCCGATCCCTGGAACATCATGTGTTCGAACAGGTGGGCAAAGCCGCTACGGCCCTTTTCTTCCGACCGCGCGCCGACGCGATACAACACGTAGACGGCCACGACAGGCACCGCGTTGTCCTGCGAGAGCAGCACGGTCAGCCCGTTCTTGAGCTTGTACTTTTCGATGGGGATCTTCAGTTCGGCGGCACCCAGGGTGAGGGTACAGAGAACCAGCAGGGAGAGGAGTCGGGTCATGAGAGAGTTACCTTCGAGAAGCCAGGAAGGCCGTAAAGCCGTCAAGGCCGCTGGTGTTGAGGACGTCTTCGGGCGTAAGCCAGCCGCGGCGGGCGGTGAGGATGCCGTACTGCATGTTATGCAGATGCCGCGGATGGTGCGCGTCGGTGTTGATGACGAAGCGCGCGCCCAGGCTCTTGGCATGGCGGATGAGGCTGGCTGAAAGATCCAGGCGTTCGGGATCGGCATTGATTTCTAATAGCACGTTGCGCTTCACGGCTTCCTTGACGACGCGTTCAAAATCGTAAACATAGGAATCGCGATGCATCACCTGGCGGCCCGTGGGGTGGCCCAGCGCGCACAGGTGCGGGCATTCCAGCGCCTTCAACAAACGGTCCGTCATTTCGGCCGGCTCCAGATTCATGTGGCTGTGCACACTGCCGATCACCCAGTCGAGTTCCGCCAGCGCATCGTGTGCCAGGTCCATGGAGCCGTCGCGCTTGATGTCGCACTCCAGGCCGGAAAAGACGCGGATGGGCAGCCCATCCTGATTCTGGGCGCGAACACGGGCGGCGAAGGCCGTGGCGCGGGCCTCATCCAGGCCGTTGGCCATGGCAAGAGATTTCGAATGGTCTGTGATGGCGATATAGCGATGCCCCAGGCGCGCGGCCTCCACCGCCATCTCCTCCAAGGACGCACGCCCGTCGGTTTCGGTAGTGTGCATGTGGAGGTCGCCCTGAATGTGGCGGCGTTCGATCAGTTGCGGCAGACGATGTTCGGCGGCCGCTTCGATCTCACCCTGGTTTTCGCGCAGTTCGGGCGGGATCCAATCCAAGCCGAGCGCGGCATAGATGGCCTCTTCAGTTTCGGCCGCCACCAGCGAGTTGTCTTCCAGCTTGAACAGGCCGTACTCGTTGAGGGTCAGCCCCATCCGCACGGCCCGGTTGCGGACGATGATGTTGTGTTCCTTGGAGCCGGTGAAATACTGCAGGCCGGCGCCGTAGCTCTCCCGCGGCAGCGCGCGCACGTCCACTTGGATGCCTTCCAAACCGAAGCGGGCGGAAGCTTTGTTCTCGCCGCGGCCGAGCACTTCCGCCACGCGCGGGTGCTTCTCGAAGGCTTGCAACACGTCGGCGGCGCCGGGTCCGGTGACCAGCAGGTCGAGATCGCCGGCCGTCTCCTTGCCGCGCCGTAAGCTGCCGGCCGGAGTGACGCTCTCCACGCCGGGAATCTGGTGGAAGAACTCCATCAGTTCCACCGCTACGCCGTGCGCGTAGCTGATCAGGAACCGGCCGGTGCGCTGGCGGTACTGGGAGATAGAGCGAAGGACCTTCTCTTCCAGCTTGGCTCCCATGCGGGGCAGGGCGCGGAGCTTGTGATCCTTACAAAGCTGTTCCAGCCCGTCGATGGTGCTGACGCGGAAGTGCTCCCAGATGACGGCGATGGATTTCGGGCCCAGCCCTTGGATCTTGAGGAGTTCGAGGGCAGTGGGCGGATAGCGCTCCAAAAGCTGGTCGCGCCGTTCAAAGGAGCCACGGGCGAGGATCTCGTCAATGACGGCCGCGAGCCCCTTCCCGATGCCGGGGATGTCGGTAAGCTTGCGGCCGGGGGCTTTGGATACGTCGGCGATGCGTTCGGGGAAGCCTTCAATAGCGGAGGCTCCCGTCCGGTAACTGCGGATGCGGAAACCGTCTTCAGCGGCGATTTCCATCAGGTCGGCAGTTTCCGACAGGAGTTGGGCGATCTCGCGGTTCTCCATGGGACTATTCGATTGTAGCGGGAGGGCGGCGGGAACGCCGCTTGCAACGCGGCTAGAACGGGAGGTCTTTTCGGGGCGAAGCCAACGCGAACTGCGCTTCCTTGAGATACTTGTGCGGGTTAATCGGACTGCCACCGCGCCGTACTTCGTAATGCAGGTGCGGAGCTTCAGACCGGCCCGTCGACCCCGAGTTGCCAATCACGTCACCCCGGCGCACTTCCTGCCCCGGCAGAACCCGGATGCCGCTCAAGTGGGCATAGACGGTCTGGATACCGGAGGGATGCTCCACCACGATCATCTTGCCGTAGCCCGACATCCACCCGGCACGGATGATATTGCCATCGCCCGTCACACGCACCGGCGTACCGGTGGGAACCGAAATATCCACGCCGGCATGGAAGGCGCCACTGCCGGAGAACGGATCGGTGCGCTGGCCGAAGTGGCTGCTCAAACGCCCCATGACGGGCCACAAATTTGGGACCCCATTCAGAAAGATAGAAGTATTGCGGCGATGCGTGGAAATGCGGGCGGATTTGAGGAAGTCGTATTCCGCGAGGGACTCGCGGAGGGTGGGAACCAAGCGGCCTTCTTCGACGATATCGGGCGGGCCTTCCAACTGACGTTTCAGCCCGTAAGCCGTGGATACCTCGCTCGCGAACAACTGCAGCGTGGCAAGCTGCTGGTTCGTTTGGTCGGCGCTCTTTTCCAGTTCGCGATAACGATCACGAAGCGAGTTCACTTCCGCTCGTAAAGTGTTGTAATTCGCCACCTTCCACACCATGCGGAAGTAGCTGGAGACGATACCGAAGAGGGAGAAGCTGCCCAGCAGCGCGAGCGCAAGGACGGCGTAGAGAGCCGAGTAAGGAACGTGAATGCGGCGAAGGCGGCCGTGAAGAGAATGCGCGATGACGAGAATAAAGTACTGCTGCTTCATGATTCTGCTGACTGAACGGTATGGCCAACTTCAAACGGGGCGTAACACCGTTCCGCCCGACGCGTACCAGTAAACTTACGTACTTCTAGACTGACCACCTTAGCAGGCGCGGGGAGGTGTGTCAATGGGGGACAGGGTGGGACAAAATGACACACTTGGGAGAATTTCACGGGGAGAGACGGACGATTCGCCATCCATTGGGAATCGATTCATAGAAGATGCGGTCGTGGAGGCGGCTCGCCCGGCCCTGCCAGAACTCGAAGCTTTGCGGCATCAGCCGGTACCCGCCCCAATTGCCGGGTAGCGGAACGTCGCCGTCCGGATGCTGCCGAAGCAGTTCGTCGATGCGCGCTTCGAGAGCGGCGCGGCTGGGCAGCACGGCGCTCTGTTGCGAAGCGGCGGCGGCGATGCGGGCCGCGGGTGGGCGGGAGCGGAAGTAGGCCTCGCTCTCCTCGCGGGTCACCGGCTGGACCTTGCCGTGGATGCGTACCTGGCGCTCCAGATCCGTCCAATAGAACAGCAGTTCGGCTTCGGGATTGGCCGCCAGTTCCCTTCCCTTCTGGCTGTCGTAGTTCGTGAAGAAGACAAAGCCGCGTTCGTCCAGACCCTTGAGCAGTACGGTACGCACCGAGGGGCGGCCGGCCGGCGTGGCGGTGGCCAGAGACATGGCGTTGGGCTCCCGCAGCCCAGCGGCGACCGCCTCTCTCATCCAGTGCTGAAACTGCGCGAAGGGGTCGGCAACTACGCTGGCTTCGTCGAGCGGTTCGTCCCGGTAATCCTGGCGGAGCGATTGAAAGTCCATCCTCTACTGTTTGACCGTCGGGTATTGGATGCCGAGCTGGTCGAGGTAGGTTTTGAATCGCGACGGATCATAGTAGAACTTCTTCAACTGCGGCCCGTAGGTGTCCATCTTCTCCTTATTGAGTTCAATGGCGGGCTGGTCGGTGTCGGAGATGAGGGGCGTGTACTTGACGTCCTTGGTCTGGACTTCCCGCAGATACTTCCAGGCCTCGTCGACCAGTTGCGGCTGAAGAAGGAAGTCGAGGGCGGTCATGGCCTGCGCCTTGGCGCCGGCGGTGGAGCCTTTGTGAGCGATGGGAGTAGCCATCGCCACGGCGTTCGACCAATGGTGGCCGGGCAAGCCGGGGATGTTCGCCGGGTAATAAAGATAGACCATCGGCACGTTCCAGGAGATGTCGCCGATGTCGTCGGTGCCGCCGCCGAGGAAGACCTTGGCTTGGCCTTCGGCCGGTTCCACTTTCATCTTCAAGCCTTCGGCCTTCTGACCGAGTTCGCGCTGCAGGGCGCGGGCCAGCTTCTGGTCGTCCTCACTCCAGACGGGCATGCCTACGGCTTCGATGTTTTTCGTCTGCGCTTCGGCCACGACTTTATTGAGGTGATAGGGCCAGGCAGTCCCGAGCACACGCGTCGATACGGTGGTGCCGGTCATGGTGGCGGCCGACTTGGCGATGGTGTTGGCCGCCTCCAGATTCTCCTTGATATGCAGGTAGTCCGTCTCACGGATGAAGTACCAGACGGAAGCCAGTTCCGGCACAACGTTAGGCTGGTCGCCGCCATTGGTGATGACGTAATGCGACCGCTGCTGGATGCGCATGTGTTCACGGCGCATGTTCCAGGCCATGTTCATCAGTTCGACGGCATCGAGGGCGCTTTTCCCGCGCTGCGGAGCGCCGGCCGCGTGCGCCGTCTGGCCTTTGAAGGTGAACTGCAGCGAGACAAGGCCGCTGTTGTTGGAAGGCTGGCCCCACTTGCTGTTAAAGTCATTGCCGACATGCGCGCCGAGCATGATATCGATGTCCTTGAACAGGCCGGCGCGCACCATATAAGCCTTGGTTCCGAGCAGTTCTTCGGCAACGCCGGGGTAGATCTTGAGCGTGCCGGAGATGCGGTTCTTCGTCATCAGATCCTTCAGCACTAGGGCGGCAGTGATGTTGACCGCCATCCCGGAGTTGTGACCCTCCCCGTGGCCGGGCGCGCCTTCGATGATCGGGTCGTGGTAAGCGACGCCGGGCTTCTGTGAGGCGCGCGGGATGCAGTCGATGTCGGTCATGAAGCCGATAACGGGCTTCCCCGAGCCCCAGGTGGCTACCCACCCGGTGGGCAGTCCAGCCACGCCCTTCTCCACTTTGAACCCCTGCTTTTCGAGCAGGTCCGTCAAGTAGCGGGAGGTCTGAAACTCCTGGAAGCCAAGTTCGGCGAAGGAAAAGATAGAGTCCACCATTTGCTGGGTGAAGACGGCACGTTTGTCGATGTCGGCAACGGCCTGTTTCTTTAGGTCGTCCAGGGCGGGTTTCTGCGCGAAAGCCCACGGGGAAAGCAGCAGGAGCACGGCGGCGGTGCGAAACGGAACCATGAAGAATTGTAGTCACCGGCGGGCGTAAGGGACAAGACGTCGAAAATTACACGTTCCTAGGTGGAGCCACGCGAGGTCCGCATTTACCATAGAAAGAATACGGAGCCAGTACGCTCCACACGCAGTTTGGCCGAGGGTGGAAAGCAGTATGTCGATACGATGGGATTCTTTGGTGGGGCATCCACTGGATGAGGATGGGCGTTACCAGTTGCATGCCCTGGAAGAAGTGACGGCGGACCACGCCAGCTACGCCATACGCCTTGGCGACAATAAGCCGGGGCTGGTGGAGGTAGTAGCGAGCAATGAGGAAGAGGCGCCCGCGTTATTGGAACGCTGGACGGCGATCCGCGAGTTGCACAATGACTTTCTAAGTCCGGTGCTGGATACCGGGCAGGTAGCCTTTAACGGCGGCATCCTGCTGTACCGGGTCACTGAGCGGCCCGATACGACGCTGGCGGAGGTTTTAGGGCACACGCGGCTCAACGTGGACGAAGCCCGCGACATCACGCAAAGTCTGCTAGCGTGCCTGGAGTATCTCCATCACAAAGGGTTCGTACACGGGGCGGTAAACGCGGAGAACGTGGTGGCGGTGGGGGATCGCACAAAGCTGACGCCGTTCACGATTCATCCCCGGACGGAACATTCCAAGCCCGCCGGCGACATGCTCGCCATCGGGCAACTGATTGTGGCGATGCTGGGCGACGATGTCCAGGCAATCGCGGACCGCCCGCTTCGCGCCTTAGCGGTAGCGTGCCTGGCAAGCCGGGAGGAGGATCGCCCGAGCGCGGCCGATGCAGCGCGGCGCCTGACGGGGCTAGTACCTCCGGCATTTGAGGTGGAGACACCTGTAGCGGCGACGGCGGCACCAGTCGCGGATCCCACCCGCCTGGATCCAACAGAGGACGAAGGAAGCGGGAGGGCGAAGTACTTGTGGGCCGCCCTTGCCATTGTCTTAACCGTGGCACTCCTGTTCGCGTTCCGCACGCAGCCGGCGCCGGCGACAACGCAGCCTGTGACGCAAACGAAGCCAGCCGAGCCGATAGAGGTAGCGAAAGTGGAGGTGCGTCCGGTCGAACCGGTAAAGGCGGCGGAGCCCAACGCATGGGGCATCATCGCGGCCACCTATCGCAATCGCGAAGCGGCCCAGCGTCGCGCCGACGAGTTGAAACGGCGTTATCCCGGCTGCGATTGCAGCGTGTTCTCCCCGCCGGGAAGCGGGTCGAACTTCTACGTCCTGGCCGGCTCCAGCAGTACCCGCATTGGGGCGGAGCGGATCCGCCGCCAGGCAGCGCAGTCCGGCCTCCCGCGGGACATGTATGTGACGCGACTTGTACCGGAGGAGCAAAAGAGGACCAAGCGGCGGCGCTAAGGTGCGATAGCAAACGTTCGCGGAAGTGGTGCTGAAACGGCAAAGGGGCCAGCAGGGTCGAACGGCATTGGCGGTGGAATCCATCACCAAACCGACACCCTGGAGGAACACAAGCAATGACCTGTAAGGACCTGATGACAGCAGACCCGAAGTGCTGCGTGCCCGGAGACACCGCCGCGCGGGCGGCGGAAATCATGCGGGATGAGGACGTGGGGCCGGTGCCGGTGGTGAGCGACCGCGCGGGCAAGCGGCTGGTAGGGATCGTGACGGATCGCGACGTGGCGGTGAAGGTAGTAGCCGCGGGGCGGGACCCGAAATCGACGCGCGTGAGCGAGGTGATGTCGACCAGTCTGGCCACCGTCCGCGTCGACGATGACTACACCGAAGCGTTGGATTGCATGGCGCGGAACCAGGTGCGCCGCGTGCCGGTGGTGAACGAAGATGGATCGCTGGCGGGGATCATCTCGCAGGCGGATGTGGCTCGCGTGGGCACCGAGGAAGAGTTGGGCGAGGTGGTGGAAGAGATTTCCGAGCCCACCGGCCTGGGCCGTTTCGGGCGGCTCCGGGGCCTGGCGATGGGCGGTGGGCCTTCGCGCGCGGCCGCTGGGGCGAATGCGCTGCTGATGGGCGCGGCTTGCCTGGCGATGGGCGCCGGGATGATGTACCTGATGGATCCGACGGGCGGGCGCGGACGCAGGGCGCGTATCAAGGATAAGGCGAGCAACCTGTATCAGGAATCGGCCGAGTCCGCGGGGCGCGTGCAGCGGGACTTGCAGGACCGCGCGCAAGGGGTGGTCGAGACGGCAAAGCAGAAGCTGGGCCGCGGCGAGCACGGGGGCGGCTCCGAGCATGCGGACATGGGCTAGTGGCCCTCGCCGGCAACCCATCCTTGTGAAGAAGCCCTGAACCCGCTAGCGGCAAGCAAGCCTTGCCGGACTGTAGGCCGGAGCCTGCTGCCTCAGCGCCAAAGTACCGCGCAAACTTTGCATATTTTCAATCTTTAGAAACTATCCTAGAATCGGGCTTGGGGCTCTCATCCAGCCCCAGGGAGGGACCGATGAGGCCACCCGCGGGAGTTCCGTCGAGTCCGAAACGGCAGTACGCCGCGGACGCGGAAATTTACGAGATGCAAGTGCGGATCTGCAAGGCGTTCTCGAGTGTCACCCGCCTGCGCCTATTGGATCTATTGGGCTCGCGGGAGACCAGCGGCTCGGAGTTGCAGACGCAGCTTGGGATCACCGCCGTTAACTTATCTCAGCATCTGACCGTGCTGAAAGCGGCGGGCGTGGTCAGCACGCGGCGCGAGGGCCGCCGCATCTTCTGTTCCCTTGCCATGCCGGAAGTGAAGCTGGCCTGCGAGCAGGTGCGCGGCGTCATTCGCGCGCAGATCCGCGGGCGGGCCCAGTCTCTGCGCAGAAGCGCCGCCCCTCTCAGAAAGGCCTGACCGATTATGAAATTGCGGCTTAGCGAGAATTCAGTCCGGTTGCGATTCCGCCGGTCTGACGTACTCTCCCTGTCAAAGAACGGCAGTGTCGCCCAGACCCTGCGCTTCCCGGGCGGACCAGCCCTGACCTTCCGCGCGGTGGCGGCCGATGTGGCGCAGCCGCAGGTAGTCTTCGAGGGCGGCACGGTGGAAGTGCGCGTGCCGGCCGCCCAGGCCCGCGCCTGGTACACGGCGGAAACCGTAGGCATCTACGGCCGCCATGAGGGTGTCGAGGTAGTGATTGAGAAGGACTTTCGGCGGAGTTCCGTGCCGTCTCCGGACGACGAGGACCGCTATCCGAATCCACGCCGGGAGGCGCTGGATTCGCGGGCTCGGCTGTGAGCCCTGGCAAAAGAGTGGGTCGCGTGCCCTGACAGCGAACAGGCGGCCCAGCCATGACCACGACACGCCGCGCGAACCGGGGCAGACCGCGCGGCATCGCCGCTCCGCGACAACGGAGCAAGGAGCAATGCTATGGAAAGCTATGGCTGGCTGCTCGATCCCAAACGATGTATCGAGTGCCGCGCCTGTGAAACCGCCTGCAAGCAATGGAATCGCGTCGACATCGGCGTGGGTGTCCGCTACCGCCAGGTCCGGATCAAGGAAATGGGGATTTTCCCCAACGTCCGCATGCAGGCCCTTTCGATGGCCTGCAACCATTGCGACGATGCGCTCTGCATGAAGGTGTGCCCGGTGAAGGCCATCACCCGCCGTACGCAGGATGGCTTCGTTTTGATCGACCAGGCCAAGTGCGTCCAGTGCCGCCAGTGCGCCGATTTCTGCCCGCACCAGGCGATCTCCTGGAATACGCGCGCCAGCCGCATGGAGAAGTGTACCGGCTGTTACGACCGTGTCGAAGAAGGCCTGCAGCCGGCTTGCGCCGCGCTCTGCCCCACCGGGGCCCTGCAGTGGGGCAAGTGGAGCGAGATCGCCGGGATGGGGTCGCCCTCCTGGGAGGGCTTCGTTGGTGAGTACACCAAGCCGCACCTGCGTTTTGTAACCGATCCTTACCCCGGCAGATAGGAGCCTAGCCATGCCACTTACCCGTCGAGATATGTTCCGTCTTTCCGGCGCCGCGGGCCTGCTGGGCGCAGCCCATCCGCTGGCCGCCTTCGATCAGTTCTTCCGCGCGGCCGATCCAACCCTGGCCGCCTCCACAAAGGTCACCACCTGCTGCGGCATCTGCTCGCCCGCCTGCGGTCTGCAGGCCACCGTCCAGGACGGCGTGGTGCGCTTTATTGAAGGGCTTCCTAACGACGCCCATGGCGAGGGCCACCTGTGCGGAAAAGGAGCGGCCGGCGCGCAGTTTGTCTATGATCCGGACCGTTTGAAGTATCCGATGCGCCGCACAAATCCGAAGAAGGGCTTTGGCGAAGACCCGGGGTGGGAACGCATTTCCTGGCCGGAGGCGTTGGATACCATTGCCGCGAAGATGAAGGAAGCGTTGGATGCCTACGGCGCCGAATCGCTGTTGTTCGTCACCCTGCCCAGCCCGGACCTGTGGGCGCGCTTCATGAACGCCATGGGCGTGGTGAACCGCGTCGATCACATTGATGTCTGCTTCCAGACCGACCGCATCGTCCAGCGCTACACCACCGGCGGCAAGACCTGGTGCAATGACTTTGAGAACTCGAAGTACATCCTGCTGTTCGGCTGGGACCTGGTGGCGAAGGCCAAGGTGGTCTACGCCAATGGCATCGTGAAGGCGCGTGACAATGGCGCTAAGGTAGTGCACTTCTCGCCCAACTACACGGCCACTTCGCGGATGGCCAGCGAATGGCACAACATCAATCCGGGTACGGACCTGGCGGTGGCGCTGGCGATGATCCAGGTGATCCTTAACGAGCAGCTCTACAACAAAGAATTCGTCGACAGCTTCACCAACTTCGCCCAATACGAATCGCAGATCCGGGCGCACTTCGCGCAGTATAGCCCCGCCTGGGCGGCGGGCATCAGCGGAGTTCCGGCGGCCGACATCACGCGCATCGCGCGCGAGTTCATGGCCTCCGGCGCGGGTATCGCCCCGGCTCACAAGAAGACGCTCTGCGCCAACTACATGAACGCCACGCAGTTGGTGCATGCGATCTCAATCCTCAATATCCTGGCAGGCACCATCGACCGGCCGGGTGGCCGCTACTTCCCGCGAACGCATTCCGTGCCGGGCGTGGATGCTGTTTATCCGCCTCCCGCCTATCCGCCGAAAGCCGGCCGCCGCGTCGACGGGCGCGATAAACTGCCACTGGTTCAGGAAACCGACACCGGCCTGTTCTCCACCCTTGCCGACGGGATGCTGAACAAGTTTCCCGGCATGATCAAATTCGCCTTCTGGAACGCCTACACGATCCTGGCATTCCCGAATCCGAAGACCATGGAGGAGGCGATGGCGAAGGTGGACTTCACGGTCGTCATGGACTTCATCCCCACCGATACGGTGAGTATGGCGGACATTGTGCTGCCATCGGCAATGTACCTGGAAACGAGTGACGTGGCCGTTCGCGACTACAACGCCAAGTTCCCGCAGGCCCTGGCCCGCGCCGCCGTCGCCGCGCCGATCTTCGAGACGCGCACGGCCGGGTATGTGGCCATCGAACTCGGCAAGCGCCTGTGTCCGGATTACTTCAAGACGGCCGATGGCTCCTGGATCAATCCGAACGCGCTGCTGGACGAGAAGGTGAAGCGCGCCGGGTTGGGAACGGACTTTGCCGATTTCCGTGGCAAGGGCATCGTCGAGAACCGCATCGCGTTCACGCCGCGCACCAGCTTTGCGACTGGCGACCCTAACAACAAGTGCCAGATCTATGTGCCGCAGTTCGCCGCCCGCGGCGCCGAAGCGCTTCCGCTGTGGCACCCCAAACGGGAGATGCCGAACGAGCATTATCCGTTGTACTACCTGACGTTCATTCCCGCCATCCACAAGCGCAACAGCACGCAGAACAATCGCATGCTGAACGAGATCATGCCTACGAATGCGGCGATTCTGAATCCGGCGCTGGCGGCGCGGCTGCGTATCCGCCAGGGGCAGATGGTGCTGGTGCGGTCGCGGGTGGGCGAGATCGAAGTGCCGGCGCATCTGAGTGAGACGGTGCGGCCCGATGCGGTGATGGTGGCGCATGGATTCGGCCACCAGTCGCGGCTGTTGGGCGCGGCTGGCGGGCGCGGCGTACGCGACGGCGACCTGGTACCCCACGCTTCCATCGAAGACTTCGTGGCGGCGGGCAACTACGGCGGCGCGTCCTGCATTATGGATGCGGTGTGTTCGGTGGAGCCGCTCGCATGACGACTGCCACGCTGGATGCCGTTCCCCTGTGCGCGGCGCTCGGGCGTCTCCTCCTGGAGGCGCCCGATGCAGCCGCCGATCCGGAAGGCGCACGCGAGTATGTGCGCCTGTTTCTGCATCCGCAAGGTGCGCCGTGCCCGCCCTGGCAATCGGTGTGGGACGAGGATGCCGGCGCGCGGCGGTTGCTGGGCCCGGCACACCACGCCGCGCTTGGCTGGTACCGCGAGTTCGGCTTTGCGCCAAGCCTGGACTCGGAACCGGCGGACCATATCGGCCTGCTACTGCTGTTCTACGCCATGCTGTTGGACCGGGAGGCGCCGGCCGAGCAGGCGGCGGCCTTTGAGCGGCAGCATTTGGGGTGGATTCCGCGCTTCGCCGAAGCCCTGGCGCACCACGCCCGGACCGGCACGATGCGCGAAGCGGCGGCGGTGCTGCTAGAGTTGTTTCCGGAGACACACACCGCTTGATTCTCGTCGATGTGGCCCTCAGCCGCCGCCTGGAACGCGCCGAAGGCAATGCCTGCCGCGAGTTGGCCGAAGCCCGCGCCAAGCTGAACCCCGATAGCGGCGCCACCTGGCAGGCGGTGGGGGGCGGTTGCGCCGTGTTCGACGGCATCGACTCGCCCATCACGCAATGTTTTGGCCTGGGCGTAACGGAGCCACTCACGCCACAAATCCTGGACGAGGTGGAAGCCTTCTTCACCGAACGCGGCTCCCACACCGATCTGGAACTAAGCCCCCTCGCCGGCCCCAGCGCTATGCAACTCCTCTGCCGCCGCGGCTACCATCCCATCGAAATCTCCTCCGTCATGGTGGGGCGGACGTCGACCTCCGCGCGCGACCTCCCGGCCGCATCCGCGACCACCGTGGAGATCGTGGCAGACCCCAAGGTCTGGTCTCAAGTCTCGACCGAAGCCTGGGCCGCCGAGCACCCCGAACTCCGCCCATTTTTAGAAGAGATGGGTATCCTGCAAGCCCACCGCGAACATTCCGTTTCCTTCCTCGCTTTTTACGAAGGCACGCCGGCAGCCGCTGGGGCGCTGACCATTCACGAGGGCATCGCCCTGTTTGCCGGAGCCTCCACCCTCCCCATCTATCGCCGGAAGGGACTTCAGGCCGCCCTGCTCCAGGCCCGCATGCGATACGCGCAGGGGCACGCCTGCGACTTGGCCATGATGGTGGCCGAAGCGGGCAGCGGCTCGCAGCGCAACGCCCAGCGCCAGGGCTTCCAGATCGCCTATACGCGCCTCAAGTGGCGGCGGGAGATAGCGCCGGCCGGCTTGTAGATGCCCGCCCAGCCTCATGCGATACTAAGTCTCTTCATGTCCTACATCGACCAGCTTTTCTCCCTATCCGGCCAAGTCGCCGTGGTGATTGGTGGCACTGGCGTTCTCGGTGGCGCCCTCTGTGATGGACTCGCCCAGGCCGGCGCGCATGTGGCCGTGGCCGGACGATCGGTCGAACGCGGGGCCGAACGCGTGGCCGCCATCGCCGCGCTCGGCGGGTCCGCCGAGTACCTGGAAGTGGACGTGATGTCGCGCCAGTCCATCACCGCCCTGCGCGGCCAAATCACCGCCGCGCACGGCAAAGTGGATATCCTGGTCAACTGCGCCGGCGTCAACTCCGCCGTGCCGTATGAGCAGATCGGCGACGAGGATTGGGACCGCGTCCTGACCACCAATCTCAAGGCGACCCACTGGGGTTGCCAGATCTTCGCCCCGCAAATGGCCTCCCAACCCTTGGGCGGCAGTATCCTGAATATCGGCAGCGTCACCAGCCACCTACCCCTGTCGCGCGTCTTCGCCTATTCGGCTTCGAAAGCCGCCGTCGTGAACTTGTCGAAGAACGTCGCCCGCGAGTACGCCACCCAAAAGGTTCGCGTCAACACCCTCTGCCCCGGCTTCTTCCCCGCCGAGCAGAATCGCAAGATCCTCGATCCGGCCCGCGTGGCCAACATAATGGCCCAAACGCCGATGGCGCGCTTCGGCGAGCCCAACGAGTTGATCGGCGCCATGCTGCTGCTCTGTTCCCGGTCGGCCGGCAGTTTCATCACCGGAGCCGAGATTTACGTCGACGGGGGCTTTACCGGCAACCGGTTCTAGGGATTTGAGCGATTGTCGAAGCTTACCTTGTAAAGGCTTCCCCAGCCGGAAGTTGGACGCCGGATGGAGCAGCGGAAGCCGCGCCAGGAATGCAACATTCCCATAGGCAGAAACGACTTTTGCCTTTATAGTCGATAAGGAACTATGCGCCGTGTCCAACGGGAATGGCTCGCGCTAGCGCTGTGCCTTGTGCATGCTCCGCCTGCCGCCTGGGCTGACGGACGGCCGTCCGCCGTGCGTTTCGGTGTCGATCAAGCCGAACCCTACCCTTCCTCGACCTCTGGCGAGCCTTTCATCCCACCGCCGAGCAGAAACAACTCCGGCTCACCCTGGATATCCCGGATTCCCTGCCCTATCTGATGGGGGACCCGCTGCGATTCCGCCAGGTGCTGTCGAACCTGGTCAGCAACGCCATCAAGTTCACCTCAAGGGGCGAGGTCCAAATCAGCGCCAACTGCAGCCCGGTCGAAGGGCACGGCGAGGCGTGGCTCACCGTACGCGTCGAGGATACCGGTATCGGTATTGCCCCGGAGGCGCTGGCCACCATCTTCGATAAGTTCACCCAGGCCAGCGCCGCCATCACGCGCAAGTATGGCGGTACCGGCCTCGGCCTCAGTATCAGCCAGGCTCTCGTCGAAAAGATGCACGGGAAAATCGCAGTTGAAAGCGAGCTTGGCGCCGGCAGTACCTTCACGGTGTCGGTGCCGTTTCAAGTCGCCGAAAGTAGCGGCCAGCAGGCGACCGCCGGGGCCCCGGGCGTCCAGCTTACCTCCCAGCACCCCGTTCTGGTGGTGGAAGACAATCTTGTTAACCAAAAGGTCGCCTCCGCCCTCCTCCGCAGCTTCGGGCTGTCCGTCGAGATTGCCAATGACGGCGAAACCGGCGTCGCCAAATGCCTTGAGAATCGCTACGCCGCCGTCCTTATGGATACCCAACTGCCCGGTATCGACGGCTTCGAAGCCACCCGCCGCATCCGCGCCGCCGGGCTGCGCGACCTGCCTATCCTCGCCCTCACCGCCGGGGCCATGAAAACCAGCCGCGAACGGGCGGCCCAGGCGGGCATGGACGCTTTCCTCACCAAGCCGGTGGACCGCTGCGAGTTGGCCCATGCCCTGGGCGCCGCGCTCGCTAAGGCTCCAGCACCAGACGCAGGCGATCCGCTTCCCGTTGCACCGGACCGGCGGCCTGCTTGACGGCTGTTTCCCGCCACTTGATCCACTTCAAGTCGCGGACGAAGATTGCATACACAACCGGCACAAGCACAAGGGTTACTAGTGTCGAGACGGTTAATCCTCCGATCTGCACGTAGCACAGCGGCTCCCAAAGCGGCCCGCCTTTGCTCGCCAGCGGTACCAGCGCGATCACGGTCGCTCCCACGGTAATCAGGACAGGCCGCAAGCGCAGGATTCCGGCATCGAGCAGCGCCTCTTCCAACGGCGCACCCTCTTCCTGTTTTTCTTCAATAAAGTCGAACAAGACAATGATATGACTGACGATAACACCCACCAGACTGGCCACGCCCAGGAACGCCATGAAGCCGAACGGCGCCCCCATCACCTCCAAACCCAACAACCCGCCGACAATCCCAAAGGGTATGGCGGCAAACACAATTAGCGGCTTGATGGCGTTCCGGAACTGCACCACCAGGGCGAAATAGATCGCCATCACGGACACCGCCATCACCATCGCCAACTCCCCAAAGCCCTTGTTTTGCTCCTTGTACTCGCCGGCGATTTCCAGTCTCATGCCAGCCGGCAACTCCTTCTGCATCTGTTCAATTTGAGGCATGGCTTTGAGTAACACTTCCGACGCCAGGTAGGCGTCGGCCGGGAAGCTCTGCACCGTGATCGTCCGGAACTGCTGGTAGCGCCCGATCCTGGCCGGCTGCAACTGATAGCTCAGGCTGGCCACCTGCGACAGCGGCACCCGTGACTTGCCTCCCTGCGACCAAACATACAGATTCCCCACATCGCTCGCCCGCGCCCGCTCGTCCATCCTCAGGCGCAGTACCACCGGGATCTGCCGGTCGCCTTCCCGCATCGCCGACGCCGGCGAGCCGTCCAGCGACCCGGTGGCCGCCGCCGCTACCTCGCCGGGCGAGACGCCCGCCAGCGCCGCCCGCGCTTCGTCAATCCGCAGGTCCGCCGTCAGCACGTCCTCGCCCCAGTCATTGCGCACACGTGCCGACCCTTCCGTCTCCCGGAATACTTTCTCCAGCCGCGCCGCCTGCCGCCGCAGTTCCGCCGTATCCTCGCCCGACAGCCGGATCTGGATCGGAATACCTACGGGGGCGCTCGTCTCCAGGCGCCGCACATCCAAGGTGGCGCCCGCGATCTCCGCGCTTAGCGCCTTCTGCCACAGCGGCAACAGCGCCTCGGTATCCTCGTTGTTCCGCACCTGCATGAGGATGTGCGCGTAGTTGGGCTGCTGCGGTTCCGGGTTGCTCGATAGCCAGTAGCGCGGCCCGCCGCCGCCAATCCAACTCGTGATCGACCGCAGTTCGCGCTTCTGCTCCCGCGCCACCCGCTGCAAGATCGCCTCCGCCTTCTCGGTTGCTTCCGCCGTGGCCGAGACCGATGCGCCCCCCGGCAGCCATACTTCGGTGAACGACAGGTACTGCCGCTCGAAGGGGAAGAACTGCTGTTTCAATCCGGCGGCCGACCAGCTCACCGCCACCAATGCCGTTGCAAAGGCCCCCAGAACAGCCCACCGGTGATTGATCGCCCATTTTCCGGTGCGATAGTACAGCGCCCCGAAGCCCCGCTCACGCCGTTCGGCCAGCGTTGGCTCCTTGTGCTTCGGCTCCCGCAGCAGGTAGTAGCCGAACAGCGGGATAAACGTCATCGAAACCAGCCGCGAGGCCACCAGCGAACACGTCATCACCACCGGCAAGGTATACAAAAAGCGCCGGTTATCGCCCGTCATTAGAAGGAACGGCAGGTACGCCACAATGTTCGTGATGGTGGCGAACAGGATCGCTCGCGCCAGTTTCGTCGGCCCTTGCCACGCCGCCAGCAGCCGCGGACGGCCGGCCGCCAGATCGCGCTTGATCGCATCGCCCGCCACCACCGGATCGTCCACCAACAGGCCCAACGCCAGAATCAGCGTAGCAATCGAGACCTGTTGCAGATCCACTCCCAACAGGTGCGCCATTCCAAACGTCATCGCCAGGGTAATCGGAATCGCAATCGCCATAACGAGCGACGACCGCCACTCCCAGAACCCAATCCAACTTACGATCACCACCAGCGCAATCGCCTCCCACAGGCTGCTCATGAACAGATCCACCGACTCCTCCACCTGCTGTGGCTGATCCGAGGTCCGGTCCACGATCAGGTCGGCCGGCAACTGCGCCCGCACCTTATCAATCTCCGCCGTGACAATGCGGTTGAACTCGGCGATCTGCGATCCGCTACGCATCTGGATGTCCAGCGAGATGGCGCGTGCCCGCTGCCACTCGCCCTTGGCATCCCGGTATTGGAAGTAGTTAAGAAACCGCGCCGGCGTCTCGTAACCGCGTTCGATATCAACCAGATCGCGAAGATAAACGCTACTACCGCTCGACGTTGGAATCAGCACGCCGCCAAGCTGCGCCGTCGATTCGAAGTCCGCCCGCGGCACCACCGGCAGCGACCGCCCGGCGGCATCCACATTCCCCGGCGCCGCCACCACCGCCCGCGAGCTCAGCGCCTCGCGCACCGTTTGTGGCGCGATGCCGTAGCTCGCCCAACGCTCCTGGCTGTACTTCAACTGCACCTGTTCTTCCAGCAACCCGGAGCGGTTTACCCGCGAAACAATCTCTTTCGCTTTTACCGCTTTCTCGATGCGTTCAGTGAAGTTATCCAATTCCCGATAGCTGTACCGCGAGCCCGCCACCCGGCTCAATTGCTCCCGCACCGCCCCGGGATTCGACACGGCCACCGGCCGCCACACGTCCGGGTGCAGTTCGGGCGTCTGCAGCCGCTGGGACATCAAAGTGCGCACGCTGGCGAGCACCTGGTCCGGGTTTTGCGCGGTCGTGAGATCGAAGCCTGTAAACCCCTCGCCACGCACCGGCTGGACGCCCGCGCCGCCTCCCTGCTCCTCCAGCCAGTGGCCGATCCGCAGGGTCACCCGCCGTAGCTCTTCGCTATCGAGCGAACGCGCATGCGGCCACACCACCAGCATCCGCCCCGGCTTAAGGGCCGCCTGCAACTCGCCCGCCCGCCGGTCCAGATCGGCGCCATCGGCCGCCGGACTCGCCACCGTCAGCATCAAGGTCGCGGTGTCGCCAAAATCCTTCACCAACTCCACCGGTAGCACGCCCTGCGGCAGGGTCAACCCCTGCAGTTTCTGCTGCAAGTCGTCGAGTTCGCGCCCCGTCGCGTCCAGCCGTTCGTCGAACTTCACGAACACATACGCCACGCCTGGGCGCGTGATGGAGCGGATCTCGGTGACATGCGCATTCTGCGCGATGCCCGCCTCCACCTTCTTCGTCACCATCTGCTCCAGCCGTTCGGCGGGCTGTCCCGGCCAGCGCACCACCGCCAGCGTGTCGCGCACGGGGATCTCCGGGTCCTTGCGCTGCGGCATATTGAAATAACCCCAGATGCCCCAGGCGATGACGCCAAACAGCACCGCCCACGACACCTGCCGGTTCTCGACGAAGTAACGGGCCGTATTCTTCCGCTGGTCCAAATTGCGATTGTGATGTCCGGACATGCGTTACTCCACCACCTGCACAGTCTCGCCTTCCACCAACCCGGCCACGCCTTCCCGGATCACCTTCTGCCCTTCCCGCAAACCCGCCGTCACCACCACTTCATTGCCGCGCGCCGCGCCCAGCGTCACCGATTGCCGCCGCAGCGTGTTGCCCTCCAGGGTGAACACGGTGAAGGCCGAATCCCCCGCCCCGCGCACGATTGCGCTTACCGGAACCGTAAGCTCCGAAACCAACACCCCGCCTGGTAGCCGTACCGACGCAATCAGCCCCGCCCGCAATTCCCGGCCAGGATTGGCGGCAATCGCCTCGACCCGGAAGTTGCGCGTCACCGCGTCGGCCGCCGGCGCGATGGACTGCACCACCGCCGCAAGCTCCCGGTTGCCCAGCGCTTCCACCGTCGCTTCCACCCGAGCCCCCGGCTTCAACCGCGCCAGTTCGGTATCGGGGATGTGAAAGACTACCTTCACCCGGTTTAGATCCGCCAGGACAAAGGCGGAGGCGCCCGGCTGCGCGAAGGCGCCGCGTTCGGCCTGCCGCGACACCACGCATCCGGCAAATGGGGCAACGACTACCGTATCGCCCAGTCCCACCTTGCTCTCGGCAGCCGAGGCAGCCGCCGATTCGATCTTCGCGTCCACCACCCGCACCTGCGCCCGCGCCGCCTCCACCCGCGACCGCGCCGCATCCAGCCGCGCCTTCACGGCGTCCCCCTCGGCCCGCGTCATCGCCGACCCGGCCAGCAGCTTCTGCGCCCGGCCCCAATCGAGTTCCGCATGAGCCAACCCCGCCTGCGCTTCTTCCACCTGCGCCATCGATGCCGCCCGCGCCGCCGTAGCATCGCTAACCTGCGCCCGCGCCGCATCGGTACGCGCCTGGAACTCAGTCGTACGAATACGAGCCAACACCGTCCCGGCCGCCACGCAATCCCCAGTCTCAAGCGCCCGAGCTCGCCCATCGACGCCCCGCACCTGGTGAATCGCCTCAATGGCGCCCGGGGCGCGGAACGCCAACGTCACCAGGGCGGTTGCCTCCAGCGAGCCCGCATACCGCATCTCCGGCACCGCCCCGCTGGCCTTCACCGAGAACGCCCGCACCGGCGTCAATGACTTGGCCGCCACTACCGTTTCCTTCTTCCCACAGCCGGAGGCCATCAGGCTCAACCCGGCCAGCACCCACACCTTACTCCAGTTCATATACGCTCCATTCCCTCAAAGCTCTGAAAGCTCACTCCCGCCCCATCGCCAACTGCAAATTCGCCCACGCCGTCCCGCGCGACGCCAGCGCGCGTACCTGCTGCTCCTGGGCCGATTCGAAACTCGTCTGCGCCTCCAACAACGACCGCAACAGCGCCGCCTGCTGCTCATACCGCTCGCGATTCACCCGCACCGATTCCCGCGCCGCCGCCACAGCCGCCTCCGCCGCCGCCACTTCCTTCTGGCTCTGCTCGAAGGCCCGCAAGGCCTGGCTCGCCTGCGCCCGCACCGCATCGGCGGTCTCCTCGCGAGTGATCCGCGCCGCCTTCACCCGATACTCCAACGCCCGCGCCTCTTTCTTCCTCCGCCCCCAATCCCACGGCTCCCAGGTCACCTGCAACCCCGCCACCGCATAGTTGGCAGGCGCCAGATTCCCCGTATTGAGAAACCCGAAATGCTGGAACACCAGGCTCACGTCCGGCACCCGCTCCCAGCGCTTGGCCCGCACCGCCAGTTCGGCCTGGTGCATCCGTAGCCGAGCCACGTCTACCTCCGGCCGGTCGGCCACCGCCGACTCCTTCACTTCCGCCACCGTGTACGCCACCCCGGCCTCGGCGGGCAGCGTGACTTCCACCGCCTCATCCAGCGGCCGTCCTAAGAGAAGGTTGAATTGCTCCCGCAGGTTCGCGCGCTCCGCCTCTACCCCGCTTACCGCCACCTCGGCACGCTTCCGCCGCGCCCCCGCCTCGCCTTGATCCGCCGCCAGCGTGGTGCCGGCCTCGACGCCCTGCGCCGCCAGCCGTTCGACTTCCTTCGCCAACGCCAGATTCGCCTCCGCCGCCTTTCGACCCGCCTCGGCAGCCAGCAGCGCAAAGTAAAGCTGCCGCACCTGCGCCGTCACTTCCTGTTCGGTCCGCGCCCGCTCCAGCTTTGCTACGGCCACTTCATCGGCGGCATTCCCGATCGCCGCCCCAATCCGCACCTGCTGCGTAACCGGGAGCGCCACCTGCGAGTTCGAAAAGCCCGTCATCCGCCGCGGAATGCCCAGCTTCTGGTCGCTGTCCGGAATCGCGCCAACGTTGTCATACACTCCAAAAGCTCCGCGCGGAAACGTCACATTCGCCTTCGTCACCCCAATTCCCGCTGTAGCCATCAGGCTCGATACCGGGTAACGGCGCGTCTTCTCGGCGGCCAGATCGCTCTCCCGCTGCCCAATCCGCTCCGCCGACAAGCGGATCTTACGATTCTGGGCCCGCGCCAAGGAAATGGCTTCGTCGAGGGAGATAGCGGGAAGGAGGGGAGTGGCCAGCAACAAAGTCAAGGCAGAACTCAGATACAACTTTGTATTCACAGATTCGATTCTACGAAGCTTTCCAATTCTAGTCAAGATCCAAATTCAGTTGTGTATTTGGATTTGAAAGATGTAACATGGGTCAGGTTGACGCACCATGCCGGATCTCGCTACCGCTACCCTCGATGACCGCCGCAAACGCCTGACTCGCGAGGAGAGCCGCGCCCAAACCCGCGAGCGCCTCATCGACGCCGCCTATCGCCTGTTTGCCACCGAAGGCATCGAGCCCACCTCCATCGACCGCATCACCGAACACGCCGGCTACTCCCGTGGCGCCTTCTATTCGAACTTCGAGACCAAGGAAGACCTGCTGGCGGCGGTGGTAGAGAGGGAATGGAAGCGGTCGGAAGCGGAGATCGCCGCGCTGGCCAATGACGACCACACCCCGGAGCAGATCGTGACAGGCTTGCGGGCCTATGCGATCGGCTCGGCTACCGACCGGGAACAGTGCATGTTCTATCTGGAATTACAGATGTACGGCGTGCGCCATCCCGAGGCGCGGCCCATCGTGGCGGATCTGGTGCAACGCGACACGAAGGTCGCTGGGGCGTTCATGGACCGGCTATTTGAGAAATGCGGCGTCACGGACCACCCGCCCTCGGAGCAGATCGTGGGCGGCTTCATCGCCATGGCTCAGGGGATGTGTATGCGCCAGGTCGTGGAGCAGGAGCGCCTGTCAATGGAACTGCTGCAGAGCACGCTGTGTCTCTATTTCGACAGCGTCATTACAGCCTGCCTGCCGAACTTGCGCCACTGCTAGCGACCGCGCTGGCGGCACCACCCTACTGCCGCTGGCTCCGAACGCCGTGGTACGATCCGCTCCAACCCTACAAATCTCCCAGCAAAATCCGTAACATCCGCCGCAACGGCTCGGCCGCTCCCCATAAGAGCTGATCGCCGATCGTATACGCCCCAACATACTCGGGGCCCATCGCCATCTTCCGGATTCGCCCTACCGGCGTAATCAAAGTGCCGGTCACCGCCACTGGTGTCAACGCGTGAATCGTCGCTTCCCGCGTGTTCGGGATTACTTTCACCCACTCATGGTCCGCGGCGATCATCGCTTCGATATCGGCCACCGGCACATCCTTCTTCAACTTGAACGTCAGTGCCTGACTATGGCACCGCATCGCGCCAATGCGAACACAAAAGCCATCCACTGGGACCGCCGGCGCAGCGAAGCCCGGACCCTGGCCGAGAATCTTGTTTGTCTCCGCCATGCCTTTCCACTCCTCGCGCGACACCCCGTTGCCCAGATCCTTATCAATCCACGGAATCAGCGACCCGCCCAGCGGCACCCCAAAGTTCTCCACCTCCGCCCCGGCCATCCCCCGCTGCCGCGCGATGATCTTGCGGTCGATCTCCAGAATTGCCGACTTCGGATCCGCCAGCAGATCCTTCACTTCCCCAAACAGCGTGCCGTATTGCGTCAGCAACTCGCGCATGTGTTTGGCGCCGCCGCCCGAAGCCGCCTGGTAGGTCTGCGTACTCATCCACTCCACCAGCCCGGCCTTGTACAGCGCGCCGACGCCCATCAGCATGCAACTCACCGTGCAGTTGCCGCCAATCCAGTTCCTGCCGCCCTTCTCGAGCGCCCGGTCGATCACCGGCCGGTTCACCGGATCGAGAATGATCACCGCATCGTCCGCCATACGGAGCGTCGACGCCGCGTCAATCCAATGCCCGTTCCAACCGCCCGCGCGTAGCTTTCCGAAAACCTCTGTCGTGTAATCCCCTCCCTGCGTTGAGATGAGGATGTCGCAGGCGCTCAACTGCTTCAAATCGAATGCATCGAGCAGCGCTTTCTCCTGGCGCGCGAACTCCGGAGCCTTCCCCCCGGCGTTACTGGTACTGAAAAAGACCGGCTCGATCGCGGCAAAATCGCTCTCCGCCTGCATGCGGTCCATCAGCACGGAGCCAACCATGCCCCGCCAACCGATGAACCCAACTGACTTTCTGGACATAGATTTATGATACCGGGTCGTACGGGACGGCCCAAATTGGCTGACCGGCCTCACCCGCCAATTGCCCTATTGAAAGTGAGCCCATGAAACACACACTCATCATCCTCATCCTCAGCGCGGTCACCCTGTTTGCCGACCAGCCCCTGAAATCCGCCCTGGACCTCTCCATGGACCAGGCCAGACAAGTCACCGAAATCCAGGCCGTCTACCGCAAGCAGTTCGCCGCAAAACGCCAGGAGCGCAACACCGAACTGCGCAAACTGCGGCGTGCCCGCCTGGCCAACGACAGCGCCCAGACGGCCGCTCTCGAAAAGGTAACCGAGTCCTTGCTCAATGATCTGCGCGGCATCCGCGCGGCCGAAGATGCCGCCATCGAGAAACTGCTGACCCCGGAACAACGCCGCAAATTCGAGGCCTACCGCAAGCTGCGGAAAGAGATGGTGGGCAGTTCGCGGGACGACCGGGAGTTATAAACACGGCGGCGGTAGCCGGATCCTGCAGGGTTCCGGCTACCGGCCGCGGTGCTGGCACGCATTGCCCCGCAACGCGCCGGCCACGATAGGGGTAGCTGGCGTGGGGTTGCGGGGACATCCCGATCCTACGGCCCTGGAATGGCAGTCGCAATGGAAGGAAAGTACCGGTTTCGATGAGGAATTGCCGAACCGCCCGTTAGGGTTTTCGCGTAGCCGCGGGCAGCCTCTCCTACAGATGTCGATGAAATAGCTATCACTCCTTCCGTCACCCAGATTCACCATTCCTTAAAAATCCGCATTCCCAGATATTCCAAAAGCTGGTACGATATGGCTGCACAAAAGTGCAACCTGATTCACGGGAATCCGTGATCTGGCGTGCCAGTCTCCCGGTTCGCGGATCGTGGCCCGGAGAGGGTACGGGGTATATGGGTGCCGGTCAGTTCCTTCTGGGAAGGACAGAGCCCGGCGCCGGAGTGAAAGGGTCCGTTGTGAAGAATATTTTTGTAGGGAATCTGAGTTTTAGCGCCAGCGAGCAGGACCTGCGGGCGTTGTTCGAAGCATACGGCACTGTGGAACGTGTCAGCATCATCACCGACCGCGACACGGGCCGCAGCCGCGGCTTTGCCTTCGTCGAGATGCCGGACGACGGTCAGGCCGACAAGGCGATCAATGCGCTTAACGGCGCCCAGATGTCGGGCCGAACGTTGAACATCAATGAAGCGCGCCCGAAGGGTGACGGTGGCCCTGGTGGTGGCGGTGGTGGCGGTGGCCGCGGCTATGGCGGCGGACGCTCTGGCGGCGGCGGCCGGTCCGGCGGCGGCGGGCGTTACTAAGGAGCCGGTGTTCGGGTCTCCCACCCCAAAACGTTCTCTAGCGCGGCGTAATCAGCCCTCCCAACTTATCCGATTCTCCACCCGTGTTCCGCGGGAAGCGGGTGGAGTACGCCTCCAGATACTTCAAACCGGCGCCGGTGTTATAGATCACAATCCGCTCCTCCCGTGCAAGCGCGCCCGAAGCCAACAACTTCGGAATCGCCGCCACACAAGCCGCCCCCTCCGGAGCCGCGAACACACCTTCTTCACAAGCCAGGTCGATCCCCGCCTTCAGCGCCTCCGCATCGGAAACCGCAATCGCCGTCCCCCCACTCTCCCGTACCGCGCGCAGGATCAAAAAGTCGCCCAAAGGCTTCGGCACACGCAGCCCGCTGGCCACCGTCGCCGCATTCTCGAAAAACTCGCTCCGTTCTTCTCCCTTTTCATAAGCCCGCACCACCGGCATGCAGCCTTCCACCTGCACGGCGATCATCTTCGGCCGCTTGCCCACCACCCAGCCCAGCGCCTCCAACTCCGCAAAAGCCTTCCACATTCCAATAATCCCGACACCGCCGCCAGTGGGATAGAGAATCGCGTCCGGCAGGCTCCAGTGGAACTGCTCGGCAATCTCGTAGCCCATGGTCTTTTTACCCTCGATCCGGTACGGCTCCTTCAGCGTCGAAACGTCAAACCAGCCCTCCACCGGCGCCCGCTGCGCCACAATCTTCGCGCAATCGCTGATCAGCCCGTCCACCAGCGTCACATTCGCCCCAAACGCCTTGCATTCAATGAAATTCGCCTGCGGCACGTCGCGCGGCATATAGATGTGCGCCTCCATCCCGGCCGCCGCCGCATAGGCCGCCAACGCGCTCGCCGCATTCCCCGCCGACGGGATGGCCACCTTCGTCACCCCCAGTTCCTTGGCCATCGAAATCGCGCACGACAGTCCGCGAGCCTTGAAACTGCCCGTCGGATTCACCCCGTCATCCTTTACATAAAGGTTCGGGGCCCCGATCTTCTCCCCCAGCCGCCGCGCGCGGATCAGCGGCGTCAACCCCTCGCCCAGGCTCACAATCGACGCCGGCCTCGACACCGGCAACACCGGCGCATAACGCCACATGCTGGTGGGACCGGAGGCGATCCATTCGCGATTCCAGCCCTGCCGCGCGGCTTCGAGATCGTAGCGCACCAGCAGCGGGAAACCCGCCTTGCTCAGGTTATGGAGCTTGCCCGCTTCATAGCGTTCGCCCGTCTGGCTGCATTCCAAGTAAGAAACGGTGGTCATTGGAACCCTCATGATAACGCGCCTTGCCTTGGCGGCCCCATCTACGTTCCCAGAAGACTCCGACCCCCAATTCCCCTATTCGCCCTGAGAATACCGCCGCCCTCCCCGCACTTACTTAACGCGGGACTTGGAGGAGGAGGCGGCCGCCAGCCCTCCCCGTGCCACCGCGTCCAGGAATCCGACCGCAGGAGTACCCCCGACATGCCACAACTCGGGATTTTGTTCGACGCCCAGAAACTCGGTTCGGGCTTTTACGGCTACACGGCTTTTCGCATTCTGTTCACGGCCATCCCCCCAAAGGACCTGGCTGGCTGCAGCCTTTATCACGGGGAAACCGGCGAAGGCCGCCTGCGCCCCTACTGCATCGCTATCGAAAGCGACCACCCCGGCCAGTTGCCGCGCATCCGACAGGTCATGGCCAGTTCCATGGCCCGCGGGCTGCTTCCCATTAACCAGCGGTTCCTCGACGGCTCCGACCTGCAGGACGAAGTGCTCGCCCTGGCCGCCCGCATCACGCCGGAGGGCGACATCGCCGATACGCAATCGCGATGGCTCCAGGAGGCCTGGCAGCGCGCCCAGGGGCAGGTCTCGCTTGCCCCTACGGGAGAACCTCGCCCCACCACCCAGCACGCCCGCCCCCCCCAGGAATCGCGGCCCCAACCCAAACTGCCGGACAAAGTGCCGATGGCCTTAACGGTCAGCGCCCTCGGCCGCAACTCGCTGGCCTACCTGCTCGCCTTCTGTGCGGGCGGCGCGCTGGCGCCCTGGTTTGGCTGGGGTATCGCCATCTGTGCGCTGGTCTTTACGGCGGCACTCGTCCAGGCCGCCGCGCTGCACTGGCGCATGAACGCCGAGATCGGCCTCTCCGATGACCAGGTGCTGGGCGAAGCCAAAAAGCTGCTCGGCTCGAAGCCCTTGCTCGAAGTGGCTGAGAAACTCGGCCAAGCCACGGCACTGAAAAGCCCGCTGCTGCGCCGCCTGCACGCCACCGCCCGCGCCAACGACTTGCCCGGCGCCTGCCTGATTGCCGAACAGCATGACCGCGCCGACCGCGATTCGCTCGAAGCCAACTCGCTCGGCCTCCGCACCCAGGGCTGGATGATCGCCGCCGCGGCGTTTTGCGCCCTTGGCGCCTCGCAAATGATCTCCGGCGGCGCCCTCACCGCGCCCGAAAACCAGCGCCTGGCCTATGCCGGTGTCGCCGGCTGCGCCGTAATGCAGGTGCTCTCCAACCTCCTCCAGGTGCGCGGCCAACGGCTCCAGGCCGCCATCCGCGACCGCATCGGCGAACAGTGGCTGCCGCTACTCTCCAAAGCCATGCCGGCACCGAAAGCGCAGACCGAGACGCTCGAAAACGCATTGCGCGAGTTGGCCAACGAATTCCAGGCCCTGCGTCTGGCATTGGAACGGCGCCGCGATTCCGAGTTCGTCGACATGATGGGCGGTCTGCGAACCTCCATCGATCAGTTGACGCCCGTACTGGCCAGCTTCCGCGAGCCGTTCATTTTGCAGGCCGTGCCGGTGGCCAGCCAGCCCCCGCTGTCTGTCAACGGCCGTCCGAAGGCGATGAGCGCCACCGCGTAGACCAACGGCACATCCGCTGTACCCGCGTGTGAGACTAACGGCGCCGTTCGCCGGCTCTGAACGCGGCGGCGCTGGCGAGCGCACCATTGATGCGCCGGATGACGTTCCCGAGAGATCGCAATTCGTGCTCCCAAATCCTCATTACCTGCCAGCCGTCTTTTCGCAATCGTACTTTTACGCGACGGTCCCGTTTGCGGTTGCGGGAGATCTTGGCATCCCAATACGCTGTGTTGGAATTCGGGACCTTCCCACACGTCTTGCATCCGTGCCAGAAGCACCCATCCACGAAGACAGCCAACCGTTGATAAGGGAAAACGAAGTCCGGTTTTCCGGACAACTCGCTGGGGTGCATGGTCCAACCACGGATGCCAGCCTGAACCAATCCAGCCCGCACCCGCCATTCGGTAGACTTGTTTCGAGTGGACCGGACCTTCGCCATCACCCTCGATCGGGTCTCACGGGAAACGGAATCCATTTCAGACCTCTTGGCCCGGTTCTACAGTTGGGATGTTGCCGCCGATTTCGTTAAACCGCTGCGTGGCGAGACGTTCCAGCCTTCGCGCCTGCGTCATGAGCGTACGCCTCAACCCCTTCGAGACTTCACGCTCACTAATGACCCTTGCGAGGGCGGCGATCGTCGTGGCGCGCCTCGCAATCCGAACATCCGGATGCTTGCGCTGTTCGTACAGGTCGTCGGGGATGATCCGGCCACGAACCGATGGCGGCAGTTCGATTACCTTGGAAGCGGCGATATCGCCTTCATTGAGAACTGCATTAAAGCTGGATTGACCGAGAACAATCTGGAAAACAGTGTACTCCGCCGAGTTGAGAACGGCCCTGGCTTCGGCGTCTCTGCTATCCCGGCTCTGCAGGTCCCAAAAAGGCCAAGCTTCGATCTCAGCGACTTCAAAGGGGTCCAACACGTTCATTGCGACGGCATCGGTCCGTTGGTTCGTCAGGTGGCGTCCAATGCGGGACCGCAACATCTCATTCGTCTGCCCAACATAGATAGGTTCGGCATCATCGTCGTAGAAAGCATACACTCCCCACTTGGCGTTGCCGAGCTTCTTCCCATTGCCGTTGGGTGCGACCGCGTTCAGGAAGCCTCTGATTTTTTGGCGGATCGCCGCCACATCGTATGGGGAGCCTTGAGGATCCTTCTCTGACGGCATCAAGCCGCTATCATAACCCGTGTTGCGGCTGCTATGGGCGTCAGGAGATGCGTGCTTAACCACCGGACAACGGGAACCGCAACCCCATCTCCAAAAAGGTGGTAGGCATCGTTGTACTTTTCAGGAAGGGGGTAATCGTCCGGGACGCCCATGAGCCGCGCGGCCTCTCTTGGCGACAGCAGCCGCGACCTGATCTGGCGGCCTTCGACGATCATAATCGTCTGGCGGCTCGAACCGCCGACCGGGGTCCGCAGGCACCCGGAAATCTGGTCGAAGCGGATCTCCGCCCTTTGGGCGTTGACACCATTCTCATTTGGCCGCGTCCGCCTGTAGACGGTGCCAACGATCCGTTTGCCGAGTCGTTGCGCCTTCCTTAACTTCTCCAAGTGAAGGGGCGACATCAGACCTATAATGTGATCGGTCTCGGCTTTTGTGTGCCACGCCACTCCTGACGGCTCCCATTCGATCAGATCGGCAAAAGAAGGTACGGGGCCTGACGGGCCCGGCACACTCCACCAAGTCCAGGAATCTTGAAGCCGCTCAGGTAGACCCCGCACCGCGGAGCGCAAGGATCTTGTGTGCCACGGTTCCGCCGCCTGGGGCACGGTCAGGTTTGCCGGTACAGGTGTGTCAGCGTGTACCCCGACAATGAAAAGCCGTGGCCGGGACTGTGGAAGGAACCGCACAGCGTCCATGACCAGCGCACCGGCTCGATAACCCTCCTCAACGAGCGCACCCACGATCACCGCGAAGTCGTCTCCGCTATGCGATGTCAGCGCGCCAACCACGTTCTCAAGCACGATCAGCCGCGGATGACGTCCGCAGCGAACCATTTTTCGCATCAACTCCCAAAACGGCCTGAATGTCCCGCTCCGGTCCCCGTCCAGCCCGGCGCCATTTCCGGCAAGGGATAGGTCCTGGCAAGGGAACGAAGCCCAGACCAAGGTTGGCACGCCGGGAAGATCGTCTGGGGTCAGATCCGCAACATCGCATACTCGCAGTTCTTCGTCGCCATGCCTGGCCCGATAGGCGGACGCCTTTTTGCCGCACCATTCGTTCGAGAACAGGCATTCCCAGTCCTCTCCCAAGCCAAGCCGAGCCATGCCGCCGCCGGCGAAAAACTCGTACCAAGTTGGGCGGACTCGCTCCATTCCCTTGAATTTTAACCGCTGGTCGAATCGCCTGTCCATTCCTTGGCTTCGCCTTTCATCGGTCTAATCGGCGGTTTCCGCTCTACCCTTAGTTATGGTTAGGTGTGCTAACTAACCGCCCATGGGGTGGTCGAACGCAACGGCGGCCGCAACTGGGTGGAATCGGAAGGCGAGGGCCAAGGCGCGGCCTTATTACTTCACGAGACCGGAGCGTAGCTCCCGATAGGTCCTTGAGCCGCACCCGATCCCCACGCCCCCTCCGTATTCGTTTAATCTGACCCGTATGCGCCCGACACGCCGGCAAGCCCTCGCCGCCATTCCGATCGCAGGGAAGGAACTCACGCTATTGTCCGCCGAAAAGAAACCATCCGCCCTCATGGCCGACCCCGTATCCCTCGATCACGAGACCGGTCCCAGGCATCCCGAGCGCCCGGAACGCTATCAGGCCATCCGTAGCGCTCTCGAACAGGCAGGCATCGTCAAACGCTTCACCGCCATCCCCTCCCGCGCCGCCACCGAAGACGAACTCGCTACCTGCCACACCCGCGAGTACATCGCCACGGCCCGCCGCGACATCACCCGCGGCTTGCGCACGCTCTCCACCGGAGACACCGCCATCTCTCCCAAAACCTTCGATGTCGCCGCCAACGCCGCCGGAGGAGCGCTCAACGCCATTGACGCCGTCATCACCGGCAAGGCTAAGAATGCGTTCTGCCTGTTGCGCCCGCCGGGCCACCACGCTACCCCAGACCGCGGCATGGGCTTCTGCGTCTTTAATAACGTCGCCATCGCCGCACGCTACGCCCAACGCAAGCACGCGCTCGACCGCATCCTCATCGTCGATTGGGACGTCCATCACGGCAACGGCACCCAGGATATCTTCTACGCCGACGGCTCCGTGCTCTTCTTCAGCACCCACCAGCACCCCTGGTACCCGGGCACCGGCATGCGAGACGAAACCGGCGAAGGCAAAGGCAAGGGCCGCATCCTTAATCGCCCGCTGGCCGCCGGCGCCGGCCGCGACGAGATCCTCGGCACCTTCCGCGACACCCTTAAACCCGCCACCGATGCCTTCAAGCCTGACTTAGTCGTCATCTCCGCCGGCTTCGACTCCCGCCACGACGATCCCCTCGGCCAGTTCCGCCTCACCGACGAGGACTTCGCCGAACTCACGCGACTGACGCTGGAAGTGGCGGATAAACATGCTCAGGGGCGGCTGGTGTCGGTTCTGGAGGGAGGCTATAACCTTAATGGGGTCGGGGCCGCTGTCACGGCGCATTTGAAGGCGTTGGAGCAGGCATGATCGCCCTTCTGCTGTTTCCTTCCTCCTCAAACTCACACGGCGCAATGGCGATGAACAATCATCCGTGCGGGTGGATGCCGAGGAACCGGCTCGCTGGTGCCCCGCCCTCCTGACTCTGGCTCAGCGGTAAGCCTCCTTGCGGTCATGCACGCGGGTGATTTCGATCTCGTCAGCGGACAGAACGCGGAAGAAAACACGGTGGTCCTGAGTGCGAAGGCGGTAGACCGGCGGATCGATATCTTGGAGCTTCTTGACGTTGCCTTCGCCGGATTCCAGAAAGCGGGCCAGTGTGCGCAGAATCTGAAGGGCGACCGGCTGAGGAATGGCGCGGATGTCCGCCTTAGCCTGATCGGTAAAAGCGACGCGCTTAGCCACTGCCCTTCACCGGCAGTGGTTCGTCGAGCGGCGTCTTGGCCATAATCTCCCAGTCGGCCATGGTCAGGCCAAACTCGGCGAGCACTTCCTCTACGGGAATACGCTTATTGTGCTCGGTCCACTCGATGGCCTCCTCTAGGGAGCGGCGCTCGTCTCCGGTGAGCGGTTCGTCTTCGATCCCGGCGGCGGCCAGTTTCTGCGCGAGCGGATCCAGCATGGACCGCAAGAGCACTTCAACGGCAGCCAGTTGCACGGGTGGCAATTGATCTACCATGGAGTGAACGTGGTCACGGGTATTAGGGTTCATGACGGTTCTCCTTGCGCCGTGAGTTACTCGGCCATCACGCCGTATACGCTGGAGCGTTTGACGAGCGAATCAAGCGCGACGAGCAGGGCTTCCTCCCCCTAGTCCGCCAGCATAAGGCCCCTTAAGTAAGGTTGGCCGATGCAAGTACACTAACTGTCAGTATAAGCGAGTACAGGAGTGGTGGTTCCCGTATCTGGGCCGGCACCCTTCTCCGCTGGCTCCATGCTCTCCTTCAGCACCCACCAGCACCCCTGGCAGGCGGCTACAACCGCAGCGGTGTCGCGCCTGCCGTCCCGGCCAAAAAAGCAACCCTCATCGACGTTCCGCCGCCCCCAAAATCCCCCTCACTGAACAGCCATCGTCACCGACGGGCTCACCAGCTCGTTCACCCGCACGATCACCGGAATCTCATTGCCCCCCGGCGCCGCCGCGCGCCGCCACTCATCGCGCCGGCTCCAGCCGCACCGGCGCCGTTTGCGCCCAGGAGGATATCGGGGAAAGCACCGAGACGGCGGAGACCGCCGCGGAGAGTAGTTGTACCCGGCTAGTGATCTGCATGGAGGAGTCCGCCCTTCGATCCGACAATCTTACGCGGGATAGCTGAGCGGTTTGTATCAGAAAAGGTAAGGAGTGGACCGGAATGTTGGTATCGGATCGGACCCGCGCGTCTTCCCGGAACGGCGCTTCATGGCTGTTTCAATCGAGCGGCCATCATTACCCGCTCACCCGCTGCCACGCATGAGATGGCCTGTGGGCGTCTGACGTCACCCCTGCGAATGGATATCCGGGACGAGTTCTGGGAGAGCACCCCTCTTAAGGAGTTGGATTGCATCGCTCCCGCATCGCCTCCCCTCCAGCTACGAACAACCTCGCGGGTACCCAAGGCAATCGCCTTCGCCTCGCCGGCGGTCAACCCGTACGAGATCGGTGTGCCTCCACCGCGATCCTCACCTCGCACTTGGATTCCGCCTCGTTGATCGCCATAGCGAGTTCCTCTCGATCAAGGGACGGATTCATGTCCTAGGCTGGCGAGAGCCTGATCCTCCCGGCACCGATGAGGAATCCGTGATTCCGCAAATGATCATCCGTAATGTGGGTCAGAATGTTGAAGACAACCCGCCGAAACAACTCGCGGCAATCCTCCTTTGCCTGTGCCCCTTGCGACTGCAGTAGATCCACCAACTCCAGATAACTTCGCGATGCACAACTCCCTCGTTCGTCTCGCACCGACGCTTTGGGCTGCGCTCCACCCAGCGAAGACCCCGGCGCGAACAGTTGCGCTTACCATTGCTCTTCATCACGGCCTTCATCGCTCTCGTCACTTTGCTCGAACCGCAGGCTCACCGCCTGCAACTCGCGCCGCGAAGGAATTGGGGGTGCCGCCAGCCCTGTCCCGCGATCCAGCCGCTCCCCCCGTTCGAACGTCCCGCAACCCAAGTGCCCCCTTGTTTCATCGGCACGCCCAACAAAAAAGTCCCCGTCCGAAAGAATTAGGCTTCGCCTCGACGGCTAACCTGCCGCCGCGGCAAGCCCATTCGACCTGGTTCCCGAAGCCAGTCCAGATCTGCGAACACCCCTACCACGTCCGCCTATCGCTCATCGCCGCTCCCCGGTTCCGGCGTCTCGCTCGCCTCCGTCCCACCTGCGGCCTTACGCTTCGGAGCCCGCGACTTCGGCTCCAGACCAAAGGCCATCGCCGGATCGCCGCGCTCCACCCAATAGAGCGTTCTCCCCATCTCACCCCTGTCGGATTTTGTGGAGTGCCCCAACCGCATCCTTAATCGCCCGCTGGCCGCCGACGCCGGCCGCGACGAGATCCTCGGCGCCTTCCGCGACACCCTCAAACCCGCCGCCGATGCCTTCAAGCCCGACCTGGTCATCCTCTCCGCCGGATTCGACTCCCGCCACGACGATCCCCTCGGCCAGTTCCGCCTCACCGACGAGGACTTCGCCGAAGTGACGCGACTCATGCTGGAAGTGGCGGATAAACATGCCAAGGGGCGGCTGGTGTCGGTTCTGGAAGGCGGCTATAACCTTAATGGCATTGGCCCCGCCGTCACGGCGCATTTGAAGGCGCTCGAACAAGCCTGATGTGCGCAGCAACAGACCCTCAGACTTCGACCCACTCGGTGAAGTACGAACTCAGGGCTGTGCGTCTGGCTCCCAACCCGTTGTAGTAGTCGCACCATCGGGTGACTCGGCCATTCCCGGTTCGCACAATTGACGCCCCGTATAGCAGCACGGGCACGGTCCGAATCTGACCGCTGAATAAAGGTTCCGAGAATTTCAAGATCCACTCCAGCGTAACGTCGTTTCCACTGCTGACCATTGCGCCTGGCTCCAACGCTGAATCTGGATACAGTTCGCGGGCCTTCTCAAAGTATTCGGTCAAGCGCTCCTTTGCGGTGCATTGAAATCCGATCCCCCGGTCCTGAAACGTGAACGCCTCGGCAAACCCATTCACCGCTTCCCGCACGTGGCCCCTTCTGAGTTCGGCAAGAACGCTCACCACTACGGCTGGCGGCGCGAGCATCCCCGTTGATGCGTACTTCATACACGCTCCTTGCTTTTCTTGGCATCCTGTCCCGGCACCGGTACGTCGAAGCAGTTCAAGATCATCGCGATAAGGCTGTATCCGCCGACAAGAAACGCTAGTTCGCCGATTCCCTCCCGGCCGACCAATCCAATTGCGCGTTCATATGTCGAAGCTTGCAGCGTTCGGCCCGAGACGAGGGTTTTGGATACGTCGAAAACGATCGCTTCCTGGTCGGTCAAATCGGGTGGCCGCCCTCCCGCCGCCAGCGTCGCAACCTTGGATGGGGAAAGGCCGGCCTCAGCCGCGGTGATCTCGTGGGCGTAGATCTGGTATCGGGCGCCAAACGCAGCACCCACGGTTAGGATCGCTACTTCGCGTACGCCTTTAGGAAGAGCCGCCGCGGCGGCTAGGGAACGGTGTAACAGAAGCGCTTGCACACCGAACTGTGGGAAGTGCAGCATGGCCGGAAAGGGACCGATCAAGGCGCCTTCTTCATTGAATATCGTAATCCTGTTCTGCTTTTCGGTAACAAGACTCGCTATGCCGTCATGCACCTGACGCAGCTCCGCGCTAAGGGTTTCTGGAAGAATCGGGGGCAAGCGCATGGTGCTTCCTTTCTACAACCCTTCGGCGAATTGTCCGTCGATCAGAACGAATGCGACCCGGCACTCCTTGCCGCTCCGATTCGCCCAGGCGTGGTTCGTCCCGCGCTGAATGACGATGTCACCGGCTCGGACGACGGTCTCACCTCTGTCCATTACCAGGGTCAGTTCACCTTCCAGGACGATCCCGTAGTCGATTGTCTGAGTCCGATGCATCAAGGGATGGGGAGCACCTGGAACAGTTCGCGCTGCTCCCGCGCCCCCCATTTCCGCGAACTTCTCCGCGGCTTCTGAGCCCGTTAACTTGCGAATTGCATCGCTCTCCGGGGGGAAAACGATCACGCGAATCCTGGTGCCGCCCTTTGGCGGTCCCAGCACCAATCCGCTTTCCGCGGGCTCGCCGGACTGCCGGTCGATCAAGGCCGGCGTCTCGCGAGTGCTCCAGACCTCGATGAAAGTCGGACCGCCTGGCCCGCCAATTTGTTGGACTCGAGTGGGAGCAGCATCGGATTGGATAACCGCTTGTCCGTCCTGGTCGTGTCCTGTCACGATCCGCCGGAAGTCCCGGAGTGCCGTGGTGGTTGATGTCATTGATGTCTCCCTGTTTGATGTTCCCGCGGAATCACATACGAATCATTCTTACTGCCCCGTTCGAATCCTCAACTTCGTAAACGGAAGTGGTTCCACTTCCGGCTGCCTTTTCCAGCCTCGCGGTGCCGCGGGAGCCGTGAGGGCTGTGGGGTCGGCGCAGCCGATCCGCCCAACGGCGTTGCGCTCGCCTCTTCAAGAAGCCGCCTGCGAGGAACGTCACTGCCGGCCCGGATCCCTGCCCGCCCCCCGCGCGCCCGGTCCGCGAACAAACCACCAATGACTCAATAGGCCGATGCTCCACCCTGGCAACACCCACTGCACCCAGTACGGTGAGCCAGTCAGAAGGTTGATGGCGACAAGCAGCGGCATAATCACGACAAAGGCGGCCGCATGGATGCGAAAGCCCAGCGCTTGCCCCGCGGGGCTGAGATGTTTCATGACTGTCCTCTCAATCAATGGGTGCGCTGGCCGGAACGGCCAGACTACTCATGAGCAAGGCGAGCCGGTCGTGTTTCAACGAAACCGGCGGTTGCTTACCCATGCGATGAGTCTACGCCCCTCCAGCGAAGGAACAAAGGGAATGTCTGTGAAGCGTTGTTAAACGGCGTGAATCGCGAAGGGTCAGAGAGAACGGATGGTTTCAGCCGCGGCCTTGAGGTCGTTGGTATCGAATCCCTCGGTAAATCGAGAGTAGACGCGTTCCAGAGTTTCTTTGGCCTCTTTCTTCTTTCCCTGCGACGCCCGGAAATTCGCCAACGTCCTAGCCACCCTGAGCTCCCAAAGTAGCGCTCCCTGCTTCCTTGCGCTGCTCTCGGCCAAGAGAAGTGCTGTTTCGACCTCTCCCTGCTCGACACCGGGAAGGCTCAAAAGCACCTCGGCCCTGGTTCGCAATAGATCGGGAAAGCTGAACTTCCCTTTGGTCTCCTCCGAGAGTTCGATTGCCTCGTTGATTGCTTCCAGTGCCGCAACCGCATTTCCGGACAAACATTGGGCCTCCGCCAATGTCTGTAGCGCATCGGTCCGAACCACGCTCATCTTAGGGGGCGGCAGGCCGGCCAGACATTGCCGCAGATGCTCAATCGCGGCCTCATTCCGCCCCAGTTGATAGAGGAGGTACCCCCTATTCACGTTGATCACCTGGCGCCGCACCGATGTGTTGTAGTCGATGGAGAGATTCTCAAGATCTTCGATCAGGTCTTGCGCCTGCTCATACCAGCCGGAACTCAGGAGTATGTGAAAACACAACGTCACACGCATGGCGAGCGTGCCAGGCATACTGTGGCCGGCTCGAATCACATCCATGGCAAGCTGTAAGGCTTGCGCCTGCATTCCCAGTGCCCATTTCACACGCGCGGAGTTGATTCCCGCGATGATTTCCTCCATCACCTCGAAGTAATGCTGTGGACGCATTCCCTGCTCCGCTACCAACTGCGTACTTGCAGCGAAGCGGGCATCCGCGCCAACCAAATCGCCCGTGTAATGCAGCGAGGAACCAGTCATCCAGCCCGCGATGACGGCTTCGGCCCTGCCGCCGTAAGTACTTGCCAAAGACGAGTACTGCTCGCAGACCAACACGGAATTCTGAAACTCGCCGTTGGTGATCGTCTGCAGGTGAAGACCGGTGAGGAAGTGGAACGTCGAATCGTTGTCGCCAAGCTGCCGGGATAGCGCCAAGCCGCGCTCCAGCACCTGCTTCATCACCGCCCCGTAATCCGCCCCGGCGAAGCAGGTCATCGCGGTGGATTTCAGGAGCCGAAGCTCGGTCGCCGTCGAGCGGAACTCATCTGGCAATTCGTCGAGCGAGCGCACGCAGTTGCGTTTGCATTCCCGGACGAGACCCAGTTCCAGAAATAGGGGTGCCGCTAGACACCACATCGTCGTCGCTAGCGCCGAATCTTGCCCTGTGGAGAACGCCCATTCAAGCGCCGCGCGGATGTTCGCGATATCCAGCGCGCGAAGCGGAACGCTCCCGGCTTGAGAAGGGGCGTGATTACCCGAAATCGTGCGGAGCTGATCCGCGTAGTACAGCGCGTGGCGGCGTGCGAACTGGTTCCCGTCCGGCAGTCTGGCGAGGCGCGCCATCGCATACGCTTTCGTGGTCTCCAGCAAGCGGAGATGAGCTTCCCCGCTCTCGGCGCTGACGGTAACTAGCGACTTGTCTGCCAATTTCCCGACGGCCTCACGGACATGGAAAGCATCCACCGCGCCGTCGGACGTCACCGCGATAGCGGCCCCGAGGGGAAAGTCTCCCGAAAAGACGGATAGCCTTTGAAGCACCAGGCGGTCGCTTTCGGGGAGCAGATTGTAGCTCCAGTTTATCAGCGCCTCCACCGTCTGGTGACGGGGAGCGTCGTCGCGGCGCCCCTGCCACTGCAAAGCGAACTGGCTTGCGAACAGATCGGCGACACCCTGTACGCCATAAGTACCTACCCGGCTCGCCACCAGCCCGATCGCGTGCGGGTTGCCATCCAATCGGCGGCAGAGACCCGCTACGATTCCAGCTTCTTCGTCGCTAAAGGTGCCTCTTGCGCCGCCCTCCCTTGCACGCTCCATGAAGAGTTGAATCGCCGGCCAAACCAACGCTTGCTCCGTGGTCAGCCGCGCGCTGTGCGGGGGAGACGCCAGCGGGCGAAGGAGATAAACAGTCTCTTCCCGTACTCGTAGAGCTTCCCTACTGGTGTTCAGGAGAGTTATGTTCCGGGTGCCTTGCACGATCTGTTGCGAGAGGGAAGCGGCCGCCGAGATCACATGCTCGCAGTTGTCAAGTACGACCAACAGCCTTCGTGCCGAAAGTACTTCAAGCAGGCCTGGAATAAGATCTCCCGCGGGCGGAATGTACCCTATGGCCGAAGCAACTGCTTCCGCAACCATTTCGTCGCGGTCCACTAGACTTAGATCCACGAACACCATCGAGCCGGCAAACGAGCCGATCGCATGGGCCACCAGGATGGCCAACGTGGTCTTGCCCGCACCGGCCGCGCCGACTACCGTCACCAGGCGCCTCTCGCTGACTACTTCCGCCAACTCCGCGACGCAAGCTTCCCGGCCAATCGCGCCGTCCAATGGTGGAGGGAAATCTGGAATCGATCCGGAGGTCTGGGTGCCAGCATCCGGGGGCGGCGCCGGAGGCGTCCGTCGCGGCTTTGGGGTCGTCGCCGGGGAATCTTCAACCGCCGCGATCCGCGTCACGGGTGCAACGAAGCAATACCCACGGCCCGCAACGTTCGCGATGTAATCCGGGCCGTCGGCGCCCGGTCTCAGTGCGCGGCGAAGGTTCGCGATCTGGACCCGCACATTGGAGTCTTCCACTGCTAGACCGGGCCATGCGGCCGCCATCAGTTCGCCGGGCGTCAGGACGGCTCCGTGGCGCTGAACCATTGCAACCAACATGTCGAAGGCACGGCTGCCAAGGGATACGGCCTTTCCGTTCTTCTCCAGAATGCGCTTGCCGGGGTACAGGTGAAATGGCCCAAACGAGAATGTGTCTGTCATTTCTTGTCTGCTCCATAGAACCGTCTGGAACGAACGCCACCATGATGATGACCGAGGCCGGGCTTTGCGGTCAACTTTGATCCCCAGCCAGTCTCCTCGCGCCGCGATTAGCTCACCTCTCAACCACGATTCAGAGCGTGGCTCCCGATATTTAACCTAAACCGTATGCGCCCGGCACGCCGGCAAGCCCTGCATTCCGATGGCAGGCATCCCGAACGCCCCGAACGCTATCAAGCTATTCATAGCGCCCTCGAACAGGCAGGCATCGTCAAACGCTTCACCGCCATCCCCTCCCGCGCCGCCACCGAAGACGAACTCGCTACCTGCCACACCCGCGAGTACATCGCCACGGCCCGCCGCGACATCACCCGCGGCTTGCGCACGCTCTCCACCGGAGACACCGCCATCTCTCCCAAAACCTTCGATGTCGCCGCCAACGCCGCCGGAGGAGCGCTCAACGCCATTGACGCCGTCATCACCGGCAAGGCTAAGAATGCGTTCTGCCTGTTGCGCCCGCCGGGCCACCACGCTACCCCAGACCGCGGCATGGGCTTCTGCGTCTTTAATAACGTCGCCATCGCCGCACGCTACGCCCAACGCAAGCACGCGCTCGACCGCATCCTCATCGTCGATTGGGACGTCCATCACGGCAACGGCACCCAGGATATCTTCTACGCCGACGGCTCCGTGCTCTTCTTCAGCACCCACCAGCACCCCTGGTACCCGGGCACCGGCATGCGAGACGAAACCGGCGAAGGCAAAGGCAAGGGCCGCATCCTTAATCGCCCGCTGGCCGCCGGCGCCGGCCGCGACGAGATCCTCGGCGCCTTCCGCGACACCCTCCAACCCGGCGCCGATGCCTTCAAGCCGGACCTGGTCATCCTCTCCGCCGGCTTCGACTCCCGCCATGACGATCCCCTCGGCCAGTTCCGCCTCACCGACGACGACTTCGCCGAACTCACGCGAGTGATGCTGGAAGTGGCGGACAAGCATGCCAAGGGACGGCTGGTGTCGGTGTTGGAAGGGGGGTACAACCTCAATGGCATCGGGCCCGCCGTCACGGCGCATGTCAAGACGCTAGAGCAGGCCTGATCGGCCTCCAGCCGCCTGGGTTGCCCGCTCTCGTGCAGCCACCCGTTACCCTGCGGTCTTCCAGACTTTTCCGCCTCGGACGGTCACTTTCTCAAGCTTCACCAAGAGGCGGCAATTGAGCGTCCTCCCCATGCTAAACTTGCGCCTTGAAAACGTCCCCCTTCGCCATCCGCCACGCCACCACGGAGACGCTCCTCGCCAACCCAAATCTGCTCGCTCCTTCCAGCAGTCTATTCTCCCCGGCGGTCTGGAACAGCCTTCCGAAACTGCTCGGGGAACTACTCCGGTCAAGGCGCGTCCGCATCGCGGCTGTCTCCGACGGCGAGGGCCGGGTCCGGATCCTCGGCGGCTGTTCCTTTGTCAGCCAAACCCTTTTCTACAAGGCCCTCGAACATAAGAGCGAAACGTTGCATCAGGCGTTGTTCCGGATGGCCATGGATGGAGAAATGGCATTTCTCAGCCCGAAGCAAATCGCTCCCGCCAACGCCAAGGCCGAACTGATCTCTTTCGACTTCCTGGGGATCCCGGATATCGACTTTGGCAAGCCGATGGATTCCCAAACCGGTCACCTGTTCGCGTTAATCAACCAGGCCTACGGCCTGTTTCACCAAGGCTACCGGACCAGGGAGTTATGGCAGGAATGGAACGTCCCTTCCGGCCGCGAGTTCACGAAAACAATGGGTCTCACCGAAATGCGGGAGCGCCCGTGCCGTGACGGAACGCTCTCCTGGGTCTTCCGGCTCCGCGAGGACGAAGTCCGGTCGCGCCTGGGCTTTGCCTTAGCCGCCAACCTGATCTCGGTGCCTCCCGTACTCGGTTTCAGTCTCGCCGAGCAGGAAGTGTTGGAACAGGCGCTATTGGGACTGGCCGACTCTGAAATCCGGACCCAATTGGGGCTGAACGAAAACGCGCTCAAGAAACGGTGGCGCGCGATTTACATCCGTTTGCAGGCTCGGGAACCACAGTTGGCGCCCGACACCTTAGCTCCTCCGGTTCGCCGCCGCGGACTCCTCGATGGCTTGCGGACGCGGTTGCAGGAGCTACGCCCCTGGCCAAGAAACGGGAAAACACTTACCCCCGCGGAGTAGGTATTTGACCAACCCGGCCACCCCCCGTAGACTCCACCAGTAGCTCATCCCGCTCTCTGGAGGAAACGTGTGTAATAGATTCAGTGCTTGGAGTGTAGCCCTAGCTATCATTCCGGCTATCGCCTGGGCTGCCGATCCCTACATTCCGCGCGCCCAGTTAACGGGCTCAGGCGCTCGATACGGCCGGACGGTGTCGGTATCCGCCGACGGAACGCGCGCGATCGTTGCGCCGTCTGCACGAATTCTGATTCGCGCCGGAGAAACCTGGAGCCAGGAGTCCGCCGATTTGCGAACCAATCCAGTGATTGGGGCCGCCATTAGCGGCGCCGGCGACCTCGCGGTGCTGGTATATGAGGGCGGCGTCGACTTCTTCCGCCGCACCGGCACCTCCTGGGCCGTGCAGCAAAGCCTCGGCTTTGGAGCCTTTTTCTCTACCGCCGCCCACGTCGCAATCTCGGGCGATGGGTCCACGGTGGCCGTTAGCGCCCTTGCAGCCAACAGCGCCACGATCGTTTCGCGCTTCCGCTTCGATTCCGGTTCGTGGATACAGGAGCCGCTAACCGCTCCCGCCGGGCAGGTTTTCCTCGCGACGGACATCCCGGCTTCCCTGGCCGTTGATGGATCGGGAGCCTTGATCGCGGTTGCTTGTGCCGGTGGCGTCGCCTTCTACGAGCCCGGCGCCACTAGCTTTCTGGCTGTGCCTTCGCCTGCCTCCATCGCGCTCTCGGGCGATGCGAATACCTTGCTTCTCGGTGATCTGACGTATTCGGTTGGCGCCGCCTTCCTGCAGGGCCAAGTCAACGTCTACACGCGGTCCGCGGGCTCGTTTCAGTTCGTCCAGTCGCTCTACTCCCCCGACCCCTACGCCCTTGGAAACTTTGGCTGGTCCAACTCGCTCACTCCCAACGGCAACACAGCCGTTGTCGGGCAGGCCCCCTTCCTCAACGCCGGAGCGGATGCGCCCTTCCGCGCCTATGTGTTCCAGCGAGCCAATGGATCCTACCAGTATCTTCAAACGCTCTCCGGAAACTCGGTGCAACAGAATCAGTTCGGATCCACGACCGCGATATCGGCCGATGCCAGCACCATTCTCGTGGGTGCTCCCAACGAGCCGGCGAACGGCCGGGCTTACGTTTTCCGCCCACCGCCGGTCCAGTATCCGCTCACCACCTTCGTTAGCGGCCCAGGTTCGGTAACGCCGGCGGGAACTACCTACTACGACGCTGGGACGGTAGTGACGGCGACCGCCACCGCGAATGCGGGTTCCGGCTTCGTGCGTTGGACCGGCGATTCCACCAGTACGCTGGCGTCCATTCCCGTAACAATGAACGGCCCCAGATCGCTTACAGCGTTGTTCGGCGCCCCAACTCCCGCGTTTGTCACTCCCGTGGGCACACCAACCCGTTCCCTGGTGTCTAACGGCCCTCAGCAGCTATGGCAGGTGACGTTCACTTATCGCAATACGGGCGGTACGGCCGCCACGGGCGTGTATGTAAATCCCGTGACCGAAACGCCTGGCGCCTTTGTGAACGTCTGGCTGCAGGCGCTGGCGGCGATCCCGCCTGGAGCGTCCGCCACCGGTTTCATCCAGTTGTTCGTCCCGCAAGGGATGCGCCTTGTCAGACTTCGCCTCACCCTGAGTTGGGACTCCGCGGCTCCGCGGCAGATCGTTGTCACCGTACCGCTGTAGGCATTCAGGAGGATCTCGATGAACACCATCAACCGGCTACTCTGCCTGGCCGCCCTTTCCGCCGGATTGGCGCACGGAGCCATCGTCTTTGGCATCCAGGATCCGATTGCCGCGGGGTTTCCCGGCGACACCGTGGGTTGGACCCTCGACATAAGCAACGGTCTTTCCGGCCGATGGTTGATTGTTGGATCGGTGCTCTTAACCAGCGATCCGGCGCCGCATGGCTTGCCAGCCACATTTATTGACGATGTTTCCCCGTACTTCCTGCTCCAAAGTTTAGGCCCGGGTTCGAGTACTTCCCTAACCGTGTCCATGACCATCGACCCCGCGGCTCCCGTCAACACGTTGAGCCCGGCCATCAATGTCGAGATTGTCTACTATCTGTTCGACGCCGATCCGTTCGATAGCGGCAATCCCGGTAATTTAGTCAGCGATCATATCGACTCCAGCAGCATCCAACTTCAGGCGCAAGAGCCTGCTAACACGGCCGTACCCGAGCCGGGCACGCTGTCTCTGCTGGCGATGGCCACCGCGGCGGGGGGCGTGCGGGGGCGTGGCAAGGCGCCGGCGATAGGCGGATCAGCGTATAGTTCCGCTTCCGGCCCGTGGCAAAACCCGCTCCGTTGCGGGCTTATTAAAAAACCTGAGGCGCCCGCCCCGTTGCGGTCGCGGCTCCGTAGCGTGCGAATTCTACTGAGCCGCGCGGCACGGGCTGCTAAATCTAAGACTGGTGCATCCGCCCGAAGGCTCCCGTATCGAAGAAGCCCTCAAAGTGCGTCACCTTTCCCTCGCGCACGCGAAACAGCATCGCGAAGTTCGTCCGCGCCTCGCGTCCCGTCAGCTTGCTGCGGCACTCCTCATACCCCAGCGCCACCACATCGTCGCCATTGACGAAAAACTCGCGCGGCTCAAAGCGGGTGATCTCCTCCGACGCCGCCAAGCGTTCGAAGAACTGCGCCGCCCCGGCCGGCCCTTCGAAGAGGCCCGCGTTTGGCAGCCCCTCTCCGGGCGATACCCAGCGGCAATCGTCCGCCAGGTGCTCCAGGATGTACCCGATGTCGCCGCGGCCAAACGCCGCGTACAGCTTTTGAATCAGTTCTAAAGAAGTGGAAGTTGCAGTCATGGTGAAATCCTTTCTGCTGGGGAGTACGCAACTACCCGCGTTATCGGATTTCCGCTTTATTCCAAAATTTCGTCCTTCGCGCTGGAAATCAGTAACAGCACGCAGCCACGCTCGGTAGCGATGCGGCTGTGGTCGCGATGGGCGTCGAAAATGCTATAGTCGCCGGCGCTCATCACCACTTCGTCCTGCCGTACGTCGCCTTCCAGAACCAGGCACTGTTCCAACGCCTCATGATGATGCTTCGGATAAAACGAGCCGGGCTCCATGCGCAACAGGCTCGTAATCATCATCGTCTCCCTATCGAAGTGCAGGGTCTTGAAGCTGACGCCGGGAAAGGGCGTTGGCCGCCATTTGCCCTCGGTGGAGCGTTTCACATGCAGCCCGGAGCCCGGTTGCGGTTTGGCGACGCGCGCCAGTAAACGACCGCGCAGCGATGGGGGCGGCGGCACGTCCGGGAGGGTCTCCGGCAACAGTTCCGCGGCCGCCGCGAATGACTTCGACTCCTCCCGGCAGATCGCGCAATCCTTTATGTGCTCTTCAAACGCCAGCGCTTCGCCGGGCGGCAAGCCTCCCACGCTATAAATCGCGGCGGTGGAGCGGATCTCGGCGGTGACGTGTGTGTGCGACATCGGCTTCATCCCCTCCCTTCCTCCAGAAACTCCCGCAATCGCAGCATCCCCAGGCGCACGCGCGTCTTCACCGTACCCAGCGGCAAGTCCAGATAACCGGCCATTTCGCTGTGCGACATCCCCCGGAAATAGGCGAGTTCGATCACCTGGCGATGCTCCGGAGGCAGCGCTTGCATTGCCCCCGCCACGGCCCGCCTGTCTTCGCTCATCACGGAAAGCTGTTCGGGAGTCGGATCCGCGGACGGGCGGTCGAAATCAACCGCCGCCGACTCGCGTTTCTGGCGCGATTCGTGCATGCGCAACCGGTCCAGCGCACGGCTCCGGGCAATTGTTAGCAGCCAAGCCCCTACGCTTCCCCGGCTGGAATCGAAACGCCTGGCATCTCTCCAGGCCTGCATGTACACGTCTAGCGTTACCTCCTCGGCATCGGCGGGATTGTTCAAAATTCGCAATACCAGCGAGTAAACGCGGGTGGAAGTGGCATCGTACAAAGCCGCGAAGGCATCGCTACCGCCTTCCGCGATACGGTCCACTAACGCCCGCAACTGATGATCGCGTTCCTGCCAGATTCCAGCACGCGCCGCGGCCGAAGCACTCACGTCTTTGGTTACGGACGCCGGTGGTGGATTGGATTCCTGCAAACGGCAATTCTCTTTCGGGTGTTATCAGCAATGGTACCCAAAACCGTGCCCGCTCAGTCGGCCGGAATCCAGATACAGCCTTCGAAAGATTCAGAGTCGCGTACGGTAATGGACCGGAGCGGGCTGCATGCTAGCGGCGCTCTTCGCGTTCGCCGTCGTCCAGATCGAGCGAGAGGGGAGCGAAGACGGCCTGTTTGACGCCGGGATAAGGGGACTTCCACCCCCGGATCTGGCCCCAGAGGATGCGGTTCAGGCGATCGGTGGGGGCGGCGTCCGGGGTATCGAACTTCATCTTCAGCGAAGCGAGGGCGGCTTGACGGGCTTCGCCTTTCAAGGCTTGGATAGACGGGTTCAGTTCCATCAGATCCTGTTTGGGTTTTTCGGCGGTATAGGGCGTGAAGTCCGCGGTGTCGTGAAAACTGGCCCGCATGTCGTTCGCGATCAGGTCGAATAGCGACATCGTTGGCAGTCCTAAAATCAGTTCGATAGTTTTCACCATACTCTGGTGGGAGTAGAAGGTGGAATCGACGTGCCCGCGCTGGGTGTAAGGGCTGATCGCCAGGGCGACGGTGCGATGACCGTCGACGTGATCGACGCCGTTCTGCGCGTCGTCCTCCACCACAAAGATCGCCATCTTCTTCCAAAAGGGCGTTTTCGAGAGCGCCTCGACCATCAGGCCGAGGGCATAGTCGTTGTCGGCGACCATGGCCTTGGCGCTGGAGAAGTTGGGCGAGGCGCCGGCGGTGTGATCGCTGGGGAGTTGGAGGACAACCAGGTTTGGCATCTTACCAGCCTTAGTCCACAGGGCGATATCCTGCTCGAAGAGTTTGGCGCGAACCACATCGGGGACGTTCATGGTGTAGGCCGGGAAGCGGCTGGCGAGCACCTTGTTCATACTCGCCACGGGAGACACGGTCTTCCAGCCGTCATTGGTAAACGGATCGCCGTTCGCCCACCGCTGCAGGAGTTTGGCGCGCGATTCGCGGGGTTCGCGCGTGATGCCGGCATATTCGCCATAGATGCGCACGGTTTTGCCGCGGGCAAGGGCCTGGTCCCAGAGGAAGCCGGAATCGGCGATGGCGAGCGGGTCGGATCCATCGAAGGGGTAGCTGCGGCCTGTGAAGCCGGGCCAGAGGGAGTAAGTGTTCTGGATCCCCTGGGTGACCCATTGATGGCCGTCGGCGCTGTTGCCCCCGGTGGCGTAGAAGTTGTCGAGCAGGACGTACTGGTCCGAGAGGCGGTGCTGGTTGGGAGTGACGTCGTTGCCGAACATGACCAGGGATGGGTCGGAGTTGCCCTTGGGCATGTCGCCGAGGACTTGGTCGTAGGTGCGGTTTTCCTTGATGATGTAGACGACGTGTTCGATGAGGGAGGGGTCGCCGGCGCGGGCGGGGATGGCGGTGGGTTTGGAGGCGGGGGTGGGCTTGCGTAAGGGGGCGGCGTTAGCAGTGGCGATGGTGAGATGGTTGTTTTCGGCGACCGCCGCGGTGTAGCTGGCGAGTTGGGCGCCTCCGGGGAGTTCGACGACGGCGGCGGCACCGCGGTAGGCGTGGACGAAGCGTTTGCGGGGCTCGTCGCGCCAGGCCGAACCGGCGCCGAGCAAAGCGCCGATCGCGAGGCGCTTGCCATCGGGGCTCAAGGCGAGGGTGTTCGGATACCACGCGGTGGGGATGAGCCCGTCGAGGGCTCCGGTGGCGGTATTCATCAGAGCGACGGCGTTGATACCCCCGCAGGCGATATAGAGGCGGGTGCCATCGGGTGAGATGGCGAGCGCGGTGAGGCCAAGGCCGTACGGTTTTTCCGCGAAGGGCTGGACCGGCAGGGTGCGCAGGACACGCATGGCATTGGTATCAATGACGGTGATGCGGTCCTTGTTCGAACTGGCGACGTAGAGGCGTTGGCGGGGTTCATCCCAAACGAGCGCGGTAGGGTGGGGGTCGACGTTCAAAGTGTGGGTGATCTTCGCGGCGGCGACATCAATGCGCTGGACGGTACCGGTGGAGGCGATGCCGCGGGCATCGACAACCACCTTGTCGGCGTTAGGTTCATACCCGGTGGGGGCAGTGAGGTCCTTGGGAGTAGGGATGCGGCCACCCCAGTTGGTGACCCAGGCGATGGCTCCTTTACCGTCAAGCGCCGCGCCAAAGGGGGCGATCTCGGTTTTCACGGTGGCCAGGGTTTTGCCGGCCGCCGTGTCGAGGAAGGCGATCTGGTTGTCGTAGATCAGGGGGACTGCGGCAATGGGGGCGTCTTTGGCCAGCGCGAGAGCGCCGCCGAGGAAGCGGCCGAGTTTGGCTTGGACATCGGCGGACTGGCCGGAAGAGAAGCGCGCGAGGCGGACGCCTTTGGCATCGCGGGTGGCGGAGACGGCGAGGGCGGCATTCAGAGAGGGGTTATAGCGGAGGGCTTGTAAACCGGGGGAGCCGCCCAGGGGGATGGCGTCGAGAACGCGATTCTGGCGCCAGTCGAGGCGGTTCACGTGCGTTGCCGACAGCACCCAGAGTTCGGAAGAATCCTTACCGAAATCGACAGCGTAGACGCGGCCCTGGAAGACGGCGGGAACGCCGGCGGGAGTGATGGCCTGGCGGGTGGTGACGACGCCAGGGTCGGTTACGGCGCGAACGGGCTGGCCTGGGGTTTGGGATAGGAGCGGCAGGGCCGGGAGGAGGAGGAGGAGGAGGAAAGCTTTTCTCAATGGTGATCCTTTCACGCCGACAACAGCAACATATAAAAGTATGGCATTCGAACCGGCTTCCGAACGATACCAGCGTACGGCGAATGCGGGCGGCGAGGTGTTCCGGCTGTAGCTGCGATAGCATAGCGGGGGTAAGGTTATGCGGGCTGCATTGCGGATACTACTGATCGCCGCGGGCACGGTCTGGGCGCGAGGCGCGGCGGCGCAAAGCGCGGCGGGACAAGGTGTGGACTTCGGCACCGGGCTCTGGCCCGTGCTGGAACGCGCCCAATGCCGGCAGTGCCACAGCGATAACGGCGTAGGATCGACCACGCGCCTGCAGTTTCCGGAGGAGCCGGATGCGGCGGGGACTACGGAGTTTGGGCGATCCCTGCGGCGCTTCGTGGCGGCCGGGCAGGTGGAAGAGAGCCTGTTATGGAAGAAGCCGACGGGGCGTATGCCACACGGGGGCGGCGAGCGGATCCGCAAGGGATCAGCCGATGAGGCGGCGCTACGGGCCTATGTGGAGTATCTGGCGAAGCAGCCGGAGTACGTGGCGAAGGCGCGGAGTGGGGCAGGCGGTGGGTCGCGCCCGGTGATGCGGCGGCTGACCCATTCGCAATACAACCATACAGTGCGGGATCTACTGGGCGAAGAGACGAGGCCCGGGGATCAGTTCCCCACTGAAGATTTCGTGAACGGGTTTACGAACCAGGCGGACGGGCAGTCGGTGTCGCCGTTGTTAGCGGAGGCCTATTCGCGAGCGGCGGAACGGCTGGCCCGGACTGCGTTTGCAAAGGGCGACACCAGGAAGCTGATTCCGTGCGCCCCATCGCCGGACTGCGCGGCGCGGTTTATTCGGGAGTTTGGGCGGCGGGCGTTCCGGCGGCCATTGACCCAGGCGGAAGCGGCGCAGTATGGCCGGCTGTTCGCCCGCGAGCCGGAGTTCCTCAAGGGCGCGCGGATCGTGGTCGAGACCATGCTGCAAAGCCCGCATTTCCTGTTTCACCTGGAGCCCGGACCGTATGGGGTGGCGAGCCGGCTGTCGTACTTCCTCTGGGACACGATGCCCGATGAGACGCTGCTGGCGGCGGCCGGATCGGGCGAGTTGGGATCGCAGGCGGGGATCGAGAAGCAGGTGCGGCGGATGCTGGCGGCAACGGCGAAGTCGCAGCCTGCCTTCGACGAGTTTCTGGCGCAGTGGCTTCGTTTTGACCGGCTGCGGGGAGCCCTGCGCGACCGGCAGCGATTCCCGGAGTTTTCCCCGGAGTTGGTTAGCCAGATGATCGAAGAAACAACGCGGCTGTTCCGCGCATTGGCGTGGGGCGGTGGAAGTTTCATGGAGTTCTTCTCGGCGCCCTATTCGTACCTGGCACCGGAGTTGGCGCGGTTGTATGGGGTAGAGGCGCCGCCGGAGCCGTGGGCCAAGACGGTGTTCCCATCGAGCTTCCCGCGGGCGGGGATCCTGGGGCAGGCGGCCTTCCTGACCGTGACGTCGAAACCCGCCGATACGTCGCCAACCGAGCGCGGGCTCTTCATCCGGGAACATTTTCTATGCCAGCACGTGCCGCCTCCGCCGGCGGGCGTGAGTACGACGCTGCCTCCGGTCACCGATGAGAAGCCGGTGACGCAACGGCAGCGGCTGGGAGTGCATTTATCCAACCAGGTATGCGCGGGCTGCCATAGCCTGGTGGACCCCATCGGTTATGGGTTTGAGAACTTCGATGCCATCGGGAAGTTCCGGGAGAAGGAATTGATCGTGATCGCGCCGACGTTCGATGAAGTGAAGACCAAGCGTAAGGTGAAGCCGACCGAGTATCTGCTGGACATAAACCCGCAAGGGACGGTGCGTGGGTTGGCGGAATCGGACTTCTCGAATCCCGCTGAGTTGGGGCGACGGTTGGCAGCGGAGCCGAATTGCCAGAGGTGCGTGGTGAAGCAGGTGTTCCGGTATGCGGTGGGACGGCACGAGACCCCGGAGGATAACCGTTTAATCGATGCCGCACTGGAGCGGTTCCGGCGGTCGCAATTTCAGTTTCGTGAACTTATAATGGCCATAGCTTCCAGCGAGGCGTTTCGAGGAGAGGGGAAAAACTGATGGCGGCTTCCTTGTCCCGGCGGAGATTTTTGCGCGGCGTGGGCGTGGCTGGATCGGCAGTACGGATCGGGCTGCCGCCGTTGGCCGCGATGTTCAACGGCAATGGCACGGCCTACGCGGCGACGGGCCAGGCCGTTGAGCCGCGCTTCGTGTTCTGGTTCAACGGGAACGGCATTCCGGAGAAGTATTGGGTGCCGCGCGGCGTAGGCCAGGATTTTGAGATCACGCCTTGCCTGCGGCCGCTCGCTCCGTTCAAGAACGATATTCACGTGATTACCGGCTTGGACAGCCCGGCGGCGCGACTGCCAGGTCCGGGCAACAGCCACTATCCGTCGATGAGCGCGGTGCTGTCGGGCAAGCCTTATACGGGGCGTGGAGCGGGAGGGCCGTCGTTCGACCAGGTGCTGGCGCGCAAGACGGGCGAGAAGTATCGCTTCCGGAGCGTGGAGATCGGCGTTTCGCAGGAATGCTTCGGCGAGGCCATCCAGCGCAATATGAGTTGGGCGGATCGGGACCGGCCGCTGCCTCCGGAGATGCTGCCACACCGGTTATTCGACCGGCTGTTTGGCGTTCGGGACCGGGATTGGATGGAACGGCAGAAGAGCATTCTGGACGCGGTGCAGGAAGAGACGCGGCAGGTGCTGGGCCAGTTGGGCAAGGCCGACCAGGCGCGGCTGGATGAGTACCTGACGTCGGTTCGCGATGTGGAGAAGTCGGTAGCGAGCCTGCCGCCGGAGTACCGGACGGTGGTCGAGCGGCCGGAAGAAGGCGGAGACCTGCGGGACTGGCCGCGGATCGCGAAGCTGCAGAGCGACCTGCTGGTGCATGCGTTTGCTTCCGGGCAGACGCGAATCGCGTCGTACATGTTGACCAAGTGCCAGGGGTTATCGCGGTTTCCGTGGCTGGGGCATACCTCGCAGCGCCATCACGAGTACACGCACGGGCAGGTGGAGACGCCGCGGGGAATGCGCATCCTGCGCGATATCTGCCGGTGGCATGTCGAGGAGTTCGCGTATCTGGTGGGCAAGCTGAAGGCGACTCCCGAAGGCACCGGAAACATGTTGGATAACACGGCGTTACTCTTCGTCCACGAGCATGCCGAGGCCAATTCCCATAAGAACAATAATCTTGCGGTGATCTTGGCGGGGCACGCCGGGAAGATGAAGACTGGCCTGCATACCCAGACGACGGGAACGCTGGGAGATTTGTATCTAACATTGGGCGAGGAAGTCTTGGGATTGCGGATTGGGGCATTCCCGACAGCGCAGCGAAAACTGGTTGAAGTGGTGTAAGTCAGAGTTGGAGCAGTTGCCGCACGATGTCGCCGATCCTCAGGAATTGGTTGAGGTCGGTGGGTTTGCGAAAGTAACAGGAGATGCCAAGTTGGGTGACCAGATCCTTGTCGCGAGGCGACGGGGAGGAGGTCATGACGACCACCGGCACCCGGGCGCAGACGGGACTTTGGCGAAGGCGCGCGAGCACTTCTCCGCCCGTATGTTTGGGGAGATTAAGATCCAGCAGGAGCAGAGCGGGTATGGGGGCGGAGCCCTGTTCGGTGGCGGTAATGTAGTCGAGGGCTTCGGCGCCATCGGTGAGGACGTGAAGGTCGCAAGTGAGGTTGTTGCATTCGAGCGCGCTGCGGACCAGGAGCACGTCGGCGGGATTATCTTCGGCAAGCAGCACACGGGTCATGTTCATGCAAGACAGGCACACGGCGCTCCAGTGAGCACGTTTCTGGCCATTTTTCGCTTGTAGTCAGTAGGAGGAATAGAGATCCAATGGGGACGTGTATACATCTGCGGCCGCATGTGGATTGGTTGCGGCGTGACGGGGCGTGGGCGGTGCGGACGGTGCCGGGCGGGACGGGCGGGTGGGAGGAAGTCGCATTCTCGCACGGGCCTTCTCTAACGCGAGCACAGTCTTGGTGGAGGATGGGAGCGGATGTGGCGCTGTGGAGCGAGGGCGCGGAGGTTGGGATACGCTGCGTGCCTTGCGGGACGGTGCTGCGCTGGCCTCGACCAGAGGACGGGAGAGGGGAAGAGTTGTTGGAACGGCTGGATGCGGGCCTGCGGCGGATTATGGATGCGGAATTGGCGGCGCGGAATGAAGTCGAGGATTGCGTTTTGGGATGGGGCAATCCACGGGCCGTGTTGGTGCTATTTCGTCACCCGTTTCGGGCAAAGTGGGAAAAATTACCGGACGGGGTGCGATATCGCGAGGTGAACGACCCGCACTGGTGGAAAGCGGAGTATGTCCATGAAGAAACGCTCGGATGCGTCGCTTGCCGGTTCTAGCTTGCCGCCAGTAGCTTAGAAAGAATGACGAGCAGAAGAACGGCGCATCTCTTGGGCAAGCTGGACGGATTGCTGGTGGAGTTGGTGCGTGGGTTGCAGGCGGAGGACTGGGATCTGGAGACGATTGCGGGGTCCTGGCGGGTAAAGCATGTCGCCGCGCATTTGTTGGATACGCAGTTGCGGAAGTTGGCCATTGTACGGGATGGGTATTGGGGTGAAGGTCCGCGGGAGGGCGAGGGATTGGTGCAGTTCATCAACCGGCTGAACGCGGAGGGCGCGGCGCTGTATTCGCGGCATAGCCCGGCGGTGCTGGCGTCGTTGTTGGAGGTGTCGGGGAGGGAAAGCGCGGCCTTCCACGAAGGGTTGGATCCGGAGGCGCGGGCCGCCTTCGCGGTGAGTTGGGCGGGGGAGAGTGAGTCGGCGAACTGGTTCGATACGGCGCGGGAACTGACGGAGCGGTGGCATCACCAACAGCAGATACGGCTGGCGGTGGAACGGCCGGGGATTCTGACGGCGGAGTTCTACCGGCCCGTCATGGAGACGTTCCTGTTGGGGGCTCCGTATGCTTACCGCGATGTTGACGCTCGCGTGGGACAGGCGGTGCGGGTGGAAGTAAGTGGGGAGGCAGGCGGCGTTTGGTGGCTGGTGCGGGGGGACGCGGGTTGGGCGTTGACCGATGAGGAGCGGGGCAATGTGGCGGCGTCGGTGGTGATGCCGCAGGAGATAGCCTGGCGGGTATTCACCAAGGGGATATCCCGGGAACAGGCCATGGCGGCTTGCCGCGTGGAAGGCGATGCGGCGCTGGCGTCCGTCTTGTTCCGCCTTACGGCGATTGTGGGCTAGCGACGGCGAGGAAGACCGCGTCGGCACTGGTGAAGTTGCCGATGGTCCAGATGACTTCGGCATCGCCGGGCGCGGCATCGGGTGGGATGCTGGTGTCGACGCGGCAGATGCCGTTGCCCACAAGACCGGCAAACGAGACTGGGGCGGCTTTTCCGCCGATGGTCAGCAAGACGCGTTCGGTGACCTGCGCCTGGACGTCCTTAATGAGCCGGGCGGCGGGCAGCGCCGGGTCGGTGGGGCCGCAACCGGTGCCGAAGATCTGGATGGACTCGCCGGGTAGGGCGGGGCGCTCCGGACCGAGCGGCGTGCCGCCGGCAAGTTTGGCTTCGGCATAAGGGCTGCCGTTGGACAATCGGAAGAACTCCGGGTTACGGGGAAGAGTGTTGGCGATGAAGCTGTTGCCGGGGCGGCCGTCGCGGATTACGGTCACCGCGAAGCGAGTGTTGCTCAACGGGTTGTCGGGGGTGATCACACGAATCTCGTTGGGGCTGATGTAGTACGGGAAGGCATCGCGATCAAAAACGCGGACGCGGACGCCGTCGAGGGTCGTGGGAAGCCGGTCGCCCTCGAAGTCGGACTCGCTCCATTCGCGGGTGGTTGTTGCCAGATCGAAGCCGCGGATGAGGATGCGGCCGCCGTTGGCGAAGCCGGGTCCGCCGGCGCCGGCGTCGACAATGGCGGTAATGAGCGGGTTCGGAGGACGGACGTGGAGGTAGACGGAAATCGTCTGGGGAACGGCCTTTTCGTCAGCGGAGGCGATGGTCACTTCGCCGGTGTAGTCGCCGGCGGGGAGGCCGCTGGTGTTGACGGAGAGGGAGATACTGCCCGGGATGGGATCGGGTTCGGCGCGCAGCCAATCGGCGGAAGAGGAGAGAAGAAAGGCGGCGGCTCCATTGCCGGCAGTGACGCTGACAGTAAGGGGAGCCGGGGCGCCGGAACCGAGCGGCGCGTCGATGGCGATTTCATTGCGGTCGACGGAGTAGTAGGGGCGGGCGCCGGGCATTTCGCTGGCGGCGGTCAAGGCGGCGAGGGCATCCACCTTGCCGTGGCCCCAACGCGTATTAGGTTCGGGGCCGGTGTAGGCGTCGCGGCGGGCCGTTTGCTGCAGGATCCGTTTGATCTGGACGGCGTCGAGGGTGGGATTCAGTTCCAGCATGAGGGCGATAATGCCGGTAACCTGGGGATTGGCGGCGCTGACGGCGTTTTGCAGGGTGTAGAAGCCACCACCATCCTGGACGCGGCCGCCCACGTTGGTGGCATAACTTGACTTAGGAGCGAGCGTCGCAAACAGCGAGTTGCCGGGGGCGCTGACATCAATGCCAAGCCGGCCGTCCAGGGTAGGCCCGATGCCGGACCCTTCCCAGAGGTCGCCGATACGATCGGCACGGATGCCGCGAACCACGCCATTGCTGTCGGCCCACTTGTCCCGGAGAACATAATCGTTGGGGCAGATGTTGTTTTTAGCCGAGGCGGCGTCCCACACGGTGTAACCCGGCACGATGAAGTTGCGGAACTCGCCCTTACCGTTGATGGTGTTAAGCCAGGCGTCGAAGGTGCCGCCAGCGGCGGTAGCGCCGCGAAGGGTCACCGTGTAGCGTCCCGCCGGCCCCGTAAAGTTGAAAAAAATGTTGCGGCGGTTGACCGAGCCATAGCTGGTGACGGCTGCGCCGGCGTGTAGATAGGTGAAGCCCGCACCCTGGCGCGTGTCTCCGGCGTTGTTGGTGGCCGGTGAGGTGTAGGGACCAAAGGTTGTGGCGGGGGTTTGGAGCGTCACGTCGTAGCGTTCCGTCTGCGGATACCAGACTTCGAGCCGAAGCGGGCCGGCGTCGGCCTTTTCGATTTCCAGGGCAACGGATTGGCCCTGCGCCACGGTGGATTGGGCGTGATTCTTTTGCCCCCCGTCGTCACTGGAACCGGTGACGAAGGCGAGGCCGGGGATGTTGGGTCCGAAGGAGGAGTCGATCTTGCGAGCGAGGTTACTGGAGCCGTCCATGGGTCCGCCAACCGAGCCGATATTGGGCAGCACCACCATGGGCATGTTGCGCGCTTTGGCGCGGCTGATGGCGTAGTCGATGGCGTTGGGCAGCGTCATGGCGTTGGAAACGAAGTTAGGTTCGGCGGGCTGATCGTCATGCGCGGGGGCGCCGGCGACGATTTTGACGGCGACGAGAGTAGCCTTTGGAGCGTAGCCGCGGTACTTGCCGTCGCGGCTGTTCCGGCCGTTGCCCGCGGCGATCCCCATGGTGGTGGTACCGTGGCCGACGGCGTCCCGATGGGCGAGGGGAGCTGTCGTGCCTTGGAGCGCGGCGTCTATCTGGGAGCGCGTGTAGATGGTGCCGGTGCGGAAAGTGTTGCCTGCGGCGTTGGCCCCGGTATTGTCGGTCATATCAAAAATAGAGTCGAGCCGGGTGGCTCCGGAGGGGTCGCGGAAGTCGTTGTTCTCCCAGTCGACACCCCGGTCGAGGACGGCCACCATCACATTGCGCCCGGCTACGCCGAACTTGCGAACCGCTTCGATGGCGCGGGTTTCCTGGCGGGCGGCTTCGTCGGCGTACAGGAACGCCGGGACGATGAGGAGAAGCGGAGTGATTCGGGTGCGGTTCATGCGAGGGTGGCTCTGCCCCGTTGGCGGAAAGGGACGGAGAAGTGACGCAGCTAATTTTCGGCGGCGATGGTTTCGGCCTTCGCCAGATCTTCGGGGCGGCCCACATCGAGCCAGTCGCCCTGCATGGAATACATGCGGACGTTGCGGCCTGCGTTAACCCAGCTCTCGATGGCGGTGGTGATCTCGTACTCGCCGCGGGGTGAGAGGGGGGTGCGTTCGAGTTCATCGAAGATGGCGGGCTGGAAGGCGTACAGCCCGGCGCTGTTCCAGTTGGTGGTGGAGGTGCCGATCGGGGGCTTTTCGATGATCTTCGTCACACGGCGGTTCTCTTCATAGACGGCGGCGCCCTGGTAGGGGTCGTCGACGTGTTTGACGCCGAGCACGGCATCCACATCCTTGGTGAGTTCAGCGGCGATGCCGGTGTAATTGGCGGGCTCGGTAAGGATGTCGCCGAAGGTGAGCAGAAACGGGTCGTGGGCGGCGAAGTCGCGGGCTAAGAGGGTGGCGCGACCGGTGCCGTTGACGACGGTCTGTTCGACGTAGGTGATGTCGAAGCCGGAACCCGCGAAGTGCTCCTGGATCTGTGCGCCGTAGTAGCCGATGACGATCAGATACTCGCGCACGCCGGCTTCTCCCAGGCGTTCCAGGATGTGCTCCAGCATCGGGCGGCCCGCGAGCGGCAGCATGGGTTTCGGAATATGAGCGGTGAGGTCGCCCATCCGTTTGCCCTTGCCGGCGGCGAGAATGACGGCTTTGCGCGGCATTCGCTATGGCTCGCGGGCGACGCGGAAGCCGATCATGCGATGGCTTTGGACGCTGGGCCAGGCGGCGCTGCGGCGATAGGTGCGAAGGTCGAAGGCGTCTTCAAAGAACGTGCCCCCGCGAAGCACGCGGTAGGCGCCCTTCTCCGGACCCTTCGGATTCTTCTTTGGCGATACCTGGTAGTAATCGCGGCTGTACCAATCGGCGCACCATTCCATGATGTTGCCTGCCATATCGTAGACACCGTAAGGCGAGGCGGCGTTGCGGGTCTGGAGCCCATCGCGGTTGGACCCGTCATAGAACCCCGCGATCCGGACCGTATCGTACTTCTGGGAGCCGACAAAGTTGGCGTCGCCAGGTTCGATGGTGTTGCCCCAGGGATAGCGGCGCTGGTCGGTGCCGCGAGCGGCCTTCTCCCATTCGGCTTCGGTTGGCAGGCGATACTTCTTGCCGGTTTTCGCGCTGAGCCAGTTACAGTAAGCAACGGCAGTATCCCAATTGACGCCGATGACGGGGTAGGGGTCACTGCCGGGCGTACCGCCGCCGTGGTTGACGGCCTGGGTCCAGTAGGGGACCTGGTCTTTGGGAACCGGGCGGCTGTTCGGCCAGAACTTGGGGTCGTCATAGCCGGGGTCGTCGCGGAACTTGCGGAACTCGGCGTTGGTGACTTCGAATTTGCCGATGTAGAAGGCGTCGAGGTCGACGGTGTGGACAGGGCGCTCGCGGGATTCGCCATCGCCGAAGTTGTCGCCCATTTTGAAGGGACCGGCGGGAACGTACACGAGTTCGCCGTAGCCGTCGTTAGCGGTTTTGACGGGCGTGGTGGGCGGGGCGGCCTGCAGAACCGCGGTAAGAACTAACAGCGGGACTCGCATTACCGCCGCACCTCCGGCAGAAACTTGTCCTGGATCAGGAAGTGGCGCAGAAGGTCCATCCAGGGGTGGAACTCGGGACTGCCGAAGGCCGCGCCGAAGCCGTGGCGGCCTTTCTGATAGATGTGAAGTTCGGCGATAGTACCGGCTTTGGTCATCTCCTGGTAGAGGCGGACCGTGCCGTTAGCAGCGCCACGATCCCATTGGGCGGCGAGCAGGAACATCGGCGGGAAATCCTTGAGGTTTTCCTGAGGGGTGGGGTTACCCGCGCTGTAGATCATGACACCGAAGTCGGGCTTAGACGAGACGCGATCGATGGGGTCGGGCGAGGAGGGGTTGCCGGGCTGCGCGTTGGCGATGGCGATGCGGGCCAGCGCGGAGCCCGCGGAAAAGCCGGCCAGTCCGATCTTGGCGGCATCGATGCCCCATTCCTTGGCGCGGGCCCGAACGAGTTGCACGGCGCGGTTGCCATCGGCAATGCGGGCGTCGTCGTTGTACTTAGGCGAGAGGCGATAGGTCAGTACAAAAGCGCACGCACCCCAGTCATTGAACCGCTCGGCGACCTCAATGCCTTCGGCGCCGTACATGAGCATGATGTTGGAGCCGCCGGGAGCAATGATCACGGCAGTGCCGTTTCGCTTGCCGGGCGGGGGCAGGAAAGCTGTGAGAAAGGGCGCATCCAGGGGGCCATCGCCAGAAGCCAAAGGCACCTTGCCCGCATCCCATAAGGGGACATTAAACGGTTCGGGAGCGAGGGTTTTCGGGTCGGCGGCGAATAACGCGGCGCTGAGTACAACAAGGGGTAACGCGAGGGCCATCGCTACGCATCTTCTCTCTGTAGAGAACTGTTGGTCAAGTGTTACGATTAGATAAAGCTTTCTTCATGCGCAGATTCCTTTCGATTTTTGTTGCCGTTGCCGCGCCTGCTCTGGCTGCCGAGGGGGATGTCTTCCGCTTCGTGCAGAAGAACTGCGTGGCCTGTCACAACACCAAAAACAAGTCTGGCGATATTGATTTGGCGTCGTTGAAAGAGGCGCGGTCTTTTGATGCGGAGCGCGAGATCTGGGAGAAGGTAGTCGAGAAGGTAAAGCTAAAACAAATGCCGCCGCCGGGCATTCCGCAGCCTCCGGTGGAAGAGGCGAAGTCGGTCACGGGTTGGCTGGAGCACGAGTTCGAGCGGCAGGACCGGACGGTTAAGCCGGATCCGGGCCGTGTGACGGCGCGGCGGTTGAATCGCGCCGAATACAACAACACCATGCGGGACCTGCTGGGCATCGACATCAAGCCGGCGGACGGCTTCCCGGCGGATGAAGCGGCGTACGGATTCGACAACATCAGCGATGCCCTGAACCTGTCGCCGGTGCTGCTGGAGAAGTACGTGGATGCGGCCGAGCGTGCCCTGCGCTGGGCCATTTACGGGCCCGAGAAGATGAAGCCGTCGATGACGCACTACGCCGCTCCGGTACGCATCAACCTGACGCGCGGGCAGAACAAGCTGCCGGCCGACATGTTCCACTACGACGAGACTGGTTTGAGCACGGTCCATTCGGCGCACTTTGTGCACCGCTTTCCTGTGGATGCCGAGTACAACTTTCGCATCGTGTTGAATGGGCACCGGCCGAATGCGAGTGAGCCGGTGAAGCCGGCGCTGTATATCGATGGGAAGCTGATTGCGTCCACCGAGTATGACGCCACGGATCTGGAAGGGCAGATCGTGGAGTTCAAAACGCGGGTGACGGCGGGCGAACACCTGGTGTCGGCAACGTATCTGAAGAACTATCACGGGCTACCGCCGAGCTATAAAGGGCCGGAGCCTTCCAAGCGGCCGGAAGAGGCGTTGATCAGCACCCGCGGCAAACTGAGCGAGAAGGATATCGAGACGCTGCGCAAGTACGGCACGCGCATCAAGACCGACGGCTTAGAGACGCGCGTCGACAACCGGTTCGAGTCCGTGGATATTGGCGGTCCGTTCAACCAAGAAACGCGGCCATCGGCGGAAAGCCTGGCGCGGGTCTTTGTGTGTAAGGAAAAGACGGCGGCGTGCGCGCGGATGATTGTGAAACAGTTTGCAGGCCGCGCGTTCCGGCGTCCGGCGACGGCCAAGGAAGTGGAGCAGGCCTTCAGTCTGTACACGCTGGCACGCAAGCATGGCGATTCCTTTGAAGAAGGCATCCTGACGGCGCTCCAGGGGGTGCTGGTGTCGCCGAGTTTCCTGTATCGGATCGAAAGGGACCGGCCGGCGATGGCGGGCAAGAGCGCCGCGCCGATCAGCGATTACGAACTGGCGTCGCGGCTGTCGTACTTCCTTTGGAGCAGCATGCCGGATGAGCAGTTGCTGCGGGTGGCCGGGCAGAGTACGCTGCGACAGCCGGCGGTGTTGCAGGCGCAGGTGAAGCGCATGCTCAGCGATGAGAAGGCTCGCGCGCTGGTGGAGAACTTCGCCGGCCAGTGGCTGCAGTTCCGGAACATTGATGTGTTGAAGCCGGATATTGAGAAGTTCCCGATGTTTGAGGACTCCCTACGGCTATCCATGCGCCGCGAGACGGAGCTGTTTATCGAGCACATCGTGCGGCAGGACCGAAGCGTGCTGGAGTTTCTGGACGCCGATTATACGTTCGTGAATGAGCGGCTGGCGCGCTTTTATGGCATTCCCAACGTCATCGGCCCGGAGTTCCGCAAGGTGGATATGAAGGGAACGGCGCGCGGTGGCGGTGTGCTGGCGCATGCCAGTGTGCTGACAATTTCGTCGTACTCGACGCGGACCTCGCCAGTGCTTCGCGGGAAGTGGATCATGGAGAATATCCTGAACTCGCCGCCACCGGCACCCCCACCGGCAGTGCCTTCGCTGGACGATTCGAAGGTAGGGTCGGCGGGGACGCTCCGGCAGCAGATGGAAGAGCATCGCAAGAACCCGGCCTGTGCGTCGTGCCACTCGCGGATGGATCCGCTGGGATTCGGGTTGGAGAACTTCGATGCGGTGGGCGCGTGGCGGACCGAGGACGGCAAGTTCCCGGTGGATGCCTCGGGCGCGCTACCGGATGGCCGTACGTTCAAGGGCCCGCTGGAGTTGAAGGCGCTGTTAAAGGCGGACCAGGACCGGTTCCTGCGCGGATTGACGGAGAAGTTGCTGACGTATGCGCTGGGCCGCGGACTGGAACGCTATGACCGGCCGGCGCTGGCGTCCATCAGCAGCAAGCTGCCGGAAGGCGAGTACCGCTTTTCGAAGCTGGTGTATGAGATTGTGAGCAGCCTGCCGTTCCAGCAGCGGCGGACCGCCGAAGCCAAGCAACTCGCGGGTAAGATGGAAGGAAAGAGATGAACATCCTCACTGGGAAACACCTGTCGCGCCGGACCCTTTTGCGTGGCGCCGGCGCCGCCATTGCGTTGCCTTTTCTGGATGCCATGAAGCCGGCTTTGGCAGCGCCCGCCAAAGCAGTGGGCAATGCGCGCCGCATCGCCGTGGTGTACGTGCCGAACGGCATTGTTACTAAGGATTGGAAGCCGGCTGGAACGGAACTGGAATTCACGCGGATTCTGAAGCCTTTGGAGCCGTTCAAGAACGACATCACGGTGCTGCAGCAGTTGGCCAATCACGCGGCGCAGAAGGCCAAAGGCGGCGGGCATGCGAAGGCGACCGGGAGTTTTCTGTCGGGCGTACCGCCGAAGTATACGGCGGGAGCGGATGTGCAGTCGGGGGTGACGTTCGACCAGATTGCGGCGAAGCGCTGGGCCAATGAGACGCGGGTGGCGTCGCTTCAGCTTGGTTGCGAAGATTCGCGCATGGTGGGCAACTGCGATACGGGCTCGTCGTGCGCCTATACGAACAGTCTGTCGTGGAAGGATGAGCATACGCCGCTGCCGGTGGAGGTAAATCCGCGGTCGGTGTTTGAGCGCCTGTTTGGGACGGTGGACCCGAGTCTGCCCCCCGATGTGCGGGCGCGGCGGGCGATGTACCGGCGCAGCATCCTGGACGCCACCAAAGAGAACGCCCAGAAGATGGTGAGTGAGTTGGGCGCGGCCGACCGCCGGAAGATGGATGAGTATCTGACGGGTGTTCGCGAGGTGGAGAAGCGGATCCAATCCGCCGAGCAGGAGAACCTTGTCCCGCCCATCGAGAAGCCGAGCGGGATTCCGTTCTCTTACCGCGATTACGTGAAGCTGATGTTCGACCTCCAGGTGATCGCGTTCCAGAGCGATCTGACACGGGTGTCGACGATGATGCTGGGGCGCGAGGGCAGCGTACGGACGTACCCGGAGATCGGCGTGCCGGATCCGCACCACCCGCTGACGCATCACCGCGGGCATCCGGACTTCATCGAGAAAGTGACGAAGATCAACTGCTTCCATGTGGAGCTGTTCGCCTACTTCCTGCAGAAGCTGAAGGAAACGACGGATGGGGATGGCAGTCTGCTGGACCATTCGTCGGTGCTGTACGGCAGCGCGTTGAGCGACGGCAACCAGCATTCGAACTATGATTTGCCGCTGGTAATGGCTGGGCACGCCGGGGGCTTAAAGGGCGGACGGATCTTCGCTGCGGCGGAAAAGACGCCGGTGTCGAACCTGTTCGTGGATATGCTGCAGCGGAGCGGGTTGGAAGTGGAGAGCTTCGCCGACAGCACAGGACGGCTGTCGCTGTAATTTTTTTTCGAACGGCTGACCGAATCCTCCGGCGGTTTGCTCACTGGTAAGTGAGGGAGCAAATAAGGAGGATCCGATGAACCCGTTTGATTTTGTATCGACCTATCACAAGCTGGCCGTTCACGACCCGAAACTGGGGGTCTCGTTTACCGGCGGAATCTGGATGTACGTTTCGGGCAGCACGGGCGGCAAAGAAGTCCGCACGGGCGAGTACAACGCCGTCATGAGCGCCATTGCAGTGCGGCTGAAGCTGGCCGGCCCGAGCGCGGTGCCCGCTACCTTTTACTTAAACGATCCGCAGATCGACGCCACCGAGCCTTTCTATCAGCCTGGCATCCGGCGGGCGTATGCCGGACGCGGGAGTGCCGACGAGATTCGCGACGCGACGCGGTTGGCGGTGCTGACCAAGCGTTGTAAGCCGTACGAGGCGAAGAAATATATGGAGGGCTGGTTCGGCCAGGACTGCAACTCCTTCGCGGGGAACTACCAGGGAATTTCGCCGAACCACTCGATTCGCGCCTGGGCGAAGGGCTACAAGGATCACGACGACATCAGCGGCGCCACGAACGACGTCTATGTGACCGAGGGGTTGCTGCCGCTGCCGGTGGTCACCGATCCGGCGCAGATCACGACCGGGACCATCATCATCACGGACAGCACGGAGAAGCAGTTCCGGCATATCGCGGTGGTCAACAGCTATGTGCCGCTGACCAACGGAAGCAAGCCCAGCGGCATGCTGGAAGTGGCGGAGTGGGGCAAGGAAGGTAAGGACGAGAGTGCCCACGCCCGCAAGGCTGAGAAGGTGGATCTGATTTATACCGAGACTCCGGGGATGGGGAAGACGAAGGTTTGGGCGTTTAAGGATGGTTCGGGGAATAAGAACTTCCGGTTCTTCTTGGATGCGACGAAATTGAGTTCGCTGCCTTGCCGGGGATGGCATGTGGGGAACCAGGAGGGGGTGTAGTTACCTCGAATAACTCACCCGCCAAATCGTATTATTCCCATCCTCGCTAACCAGCAAACTCCCATCCTTCAACTGCGCAACCCCCACCGGCCGTCCCCAGACTTCAGCCTTATCCTCACCCAGCATCCAGCCGGTGAGGAAAGGCTCCGGCTGGCCCGCCGGCTTGCCACCCTTGAACGGAACAAACATAACCGAATACCCAACGCGCTTCGCACGTCCGGACGACCCACGATAAGCCAGAAACGCCCCATTCTTATACCGCGCCGGGAACTGCGACCCCGTATAGAACGTAAAATCCATCACCGCCACATGCGCGCCCAGGATAACATCCGGCTCCACCGACTTCGCCACCAGATCCGGCTTAACCCCCTTATGGCGCGGCTCCTCATTCGGCCCGATATACGCGTACGGCCAGCCATAGAATGCGCCCGGCTTCACTTCGGTAAAGAAATCTGGGACAAGCTCATCGCCAAGTCCATCGCGCTCCTGCACCGTGGCCCAAAGCTTCCCGCTGGCCGGGTGGAAGCGAATGCCGACCGGATTCCGCAGGCCAGTGGCCACCACCGACGCTCCACTGCCATCCGCGTTATAGGCATTGACGGCATTGCGATCGGCTGGGTCCCCCGCATCCACATTACTGCCCGACCCCACCGATACGTACATCTTCCCCTTGCGATCAAACGTAATGGAGCGCGTCCAGTGGCCCTTACCGTACCCTTTGAGAGGCACGACAATCTCGGCGGCTCCGGCAGTCACAGCCTGCGTGTCAAACTTGTACCGCTTGATCGCCTCGGCCTCGGCCACATAGAGATACCCATTGTGCATCGCCATGCCGAAGGGGCGATCCAGGCCGGATAGCAGCGGCTTCTTCTCCTTACCGCCATTCGACAGCACCATCACATTGCCCTTGGGCGTGCTTTCGGTCACCAGCACCTGGCCGCCCGGCAATTCCACCATCACGCGCGGTTTGTCCAAACCCGACGCGTAGAGCTCCGCCTTGAACCCCGCGGGAAGCTTCAGTTCGGCACCCTGGGGCTGCGGAACAACTTTCGGCGGATTTGGTTTGCCCTGCGGCGTCGGGGCGGGCAGGTGGAAGCGGCGTTTCTCGGCAGCGCCCAGCAACAAGGCGGCGGCGGCGCAGACCCAAATAGTTCTTCTGATCATGTGGACCGGTTAGCTCCTCGGCAGCGAGTGGGAGAAACCAGTCAGTCTATCATCGCCGGACGCTCACGCGGGCGCTCGCTGGTCGCATCCCTCACTCAGTAGTAAAGCTTCAGCCCGAATTGGATGATTCGTGCCGGATCGGCTGCCGTAATACGGCCAAAGGCAGGCTGTCCGAACGTCGTGCCGGAGGGGTTGCGGAAGTTGACCAGGTTGAAAGCGTTAAACAGTTCAGCACGGAACTGCAGGCGGAAACGTTCGTTGGCGCGGAAGTTCTTCAGAATGGAAAGGTCCCAGTTATGAAGCGGCGGGCCCGAGTTATCGGGCAGGAATCGGCCAACATTACCGAAGGTGTAAGGGGGAGCGTCGGCAAACGCGGCGGGGTTGAACCAGCCATTGATGCGGTCCTTGGTACCGCCGGGGGTAGCGCTCTTGATGCCAGTGGAGTTGGGGCGCTGGCCGCCGCCCTGGGAATTCGTCGTGTTGTTGCGCGAGTCGATGGATATGGGACTGCCGGCCTGGATGCTGGTAATGCCGTTAAGCGACCAGCCACCGATCACGTGATTAACCACACCGCCCTTGTCGAGCCATCGCATGCCTTTACCAAACGGCAGGTCCCACTGGTAATTGAACACCAGGTTGTGCGGGATGTGCGAAGCCGAAAGCGACCGGTCCAGATCGCGGCGATTGTTGTTGGTATACCCCGGATTCTGATCGCCGAGGAAGCCGGCTACCGACGAGACATCGTCCATGGTTTTCGACCACGTATAAGCAAGCAGGAATTGGAGGCCGTTGTTATAGCGTTTGCGGAACTTGGTCTGCAGCGCGTGATAACTGGAGTGGGCCATCGCGCCCCATTGCTGGGTAAGTCCCGTAAGCCAGGGATAAGGGCGGAGTAACTGCCCGGCGGTGGTGGTGGCGCGGCCAAGGTTCGTCGCCGCGGGCAGGATCCCGAGGAAGGGATTGGGCACGGTGCGAAGCAGGCCGTCCCCCTGGGCCAGCGCGGCATCGGGGATCTGGTTGAGTTGCGAGTTCGCCTGCAGCTTGATGCCGGCGTTCCCTGCATAGGCCACGTCGAGCAGCGTGGAGCCGGGCAGCTCATACTGGACGTTGAAGTTCCATTGCACCGTATAGGGCACGCGGTCATACCGCATGTTGCCGTTGATACCCTGGCCCACAAACGTGAGCAGCCCATTCTCTCCATTCTCCGGAGCAATGAATCCATCGGGGAAGGGATTGCGAAGAGTCGCATAAGGCGTGCGTCCACCGTCGATAGAAGCCGTAACCGGCGTGAGCGCGTTGAAGCCAAGCGCCCCGGCATTCGTAGCGTTCGGGCCGAAGCCGGTGGTGGGCGAATAGAAGACGCCGGCGCCGCTGCGAATCACCAGCCGGTCCGTTAGTTTGTAGGCCAAGCCAACGCGCGGAGCGAAGTTGTTGCCGTCGAAATCCTTGATCCCGCGCGGCGCTCCGGGCGTTCGCGAGCCTGCAAAGACCAGGCCGCCCTGGAAGGGCTGGAACCCGGGTACGCGGAGCGGCACGGTGGCGTTAAGGTCGAACCAGGAGGCGCGGTCGAAGCGCTCGGTTTGGGGGAAGTCGGCATCCCAACGCAGGCCAAGGTTGAGGGTCAGACGGCTGCTCAGGCGCCAGTCGTCCTGCAGGTAGACACCGCCGTACTTCACCTGTAGCGAGAGCGCGGGCTCCGAGCGCATCTGCCCGCCGTTCAGCATGCCGAGCAGCAGGGAGGCGATGGAATCGCCGCCGCCGGTGCGATTGAAGTAGCGGCGCGTGAAGGCATCGTTGAAGGTGTAGTTGCCGTTTGGGTTGTTGGGGCGGAAATTCGAAACGCGGTTCAGACGGTAGGTGCCGCCGAACTTAACGGTGTGGGTGCCGATGAGCTTGCTGGCGTCCCCCGTCCAGGTATGGGTCTCGAACTTATTGCCGATGATATAGCTCGATTCGGGGCCAAGCTGGCTATACCCCGCGACATCCACCGTTGGAAAGATAGGAAACTGCGCGGCGGCCTGGACCGCGGCTGGAAAGCCGAGTTCCGTCGAGGTGACGGTGTTGTCCAGCGGGCCGCGCGGATTCGAGTGGTAGGAATAGCCGTAGTTGCCGTGCAGGATCCAGCCTTTGAACAGATAGGTGTCGTCGATAGTGCCGCTGCGGTTACGCGCGCCGTTGAAGCCGGGGGACGCCGTGGCGGCGTTGTTATAGTGATTGGCGTTGTTGGTATTGGCATTCTCCCAGGAGAAACGGCCGAACAGGTTCTGCCGCTCGGAGATGCGGCGGTCGATCTTGAAGCTGACGTTGTTGCGGCTGGTGTTGCTGCCCGCCTGGGAGAAGAAATTGTTGATAACGCCTTCGCGATTGGGATTCGGGTAATACGTCAGGAACTTGGAACCAACGGGATCGAAGCGGGCGGCGGGAATCCGGTTGCCCGCGAAGGGGCGGCGTTCGCCGGCGGCATCGATGGTGGCGGGGTCATAGATGATGCCGTTGATCTGAGAGAAGTCGCCCTGGCGCATCTGGGTGGTGGGAACGGTGAAGGTCGCCTCGCCGGGGTTCACCTGTCGAATGCCTTCGTAGTTGACGAAGAAGAAGGTGGTCTTACGGGAGGGAGTCATCGGGCCGCCGGCGGTGAAGCCGAACTGGTTGTAGCGAAAAGCAGCCTTCTGGCGGCCGTTCAGGTTGTTGAAGAAACCATTGGCATCCAGGACGTTGTTACGCAGGAACTCGTAGAGCACCCCGTGGAACTCGCTGGTGCCGGAGCGGTGCACCATGTTGATGACGGCGCCGCCGGTACGGCCGTACTCGGCGGACATGCTGTTGGTCTGCACCCGGAACTCCTGCAGGGCGTCCGGTGAGGGCACATACGCAGGCTGGTTATAGCCCATCACTTCCTGCGGCGACCCATCCAGCATGACAGCCGTGGAGACGTTGCGCCCGCCATTGGCCGAGAAGCCGACGGCGTTGATGCTGCCGCCTCCCTGCCCCGAATTGTAGAAGCTGGTGTTGGCGTTGATGCCCGGCGTGAGGGCCACCAGTTGCAGTACGTTCCGGCCGTTCAGGGGAAGGTTTTCGCTGGTGAGGGAGTTGACCACTTCGCCCAGGGTGGAACTGGCGGTGTCGAGCAGCGGCGTTTCGGCATTCACCTGCACCGTCTCCGAAAGCGAGCCAAGTTCCAGGGCGACGTTGAGTTCCGCCACCTGTGCCACCTGCAGCGTGAGCCCATCGCGGCTAAGCTTCTTGAAGCCCTGGGCAGCCACATCCAGGCGGTAGTTGCCGGGCGGGATGAGCAGGAACGCGTAGGAACCGGATTCGTTGGAAGTCGCGGTATAGGGGCGATTCTGCTCGACATTGGTCAGCGTGAGGGCGGCGTTGGGGACCACCGCGCCGCTGCCATCTTCGACCACGCCGCGGACGGTGGCGGTCTGCGTCTGGGCGGCGAGCGGGGCGGCACACAGCAGGAACAGGAGTGAGGCAAGGTTCATAAAAGACTCCGAACAGGTGGGCACATCATATCGAAGTCGCGTAACAGACGGCGGTACAGCGCTCCGGTTATTCTGGGTGAGTATGCTTTGGCGGGTAGTAGCCGCGGTATGTTTGGCGGGTGCGTTAAGCGCGCAGCCGGCCGAAGAGCTACGGGCGCGCCTCCAGCAATATGTGGAAGCGCAGGAGGATGTGAACGGCTTCAGCGGGGTGGTGCTGGTGTTAAAGAATGGCCAGATGCTGCTGCGGACCGGCGTGGGCGCCTGCGACCGCGAATCCGGCACGCCGTGCACGCCGCGGACGAGGTTCCGAATCGGCTCCATTACGAAGACGTTCACGGCGACGGCGGTCCTGATGCTGGCGGAACGCAAAAAGCTAAGCCTGCAGGATGCGCTCTCGAAGCATCTGCCAGACGCGCCGGACATATGGAAGGACGTCACCATCCATCATCTGCTATCGCACACCAGTGGCATTCCGAGTTACACCGAACCGAAGCCGGCCGAAGCCTGCGCACGGCGTACGGCGGAAGAGATCGTGGCGCTGTTTCGCGATAAGCCGCTCGATTTCGCGCCGGGCTCGCAATGGGCCTACAGTAACTCGGGCTATCTGCTGCTGGGGGAGATTGTGGCGCATGCGGCGGGTATGCCGTATGAATCGTATCTCCGGCAGGCGATCTTCGAGCCGCTACGGATGCACGACAGCGGGTATGAAGGGGAGGAACCGCGGGCCAGTGACCGCGCGGTAGGTTATAGCCGGACAGGCGGGCACTGGACGAAGGCCGAGTGTCCCGACGTGAGCCTGCTGCGGGCCGCCGGAGGGATCTATTCCACTCTCGATGATCTCCAGCGTTTCGACGAAGGGCTGCGCGAGCAGCGGCTGCTGACGCTGGCATCCCTGCAGCGCATGTACACGCCCGTGGCGAGTAAGAACTACGGCTACGGATGGGCACTGACCACATTCGGGCGGCATAAGGTGGTCGCGCACGGCGGGGCAATCGAGGGGTTCTCCTCCTTCCTGGCACGAATCCCCGAAGAGCGCACTCTGGTAGTGGTGTTAAGCAACGTAGAGCAGACACGGCCAAACCGGATGGCCCAGGAACTGACGGACCTGGCCTACGGTCATGCCGTGGAGCCGCCACGCCGCCGCGCGCCGGTGTCGCTCCGGAACGAAGTGTTTGACCGCTACGCCGGTAAGTACGAACTGGCACCGAACTTCTTCCTCACCATCAGCCGGGAGGGCGGGCGTTTCCTGCTGCAGGCTACCGGCCAGCCTCCCGCGGAGTTGTATCCGGAAGCCGAGACGAAGTTCTTCCTGCGGGTAGCGGACGCACAGGTAACGTTTATCACGGATCCCTCGGGTGTAACACACAGCCTGCTGCTGCATCAAAACGGACGGGATCTAAAAGGAAAGAAGGTCGAATAAGTTGCGGCGCATCGGGATAGTAGGGATCTTGGCGGCGATGGCCGCGCTCGGGCAGGATTACACGGCGATCACGCCCGTGGGCCTAGCCAGCCATGTCGAGTTTCTGGCGTCGGACGCGCTGGCGGGGCGCGATACGCCATCGCCAGGGCTCGATGCGGCGGCCGCTTATCTGCATGCGCAGTTCCGCCGTATCGGCTTGGAGACGCCCGGCGGCTCGGCAAGTTACTACCAAACCGCGAATTGGCGCTATCGCTCGACGCCGCTCGACGAAGTGCGCTTCACGTTCAAAAGTGACGGCACCGAACTCAGCTACACCGGCAATCGCTTCCGGATCTATCAGAACGGCGCCGTAGCCGCTGATAACGCGCCCGTCTACAAGCTGGCCTTCGATTCGCTGGAAGAACTGAAGACCCTCAAGGACGGCGCCCTCGAAGGAACGATCGCCCTGGGCATCTTCCCCGGTGCGGCGGAGCTGCGCGCCATGGCCGCCGATGAGCGCCGCAAGTTCTTCGGCCGGTCCCGGGATTTCGCGGCGGAGGTCGGGCGGCTGCGGCCGGCGGCGGTACTGTCCGTAATGCCGCGCGCCGGTGGCACGGCGAGTGCCGATGGCGAACTCATCGGTGCGGACAAGCCACCGGGGCGCCTTCCACAGCGGCCCTATACGCGCATCTTTTCCGACGAGCTGGTAGCGGCATGGAAGGCGATGCCGTTCGGCGATACGAAGGCCGTGGCATCCTTGAAGATTCCCGAGCCGGTGGAAGAGAACATCGCGCTACGCAATGTGGTTGGCGTCCTGCCGGGATCGGATCCGGCTTTGAAGGACACGTATGTACTGGTCAGCGCGCACTATGACCATATCGGCCGCGGCGGCGATGGAGCGGATGTCATCTTCAACGGCGCTAATGACGATGCCAGCGGCACGGCGTCGCTATTGGCCATCGCCGAAGCGCTGGCACGCAGCCCGCGGCCCAAACGCAGCGTCGTATTCCTGGCCCTGTTCGGCGAAGAGAAAGGTTTGCTGGGCGCCTATTACTACGCGCGGAATCCGGTGTTTCCCGTTATCAAGACGGTGGCCAACATCAACCTGGAACATCTGGGGCGCACCGATGACAGCGAAGGCCCGCGGGTGAACGGCGTATCGGTGACCGGCTATGACTTCAGCGACCTGCCGGCGCGCATTGGCGAAGCGGCCAAACCGCTGGGAGTAAGCTTCACCAAGCATCCCGAACATAGCGACGATTTCTTCGCGCGCAGCGATAACCTGGCCTTTGCCGAGGTTGGCATCCCGGCCCACACCTTCTGCGTAGCCTTCGAGTTCCCTGACTATCATGGCCTGCGCGATCACTGGGACAAGCTGGATTATGACAACATGACCAACGTGGCGCGGGCGCTGGCCGCGGGCATCTTCGCGGTGGCCGATAATGCCCGGCCCCCGGCCTGGGACAAGGAAAATCCGCGCACCGAGAAATACCGCACCCCGAAGACGAAGAGCGAATGAACGCCATCGAGACGGCGGGAATCGGCAAGTGCTTCCGGGGCTGGCTCTCCGGCCGCGAAGTGCATGCCGTGAATGACGTATCGCTGGCCGTGGAACAGGGCACAACGTTCGGGCTGCTGGGTCCCAACGGCGCCGGCAAGACAACCTTCGTGAAGATGCTGCTTTCCGCCGTGCATCCCACCTCCGGCCAGGCCCGCATCTTCGGGCAAGATGCGCGCTTGCCGGAGGCGCGGCGCAGCGTCGGTTATCTGCCGGAGAACCATCGCTTCCCCACCTACATGACCGGACGCGGCATGTTGGATTTCTATGGCGCACTGTCGGGCATGGATACCGGAACGCGGTCGCGGCGCATTCCGGAGATGCTGGCCAAGGTGGGGCTGGAACAATGGGGCGATGTACGGTTGGGCAAGTATTCGAAAGGGATGCTGCAGCGGGTGGGGTTGGCGCAGGCGCTGTTGCACGAACCGCGGCTGTTGATTCTCGACGAGCCCTCCGACGGCGTGGATCCGGTGGGGCGGCGGCAGATTCGCGATATTCTGCAGTCCTTGGAAGAACGCGGCGTGACGATCTTCGTGAACTCGCACCTGCTGGCGGAGGTCGAGGCCTTCTGCCGCGACGTAGCCATCCTGCATAAAGGACGAGTCGTCTTGCAGGGCAAGGTGCGGGAGTTGACGGCGGGTAAGGGATTCCGTCTGCAAGTAAGCGCGACACTGGCGGAGGGAATCCGCCAGCAGGTAACGGCGATGGCGGCGTCCGTGGTGGAAGAAGACGGGCATACGGCTTTGCAGTTCGCCGACCGCGCCACCGCCAATGCGGCAATCGACGCGCTCCGTGCGGCGCAGGTGGAGATCGACGCACTCACGCCCACAACCTCCACGCTGGAAGATGTTTTTATCCGGAGCGTCAATGGCTAACACAACCCTCGCCATCATCCTGGATACCTTCCGCGAGGCGGCGGCGCGCAAGATCTTCTGGGGCCTGTTCGCACTCTCGAGCCTGATGATGGCGTTCTTCCTGTTCATCCTCAAGATTGATGTCGTGGAAGGCGCCACTGCCACCGTAACCCTCTTCGGCAATCGCGGACCGCTGGGCGACGTGGAGCGGCTGATAAGGCAAGCGCAGGCGGGCATCGCCGCGTTTCTCTATACCTGGGGGCTGTTCCTGTCGGTATTCGCGTCGGCCGGGCTGATTCCCAGCGTACTGGAGCCGGGTCGCATCGAACTGCTGTTATCGAAGCCGGTAAGCCGCATGCACCTGCTGCTGGGGCGCTACCTGGGCAACCTCGTTGTAGTAGGAGTAAACAATGTTTACCTCGTGCTCGGCATCTGGCTCATCTTTGGTTTGAAGACCGGCCTCTGGGCGCCGGAGTTTCTATTTGCGATCTTCAGCAGCATCTTTCTGTTTGCGGTGATGTTGGCGGTGGTGGTGCTTGTCGGCGTGCTGTTTGAAAGCACCGCGCTGGCGGTGATGGTGCCGACGGCGCTGATGCTGATCAGCCCCGTGCTGGCGCAGACAACCATGGCGGGCCGGCTGCTGAGCAGTGAAACATCCCGTATGTTGTGGAATGCCCTGTACCACGCCCTGCCGAAGGTGTACGATATCGGCGCGATGACGATGAATTTCGTGCTGGACCGGCGCCTGGGAAGCCTCTTGCCGCTGGCCACCTCCGCCCTGTTCGCCGCATGGACCCTTTCGGCGGCCGTTTACGTCTTTAAGAGAAGAGACTTCTAGATGCGTGTCTATCTCCAGGCAGGGTTGGCGTTGGCGCTGGTAGCGCTGGCGGGTTGCAAGACCAGCGAAAGCAAGGGCGTGGCGCTGGCCAGCAGCATGGAGCGCTACATTCCCTCCGATACGGTGGTGCTGGCGGGCGTGCGCGTGGATCAGATCAAGACAACGCCGCTTTACCAGAAGCTGATGGAAGGCCAGAAGCTGGGCGAACTGGATCAATTCGCCAAACGCACGGGCCTCGATCCGCGGCGGGACGTGGACGAGTTCGTGGTGGCGTCGAACGGCAAGAAGAGCGTGGCGATCGCCCGCGGGCGCATTGCCAATCGTGCGGCACTGGAAGACGCGATGGTGAAGGAAGGCTCCACCAAGCAGGCCTTCGGCAAGTACAACCTGGTGGGCAACGCCGGATATGCGGTGGTGTTTGTGGATGACACCATTGCCTTAGCGGGAGAGCCGGAGCAGTTGAAGCCCCTTCTCGAAGCCGAGCCGTCGAAGGGCGACGCGAAGAGCGCCGTGCTGGCCCGCGTGGCGGCGCTGCAGCAGTCCAAACAGGTATGGGCGGTGGCGATCGGCGGATTCGCTCCCGTGCCCCTGCCCGAAACCGGGAACCTGGCGAATCTGAATCGCGTCTTCCAGTCGCTCGAAAACGTGGCGATGACCATGGACTTGAAGGACGGTCTGCACCTGAACGCGGCCGGGACATGCAACGACGAGAAGAACGCCCGCCAATTGCACGATCTGCTGCGGGGACTGATCGGGTTTGGGCGGCTTTCGACGCCCAGTGACCGCCCGGATCTGCTGCGTCTGCTGGACGGCATCCGCGTCGATCACAACAATCGCAGCGTCAAGCTGGACGCGCAGGTGCCGATGGACCTGGTGGACGCACTGCTGGCTGCATCGGAAGGGAAACGCCACCAGAAGGTGGAATAGCCGTCAACTAGTGGTTGTCGACGCGATCGCCGCGCTTGCGGGCGCGAAACTCGCGGGCGAACTTCACGAAGTTCTCGACGACGGCTTCGAAGATGATGCGCCCCTTTTCGCGGGTGGCCACCGTGGGATCGCCATTGACTCCGGTCTTTGAGAAGCGGGTCCAGATATCCATCATGCGCACGGGGCCGGGGCTGAGCAGGTCGCTCCAGATGAAGTCAGAATCCGGCTGCTCCATTTCCTTGACGGCCTTGTCCATCTGGACGCGCTCCGCGTCCAGGTACAGATAGACGGAGGTTTCCAGTTCGCAGGCGTGCGACATGCCGCCGCGTCCGGAGTCGCGCACATTCCGGATCTCACCCAGTGCCAGCGATGGCCACAGGAAGGGCGCGCAGAGGGCGTCAGTTTCGATGATGGTACGCCGTGCCACCAGATCGAGGATGGGCATGTTCGAACCGTGGCCATCGGCCAGCAGAATGCGGTCGAAGCCATGATGCGCCACGCTCTTGCAGACATCCAGGGTGAAGTTGAGCATATGCTCCATGCGGATGTCGATGGTGCCCGGGAAGTCCATGTGATGCGTTTCGAAGCCATAGGGGATGATCGGCATCAGGAGAATGTCGCCGTTGGCGCGTCTGGCGGCCTCCTCGCAGATAGACCAGATGAGGAAGTTGTCGGTATCGAGCGGCAGGTGCGGGCCATGGTCCTCCACGGAACCAACCGGAATCACCACCACGGGATTCCTCCGGGCAACGTCTTTCATCTCCACCCAGGTGTAATGCTGATAGAGGTAGTCTTTTCGCACTGCTTTCTCCTTATCCAATGGGATCCCGTTGGGGATCGATGAGCAGCCACAGCGCGGCGCCAACGGCATAGACAGCGGCAGCCACCCAGAAGACTGTCACGAACGTACCGGTGATCTCGGCCAGCCAGGCGGCAGCCACGGGGGCCATTGTGCCGCTGATGCTGGAGGCGAGATTCATGTAGCCGCCCGCGGTGCCGCCGAACTTGCCCCCAATGTCGACGCAGGTAGCCCAGGCCACGGGTAACGTAACGTCATGTAAGGCGGCGGCCAGCACCAGCCCGAGGATTGCGGTCTCGCCGTTCCGTGCATAAACAGAGCCAATGAACGCCATCGCGCTGAACAGGAATCCGCAGACACCCACGGCGCGGCGTCCGAAGCGGTCGGCGAGGAAGCCACCCGCCAAACAACCGGCGGCGCCCGCCAGCAGCGGCAGCGCCGCGTAGAGGCCGGATTGCCGGAGCGACAGCCCGTGCTCTTTCATGAGAAACGTGGGCAGCCATGTTACGAAGAACTGAAAGCCGAAGCCGGAAGCGAAGTAGGCCCAGAAAAGCGCCAGCATGGTTCCGTTGGTCAGAATCAGCCGCCACGGGACCGGGACGGTGGTACGCGGAGGGTCCTTGGCGTGCGGGTTGTCGTGATAGCCCAGCAGCCAGGCGGCGCACCAGGCCAGGCCGATGATGCCGAATAAGACGAACGTCCAACGCCAGCCGGCCCAGTACACCACCACAGCCGACATCGCCGGGGCGATGGCACCGCCGAGACGGGAGCCCGTCCACATCAGGCCGTTGGCGCGGCTGCGCCGATCGGGAGCAAACCAGCGGGAAAGCGCGCGGGACAGCGTCGGGAAAGCGCCGGCTTCCGCAACTCCAAAGCACGCACGCACAGCCAGCAGCGAGGCATAGCTCCAGGCCGCGCCCGTCAGCATCGTAAACACCGACCAGCCACCGACGATCCGGAAGATCATCAACTTCTGGCCCCAACGATCGCCCAACCAGCCGGCGGGCACTTCCGCGATACCGTAAGCCAGGTTGAAGATGCTGAACACATAGCCCATCTGTAACTGGCTGAGGCCCAGCTCGGCGCGCATGGAGGGCGCCGCAGCCGAAAGGCAGACGCGGTCAAAGTAAGTGAGCATGGCGGCAGTGAACACCAGCGCCAGCACGCGCCGCTGCCCGCCGGCCGGTTTCAAAGAGCCCCCTCATCTCCCAGCAAGTCGAGCGTGTTGCGGAAGGCGCTCACGGTGCGGCCGGCATCTTCGGCCGTATGCACCGCCGAGACCAGCCCGCCGGGCCAGCCGATGAGGTCGACGCCATGAACCAGCATGCCCAGGCGGATACTGTGAAGCAGTGCGCCCGCAACGGTGCCCTTGGCTTTCGGAGGCGCACTGCCGCCCGGATAGATGTGGAACTCCGAGAAGCAGCCGTAGACGCACCAGTCCAGGCCTTTCCGGCGAATGGCTTCGGCGCAGCCTTCGCGAATGGCGGCGGCGGTGCGATTGGCGCGCTCAATAATGTCTTGGTCGCGCACTTCGGTCAGCGTGGCGATACCGGCCGCCGCCGAGACGGGCTCTGCATTATAGGTGCCCTGGTGCACAACCTTAGGCGACGTGGACGGCCCGTTCGGGTAATCGAGCAGGCTGAGGATATCGGCGCGCCCACATACCGCCGCACCCGGGAAGCCACCCGCGACGATCTTCGCCAGTGTGGTCAAGTCCGGCATCACGTTGTAAAAGGCCTGCGCGCCGCCACGCGAGCAGCGGAAGCCGCAGATCACCTCATCGAATAGAAGCAGGGTGCCGGTTTCGGAAGTAAGGGCCCGCAGTTGACGCAGAAAATCGCCGCTTACGGGCACCTGACCGAACGTGGCGCCAGTCGGCTCGAGGATGATACCGGCTACGTCGCTGCGTTCGGCCAGCACTTTGCGAACGGCCTCGATATCGTTTGGCGGCAGAATGATCATGTCTTCCACAATGCCGTCGACAATGCCTGGCGCGCCGCCGGCCGGGAAGCAGACGTGATCATGCCAGCCGTGGAAATGGCCGGAGAAGCGGATGATCTTGGACTTGCCCGTGAAGGCGCGCAGCAGGCGCAACGCCATCAGCGACGCTTCCGTCCCGGTGACGGTGAAGCGAATCCGCTCGGCGCTGGGAATCATCTGGTGAATGAGTTCCGCCCAGCGCACTTCCAGTTCATGCGACGCGCCGTAATGCACTCCCCGGCCGAGTTGCGTGCTGACCGCGTCCATGACGGCAGGATGGTTGTGGCCGAGGATCAACGCGCCATGACCGCCGAAGAAGTCGACATACTCGTTGCCGTCCACGTCCCACTTACGGGAGCCTTGGGCGCGCTCCACATAGATCGGGTAAGGATGCAGATAGCGGCCCACGTGGGTGACGCCGTTGGGCAGCAGGGCGGAGGCCTGCTGGTGCAGACGGCGCGAGCCTGGCGTGCGTTCTTCGTACGCCGCAAGAATCCGGGACATGGGAGGAACTGTATCACGGCGGCGGGCGCCTTTAGCAGACGCCGATGATCTCGCCGTCCGGTCCAAGGTCGATGCGGCGCGCCTGCGGATCCTTGCCAAGGCCGGGCATGCGCATGGTGTTGCCTGCGATTGCCAACAGGAAACCCGCGCCCGTGCAGGCCTGGAGTTCGGTCACCGGCAGGGTCCAGCCGGTGGGGGCGCCCAGTTTCTTCGGATCTTCGGTGAACGATAGCGGCGTTTTCACCACGCAGACGGGCAGTCCGGCAAGGCCCATGGAGGTGAGACGGCCGGCCTGGGCCTGGGCGGCAGGCGTGAGCGAGACACCCTCGGCGCCATAGACACAGCGGGCGATAGCCTGCAGTTTGCTTTCGACGGGAATCTCCGGGGAGTAGAGCGGGCGTGGATCCGCACGTCCCGAGTTGACGGCTTCCATCACCCGCTCGGCGACATCCACGCCGCCTTCCGCGCCGCGTTCGAACACCTTGGAGACGCCGCAGGCCACGCCGCGATCACGGCAGAAATCCTGAAGCAGGGCCAGCTCCGCCGAGGTATCGCCGGGAAAATGATTGACGGCCACTACGGCGGGCACACCGAACCGCGCCACGATGTCGAGGTGCCTGCCCAAGTTCGGCAGCCCCTTCGCCATGTCGCCCCCACCCTGGGCGGCGAGCGCGCGTACCGTGGCCACCACGACAGCAGCCGCCGGCTTGAGCCCGGAGGAAGGCATGACGATATCGAAGTACTTCTCCGCGCCAAGATCGGCGCCGAAGCCCGCTTCATTGAGTACGAACTCGGCGTGTTCCAGCGCCAGACGTTGGGAGAGAACGCTCGCGGTACCATGCGCGATGTTCGCGAACGGGCCGGCGTGCAGAAAGACGGGCGTGCCATCCACGGTCTGCGCCAGGTTGGGCTGCAGCGCCTCGCGGAGAATAGCCATCATCGACCCAACGGCGTCCAGATCGGCGGCACGCACCGGCGCGCCCGTGCGGGTCAGGGCTGCGGTGATGTTCGCCAGACGGCGCCGCAGGTCGTCATAGGAAGACGCCAGGGCGAAGATCGCCATCACTTCCGAGGCCGCCGTGATCACGAACCGCGCCGGATGCGGCGTGCCGTTGCCCTTGCCTTCGCAAACCGTGACGTGGCGTAGCGCGCGGTCATTTACATCGACAGTGCGCGGCCACAGGATGCGCTCCGGATCGATGTCGAGCGAATTTCCATGAAAGATATGCGCGTCCAGCATCGCCGCCAGCAGATTGTGGGCGGCGGCGATGGCGTGGAAGTCGCCGGTAAAGTGGAGGTTGATCAACTCAGAGGGCACCACCTGCGCCTGGCCACCGCCGGTGGCGCCGCCTTTCATGCCGAATATCGGGCCCATGGAAGGCTGGCGTAGCGTGGCCACCGCCTTCCGGTTCAAGTAACGCATGGATTGTGCCAGGCCAATGGCGGTGACAGTTTTGCCCTCGCCATGCGCGGTGGGCGTGATGCCGGTAACCAGGATCAGCTTCCCGTTTGCGGGAGGATAATCGCGTTCGGCCCATGGCAGACGCACCTTGGTGAAGTGCTTTCCGTAAGGGATGAGATCGCCGGGAGGGATGCCGAGTTCCAGGCCGGCCTCCCGGATGGAGCGATGCGGTTGCATATTTCGATACCTATTGTGTGCGCTTTTCCGATGGCCGGGGAAGCCGGTCCAAAGCTATGATGACTACACCGGCATGGAAGGAATCACCGAAGCGGTCGCGGTCGCGGCACCGGTAGGCCCGGTGCGTAAGCAGGAGCGTGTCAACTCCGTGGATGTGCTGCGGGGCGTTGCGCTGCTGGGCATCCTGCTCATGAACATACTCGATTTCGGTCTGCCTGGACAGGCCTATGGAAATCCCACGGTGGCGGGCGGCGCCACTGGAATCAACCTCTGGACATGGTTCACCGTGCAGGTGTTGTTTGAGGGCACGATGCGGGCGCTATTCTCGATGCTGTTCGGGGCGGGGCTGGTGCTGATGACCACGCGCGCCGATGAGCGCGGCGACGGCCGGATCGCCGATATCTGGCTGCGCCGCAACCTGTGGCTGATGCTATTCGGCGTGCTGCATGCCTACCTGCTGTGGCCGTGGGACATCCTCTACACCTACGGTCTTTTCGGCCTGTTCCTTTACCCATTCCGAAAGCTCAGCGCGAGGGCGCTTCTGTGTTGCGCCCTGTTGCTGACGGTCGTACAGGTATCACGATCAGCGGCCGAATCAGTGACGGTGCGCGTTTTGGCCAGCGATGCCGCGCTGGCTTCGCAACTGCCGGCGGGCAAACTGCCACTGACGGACGAGTTGAAGAAAGCCAAGGAGAAGTGGGAAGAGAAGCGGAAAGAGGCGCAGCCTTCCGGCGCCGATCTGCAGAGAATCCTCAATACACACCGCGGCAGTTGGAGCCGCATCTATGCCGAGCGTGCGCCGCAGGTGGTGTCGTCGCAATCGGTATGGCTGTATAAATGGGGAGCCGGCGATGTGGCCAGCATGATGCTGTTGGGCATGGCGCTGCTGAAGTGGGACGTGCTGCGGGCGATGGCTCCGGCGCGGCTCTACGGGTCGATGCTGCTGGTGGGATATGGCATCGGCGTGCCGCTACGGGCGGGGGTTGCCCAGTATCTGCTGGCCGAGAAGTTCAGCCTCATCGCGGAATCGAACGCCGTTCCTCTATATGAGTTCGGCCGCCTCTTCGTAGCCTTGGGGCATCTTGGGCTGATCATGCTGCTCTGCCGGCAGGCAAGCTTCGCGTGGCTAACGCGCCGGTTCGCGGCGGTTGGCCAAATGGCACTTACCAACTATCTGAGCCATACCCTGATCTGCACTACGTTCTTCTATGGGTATGGGTTCGGTATGTACGGCCGCCTGGAGCGCCACCAGTTGTACTACGTGGTGGGGACTATCTGGCTGTTCCAGCTTATCGTCAGCCCACTCTGGCTGCGGCAGTTTCAATATGGGCCGGTGGAGTGGCTGTGGCGTTCGTTGACATACTGGGAGCGGCAGCCATTCCGATTGGCGCAGGAGGCAGATCGTGGTTGAACCCTGGATGTCCGGCACCTTCGGCGACGTGCACGCCGTGTTGCGCGCGGTGCTGCATAGCTTCGAGCACGCCAAGCTCGACCTGGCGGCCTGCACCGAAGGCCTGTCGCCCGAGCAGCTTTGGACCAACGAGTTGGGCGTGGCTTCGGTCGGCTTCCACCTGCAACACATTCCTGGGTCGGTGGACCGCCTCTTCACCTACGCCCGCGGCGAGATGCTCACTGAGGATCAGATGGCCTACCTGCGCACGGAAGGCGACCCCGGCGCCGGCCGCGACGAACTGCTGGCGGCGCTGGGCGCGACTCTGGCCCGCATCGCCGGGGAAGTGCGGCTTATCGAACCAGCAACCTTGACCGAACCGCGCACGGTGGGCCGTAAGAAGCTGCCCACATCGCTGGCGGGCCTGCTGGTACACATCGCCGAACACACGCAACGGCATGTCGGGCAGGCCGTCACTACTGCCGCCATTCTGAAGAAGAGAGCAGCGTAGAGGGCACCCCGTGGAACTGTCCGATGCATTCGCCAGTCTTGGCATCTCCCTGGGCTTGGGCCTACTGGTCGGCCTGCAGCGCGAACAGGTATCGACACCCTTGGCCGGCCTGCGCACGTTCGCGCTGATCACCATCCTCGGCACCATCTGCGCCATGCTGGCACAGAGCTTCGGCGGCTGGGTGGTTGCCGGAGGCTTCCTCGGCCTCACCGGCGCGCTGCTGATGGGCCATCTGCCCGAACTGCAGGGCGGGCAATCCGAGACGGGCGTCACCACGGAGATCGCGGCCTTGGCGATGTTCGCATTGGGCGCCTATACGGTGGTGGGCCATCGCGAGGTGGCCATCGCGATGGGCGGTCTCATCGCGGTGCTGTTGCATTACAAGAGCGTGCTGCACGGCGTGGCGGCGCGTCTGGGAGAGGACTCGCGCGCCATCATGCAGTTCGTGCTGCTGTCCCTGGTGATCCTGCCCGCTCTACCCGACCGCGCCTATGGTCCGTATGCCGTGTTGAACCCGCGCAAGGTGTGGCTGATCGTGGTGCTGATCGTCGGTATCGGGCTGGCGGGCTACATCGCCTATAAGTTCCTCGGGCAAGCGGCCGGCTTGCTGCTGGCGGGCGCGCTCGGCGGCATTATCTCCAGCACGGCCGTCACGGTGGGCTACACGAAGATGGCGAAGAACGGCAAACTCGCGCCTAAGGCGGCGGCATTGGTGATTCTCATCGCGACATCGGTATCGGCGGCGCTGCTGGTGGTGGAGGTGGCGATCATCGCGCCAGGCTTCCTGCGATCGATGCTGCTTCCGCTATCCGCCGTACCCCTGGTATTGGCGTTGTCGTCGTTACCGCTCTGGTTTTCGCGCGATGGCGACGGCCAGCGGATGCCGGCGCAAGGTAACCCGACAGAACTGCGCCATGCGTTTCTGTTCGCGCTGTTGTATTCCATGATTCTGCTGGGAATCGCCTTCGGCAAGGATCACTATGGATCGGGCGCGCTGTATGCCATCGCGGCGATCTCCGGCATCGCCGACCTGCAGGCCATAGCCCTCTCCACGGCGCAGTTGGTGGAAGGCGGCAGCCTGCTGGCCGTTGACGGACTGCGGGTCATCCAGGTGGCCTTTGTGACCAGCCTGGGATTCAAGTTCGCGGTGGTCCTGATCGGCGGCAGCCGCGGCCTGTTGCGATGGCTGGCGTTACCGCTGCTGTTGAGCATCGGCACCGCCATCGGCCTATTCGTCTGGTATTGAACCTACAGCAGCACCGCCACCGCCATCGACCCATAAAACAGCGCGCACGCCAGCAGCGCCGCCCGCCGCCACAACGATGGCCGTAACTCCACGGGAAGCAGCGTTGTGTTCACGCGCAGAATCTGCAACGACGCTAAACACAGTACCGGCCCGGCCACCACGCCCAAGGCCTTAAACAATGTCATCGCGGATCCGAACTGCACCGTGATCGCACCCCAGATGGTGAAGGCGATCAGCAATCCGTAGTACAGCCGGCCCACCTGCGCGTTGGCGCGTTTGCCAAAGCCAGCGCTCCACAGCGTATCCGTTACGCCGCGCACCAGCGTATCGGTATTGCCAAGATGTGTCGAAAACAGAATCCAGAATCCATTGAGCAACGCCAGCACCCAGAAGCCGGACCAGAGCTTCTCCGACATGTACTTGGCCTGAAACGCGCCCGCGCCGACGTCGGTGAGGTCCGCCCCCGGTGGGGCGATGGCGGTGGCGAGGTTGACGTTGAGAAACATCCCGATGAAACAGCCGCCCGCCCACAGCACCACCTGGTCCAGATGCACGTAGCGCACCCACGTGGCCCAGCGCCGCAGGTTCTCCGGCGTGATCGCGAACACCTTGCCTTCGCGCGACAGACTCACCTGACGGCCGCCAATCGCGCTGGGAATGGCGCCCACCACCGCCCCCATGCCAAAGCCTTTATCGCGCATCCAGTTTGAGATCACCAGGTTTCCGATGCCACCCGACCCCGCCGTTGCCGCCAACGTCGCAATCAGCACTATGTCGGCGTCCTTCGGCCAATAGCCGAACTCTACAAACCCGGCAGCCGTTCGAGCCCAGTGCGCCGCCGGTGCGAACAGCACATTGGCAACGATCAGAAACGCGAAGATATAGGCGATCATCAGCCACGACGCACGCTCCAGCATCTTCTCCACCGTGCCGCCAAGCGACAACAGCAGCAGCGTCAATGCCATAATGCCGTACGTCACCCACGCTAACGCCGCCGCATCTGGCGCGCCGGGCAATCGCCCCGCGACGGCCGCGAAGATCACCGACGCACAGGCTGCACCCAACGCAGGCATCCCCAACTGTGCCACCGTCAGCAGCGTGTAAACGGCGGCCCAGAACGTGGAGGACGGCTTCAACCGCAGGAATCCGGTGATGATGGGCTCGCCGGTGTACAGCGTGTAGCGGATGGATTCAATGTTCAGCACCATCTGCAGCAGAATAGCCACCGTGGCGATCCAGAATAAGCCCGCGCCATGCTTTACGGCGATCGCCGGACCCACCAGCCACTCCCCACCGCCGATCGACGCCGCCAGCAGGATCGCACCCGGCCCGATCGTTCGTAACGCATTGGCGAAGCTGAACGGCAGAGGTTCCGGCAGTTCCGCCTTTCCCCACGGCGCCAGGCCGCTCATGATTTCTTCGCCAATCGCAGTTGCGGCGCCAGCACGTCGCCACGTTTTTGTTCAATCTTCTCGCCGATGCGAATCAATGACCCGAGATCGACGCCGCGCCGCACTTCGCGTTCGATCACCTTTTCCGCATCCACAATGCGTTTGGCGATCGTCAAGGTTTCGTCCCAGCGCTCGGCGGGCACAACGACCACACCGTCATGATCCCCGACGATCCAGTCCCCCGGCCGTACCACTTGCCCGCCGCAGCACACCGTGACATTGATTTCGCCCAGGTACTCGGCGCCGCCGGCATTCGGCACCACGGCGCGCGCGAAGACCGGAAACCGGCTCTGGGCAATGCGCCGCGCATCGCGAATAGCGCCGTCGATCACAACGCCGGCCAGCCCTTTGCGTTCCGCGCAAAAGGTGGTGAGTTCGCCCCAAATGGCCGTGTTCAACTCGCCTTGGGCATCAATCACCAGCACATGGCCCTTCGGACATTCGCTCAACCCTTGCGCCACCATCAGGATGTCCGCCGTATGGATGCGTACCGGGAATGCCGGCCCCACCATGCCGGGATTCGCCGACCGGCAATGCATGTCGTGATCCATGGCGCCGCGCTTGCCGAGCGCATCGGAAATCGCGGCCGCCCCTAATGCCAGAATCTGTTTCGCCGTCATTGTGCCATCACCACCTGTGCCGGATTGATGCATTGATACTTGCCCTTATTCGCTGTAATTTCGAACGCCTGCGGCACGGCACCGATGCCTTGCAGCGTGTGTGTGATCATCGGCTTCAATCGCACGCGCCCGCCCGCCACCAGGCGCACCGTATGCTCCAGGTGCTCCAGCGTGCTGATATCGGGGAACAGATACCGCAGGCTGCGTTCGCGCAGGATATCGACATCGAACTCCAAAGGCGAACCGAACCACGATACCCCAATGATCTTGCCGCCCGAACGCACGGCATCAATCGCCTGCGTCAGGCTCTGCGTGCCCGCCAGTCCCTGCTTGGGACTGCCGCCCGCGGCTTCAAATACGACATCGGCGCCATTGCCGCCGGTGAGATCGCGAATCGCCGTAACGGGGTCGGTCTCCCGGGCGTTGATCACATCGTCGGCGCCCAGTTCACGGGCGATTGCCAGGGCTTCCGGACGCACATCCACGGCGATAATTCGCCCCGCGCCGCTCACACGGGCGATCTGCATGCATTCCAGCCCCATGCTGCCCTGGCCGAAGATGGCCACCGTATCGCCGATGCGCAGTTCCGCGGTCTCCACCGACGCCACGCTGTCACTCAGCGATTGCAGGCACGCCGCCTCGCTATCGGAGATGCTGTCGTCCACATGCGTGAGCGCGATTTCCGGCAGCACGGCATACTCGGCGAAGCAACCGGGCAACTGAAAGCCGATAATCGGCCCTTTACGGCACAAGTGGCCCTTGCCGCCCAGGCATAGCGGACAGTTCTCGCAGGGCAGCTTCGCGCGCGCCGCAACGCGATCCCCCGGCTGGAAGCGCGTTACCCCCGGCCCCACTTCCACGATGCGGGCGCAATACTCATGGCCGAACAACTGCACCGGCGCCTCGGTCTCCAGGCGGCGCTTGATCTTCTCGAAGGCCAGCGTCCGGACGCCGAAGGCGAGTTGCGCCTCCGTCACACTGGGTTGCACACACAGAATCCGCGCGAGTACGTGTCTTGGTTTTAGTTCGGGTACCGGCACCTCATCCAGCCGCATATCGCCAAACCCATAAAATCGCCAGGCTTTCATTCTTCTCCTTATCGAAGGTTCAGGCATTGTATCCGAGTTCGGGATATCAGGACCAACTCTCGTGATACACTGCCGCCGAGACCCCCATGCCGCGACTCCAGGTTGGAACCACACTTACGGCCACTGCCCTTGCTTTGGCGTTGCTGCTGCCTTATGTCCGCTCGCAGCAGGGAAGTCCCAATGCAGATCCGCGGGCCGCGTTGCTGGCGAACAACGTCAGCAGTCTTCGCATCGAGTTTGGCCATACGGATAAAGAGCCGCGTTCCTGGAAGGGGCAGGTCTCGGCGACGGGTGGCGAAGTGCTCACCGTGCGCAACTGGCATCCGCGCCCCGGCGACCAGGTGGCGGGTACAAGCTGGGATCTGCGGACTCGGCCTGGCGTCAACTTCGTGCTGCGCGCCTGGGAGATGGAACGGCTCACCGAGCCGGCGAGATATCTGAATCTGCCGGGGGTCATCGTCGATACGACCGCGCAGCAACTGAGCATCGAAACGGCGAATGGCACCTTCACGGTGCGCCCGGCCGAGCTACAGCCCGGCGCGCCCACCCCGTTCCTGGACGGCGCGGTTCGTGTGGAGCGCACAACGGCGGCGGAAGCCATCACGCCGGGCGGCGCCAACAACGACTTCCCCGCCCTGCTGCGTGTCAATAACGCGGTGTGGGCAGCCTGGGTGAGTTTCCAGAACGAGAGGAACGACATCCTGCTCCGCCGCTATGACGGCAGCAACTGGAGCGCTGTCGAAACGTTGCCAACCGGCCACACCGACATCTTTCTCGTGAAGCTGGGCTTGAGCCAGGGCCAACCCGTGGCAGTGTGGTCGGCGCAGATGGAAGGCAATTTCGATCTCTATGCCAGCCGATTCGTCAACGACAAATGGAGTGCGGCCGAACGCCTGAGCACCAACCCGCAGCCGGACATCTATCACGCGGTCGCCACCGATTCGAAAGGCGCTCTGTGGGTTACCTGGCAAGGCTTCCGCAACGGCAAGTCCGACATCTTCGCCCGTCGTCTGGAAGCCTCCGGGTGGACCGCCGAGGAGCGTATTTCTTCCTCGCCCGCCAATGACTGGACGCCCGCCGTCGCCACGGATGCCAACGGCCAGGTGCATATCGGCTGGGACACCTACGACAAGGGCAACTACGACGTCATGCTGCGGTCATGGTCCGGCACGGCCTGGTCGGAACCCAGCGCTATCGCCGGCACCCCGAAGTTCGAAGCCGGCGTCTCGCTCGCCTGCGACAAGGACAATCGCCTGTGGGCCACCTGGGGCGAAGCGGGAATGGACTGGGGCAAGGACACCGGCTTCCTGCCGCGCAAGCAGGGCACACCGCTCTATCGCGACCGCTGGATAGGGGTTGCGGTGCGCGAAGGCGGCCGCTGGATGGAGCCGGCTATCGATGTGAACGCATCGCTGCCCGCCGCCATTCGCTCCCACAATGACCGGCCCGAAGTGGCCACGGCGGGGGATGGCCGTGTATGGCTCCTATTCCGCCATCGCAACCTGCGCATCAAAGACACCCCCGCGGACACACCGGCCCATCGCGCCGCCTGGGAACTGCACGCCACCACCTGGGACGGCAACGCCTGGCGCCGGCCAATGGCGCTGCCCTTCAGCCAGGGCCGGCAGGATATGACGATAGGCTTGGCAGCCTGGGATAACGGCTTGCTCGCGGCGTGGCCGACCGACAATCGCGACAATGAGGACTACCTGTTCACGCGCTCCGAAGTATACCTGGGAAAACTCGCGCTGCCCGCCGCCAGCGCGCCGGCCGGCCCCACCCTGCGCGAACGGTTGCAACCGCAGTTGAAGGTATTCCCCACCCATTACGAAGAGGCCAAGGACCTCGACCGCATCCATGGCTATACGCTCGCCAGCGGCGGCAAGACGTACCGCATTTACCGCGGCGACACGCATCGCCACACCGAGTTCTCCATGGACGGCAATAACGACGGCAGCCTGCTGGACGCCTACCGCTATGCCATCGACGCCGCCGAACTCGACTTCATGCTCGTCAGCGAACATAACGGCAGCGCCGGTCCCGATCTGCCCTATATCAACTGGTTGCTGCAGCAGACCGCCGACATCTTCTCGGTGACGGGCAAGTTCACGCCGTTCTACGGCTACGAACGCAGCGTGGTGTATCCCAACGGCCATCGCAACGTGCTATTCGCCAAACGCGGCGTGCCGACGCTGCCCATCCCCGCTTCCGAACAGAAGGGCCAAACCGGCGCCGCCATGCTGTATGAATACCTGAAGAAGAACGGCGGCATCGCGATCAGCCATACTTCGGCATCGAGCATGGGTACCGATTGGCGCGATAACGACAAGGATGTCGAGCCGCTGGTCGAGATCTACCAGGGGGATCGCGTCTCGGCCGAGTACGAGGGCGCTCCGAAGGCGGCTTTTGCCGGGAACCCGGCCTCGGCGCCAGGCGGCTTCCGGCCCGCGGGCTACGTGTGGAACGCCTGGGCCAAAGGCTACAAGCTGGGCATCCAGGCGGCGTCCGATCACCTCTCCACGCACATCAGCTACGCCTGCACGCTGGCCACGGACTTCACCCGCCAGGGCCTGATCGACGCCATGAAGCAGCGCCACTCCTACGGCGCAACCGACAACATCATCCTCGACTACCGCATGCGCACCGGCGGCAAGGAATACCTGCAGGGCGACATCGCCGACGTCAACGGCGCCTTTGAACTGAGCGTGAAGATCATCGGCACGCAGCCGGTACGCCAGATCGACATCGTCCGCTCCAACGCCTTCCTGCACACCAAGAATCCCATGCAGCGCGAAGTGGACTTCACCTTCCGCGATAACCTGCCGCTGAAGGGAGAGAGCTATTATTACGTACGTGTGATCCAGGCCGACGAGCAGATGGCCTGGTCCTCACCGATCTGGATCAATCGCAAATGAAGCTTTCGCGAAGAAACGTACTGGGTTCGCCGCTGGCCGCGGCTCCGCTCCTGCATGCCCAAGGCGGCTCTAAGCCGAACCTGGTCTTCCTCATATCCGACGACCACAGCTACCCGGACCTGGGCGCACTTGGGTCGCCCGTGCAGACGCCGAATCTCGATCGCCTGGTCCGCGAAGGCGTCGTGTTCGACAACTGCTTCGTCAGTTCGGCGCAATGCAGCCCGAATCGCTCGTCCATCCTCACCGGCTGTTCGCCGCACACCACGGCGACGTCGCGCCTGCATACGCCCATGCCGGAGTATGAAGTCACCGTCATCGATCACCTGCGCGATGCCGGCTACTTCACGGGCGCCTTCCGCAAGGTACACCAGGGCGCTGCCTTTGATAAGCGCTGGAACTACTACGCCGCCTCCCCGAAGACGCCCTTCTCCGAGTTCTTCGACAAGCTGCCCCAGGGCAAGCCCTTCTACCTGCACATTGGCCTGACCGATCCGCACCGGCCCTACCGCCGCGGCAGTTATCCGGTGAAGCATGACCCGGCGAAGGTGAATGTTCCCAAGTGGCTGCCCGACAGCCCGGAGATTCGTCAGGACATCGCCGACTACTACGACGCCATCTCCCGCATGGATGCCGACGCGGGACAGGTGCTGGCATTGCTCAAGGAACGCAACCTGCTGGACAACACACTGGTTATCTTCACCGGCGACAACGGGATGCCGTTCCCGGGTGCAAAGGGAACCTGCTATGAGCCTGGAATTCACGTGCCGTTGGTTGCCTGGTGGCCCGGCAAGGTGAAGCCGGGCGTTCGTAAGGAACTCATCGCCCATGTGGACCTGCCCTCCACCTGGCTGGAGGCGGCTGGCATCGCGCCGCCGGCGAAGATGCAGGGGCGCAGTTTCCTGCCGCTCTTGACGGGCGCTGGCGCCTATACGCCTCGCGAAGCCGCGTTCAGCGAGCGCAACTGGCACGATAACTACGACCCGATCCGATCTGTGCGCACCAGCCGCTATAAGCTGATCTTCAACGCGCAGCCGAACCTGCCCTACCGCCCGATTGCCGATCTGCGCGATTCGCCCACCTGGGCATCCTACCTGGCCCTGGCACGCCGCGCTAGCCTGTCGCCCGAGCATATGCGCCTGCAGCAGCCGGTGCGCCCCGTGGTTGAGCTCTACGATCTCGAAAGCGATCCGCACGAGTTCTACAACCTGGCCAATGACCCGAAGCACGCCGGCATCCAGGAGCGGCTGAAGAAGCAGTTGAGCGACTGGATGCATGACACCAGCGACTATCTGCCGCCTTGCTTTCCGAGAAGAGGAGAACCCGCCGGCCGGCACTGGCCGATGTCGCTATGACCGAACTACAACGAGAGAAGGCGCTGGCTTTGCTGGCCGAGTCCGAAGCGAAGCTGCGCGCCGCCCTGGATGGCGTCAGCGAAGCGCAATGGCGATGGAAGCCGGCGGAGGATCGCTGGTCGATCGGGGAAACAGTGGAGCATATCGTGGTGGTCGAGCCGTTTCTGTTTTCGCGCGTCCAGGGCGCCATCTCGGCCGGGGTAGTGGAAGACGCGGCCGCCAGGACTGCGGGTAAAGCCGAGTTGCTGGAACGGATCATGGTAGGCCGGGAGCAACGCGTGGGGGCGCCACCGCCCGTTGTTCCTAAGGGCGAGTTCAGCCGCGCGGAGTTGCTCGGGCGCTTTGCCACCCAGCGTGTTGGCTTTGCCGATTGGATCCAGAGTACGGACGAAGATCTGAACTGCTACACGGCCGAGCATCGCTTCCCGGTTTTCGGAACGCTTAGCGCCTACCAGTGGCTGCTGAACATCGCCTGGCACACGCTGCGCCATTGCAAACAGATCGGCGAGACGAAGGCGGCGGAAGGCTATCCGCAATGAGCTTTCCGATCTGCGTGACTTGCGGGGTGCAGTACGCGGATAAGCCCGGCGGCGATTGTCCTATTTGCGCCGATGCGCGCCAGTACGTCGGCTATGGCGGCCAGCAGTGGACTACGCTCGAAGAACTGCGTGCGAAGCATGAGAACGTGTTCACGGACGTGGAGCCTGGTGTGTTTTCCATCCACACGGAGCCTTCCTTTGCCATCGGCCAGCGGGCGTTTCTGGTCGATAGCGGCGCCGGAAACCTGCTTTGGGATTGCATCTCGTTGCTGGACGGCGCGACGCTCGCCGGCATCCAGGCGCGCGGCGGTGCGAAGGCCATGGCCATTTCGCATCCGCATTACTACGCGACGATGATCGAATGGAGCGATGCGCTCGGGGCGGTGCCGGTTTGGATCCATGAGGCCGAGCGCCACTGGATCGCCCGCCCTGCGCCGCAGGTGCGGTTCTGGACCGGTAACACCATGGCGCTGTTCGGCGGCATCACACTCATTCGCAGCGGCGGCCACTTCGACGGCTACCAGGTGGCGCACTGGCCCGCCGGCGCCGATGGACGCGGCGTGCTGTTTGCCGGCGATCAGCCGCAGGTTTGCGGCGACCGGCGGTGGGTGAGTTTCCTCTACAGCTATCCGAACATGATCCCGTTTAATGCGCGCCAGGTTCGCGGCATTATGGCCAGCCTGGAGCCGTTTGCGTATGAACGGCTCTACGGCGCGTTCGGGCGGCATGTGTTGAGCGATGCCAGAGGGGCCGTCGCCCGATCCGCCGAGCGATATCTGCGGGCGATATCAGATTAAGGCAGCCCAAACACCAGCACCGTAGGCCCCGCCATCACCGCCACATACTGCTTCCCATCAATCTGATACGTCATCGGCGACGCCTTCCAATTCGCATTTGCCGGAAACCGCCACAATGGCTTCCCGGACTTCGCGTCCACCGCCGCGAAATCCCCGTTATCAGCCCCATAAAACACCAGCCCGCCATCGGTCGACAACACACCGCCCCACGTCCTCGCCTGGCCCGTCTGCGGAACCTCCCAGACAATCTTCCCCGTATTCGGATCCAGTGCCCGCAGGAACTTCTTCCCCGGCTCATCCGGCACATTGCGCGTGTCGCCGTTATAGAACGACTTCCCCGGCTCCCATGTCCCCCCGGTCTTGGTGAAAATCGTGCATTTCTCCAGCGCCATCAGGTAGAACAACTGCGTGCCCGGATGCCACGCGGTGGAAAACCAGTTCGTCGCCCCTTCCACCGCCGGACAGGCGCGCACGCCTTCCCTTGTCGGCGTCGCGTCGGCCCGCACCACTGGCCGCCCCTTTGGGTCGATGCCGTCGCTCCAACTCAACTTGGTCACAAACGGCGTGCCTTGCAGGAACTCGCCCGTCAGCCGGTCTAACACGTAGAAATAGCCATTCCGATTCCCCTGCAACAGCAGTTTGCGCGGCTTGCTCTTCCAGGCCATGTCCACCAGCACCGGCACTTGCACCGAATCCCAATCATGCAGATCGTGCGGCGTGTATTGGAAGTACCAGGCCAGCTTCCCCGTCTCCGGATGCAACGCCAGCACGGAGTTCGAATACAGATTGTCGCCCTTGCGCTCATCGCCATCGTAATCGGGGCAGGGGTTTCCGGTCGTCCAATAGGCCAGCTTCGCTTCCGGATCATACGTGCCCGTCAACCAGGTGGCGGCGCAGCCATGCGCGATATCGCGGCCCTGCCAGGTTTCCGATCCGGGCTCACCCGGCGCGGGCACCGTCCAGAACCGCCACAAAAGTTTGCCGGTGGATGCTTCAAACGCGTCCAGGAACCCGCGCACGCCTTCATCCCCGCCGGACACCCCGGCAATCACCACATTACCCACCACCAGCGGCGGCGAAGTCGCCCCGTAGTTCTCCTTGCTATCCGCCATCGTGCTATCCCAAAGCAGCTTACCCGTCTTCCGGTCCAGCGCCAGCACATGGGCGTTGTCGGTCACCATGTACACACGCGTGCCATCCAGACTCACGCCGCGATTGATGCCGGAAGACGTATCCCCCACCAATCCCGGCGTGCGCGAGCGGCGATACCGCCAGATCTGCCGCCCATCCCTTGGGTCCACGGCAATCACCTCGTTCACCGCCGCCAGGAACATCACGCCTTCCGATACAATCGGCGTCGCCTCATGCAATCCCGGCGAGGCGACGTTGAACATCCAGCGCGGCGCCAGTTGGCCCACGTTGGCCGTGTTGATCTGCCGAAGCGTGCTATGGCGATTGCCGCTCCATTGGCCGTGATAAAAGGGCCAATCCTGCGCCGGCCCCTTGCTGGGATGAATGGCGCCAGCCGTCACATCGGCCGCCGCGTTGGACCGCGTCAACCGCCGCACAAACCGGCTCACGCTATCCAACTCCGCGGCGGTCAGGTTCATCGGCGGCATGGCACCGGCGCCTTCCCGCATGAGTTTCGCAAGGTCCCCGCGGTCCGACCGTATACGCGGCCCCCGCTCGCCACCCAGGCCATCGGCGCCATGGCAGAACGAACACCGGGCGCTAAACACTCGTGCGGGGTCTTCCTGCGCGCAAAGCGAGCCGAGAAGCCCCAAAAGCAGAACGAGAACCATGGATAGATTGTAGAGGTATTGAGGCGGCTAAGCAGGAGCTAGGCACGCAGCCTACGCGTGTAGTATACTTCACATAAACGCCGAACTTGTCTCTCACCGGAGTTCCAACGTGTATCGCTTCTTTTCCCTTGTGGTCTTGCTGGCTGCCTCTCTGCCTGCCGCAACGCTCATTCCCGCCGTCAACTTCGGCTCGCCTACAGTCGTCACCTTCGGTACGAACGGAAGTTTCGCCAATCCTTCGGCCTACACCGAGGCTGGGGCCAGCTTTCGCGAGACCGGCGCTTTCACGATCTACACTTACAGCGGCATCCTCGACCCCGACGTCATCGGTGACGGGTCCGCCTCCATCGACGTGATCTTCCCGGCGTCGATGGATCGCTTCGGCTTCCTCGCTAACCCCAGCGTCTTCTCGTCGCGTGATTTCGAAGTGACCAGCGTTACCTTCTACTCGGACGCGGCCATGACTTCGGTCACCGAATCCTACAGCACGGTTTTCGCCGTCACAGCCGCCAATACGTTCTTTGGCCTGCAGCAGGAGGCCGGCAGCTTCGCCGCCGTACGGCTGCTGCTGACCCCACTGTCTTCGGGAGGCGGCTTCAGCCCGACCATCGACGATTTTCGCTTTGAGGCGACGGGCGTTCCGGAGCCGGCGTCCCTCGGCCTGATCGGTCTAGGTGCCGGCTGCCTGGTATTGGCATGGCGTCGGCGCGCCTCCGGCACACGCTAGCGGTTGCGTTCGCGGCGTTACTCGCCTTCGCGCCCAGCCTGCGTGTCGAGCCGCTGGCCGACGACCTGTATCTGCTTCCCGAACGAGTGCCCATGGGTTTGGCTTCGTTTTGGACGGAGGACTATTGGGCTGGATATACCGTCAGCGGGCTCTACCGTCCGCTCGGCTTGTCGTGGATCTGGCTGCAACGGCAAGTCTTTGGCGATCAGTCGGTTGCGTATCATGCGGTTTCGCTGGCTCTGCACGCGGCGGCGAGTTCCCTTCTCTACCTTGTTCTGCTGCCGCAATCCGGCAGTTTGGCGCTCGGGGCAGCGTTGCTGTTTGCCGTCCACCCGATCCACGCCGAAGCGGCGGTCCCCATCTATGGCCAGTTGGATTTGCTGGCGGCCCTCCTTGTTCTGCTGGCGATCCTCGCCGCACGCCACCAACGCCCCCTACCTGGGATCCTAGCCCTTTCCGCCGCATTGCTGGTGAAGGAATCCGCCTTCGTGGGAGTGGGGTTGCTGTGGCTGCTCGTCCGCCCCTCCTGGCGCGCGTTCACCCCTTATGGCGCGGTAACTCTCGCCGCCGCCGGCCTACGCTTAGCGGTGCTTGGGTCTTTGGCCCTTCCCGCCAGTGCCACCGTCCTTGGCCCAGATGCCTCCTGGGCCTTGTGGGTCAAGTCTGTCCTCATCTCCATCGCGCATGCCGTGCGGCTTTGCGTTTGGCCAACCGGACAAACCGTGTACTACGGCCATCTGCGGGACAGCCTCGCCGGCTTCCCGGCCGCGGAACTGGCCTGGCTTGCCTTCGCCGCCATGATCGCCGCCGCACTTTGGCTCACCCAACCACGCCGCCACTTCCTACTCGCCCTGGCGTGGTTCGGCATCTGCCTGCTCCCGGTGGCGAACATCGTGCCAATCGGGGTTCTGGTGGCCGAGCGCTCCCTGTACCTGGCTGTGGCTGGCATCACGCTGCTGGCAGCCCGCGCCCGGCCATGGCTCATCGGCATAGCGGCCGTAACGGCACTCGCCGCCTCCTGGCATGTCGTCTACCAATGGCGCACCGAACGGTCGCTGTGGGAATACACGGTTGCCGCCCATCCGCGATCCCCCAAAGCACACGCCATGGTTGGGTGGTCCATCTTCCAGGAACTGCAGGGGGAAAGCGGCGACACGCGCGCCCGCATCCTCGCCGCCGCCGAAGCGGCCTTCGCCCGCGCTCTCCAGTTAAACCCGCGCTCGGCCGACGCGCTCGCCGGCCGGGCCTTGTTGCATTGGTCTACCCGGGGCTGCCAAGCTGCGCGCGCGGACTTGGAAGCGGCCCTTCGCATCAACCCCAATGACCGCCGCCTCACCGTCGCCCTCTCCGATTGCCGCTAAAGCCCGCGCCCGCGCTATCCCATCCGCGCCAACGATTCGGCGTACGTTGGGGTAGCGCCCGCCGCCACATCGGCGCCCCGCAGTCTGTGAAACTGCGTCAGCACTCGATTTGCCTCGGCGATCTTCTCGATCCGTTCGATATAGGCGTCCAACTTCCCGGCAGGCAGTGCCCACACGGCTACGTCATCCGCGAACGCCTCTAGATAAGCGCGCGCCCCACAGCAGCCGAACGTCATCGCCGCCTTCCCGCTGTTGACCGCCTGCGGTACCACCGCGCACGCCGGGCGCCCCATCGCCGGCGCGATCGATCCGTCCACCTGGCTGGTGGCTTCGGTCAGCACCAGGCTCTGGCGGTTGCGCGCTAGCAGCAGCACCACGTCGGCGCGCGGCGCCTCCGCCAGCGGCTGGTATACGACGAAACGCGGCTGCGTGGGCAGCACCGGGATGCCGGGGATATCCTCGGGCCGGACGTACGTCATCTGCCCAAGAACGCCCAGCACGGCGCCGAGTTCGGACCCCTGCGACGGTACCGGATCCGCCATATTGTGGGTGTGCACGCCGATCGCGCAAAGTGCGTGATCCTTCGCCGTCGTGGCAACGGCCGCCTCCGCGCCCTGCTGCCAGAAGACGCACCCGGCGGCTACCGGTTCAGACGGCGGGGCTCCCGTTAGGGGCGGCTCGTCCGAAAACGAAACGGCAACGGGTGCCAGGGGCAGTTGAAGCGAGGCCTGCAGGCGGCTCGCGGCGGCGGCAATCTCTTGAGAAGTCATCGAACTTCAGTGTAGCGGGAGATAGGTTTTCCGATGAGTCTAGTGGATGCTTTCCCTCATCCTGTTTCTCGCGCTCTCCGCGGTTCCGGCCACCGCGCAGGGGCTGGACTTCGTAACACCCGCACTGCCGGACGCCATCGGCAACACCGCCTACACTCCGTTCCGCATCGAACAGAACAGGCTCGGGCTGGCCTGCTGCACCTGGACCGTTCTTTCTCCTCTGCCCGCGGGGATGACCGTCGACTGCACCTGGTGCGAATACCTCCTCCTGCAAGGCACACCCACGGCGGTCGGGCGCTATGACATCCGTATCCAGTTGAAGGACTTTCGCGAGACGGTAACCAAAACCTACAACCTGGTGGTGCACCCGAAACTGGTTGTAACCGTAGCTTCTGGCAATACTTTGCCGAACGCGATGGCCGGACGGCCCTATGGCAGGCCGGTGCTGCAGGTGTCGGGCGGAGCGTCACCCTTACGCTACTCGGTGTTTGGCCCGTTGCCCGCCGGCCTCACGATGGACCCCATTACAGGCATTCTAAACGGCACCCCGGTGGAAGCCGCCGCCGATCCGTTCCAGTTCTGGGTCTCGGTGCAGGATTCCATTGGCCAGGGCGCTGTCGCGGCGATCGGATCGTGCGCCTCCAGCGCCATTAGTTGCCGTTTCTCCCTGACGGTCGGGCCGGAGTTGCGGCTGGAAGGCCCGGCGGTCCTCGCCGGAGCCGTGGGCGCCTTCCTGGTAAAAGGCAAGGACCTGCGCGTCAGCGGCGGCACTTATCCCATGACGCCGTCGCTCCTTGCCGGTACTCTGCCGGTTGGCGTTACGCTGCCGGGCCTTCTCAACGGAACCGGCGTACCCACGCAATCGGGTGACTTCGCGGTGCAGTTCAAAGTGACGGACGCTTTCGGCTATCAGGCCATGAAGAGCGTCCTGCTGCGCATTGCGCCCACGGAGTTGAAGATCGATATCGTCCCCACCTGGCACCTGATGCAGAACCGCACCTTCTCGCGACAGCTCACCGCCAGCGGCGGCTTTCCGCCCTATAGCTGGAGGGCCGCGCAACTGCCGCCGGGCCTGCAACTACAGAGCGCCACGGGCATGATCGCCGGCACACCGCTGGATCTGTGCCCCACCGGATGCATACCGGCGTCGACGGTAACGGTAATCGACAGCAACGGGCTTGAATCCAGCTACAGCCCGGTTATCAAAGTACACCCCGAACTGGTCATCGCCACCGAGACCCTTGGCATCACCACCGTCAACCTCCCCTATTCACGCCGCATGCAGTTTCGCGGAGGCGCGCTTTCAGCCGTCATCGGCTGGAGCGTGGTCAGTGGCGTCTTCCCAACTGGACTTAGCTTCAACCCGCTCAACGCGACCCTGGCCGGTACGCCCACCCAAACCGGGCAGTTCCTGGTGACGTTCAAAGCCGTGGATGAGGCGGGATTCGCGGCCTTCAAGGCGCTGACCCTGCAGGTGATGCCCCCGGCGGATCCACCCCGCATCGACACTGCGTACCTGCCGCCCGCCACCGCCGCCGCCCTTTACAACGCACAGATCGTCGTTACGGCGGGAACGCAACCGCTCACGTTCCTCAGCGGCACCTTGCCCCCCGGGCTGGTGCTGCATGCCGAAGCCGGTGTCCTCAGCGGTACGCCGCAAAGCGCCGGGGCGTGGCCCGTAACCATCCAGGTGATTGACGCCCAGGCGCGCTCGGCGGCGCGGAACTACCAGTTCACCGTCATGCCGGCATCCGCCGAGCCGCGCGTGGTTACGGCCACGCTGCCCGCCGCTGTCCCCCACTTCACTTATGGCATTACCCTACAGGCCGGCGACGGAGCCCCACCGTATCGCTGGAGTCTCGCCGGCGGAGCCCTGCCGCCCGGACTTACTCTAAGCGAGGCTGGCGTCCTTTCCGGCACAGCCACCGCCATCGGTAGCTATACGTTTCTTGCGCGTGTGACGGACTTTGCCGGACGCACCGGCTCGCGCGAGTTGGCCATAAACGTCGGGGAATCCAGCGAACCCTGCCAGTTCAATGTCAGCCCCGGCAGCTATGCCGGCTCCCCCAATGGGGATGTCGTTCGCATCGAAGTGATCACCGGCAGTTCCTGCTCCTGGACCGCAGCCACAGCGCTCTCCTGGATGACCATCGTCAGCCCTGAGGAAAAGACCGGCAGCGGCTGGACACAGGTGCAGATTGCCGCCAATCCCGGCGCGGTCCCCCGTTCGGCGGCCATCACCGTTGCGGGGCAGGCGGTGGTCATCCAACAAGCCGCCGGGGCGTGTGGGGCGGTCCCCGGACTCAGCGGCCTGACCGTACCACCCACCGGCGGCGAACAGCAGGTTTCGGTCGCGGTGGCATCCGGCTGCTTCTGGATCGCCGGCAGTACCGCGAAATGGCTCACCCTGGACAGCGGCGCGCTCGGAAGCGGCCCTGGTACCCTCAAGTTCCTTGCCTCCGCGCATACGGGGCGTGTCGCGAGGGTGGCGGCTGTATCGCTGGGCGGGCACCTCGTGCAACTGGTACAGAAGCCCGCCGATCCGCTCGTCTTCTTCAACGACGTTCCACCCGCGGACCCGTTCTTCGATGCCATTTCCGTGCTTCGCGAGAATGGTATCGCCCAGCCGTGCAACGGCGCCAACTACTGCCCAGGCGACGTCATGACGCGCTCCGAAATGGCCGCCTTCCTCATCCGCGGCCTGCTGGGAGAGACCTTCGTCTACCAAAACATTCCCTACTTCAACGATGTGCCCGCCACGCATGCGCATTTCAAGTACATCCAGAAGCTTAAGGAGTTGGGCATTACTTCCGGCTGTACGGCCTCCACTTACTGCCCGGCAGACCCGGTTACCCGCGGCCAAATGGCCGTGTTTCTCGTGCGCTCGCGTCTGGGGCTTACCGCGACACAGTCCTTCCCCTTCAACCCTGTCCCGTACTTCACGGACGTGCCATCCTCACACGCGCAGTTCCCTTTCATCCAGAAACTGCGAGAGTTGGGCATTACCTCCGGCTGTACCGCGTCCACCTACTGCGATGGCGCCCCCACGCTGCGCGGACAGATGGCGGTATTCGTATCGCGCGGGTTGCTGGCCAAGTAACGTTCTATCCCCTGGACCGCCATCGGGCAAGCCGCTGCGATTTGAGACAATGAAAAATTCCCATGGCTAGAGAGTTCTCCATTACCCCCAAGCCCGTCCCCCCCGTCGAAACCAAGTATCGCCGCATCCGGACCGCCATCCCCGCGCCGGTGACGGTGCCGCTCCTCGAATCGCTGCATCGCAATGAATTGCGCGCCATGCAGGGCCAGCCGCCCCTGGTCTGGGATCGTGCCGAAGGCTTCCAGGTTTACGACCCCGCCGGCAACTGCTGGATCGACTGGTCCAGCGGCGTGCTCATCACCAACGCCGGCCATAGCCACCCCGCCGTCATGAAGGCCATCACCGATCAGGTGAACTCGGGGATGCTGGCCAGCTACATGTTCCCGAATGCGCCCCGCGAACGCTTCGCCGCCCGATTCGCCGAACTGCTGCCCGAAGGCCATCGCAAGGTCTTCCTGCTCTCCACCGGTTCGGAAGCCGTGGAGTGCGCCATCAAGCTTTCCCGCACCTACGGCCTGAAGGTGGGCGGGCGCAAGAAGAACATCGTCGTCAGCTTCGAAAAGGCCTTCCATGGCCGGACGCTCGGCTCCCAACAAGCCGGCGGTATTCCCGCCCTGAAGGAATGGATCGGCAACCTCGACCCCGGTTTCGTGCAGGTCCCCTTCCCCGATGGCTTCCGCACGCCCGACACCTCCTTCGACTTCTTCCAGAAAACCCTGGCGGACCAGGGCGTCGAGGCCGCGAACGTCTGTGCCGTTATTCTGGAAACCTACCAGGGCGGCAGCGCGGCCTTTGCTCCCAAGGAATACATGCAGTCCCTGCGCAAGTGGTGCGACGGACACAAAGCCCTCCTCATCTGCGACGAAGTGCAGGCCGGCTTCGGCCGTACCGGCACCATGTGGGGCTTTGAGCATTACGGCATCGTGCCCGACCTGTCCACCTGGGGCAAGGGTATCTCCAGTTCTCTCCCGCTTGCCGCCTGCGCCGGACGGGCCGACGTCATGGATCTGCATCCCCCCGGCAGCATGAGTTCCACGCACAGCGGCAGTCCGGTCTGCTGCGCCGCCGCGCTGGCCTCGCTCGAAGCCATTGTTTCCGAAGGCCTGGTGGAGAACGCCCGCAAGATGGGTGACATTCTCCATGCGCGCCTGCACGCCATGGCGAGGAAGTATCCCGAAATCGGCGCGGTCGCCGGCAAGGGCTTGGTTGCCGGCGTGTCCGTTGTGAAACCCGGCACGCGGGAACCCCTTGCCGACCTCGCCTGGGATACCGTAGAGCGCTGCTGGCACAAGGGAGTCCTCATGTTCTGCCCGGTGGGCTTCGGCGGCGCCACCATCAAGATTTGCCCGCCTCTGAACATCAACGAAGAGGCGCTCGCCGAGTCGCTGGACGTGTTCGAAGAAGCTTTCGCCGAAATCCTGGCCGAACACAAGGCCGCGCTTAGCGAGGCCGTCGCCCGATGACGCACATCCTTCACGTCGGCGCGGGCATGATCGCGCACGACCAGATTGTTCCTTCGCTGTTCCACATGCAGCGCAACGGCGTGATCGGCGAGATCGCGGTCGTCTCGCAGAATGGCAAAAGCGTCCAGGCTCTCAAGAAGGCTCCGATCTTTGAGCGCGCCTTCCCGGGCCAGGTGTTCCGTTGCCTGCCGGAAGACGCCAGCGGCCCGCATCCCGATCTCTACAGACAGGCCATCGCCGCGCTGCCGCCCGGTCAGATCGTCGTCGCCGCCATTCCTGACCAACTCCACTTCGATGTCGTCATGGCGGCGCTGCGGGCCGATCAGAACGTGATCTGCGTGAAGCCGCTGGTGCTCCGCGCTCAGGAGTCGATGATCATCGAAGAGGAGGCGCGAGTTCGCGGCCGTGTCGTCGCCGTCGAGTATCACAAGCGCTTCGACGACCGCAGCCAGATGGCGCGCCGCCGCTATAAAGACGGCCTTTTCGGCGATTTCAAACTGGGCACCGCCTGCCTGATGGAGAAGTGGTACTACCGCCACTCCAACTTCCAGAACTGGTGCACTACGGAGAACTCCGACGCCTTCACCTACATCGGCTGTCATTATGTGGATCTGGTGCACTTCATCACCGGCCTGCTGCCGGCATCGGTGAGCGTCTACGGCATCGTCGACAAGTACCCGAACGGCAACGAAGGCTATCTCTGGACCGACGCCCGCGTCATCTGGGAGAACGGCGCCTGCCTCAACGTGCAGAACTCGCTCAGTTTCCCCGACGCCGCGCCTGGCACCAACACGCAAGGCATCACGCTGTATTGCGGAACGGAATCCACCGGCGCCTGGTTGGAGCATTCCGACCAGTACCGCGGCCTGCGCTACAGCTATGTACGCAACCCCGGCGGTGACGGAGCCACCCAGTTCGCCGAACCCAGCCCCGACTACATGCAGTACGTCGATCGCGGCGGGCCCGGCCTGGTGCCCGTAGGCTACGGCTATCGTTCCGTCGAACATTTGGTGAAGACCTGCCTGAACTGCCAGGGCTCGCTGGACCAGCGCCAGGCCTATCTGGCGGAACTCGACAGCAAGGGTATTGTGGCAACGCCGGCCAACTCCCGCTATAACGAACTGGTGACCGAAGCCGGACGTCTGTCGATCGAGAACTGTGGCCGCGAGGTGTCCATTACCTATGGGAAAAATGCAGGCGTGGCGTTCCGTTACTAAACTCTGGCTGGCGCTGCTGGCCGCCGCGCTCGTCCTGTCGGCGCAGGGCGGGCCGGGCTTCCGTAGCGCGCGCCAATACGACGATCACTACGAGAAACACGGCGCCGAGTTCGGCAAGATCACCAGGCAGCAGTATCTGAAGCTGGCCCAGGAGTTTCGCGACGCTCCGAAGGGCGGCGACATCCTGGAAGCCGTGCGCCAGGACCGCGTCGTCACGAGATTCCACAAGAAGAAGGGCTGGTTCCTGGCCGTGAACCAGGACCGCACCATTCGCACGTTCTTCATCCCCAACGATGGCGAGCGCTACTTCTGGCGCCAGGCCAAACGCCCCAAGTGAGGTGACCCCGCATGACCGAAGCTGAAGTGAAAGAATTCCTCAAAGCCAACGGCTTTCCCGAGCATCTGGTGAAGGGCGGCAAGCAGGGCCTCCTCGAAAAGTGGAGCCACTTCGTCGCGGCCGTCGAAACCGGCTACCGCTTCGGTTTGGAAGACTATCGCAACGATCTGGACATCCGCGCCATCATCAGTACGCTGGGCCTGCAGAGCGAAGTAGAAGAGCTAGACCAGCGCTTCCGCCGCCTGCTGGTGTTCACCGAAGAGTCCGTCTGGGATTGCGACGACTTCCCCGATGCGTTCTGGCTGTACGGCTACCCGCGCAACGCCAAGGGCGATCTGAAGGACGATCTGGTGAACGAAGGCTTCCTGGCGGGCTGATGGCCGAAACGGCGTTCACATACCCGCTGCTGTGTGGCGCGGCCTTCCTGGGCGGCGCGGTGAATGCCATCGCCGGCGGCGGCACGCTACTTACGTTCCCTTCCCTACTGGCCGTGCTAAGTCCGGTGCAAGCCAACGCCACCAGCACACTGGCGCTATTCCCCGGCTCGCTGTCGAGCGGCTGGGGCTATCGCGAGGAACTCGCCCACACCAAGAGCGAGTTGGCGATGCTGTGGCCCCCGAGCCTTCTCGGCGGCATTCTGGGCGCCTTCGCCCTAACCCGATTCCCCGAACGTATCTTCGAGTCCCTGGTACCCTGGCTGATCCTGGGAGCGACGGTGCTGATGCTGCTCCAGAAGCCGCTGGCACGTTACATCCAGACCCACCCCCACGAAAAGCCGTCGCGCCGGACCGCCGCCGCGATTATCTTCTTCCAGTTTCTGGTGGGCATCTACGGCGGCTATTTCGGAGCGGGCATCGGCATCCTCATGCTCAGTTCTCTGAGTTTCATGGGCATCCCGGACATCCATCGCCAGAACGGGTTGAAGGCGATCCTGGCATCCACGATGAACGGCATCACCGCCGTCATCTTCCTTATCGAAGGTGTCATTGTCTGGAAATACGCCATCGCGATGGCCATCACATCCATCCTCGGCGGCTACTTCGGTGCGCGCGTAGCCAAGCGCATGCAGCCCGCCCACGTACGGATGATCGTCATCGTCATCGGCTTCGCGGTAGCGGGCTATTCTTTCTGGCGCCGTTTCGCCCATTAAGGTTCCGCATCCTTGGATCGCCTTGGTCTCATCCGGCTACAGGCTGTCGCCCATCGTTCACACTTCCGCCTTGGAAGGGGCTTATTCCTCCGTCAATCCAGATTTGGACCGGCGATTGCTCATCGCATGCAGTAATGCTTAAGCTGTTCCTCACCTTTTCCCTTTTTGGGATTCTCCAAGCACAGCCTTTGTCCTACGGTGTCAAGCTCGGCGTGCCCATCAACGACACTGTGCGCGGCGATGCCGCTTCCGTCAGTTCGCCAGCCCGCTGGACTGGTGGCCCCTTCGTGGAAGTCCATCTGCCGCTCCGTCTTTCCGTTGAGTTCAGCGCGCTCTACCGCCCGAGTTCAGAAAACGCGACTCGCGTCTTTCCCTTGGCGACAGCACAGCATAGCTATCTGTTCACTTCCAGAGACGAAGTCAAGACATGGGACCTGCCCTTGCTCCTGAAGTACCGCTTTACTCGCGGCGGATTCCGTCCCTTCGCCGGCGCCGGCGGAGCCTGGTCGAACCGCCGCAGCCACTTGGAATCCTTGGCGTCCTGTCTCGGGCCGCAAGGTTCTTGCGTTACCCCGGCCAACCCGTCTGGATTCTTCGGCGGCACTGTCAACTCCAGCCTTACGCGCTTTGGACCCGCCGCCAGCACGGGTCTCGACATTCGCACGAGGTACGTGACCATCTCGCCCGAGGTGCGCTGGAATCGCGTCTTCTCCGGCGGTCCCACGCGCGACCAGTTCTCCGTCATGGTCGGATTTGGCTTTGGACGCTAGACTGACGTTAACGAGCAGTACAAGAATGAGCAGCACACAATCAGCAAGCAAAGCCATTCGCCTAGCAGTATTGGCGGCTGCTTTCCTGCTTGCAACTTGCAGCGCCCAGACGCTGCGCGTAGGCGGCGTGATTGGCACGCCGTTCACCAAAGGCATTGCCCGGCTTCCGGACTGGAACGAGATTAAACCGATCTCCGGCGGTCTTATCGGCGGTCCCATGATCGACCTGGGATTCGATTCCGGTTTGGCTATCGAAGTAAATGCCATCCACCGGACCATCGGATACGACTACTACAATCGGTTCGTAGACGGAACTCGGTCGCCTTGGCTGCGCGCCAACATCGGTATTTGGCAGTTCCCGGTTCTTTTGAAGTATACGGTTCCCCTGAGGGGTCGTATCCGGCCGTTGGTCGAGGCGGGACCGTCGTTCCGCGCGATCCGCAACAAGGCCGGTACAGAGCCCTCCGCTTTTGGCTTTACAGCCGGCGCCGGCGCCGAGATGCGCCTCGGCAAACTCAGCGTCGCTCCCGTGCTTCGCTTTACCCGCTGGGGCGGTGAGCGGTACCCATACCGGCCGACGGTACACAACCAGATCGAGTTCCTGACCTCGCTCTCATTGCCCGCCGCCCGTTTGTCGCCGCCCGCCGAATCCGGACGCAAGATGCGCTTCGGCTTCCTTGCCGGCATACCCCTCACGGACGACTTCCGGCCGGCGCCTTTTCCCCGTCCCTCGTTCCCCTCGGCGACAACCCGCACCGCCGATTTTCGCTCCGTCGCCGGTCTGATGACGGAGCTAAACCTCTCCCAACAACTCGCTATCGAGGTTAACGGCCTGTACCGGCGCCTGCACTTCACCAATGGACCCGAAGTCGTTGTCACCTGGCAGATTCCCGTACTCGCCAAGTACCGGCTGCGCGCCGCCGGCATTACCCCCGTCCTGCAGGCTGGCCCTTCTTTCCGGCTGGCGGGCAACTTGAACGGCACCAATCCGTCGCACGTTGGCGTCACCGCGGGGGGCGGCGTTGAGTTTCCCTTTCGGCGCGTTAAGCTCTCCCCGGCCCTCCGCTACACGAGATGGCAGGCGCGCGATGAGACGAAACCCGGACAGGTTGAACTCGTCGTTGGAATCTCGTTCTAAAGCGCGAAGGGATGTACTGTCAGGATGCACCTCACCGGCACCCACCGTTCCTCGCGCTCATAATGGAAATATGCCCCGTGAAAGGATTCTGCGCTGGCCCGAAGGCGAGCCCCGTCCTGATGCGCTATTCAAAGAAGCGGCAATCACCCGCGTCGTAGCATCGCCACCGTCCGGCGCCATCATCGACGCCCTCTGGCCCGGTGTCAAGAGCCAGCCCAAGCGCGGCGATGCCGACGAGGCCAGCTCCGCCAGCCGCGAACCGTGGCTCGACGCCAACGGCTTCCGCGTCCAATACGAACGCGCGCTCGGCCACAAAGACGTCCTGCTGGCCCCCGAGCCCCCTAAGGACCCGGCCCTCATCTCGCCCCACGACAGCGTCGAAATCGCCCTCACCGAGGCCCGCGTCAATGGCGGCAACGCCCTCCTCTCCCCCGACGCCCGCTACCGCGATGACCTTCGCAAAGGCAACCCGAAGGCCCTCGCCGCCTGGCGTTCCCTTGCCGCCACCGCCAAGTGGCTCGACGAACACGAAGCCTTCTTCGGCCAGCCGGTTCATCCCGCCATCACCATGGTGGTCGATACTGGCGAAGAGACGGCCGAACTCGCCAACCTCGCCTATCGCCGCGGCGCCACGCCACGCCTGGTCACCCCCAACGCCATCCCCAAGCCCTCCCCCGAGACACTCGTGATCGGCGCGGCCAGCCTCCAGCAGCCGCCTCCCGCCGCACTTTGGGAGTACGCCCGCGCCGGAGCTACCGTCGTGATCGACAGCAAGCCCGATCCCTCCTGGCGGGAGCACAAGAAAGACAAAGACCGCACCTTCTACTCCCTGGGAAAAGGCTTCATTGTCGCCTATCACGACAAAGCCGCCGACCCCAGCGAGTACGCGCTCGATCTCATCGATCTGGTCACGCACCGGCGCCGCGCCGCCCGCACCTGGAACTCGCTGTCCTCGGTGCTGCTCGCCACCCAGGGCACCCAACCCGGCCAACTCCTGCTCCACATCACCAACTACGGCGCGCCGGCCGACACCGAAGTCCAGGCCCGCGTCCAGGGGCGCTACCGCAAAGCCGTGGTCCGCGAACCAGGCGCCGCGCCAGCCGATCTCAAGCTCTTTTATCGCGGCACGATGACGGAAATCTACCTGCCGCGCCTCAACCGCATCGCCACCGTCGAATTTCTTAGCTAAACTGCACGTATGGGGCAATCGAGACGCGAGTTTCTAGCTACCGGCAGCGCCGCCGCACTGTCGCCGTTTTCCCTGGTTGGCGCGCCCTCCTCGGCCGCCCGTGTTCCCAAGGCGCACTTCGCCGTCCACCCGTTCATTGAAGCCAACCCACAGGCTGTCTTCATCAAGCGCACCCACGTGCCCCATAAGATGGATGAGGCCGCCAAACTCAAGGAAGGCATCGCCTTCGCCCGCGACGTGTTCGTCCCTCACGAAGGCCCCGGCGGCATTCCCGTCTCGCACCGCGTCATCCTCAAGCCCAACTTCACCAGCGTCCGCAACAAGCGCCCGCACGTCGAAAATTGGGGCACCGGCACCGACCCGCAATTCTACGAAGGCATCATCGTCGGCCTCAAGGAAATCGGCCTCAAGAAGTTTTACTTCCTCGAAGCCAATACCTTCCACAGTTGGAATTATCGCGGCATGGCCGACATCAATGACCGTCACGGCGTCGAAGTCAATGAGCCGGAACGCCGCGTCCGCAACTTCGAAGAGAGCTTTGAAATGACCTGGACGAAGGTGCCGGATCCAGTGGTCTATACCCACATCCCGCACTACGCCCCCATCAATGAGCCCGACACCTGGCTGCTCAACATCGCCAAGTGGAAAGCGCACGGCATGTGCATGTCGCTGGCCACCAAGAATCTGCAGGGGCTGGTCGTCAAGCCGTATGTCCGTTTCTGCCCGGGCTGGAAGATGGTCACCGGCGCGCCGGAATGGATGCAGCCGAATATTCACAAGCAGGTGGAGCCGCGCGTCAGCCGCTACTTCGAGAATCATTTCAAGGTGGGCTACCCGCGCTACGACAGCAAGCACTCGCTCGCTCCTATCAACCAGGAGATCTGGGCCCACAAAACCTGCGACAACAACCAGGTCCTCAAGCCGGGCCTGCACATCACCGAAGCCATCTACGGCCGCGACGGCGACGGTTTCGGCATCGGCAACGACTACCTCACCAACTTCGTCATGTTCAGCAAGAATCAGTTCAAGCTGGATATGATCGGCATGTACCTGGGCGGCCATGAGCCGGGCGCTGTTAATCTCTTCCGCATCGCCAAGGAACGCGGACTGCTCGATACCTTCAATCCCTGGGAAGTACCCGTCTATGAATGGGTGGATGGCAAACCGGAGCGGCGTAAACTCACCGATTTCGAGCGCACGCCGATGAAGACCTACTACCTGCCTAAGGACGGCGAGCCGCTGTACCACCTGGTCAACGACCCCATCGATTACGACAAGGTCAGAGCCTAACTTCCACTACAATCGGTAGGGTGCGTGGGCGCTCTTCCTGGCAACGTTGGCTGGCCATCGCTGTCATGTGCGTGCTGGTCGCCCTTTACGATTATTGGGCCGTCCGCGCCGCCTCCGGCGAGCGGTTCGCCTGGGGCAAGACCGATCTGTTCGGGTATTACAATCTCCTCGCCCGCGGCTTTGTAAACGGCCATCTCTACCTGCCCGTCGACCCTTCCCCTGAGTTGCTCGCGCAACCGGATCCCTGGCACCCGTCTGTCGACGCCTCGCTCAAAATGCATGATGTCGCGCTCTACAACGGGCGTTACTACCTGTATTACGGCGTCGTGCCGGCCGTGCTCCTGTTCGTCCCCTACCGGCTGCTGACTGGCCATGACCTGCCGCAGAACTTCGCCGTGTTGCTGTTGTCCGTTGGAGGCTTTCTGCTGTTCGCCGCAGCCTTGCTCGGCCTGCTACGCCGCGCCGGCGCCACCCCCGGCCCCTTCGTCACCGCACTGCTGATCCTAGGCCTCGGCGTGTGCCAGGGCATGCCTTTCCTGTTGAATCGCATTGATGTGTATGAGACGGCCATCGCCTGCGGCTACTTCTGCACGGCCGCCGGCGTCTACTGCCTCCTGCGCGGCCTGGACGAGCACGCAACCCCAGTCTGGCTCGCCGCCGCCGGCATCGCCTTCGGATTCGCCGCCGGCAGCCGGCCGCATCTCCTCTTCGCGGGCCTCGCCGCGGCCGCAACCCTAGCCTTCACGCGCTGGCGCCTCCATTTGCCGCCCTATGCCGTTGGACTCGCCGCTACCGGCCTTGGCCTCGCCGCCTATAACTACGCCCGTTTTGGTAATCCCCTCGAGTTCGGCCTGCGCTATCACCTCGGCGGTCCCGGCCAGAACCGCATTGAACTCGCCGCCGCCAACTGGCTCCCGGGTATCTACTACTTCCTTCTCGCACCGCCGGATCTCGGCCCGGTTTTCCCCTGGATCCGCCTTTGGTACCGGTTTCCCTTCGATAACGGCAACGCCCATCCGCTCCCGCCCGGCTACTTCCTGGAACCTATCACCGGCGCGCTCTGGCATGCGCCGCTGGTAGTCTTCGCTCTCTTCGCGCCTTGGCTGCTGAAGAACGGCCCGCGCTACGTAGCAGAAACGGCCGCCGCCGCTGGCCTCGCTGTCCTGGCGTTCCTGATCTCCAATCACTTCACGACGCACCGCTATCAGGTCGATTTCCTACCGCTCCTGGTGTTCACCGCGCTTGCGGCGCTCGCCGTGCTGGCCGCGCGCTCTCGATTGGCATCGCTCCTGCTATTTGCTCTGGTGACCTACAGCGCCTTCGCCAACATTGCTCTCGGTATCGGCGGCCCTTACTTCGACATGCTGAAGAACCGGCCACGGAACTACGTGCGGCTGGCCACCCGCTTCAGCCCCACCGCCGAAACAACACCCCTCTACAATCCGGCCATCCACGTCCGATTCCAGGTCACCTTCACCCCCAAACGCCCCGGTTACCGTGAACCCCTGCTTACCATTGGCCACAGCCATCACGTCTACTACCTCTACGCCGACCGCCCCGACGACAACTTACAACTCTTCAGCCACTACAATGGCCAGACCCTGGAACACCACACCAGCCGCCTTCCCGGATCCGGCCCGCATACCTTCGAATTCACTTACTCGCCCGAACGAAGCCAGGTTACTATCTTGTGGAATGGAACAACCGTGTTCACTCACGACGTGCCGCTGCTGGTAACGGCGCCGGCCGGAGTCACCATCGGCCAGAATCACAGCGACTCCGGCGTCACCAACCTTCGTTTCCCCGGCACTGTCACCCTCCTGGAGCGCACCGTCGCACCAACCGCGCTTGCCATTCCGCACCGCCTGCAATAGGATGATGGAACCTTTATGGCCACGAAAATAGCCATCCTCGGCTCCGGCAACATCGGCACCGACCTCATGATCAAAGTACTGCGCACGTCAAAGGTCCTCGAAATGGGCGTGCTGGCCGGCATTGATCCCGAATCCGACGGCCTGGCCCGCGCCCGCCGCATGGGCGTCGCCACCACCGCCAATGGCATCGAAGGCCTCAAAGCCATGCCGGAGTTCGACGGCATCGAAATCGTCTTCGACGCCACCTCCGCCCCGGCTCATGCGCGGCACAATGACGCACTCCAGGGTACCGGCAAGCGCATCGTCGATCTCACCCCGGCGGCCATCGGACCCTACGTCGTCCCCGTCGTCAACATGGGGGAAAACTTCGATGCCCCCAATCTGAACATGGTCAGTTGCGGCGGCCAAGCGACTATCCCCATGGTCGCCGCCGTCAACCGTATCGCGAAAGTCCACTACGCCGAAATCGTCGCCAGCATCGCCAGCAAGTCCGCCGGACCCGGCACCCGCGCCAACATTGATGAGTTCACCCGCACCACCGCGCGAGCCATCGAAAGCGTCGGCGGCGCCACCAAAGGCAAAGCCATCATCGTGCTCAATCCGGCCGACCCGCCGCTCATCATGCGCAACACCGTCTTTTGCCTCAGCGATTACGGCGATGAGCAGCGCATCGCCGCCTCCATCCAACGCATGGTCAACGAAGTCCGCACGTACGTCCCCGGCTACCGCCTGAAGCAGGAAGTGCAATTTGAAAACTTCCGCTCGCCCCAGCAGGAAGGCCTGAAAACGTCGATCTTCCTGGAAGTGGAAGGCGCCGGCCACTACCTGCCCGCCTACGCCGGCAACCTCGACATCATGACCTCAGCGGCACTAAAAACGGGAGAACGGCTCGCCACCGCGGCCTAAAGGAGAACCGGCATGGAACAGCAGCGCCTCTACATCCAGGACGTCACCCTTCGCGACGGCATGCATGCCATCCGCCATCGCTACACGCTCGACCAGGTTGCCACCATCGCCCGTGCCTTGGACGCCGCGGGCGTGGATGCCATCGAGATCACCCATGGCGACGGCCTGGCTGGCTCCAGCTTCAACTACGGCTTCGGCGCCCATACGGATCTCGAATGGATCGAAGCGGCCGCGGCCAACATCCGGCGCGCCAAGGTGACTGTACTGCTGCTGCCCGGCATCGGCACCATCGAAGACCTGCACGATGCCTATCGGGCGGGCGCGCGCTCCACCCGCATCGCCACCCATTGCACCGAAGCCGACATCGCCAAACAGCACATCGAGTACGCGCGGAAACTCGGCATGGATGTGGCCGGCTTCCTGATGATGTCGCACATGGCGCCCCCCACCGAATTGGCTCGGCAGGCCAAGCTCATGGAAGGCTTCGGCGCGCATTGCGTTTACGTGGTGGATTCCGCCGGCGCGTTGTTAACGCATCAGATCGCCGAACGCTTCGACGCCTTCAACCAGGTTTTGCAGCCCGAAACGCAGCGCGGCATGCACGCCCACCACAACCTCTCGCTGGGCGTCGCCAATAGCATTGAAGCCGTCCGCCACGGCGCCATCCGCATCGATGCCTCGCTCGCCGGAATGGGCGCTGGGGCTGGCAACGCGCCACTGGAAGTCCTCATCGCCGTCCTCAATCGCCTCGACATCCCCCACGGCTGCGATCTGTTCGCGCTGATGGATGCCGCCGAAGACCTCATCCGGCCACTGCAGGATCGCCCTGTACGGGTTGACCGCGAGACCCTCTCCCTCGGCTACGCGGGCGTCTACAGCAGCTTCCTGCGACACGCCGAAGCCGCCGGCGCCCGCTACGGCATCGACACCCGCGATATCCTGGTCGAACTCGGCAAGCGCCGCATGGTTGGCGGCCAGGAAGACATGATTGTCGACGTCGCGCTGGACCTCATCAAAGCCCGCGCGCCGCAACCGGTGGAAGCCTGAGTCCATCGTTATCTGAAGTCCGACAAGGAGGCATTTCGTGAATCGCAGGAACTTCTTTGGCCTCGCCGCCACCGCTGGCCCCGCAGCCGCCATGGCCGCCGCCGCGCCCCGTCTCGACCAGCTCCCGGTACGCAAGACCGGCAAAGTCGAGATCGTGTTCAAGTCGCCGGCCGCTAAGCCCAATGGCCTGCAAGCCACCAAGGACGGCCTCTGGATCATCGACCAGGGCTCCAAAAACGAGGCCCATCTGGTCGACTACAAAGGCAAGGTCATCAAAGGTTTTGAAACCGAGACCGAAGCCTCCAGCGGCATTACCTTCGATGGCGAAGCCCTCTGGATCGGCTCCACCTACAGCCGCGAAATCGTCCGCTGCGATGCCAACACCGGCAAAGCCATCGAGCGCCACTTCACGCCCGGCGCCGGCGTCATCTACCAGATGGCGGGCGATGCGCCCGCCCGCAGCAGCCCCGTGCCGGAGAACATGCGCCAGGTTGCGCCGCCCGCGCCAAAGAAAGCCAGCGCATCCAAGAAGGTCGGCGGCTTTCAAATGGGCCGCGTCAGTTCCACCGCGCCCGGCACCGGCGCCCACGGCCAGGAATGGCGCGATGGCAAGCTGTGGTTCTGCGTACCCCCGTCCCGTCACGTCTACTGCATCGACCCCAAATCCTGGGTGGTACAGAAGCAGTTCCCCACCGCCGGCAATCGCCCGCACGGCATCGGTTGGGAAGGCAAGTATCTCTGGGTGACCGATTCCAACCTCAACGCCTTCTTTAAGCATGACGTGGAAACCGGCGCCATGTTGGAGAAGATCCAACTGGCTGACAATGACCCGCTGCCGCACGGGATGACCATCTGGCAAGGCTACATGTGGTACTGCGATGACGTCGGCCTGGTCTGCCGCTTCAAAATCTAATCGCCCTTAGACCCTGGCTAACTCCCCAAACCCCGCTCCATCGAACACCCTACGGAGCACCGAGCAAGACTATATTGTGTTGCGATGACGTGGGCTTGGTCTGTCAACGGGGATCCGCGCCGTCCGGCTGTTGACCGGTGACCGTCACCGCGACCAGATCCTTCAAAAACTCCGGGCGCGCTTCGATTCTGACCACCCTGCCGGCCAGCTTTTTGCCCGACTGAAGTGCTTTCTTCCCTTCGAAGAACGCGGTCTTCTTATTGACGAGGAAGGTGAGTTCCTGCTCGCCTTCGACGACGAGCTCCAACGTGCCTTTCTCCACGCGCCGCAACACGCCGTGGAACTCCACCAGAAGGCTGGGTGTCGCGTCCTTCGGAGAGGTCTTTGTGCGGTCGTTGCCGCGCCGCTGTTGCGCCGCCGCGTCTCCAGGCAGCGCGAACGCGCTGAGTAGCAGACCGAACCATTGGCGGCGCACCATCGTTCCTTATTCTAATCGCTGCCGTTCGCCTTCCTGCCCGTGCCCGCATTACAATAGGCACCGTGACGCGGAACCTGCTTCCTCTTTTACTGCTCCCCTTCGCTCTCAGCGCCGCGGTTACCCGCATCGAGATCACCGAACGCTCGCCGATCCTGGAGGGCCGCGGCTTCGGCAAAACCGGCGCGTACGAACGCCTCGTCGGAAAGGCGTACTTCGCCGTGGACCCGATGGCCGCCGCCAATCAGGATGTCGTCAATCTGAAGCTGGCGCCGCGTAATGACAAGGGTCTGGTGGAGTTCTATGCCGGCTTCGTCCTGTTCTCCCCACGCGATCCGGCCAAGGGCAACGGCACCATCCTGTTTGAAGTATCGAATCGCGGCCGCAAGGGACTGGTGTCGGTTTTCAATCGTGGGGCCGGCTCCAATGATCCGCGCACGGCCGCCGAGATCGGCGATGGGCTGCTATTCGAACAAGGCTTCCTGCTGGCCTGGATCGGCTGGCAGTTCGACGTACCGCGCGAACCCCCGCTACTGAGCGTCACCGTGCCCATCGCCCGCAATCCCGGCGGCAGCCCCATCACCGGCGTCGTACGTTCGGATTTCGTGCCCGACGAAGCCGTCACGCGCATTTCCCTCGGCGACCGGCTCTTCTACCCCTACAAAGTAGCCGGCCCTAACGATCCCTTCCATACGCTCACCGAGCGCAGCCTGGCGAATGGCCCGCGCCGCGTCATTCCTCGTTCGCAGTGGAAGTTCAGTGACGACCGCGGCGCCGTCGAGAAGACCTCCGGCTTTGAATCCGGCAAGATCTACGAGGTGGTCTACAAATCGCAGGATCCGCCGGTAACGGGCTTGGGCATGGCTGGTATTCGCGACCTCATCGCCGCGCTCAAGGCCGGCACCGCCCCCGCTCCGCTCGACACCCTCAAACCAGCCGCCCGGCGCGCGCTGGCGTTCGGCAGCTCCCAGAGCGGCCGCTTCCTGCGCACGTTCCTCTATCAAGGTTTTAATAAAGACGAGCAGGGCGCCCGCGTCTTCGACGGCATGTGGATCAATGTGGCGGGCGGCGGCCGCGGCAACTTCAACCATCAGTTCGCGCAGCCTTCGCGCGATGCCCGCCCGTTCTTCAACTTCTACTACGCCACTGATATCTTCCCCTTCACCGACCTGGAGCAGAGCGACCCCGTCACCGGAATGAAGGGCGGCCTGCTGCTGCGGGCTCAAAAGGACGGCGTGCTTCCGAAAATCTTCTATACCAACAGCGCCTATGAATACTACGGGCGCGCCGCATCGCTGATGCACACGTCGTTAGATGGCAAGGCCGATGCGCCGCTGGGGCCAACCTCGCGGCTTTATGTCATGGCTGGCGGCAACCACGGTCCGGGCAGCTTTCCGCCGAAGCCTTCGAACACCACCCGCTACTTGAACAACGCCAACGATTGGGGCTGGTTCAGCCGCGGCCTATTGCTGGCGTTTCAAAGCTGGCTGGTGGACGGCAAGGAACCACCCGCTTCCGTCTACCCCACCGTGGCCCGCAAGGAACTGGTGCCGCTGGCCGAAGTAAGCTTCCCCAAGTGGCCCGGCGTGAAGACGCCCACGCGTTTGCACGACGTCCACCGGCTCGACTTCGGCCCCGATTTCCGCACCCGTGGCATTGTCACGTTTGAGCCGCCGAGGATGGGACCGCCGTTCGCCATCCTGGTGCCGCAAGTGGATGCCGACGGCAACGATATGGCCGGATTGAAGACGCCGCAGGTGGCCGTACCGCTGGCGGTGCATACGGGCTGGAACCTGCGCAATCCGGCGATTGGCTCCCCCGAGGAGTTGTTCAGCATGGTGGGATCCTACTTCCCGTTCGCGAAGGACAAGGTCGTGTCTCGTTACGGGAACAAGCAAGCCTACCTGGGCAAGATGCGGAGCGAAGCGCAACGGCTGATTGGCGCCGGGTATCTGCTGGAACGCGACTTGGCGGCTCTCGAAGCGCTCTCATCGCGCGAGTGGGATTGGGCGATGGCGCGGCAATAGGGTCGTGGCTCCTTAACCGCGCTCCCGCGCGGCTCGGTCAGCGTAAACCGCCGATTCTGTTACGCAGGCGCAACCGCGAAGCGGGTGTTTTGCTTTTGGCGCTGGTCGCAGTGCTTTACGACGGACTCACAGCAGCGAGCTTGCCAACAGCCTCTTCGACGGAAGCATCCACGCCCAACACTCGCTCCAGACCCGTCATTTTGAAGATGGTCTTAACACGGTCGGTCACGGCGGCTAAGCGCAACTGGCCCCCGGCGGTACGGGTGCTACCACTAATGCCGACGAGCGCCCCAATCGCGGAGCTATCCAGGTAGGTCACGGAACCCATGTCGACGGCAATCCGCTTCTGGTTGCTTTTGACCAGTTCGTTGATGTCCCATTCCAGTTGCTGGAGTTGGGCACCCATTGTCATGGTTCCTGTAAGTTTAAGCACAACAACTCCGGAATCCAGGATATTGCGCTCAGTAGTGAAAGGCATTAGATCTCCTCAAGGGGAAAGGAATGACTTGCAGTATACCCTGACCGGGGTGGGCGGCACCGGGGCGGATAAATGGCTAAAGTGTCACGCTCGGCCGGCGGGGCGTACAGCGCTGCGATTCGGAGCGGTATATACTTGAGGACAAACACGCGATTGCCGTTTGAGGAGACTTGTTCGTGTCTGTGCGCACCTATTTCGCCTTGGCCTGCTTGGTCGCCAGCGCATTTGCGGCGACTGTCGGCACTGAGAAGTACACTCCGGCCGAGCGCCGCCATTGGGCCTTCCAGCCCGTGACGAAGCCCACTGTGCCGAAAGTCCCCGCCGCGTCCAATCCCGTGGATGCTTTTGTCATGGCGCGGCTGGAGAAGGAAGGCCTCCGCTACGCCCCTCCGGCGTCCAAAGAGACGCTGATCCGGCGCGTCACCTTCGACCTCACCGGATTGCCGCCGGCCCTCGCTGAGATCGACGCGTTCCTCGCCGACAAATCGCCCGATGCCTACGAAAAGCTGGTGGACCGGCTGCTCGAAAGCCCCCATTACGGCGAGCGCTGGGCGCAGCACTGGCTGGATGTTGTGCGCTTTGCCGAGACCGACGGCTTCGAATACGACACCCACCGCAACGATGCGTGGCGCTATCGCGACTACGTCATCGCCTCGTTCCAGACGGACAAGCCCTACGATCAGTTCCTGCGCGAACAGTTGGCCGGCGATGAGATGGATCCGGAAAACAAGGAGTACGCCATCGCCAGCGGCCTGCAGCGCTTAGGGCCGCTACGCAAGAACGCCGGAAACCAGGAAGTGGCATCCAGCCGGAACGAAGTGTTGACCGAGATGACCAACGTGGTAGGCTCCGGCATGCTAGGCGTCACGCTTGGCTGCGCGCGCTGCCATGATCACAAGTTCGATCCCATCCGCCACAAGGATTACTACCGCATCCAGGCCTATTTCGCCGCCGTGTACGACAAGGACATCATCACGGCGACTCCCGAACAGGAGGCCGACTGGAAGGAAAAGAAGGCGGCCCACGACAAGCGGATGGGCGAGTTGAAGCAACAAATGAAGGGCATGAAAGGTCCGGATCGCGCCAAAATGCAGGAGAAGCTGGCGCAGTTGGAAGAGGCCGCCCCGGAACCCCTCCCCTCGCTGTTCTCCGTTAGCAACGACATGACTAAGGCAGTGCCCATTCATGTGCTGGCGCGGGGCGACCATCAGAATAAAGGCGACCGCGTGCTGCCCCGTCCCTTGGGTGTGCTGCTGCCCGACGGCACCCCGGAACTGCCCGTCGATACGAAGAATCCGCGCACGGAGCTGGCGAAGTGGGTGACGGATCCAGGTAATCCGCTGACCCCGCGCGTCATGGTGAACCGCATGTGGCACTATCACTTCGGGCGTGGGATCGTGGCGACGCCCAACGATTTCGGCCGCATGGGCGTGCGCCCGTCGCATCCGGAGCTGCTGGACTACCTGGCCAGCGAGTTCGTGAGCAATGGCTGGCGCATGAAGCCGATTCACAAGCTGATGGTGACCAGCAAGGCCTACAAACAGGCCTCCGTGTCACCGCTGGAGAAGGCCGCCAGCGAGAAAGACCCGGACAATACGCTGCTATGGCGGGCGCCGATTCGCCGCCTGGACGCCGAGCAACTGCGCGACGCGATGCTCGCCGTGGGTGAGCGAATGAATGCGAAGCAAGGTGGGCCGAGCGTCATCGTACCGGTGGATCAGGAACTGGTGAACCTGCTGTATAAGCCCTCCCAGTGGGCCGTCACCAAGGACGTGGCCGAGCATGACCGCCGCAGCATCTACCTGCTGCATAAGCGCAACCTGCGCCTGCCCATGATGGAGGTGTTCGACGCCCCTGACATGCAGATCAGTTGCGCGCGGCGCGAGGCCAGTACCCATGCGCCCCAGGCGTTGGAATTGTTGAACGGCACGCTGTCGAACGACATGGCCCGGGCATTGGCGTCGCGGCTGGATAAAGAGGCCGGCGCCAGCCAGGCTAAACAGGTGGACCTGGCGTATCGCATTACCGCGGGCCGTCTGCCGAATGCGCGGGAGAAGGCCGTCGCCCTGCGTTTCCTCAAGAATCAATCGCTGACTGAGTTCGCCCTGGCGATGTTGAACCTGAACTCCTTCCTCTACGTGAACTAACATGGCTGAACACGTTCGCTACACCCGGAATCGCCGCGAGTTTCTCACCGGCGCCTTCTGCGGCTTCGGCTCGCTGGCCTTCACCTCGATGCTGTTCGCCGAACAGGCACGGGCGGCCAAGACCAATCCGCTGGCCCCGAAGCCGCCGCACATAACGCCGAAAGCGAAGTCCGTGATCTTTTTGTTCATGGCGGGTGGGCCGAGCCATATCGAAACCTTCGACCCGAAGCCGCTGCTCAACCAGTTGCATGGGCAGAAGCGGCCGAAAGAGTTCGGCGAGGCGAAGTATCAGTTCGTCACCGCGGAAGCGAAGATTCTCGGCACCAAGCGATCGTTCAAGAAGTACGGCAAGAGCGGCATTGACGTGTCGGATCTGCTGCCGCGCATTACCGAGGTGGTGGATGACCTCGCTATCCTCCGGTCCTGCCATGGCGACATGGTGGTGCACTCGGCGGCGCAGTATCAATTGATGACGGGGCGCATCATTCCGGGCTTTCCGAACATGGGCTCGTGGATCACGTACGGCTTGGGCACGGAAAGCGATGCGATGCCGGCCTATGCGGTGCTGCCGGATCCCAAGGGTGCGCTCGAAGCCGGCCAGCCGATGTACATGCATGGGTTCCTGCCCGCGGTCTTCCAGCCGGCGATGATGCGCGCCGGCAACAAGCCGCTACTCAACCTGGACCTGCCGCCCAACATCACCCGCAACCAGCGCCAGATCACCGTGGACCTCATTCGCGACTTGAATCAGGCTGGCCCGAATGCCGAGAATCCGGAGTTCGCCGCGCGCATGAACGCCTATGACCTGGCGTTCAAGATGCAGACCGAGGCGCCGGAAGTCTTCGATATCAAGAAGGAGTCGCAGGCCACGCTGGACATGTACGGCGTCGGCAAGCCGGCCACCGACGACTATGCGCGCCGTTGCTTATTGGCCCGGCGCATGGTGGAGAAAGGGGTGCGCTTCATAACGGTGGTCGCCGGCGGTGGGCCCGGCAACATGCAGTGGGATGCGCACGATGATATCGAGGAGAATCACATTCGCATGGCAGGCCACACCGACCAGCCGGTTGCGGCGTTGATTAAGGATTTGAAGCAGCGCGGAATGCTGGACGAGACGCTGGTAGTATGGGGCGGCGAGTTCGGACGATCTCCGGAAGCGCAAGGCGGCAAGGGCCGCGACCATCATAATCTCGGCTTCACCATGTGGCTGGCCGGCGGCGGAATCAAGGGCGGACAGATCGTTGGCGCAACCGACGACATCGGCCTGCGTGCGGTGGACCAGCCTTATCACTTCCGCGACATCCATACCACCATTCTTCATCAGATGGGCTTAAACCAACATGCGCTCAGCTTCATGCACCAGGGCCGCAGAGAGCGGCTGACGGAAGTGGAAGGGCAGGTAATCAAGCAAATTGTGTAGTGCCGTTCCGCGCTACGGGAGAAATGGCGAAAACGCCTCGCTGTGGATTCGCGACACTTCAGCCCGCAAACGCCACCACACGAGGGAGAATGCGGAGTGTTGCGAAACTTCGCTGCTATACTGCGGGCGGGTGTTAGGCCTTAAAGTCGGCGGCGCCCGCGAAGTCGGCCAATTCCTTAACCAGAAGAATTAGCCTTGACCTTGTTCGTTTCTGAGAGGAGTTGCATGCGAGTTCACCTAGTGAACCCCAGCGACGTGTCGTTTGGGATTGGCGTGATTACCCCACGCTGGTTGTTTGTGCTGGCCGCGGCCACGCCGGATGAGTTCGGCGACCCGGTGCTGGTGGATGAGACGCTGGAAGCCATCCAGCCCGAGACCATTCAGCCGGGCGACGTGGTCGGCATCGGCATCCACACCGCGAATGCCCTGCGCGGCTTTGAAGTCGGCCGGATGGCCCGCGAGCGCGGCGCCTGGGTCGTCTTCGGCGGCATCCACTCTTCGCTGTATCCGGAAGAGGCTTTCGAGCGCGGCGGCGCCCATGCCGTCGTGAGCGGCGACGGCGATATTGTGTGGGGCGAAGTGCTGCACGATCTGCGCGCCGGCAACTCCAAGGGCCAATACACCGGCGGCCGCGTCAATGCAAACAAGTTCCTGCCGGCACGCTGGGACCTGATCGATCCCAAACGCTACATGTGGGCATCGGTGCAAACCATTCGCGGATGTCCCAAGCATTGCTCGTTCTGTTCGGTATGGCGTACCGATGGGCAGGCTCCGCGGCAGCGGCGCAGCGACGACGTACTGGAAGAGATTGTTGCGCTGCGGCGCAAAGGCTTCCGCTTCATCGCACTCGCCGACGACAACTTCTACCCGGTGGCGTTGCGCGATATCGAACTGGCCGAAAAGCAGGGCAACACCGCGAAGGTCGCCGAATTGAAGCGCATCCGCGAGGAGCGCTTCGAGTTCATGGAACGGCTCGCCAGCCTGCCGGCCGACATGATCTTCTTCACCCAGATTACGATGGAGGCGGCCGAGGACACGAGCTTCTTGGACGCCATGCGCAAAGCGCGCATCAAAGGCGCCCTGGTGGGTGTGGAAGCCGTGACGCCGGAGGGTTTGAAAGCGGTATTCAAAGATTTCAACCTGGCTGGTGATAGCCTGGTGGCGCGCCTGCAAACCTTCAAGGCGCACGGCGTGCACGTACTGGGGTCGTTCATCTTTGGGCTCTCCACCGACCGCGCCGATACGTTCCAAGCCACTTCGGATCTGGCCAAGAAGGCCGGGCTGACCTTTGCCCAGTTCGTTATGATGACGCCGTTCCCAGGCACCGTGGATTTCGAGAAGTGGGAAAAGACCAACGCTGGGAACCTGCCGGAGGTGGACGGCGTTCCGCTGAACCGCTACTGGCTGATCCCAGGCCACCGGCGCCCGAAACTGTATATGCCGCATCCGACGATGTCCTCGGAAGAGATCCGCGAACGGACGCAAGGCGTGTGGGACGACTACTACCGCCTGAGCGAGATCTGGAAGCGGGCCAACTGCGTGAAGAGCGTTAAAGCGAAGCTTGCGTTCCTCTTCATCTCCAAGCTCTATCGCCAGATGTACGCCAACACCGGGATTGCCACAGACAGCGCGCGCCGTAGCAAAGCCAATCGCAATGCGCGCTGGATTGCCGCCATCTGCCGCCGGCTGTTCCAAGCCAACCCGATGCCGGAACTCCAGGTCCCCGCGCCGCGGGTGAAGATAGAAGGCCTCACGCAGCTCGCGGGCTAGGACGTGCGCTGCCTCTCATCCACGGCCCATTACCATCAAAAAATGGAACCCGCTCCTCGCGGTCATCGCGCGAGCAAGCGGGTTCTATTCTTAGGATGCTAGTCGAACTTAGCGGCTGCCGGTCCGCCGGCGCCGCTGGGCGAAGCGGTTAAAGTCGCCACCCTTAGCGGCAGGCTTCTGTCCGGTGGGGATGATAACCACCTTACGAGGCTCCAGCTTGGTCTGCGGCAGGTCGGCCGGGACTTCCCGCTTGTTCATGCGGACGCGGATGGCTCGTTCGATAACCCGGACTTCCCCGCGTTCCTGCGGTGTGTGGAACGTGCTGGCAACCCCACGAGCTCCAGCGCGGCCCGTGCGCCCGGCGCGGTGGATGAAGTCCTCCGGCACCTGGGGCAGGTCAAACTGGACTACCTGGGCGATGCCATCCACGTGAATGCCGCGGGCGGCGACGTCGGTGGCGACCAGGACGCGATACTTACCCTTCTTGAAGCCTTCCAGCGCCTGGTTGCGCTGCGCCTGGGTACGGTCCCCATGGATGCGGGCGGCATCAATGCCGGCCGCGCCCAGCTTCTTCGCCAGCCGATCCGCCCCGTGCTTGGTGCGGGTGAAGACCAGAAAAGCGCCCGGCTCTTCGCGCAGCAGGTGCGACAGCAGATCAAACTTACGCTCGTGGTCCACTTCGTACAGATCGAGGTCGACCTGTTCGGTGGGCTTGGTGACCGTGCCGATCGTAATCCGCACCGGATCCTTTACGTAGCTCTCCACCAGGTGGGCGACCGTCTTTTCAATCGTGGCCGAGAACAACAGCGTCTGGCGAACGGCCGGCAGCGTGTCGAGGATCGCCTTGATGGAGGGCAGGAAGCCCATGTCCAGCATGCGATCCGCTTCGTCGAGGATGATGGTATCGACCGCGCCCAGCTTCACCAGCTTGCGCTGGAGGAAGTCGCACAGGCGGCCCGGGGTGGCGATAAGCACCTGGGAGCCCTGGCGGATGGTCCGGAGCTGGTTGGTCTCGCTCAAGCCACCGACCACTACCGTGGAACGGATCCCGGTACCGGCAGCCACCTTCTGGAAGCTCTCGTTGATCTGGATGGCAAGTTCGCGCGTGGGGCTGAGAATAACAGCCTTGATAGCGGTCGACGCCGGCGCGGCCAGCATCTTTTCCAGCAGCGGGAGCACAAAGCCGAGGGTCTTACCGGTGCCCGTTTGGGCGGTGGCGACGACGTCTTTGCCTTCAAGAGCGGGAGGGATTGCCTGCGCCTGGACAGGCGTGGGCGTAATAAAATTGTGTTTCTTGAGGTTGCTCTGGAGTACAGAGCGGAGGTTCAGTTCAGAAAATTGGTTCATTCAAAAGTGGGAAGGCCGGGCAGGGCCGGAGCCGGTTCTTCTTCCGATTCATTGGAAGCAAGGCCTTCATCAACCGGTTCGGCTTCTCCGGCTGGCGCGTTCTTGCGCTGCAGCCGTTTAGCTCGCTTCTCTTCCTGCTTTTCCTTGCGAGCGAGTTCTTTTTGCCGTTTCTGGAAAGTTTGCGATCCGCGGCCAGCCATGGAACATTCTCCTTGAAACGAAGTGGGATGATTTAAACCGGGGCTGCGCTTGGCAGCCCCGAAAGATCACGCGGGGAAAGCGCGCGAGAAACTCTTACCAGCGGGATCCGCCACGGCCGCCACCGCCGCCGCCGCGATTGCCGCCGCCATTGCCACGGCCACGGCCACCGCCGAATCCACCGCCACCGCCGCCGCCGCCCGCCGTCTTCGGACGGGCTTCGTTGACGTTCATCGTACGGCCGTTCAATTCGGCGCCGTTCAACTGGCTAATGGCGTTCTGGGCAGCGGCCGCATCGGCCATCTCGACGAAGGCAAAGCCACGAGCCTGCCCGGTGTCGCGATCGGTAATGATGCTAACGCGCTCGACGTTGCCGTAGGTTGAAAATGCTGCGAAGAGATCCTCTTGCGTAGTCTGGAAACTCAGGTTTCCAACGAAAATATTGGTCATGGGTGGACACACCCCTTTCTTGATAATAAGTCCTTGTTCAGACTGCGGCTAGAAGATCGGAATCGAAGAGCGGCGGTTTGAAGGCATTCGTCGAAACTGGACGAGGCGGGCAAAGACAACTCCAGAATACCACGTTTTGCGGTGTTGTACTTTAGGATGCGAACGGGAAGGAAAGGATTCGGGCAGGGCGAGGAGGAAAAAGCGATGATCGCTAATCGGCCCCAACTCCCAACCTTACCTCTACTGTAACTCCGCTCCTTTGCCGATACTATTCTTGGTATCATCGGCTTTACCAGCCGGTTGCCGCACTCCGATGTCCCCCAACACCGGCATCGTCGGTATTCCGTTGCGAATGCTGGCTTTGCTCATCGCCGCCGCTCCCGCCATCGTTCCCGGCGACGACCTCCCGGCAACCTCACCGCTGACCGTGCGTTCCTGGGGCAGTGCCGCCGGACTACCGGAAGAGTCCATCTACGCTCTTCTCGAAACCCCCGACGGCTATCTCTGGATGGCCACCCGCGACGGCCTGGTGCGCTTCGACGGCCAATCCTTCGTGCGCGTGGATCCTTCCGGCGATGCCCGCCCGCACGATGGCGGTATCGGGGCGCTGGCCTGGGATGGAAAGCGATTCTGGGTGGGAGCGCGGGACTATATCGCCTATGCCTACCCGGACCGGTTTGATTCGCTCACCAATGTCCGCTTCTCGGCCTACCCATTCCCGCGGACGGGGGAAGATCGCTACGGAGTCGCGAATCTCACCCCCACCCCGGACGGCAAGTATCTCTTCGTCCAGCGCGGCGACGGCGTTTTCCGGATCGACCTCAATAAGGTGGACCGGGGCAGGTGGAGTCCGGAGCGGGTGCCGCTGCCGGAGGAGGCTGGCAGTGTTCACGGCATGGCTCTCGGCCAAGCCGGTCTCAGCCTGGTGGGAGCCGACCGCGGGATATACCGCGCCGAGCCTGGCGGAGGGTTTACGCTGTTGCCCCGGTCGCCGGGAATGGTGGTGGCTCTGACGTCGTCGGCGCGCAATGGCGACTGGGCCTTGGGCAGAAACGTGCTCTACCGCCGGGACAAGCTGTGGAACGCGGTGCCTTTGCCGTTGGACCCCGGCCTCGAGATGCACCGGGTGCTGCTAGCGGATCGCGAGGGAGTGATCTGGGCGGGTGCGGAGGGTGGACTGCTGCGGTTGGACCGGGGCAAGGTGGAGGCAATCCGGCTGCACGAGCGAATGCGCCGGGACGACCTGGTCATCGCGCTGACACAGGCGCGCGACGGGTCGCTCTGGTGCGGGACGCGCTGGGGAACGCTGATCCACCTCCAGCGGCCGTTGTTTCGTGTTGTGGACCAACTGCGCGGCCTGGCTACCAGCAGCATCGCCGCCGTGCAAGCCGACGATCGGGGGCGCATCTGGATCGGCACGCGAACGCACGGGGTGGTGGTTGGTAACGGACAGGGGCCTTGGCAGCCGGTGCCGGGATCGGGCCAGGCCCTTTTACAGGCGATGGCGCCCGCGCCGGGTGGGCGGATGCTGCTTGCTAATACCAAGGGCCTGCTCTTGTCGGACGGAAGCGGGACGCGGCTCCTGCGGACGCATGAGCGAAGCTGGCAGCCGGCCCGGTTCCTCGCGTTTTCCAGGCCAACCGCGAAGGGCGAGGTGTATTATTCGGACTCGCGCGAGGTGTTCCGCGTGCGATTCGGCGGCGGCGGGCAGGTGGAACTGCAGCCCACCGGGGCGCGCATGCCGGTGGTCCGGACGTTGCTGGAGATTAAAGGCAGCCTGTGGGGAATGAGTTGGGAAGCGGGACTGCTGGAATGGCGGGACGGCCGGCTAACGGCACACGGGCTCGGGCGGCAGCGGACCCGGCGCGGGATGGCCGTCTGGGAGTTGGACGACCGTTTCCTGCTGGCGGCCATGAGCAACGGCATCGCCCTGTTCGATCGCAACGAGGGGCGGTTCTCGGCCCGTCCGGAACTGCTGCCCGGAGAAACGGTATTCGGCTTTATCGACGACAAATTCGGCAACGTCTGGATGCTGGGCCGGCGCGGCTTGCTGACGGTGTCGCGGAGCCGGCTGCTGGAGTACGCCCACGGCCAAGGACCGGCGCCGTCGCCAACGCGGTTCACGACCTTTCATGGCTTGGCGAGCGGGAACTTCGGGCTGGGTACGTCGTCGATCGCCCATCGCATGGCGGATGGGAGTCTGTGGGCCGCATCGCTGGCGGGCGCCATTCACTTTCAGCCGGAGCGGGCGCTGGCCATCCAGGAAGACGTGCGGACCGTCATCAGCCGCGTGACGGCGGACGGAGTCACGTTGTCGTTGGAAGGCGCCTTGACGCTGCCTCCGGGCACGCGGCGCGTGCGCGTGAACTACGGCGTGGTCGGCGCCTACGCGGGAGCTACCCCGCGATTCCGCTACCAGGTGAAAGGCGCGCCCGGCGAGCCGGTCGAAACCTACTCCCAGGAGGCGATGTTCGACAACCTCGAGCCCGGCGGCTATGAGTTCCGGCTCCAGGCGCAGGTGGCCGACCAGCGCTGGCGCGGACCGGTTTCGGTGCTGCCGTTCACTATCGCTCCCTTGTGGTACCAGCGATCGTGGCTGCCGCCGGCCACGCTGGCGGCGCTGGCGGCGGCGATGATCTTGCTCTCGCGCTGGCGCAATCGCGCCTACCGCCTGCGCACCGAAGAACTGGAGCGCCGGGTGCGGGAGCGGACGCGGGAGCTGAGCATCGCCCGCGAGGAGGCCGAAGCGGCATCGCGGGCCAAGTCGGAGTTTCTGGCCAGCATGAGCCACGAGATCCGGACGCCGATGAACGGAATGCTCGGCGCGGTAACCCTGATCGAGGACCACGTACGGGACCCCGAGCAAAGGCGCCTTCTGGATATCCTGCGCGCCTGCGGCGATACGCTGCTGCACGTGGTCAACGACATTCTCGATCTGTCGAAGATCGAGGCTGGAGCGCTCCGGCTCGAGTCGGTTCCTTTCTCGCTCGCGCAGGTCACCATCCAGTGCGGCGAGTTGTTTCGCCGCCAGGTGGAGGACAAGGGGTTGCGGCTGACGTTGAGCGTGTCCCCGGACCTGCCTCCGCTGGTACGGGGCGATCCGAGCCGTGTACGCCAACTGCTGCTCAATCTGCTGAGCAATGCCGCCAAGTTCACACCCGCCGGCGGCATTGAGGTTCGCGTTCATCCGGACGGGGACGCGAATATGATCCGTCTCAGTGTAATCGACACGGGAATCGGCATACAGGCGGACAAGCTGAAGGCCATCTTCGAGCCCTTCACGCAGGCCGAATCCACGACAACGCGGCGGTTCGGCGGCACCGGGTTGGGTTTGACGATCTGCATGCGCCTGGCGGCGGCCATGAAAGGCCGCATTGAGGTAAACAGCGAAGTGGGCAAAGGCTCGGCTTTTCATGTAATGCTGCCTCTGGAAGAGTGCGCGCCGGCGGTAACCGAGACTCCCGTCGATACCAAGCCAATGGACCGCCTGGATGTGCTGCTGGTGGAAGATAACAACGTGAACCGCCACATCGCGCGGGCGCTGCTCACGCGCCTCGGCTGCGTGGTCGAAGAGGCGACCGATGGCAATGAAGGCGTACAGCGGGCCCAGGCCAAGCCCTTCGACCTCATCCTGATGGATATCTACATGCCACTATGCGACGGTTTTAACGCGACCGCCATGATTCGTGGAGCCGAGGGGCCAAACCGCGACACCCCAATCTGGGCGCTAACGGCAAGCGTCCTCGAAGAAGACCGCCTGCGCTGCCTCGAGGCGGGCATGCAGGGACATCTGACCAAACCACTTCAGTCCCAGCATCTGCGGGAGTTGGTTAGCTCGGTGCTCAGTCAGGTCCAAACGCGGCGCCAGGCGCCCTGATCCAGCGGCGCGAACGCGTCGAAAAGAGTAACATGTTCCCATCCCCATGTTGCCAACGCTGCTACTACTCCTGCCCTTAGCATTACCCGCCCAGACCACCACCTGGCCTGCCGGTTTCGTCGACCCGGAGCCCGTGCTGCGGGCGGCCGAAGAGGCCATCGGGAGCCGTAAACTGCGCTGCGTCACCCTCAACGGCGCCGCCTATACCGGCATGGTGGGACAGCAGAAGGAGGCGGGCTGGAACGTCGATTGGCCGCGTGGGGTGGAACTGGCCAACTACACGCGCACGATGAACTGGGAAGCGCGCACCATGAGAGAGGAATTCGATCGCAAGCCTGGCCAGAACCCGGCGTCCTGGAAGTACGGACAGGGCTGGCTGGGGGGCACGCCCTTACAACAGAATGCACGCCAGTTGTTCTATGTGAACGGCAAACACGGGTGGTACCTGGATGGAGCCAACGCCAAGCCCGTTGCCGCTCCGCCGGCCGATGCCGAACGCTGGCAGGTGGATCTGTGGATCAACCCGCATGGCTTCCTGAAGGCGGCGCGACTGCCGGGTGCGAATCCGAAGGCCTTCTGGCGTTGGGAGCTGGGAGAAATGGGGCGCGACGGCGCAACCACCCTTCCCGAAAAGGTGACGGTGGTGTCGATCACTCTGCTGGGCAAGTACCGGGTGGATGCCACCATCAACAATGAGAACCTGCTCCAGCGCATCCATACCTGGGTGCCCGACCCCGTCTTGGGAGACATGAACTACGAGCACGAGTTCGCCAACGACACCTACATAGATCTCGGCGATGGCATTCGTTTCCCCACCGTTTGGCACCACCACGACGGCTGGGACGACAACTACAACACGCAGACCATCAGCGCCGGCCATAACGGCTTCGGCGGCGTGATGAAGAACGTGCGGGCTAACGTTTGCCCCGATCCGGCCACGGTGCCCGCCCCCGTCCGCGAAGCGAGCTTTCCCGTGCGCGTCGAGCCGAAAAAGCTCGCCGAGGGCGTCTACCTGATGGGCGGCGGCTCGCATAACAGCGTCGCGGTGGAGTTCAAGGATTGGATTGCCGTGGTCGAGGCGCCACTCGACGAAGCCCGCAGTCTGGCGGTGATCGAGGCGGTGACGAAACTCATGCCGGGCAAGCCGATTCGCTATGTCGTAAACACGCACCAGCACTTCGATCATCTCGGCGGCCTGCGCACCTACCTCCACATCGGCGCCACCGTCATTACGCACTTCAAAAACCACGCCTTCTACAACCGCGATGTGCTGGTGTACACGCCGCGCACGCTGGAGCCGGATCTGGTGGCGCTGGCCCCTCCCACCGAGTTAACCGAAGGCTATCAATACGAGACCGTGCGCGAGAATTACGTGCTCACCGATGGGACGCGGCAGATGCTGATCACCTACGTACAGCCGCTGGCCCACGTCGAAGGCATGCTGATGGCATACCTGCCCGTCGAAAACATCGCCATCGAGGCCGACCTCTTCGATACACCCGCGCAGGGTTCGCCTACCCCCGCCAACCGCGCTTTTCTCACTCACGTGCGGCGCCTGCGCTATGACGTCAAGACTATCGCGCCGGTGCATGGCCCGGCTGTCGCCTGGAGCGAATTCGAAAAGTTCATGGGCCGGTAGCGTTACTTCGGCAGCGCGAAGGCGACATACGCCCCTTTGATCGTCTCCTGCGTTTGCGGCGTCAGGCCCACCTGCGCCGACGCGCAGAACACCACGTACTGCCGCCCGTTCCATTCATACACCGCCGGAATGCCTTCCAGCGCGGCGTCCACTTCGTACTCCCACAGAACTTTGCCGTTGCCGGCATCCAAGGCCCGCACCTTCTTGTCGCGCGTGCCGGTGAAGATCAGCCCGCCCGCCGTCACCACCGGGCCCACCTTCGGATAGTGCGTGCCGGTATTCTTGATCCCCTTCTTGGCCAGGAACGGCACCTCCCCCAGCGGGATCTTCCATTGGATGGTGCCGTCGTTCATGTCGTACGCCGTCAACGAAGTCCAGGGCGGCGCGATGGGCGACAGTCCGTCGCTCGCCAGCATGAAACCGAAACCGCTGTAGTAACGCTCGCCGGCGCTGGCCGCCAACAGTTTGCGATCCTCTTCCTCGCTCCGGTCCAGCTTCAGCATCGCCGGCAGGTCCTTCGACACTACGTATAGCCAGCCCTTCGCCGGATCGATGGCCGCGCCGCTCCAATTGGCGCCCCCGTTGTTGCCGGGCATCTGGACGGTGTCCCTCCGGCCAGGGGGCGTGAACATGCCTTCGTTGCGGGCGCTAAGGATCTTATCCCGCCACTTGGCGCGGTCCTCCGGCGTCAGGTACGGGCTCAGGTCGTCGACCGTGAACTTCTGGCGGGAGAAGGGCGGGGGCTTCACGGGGAACGGCTGGGTGGCCCAGGTCTGCTCGCCGGGCATGTCGGATCTAGGCACCGGGCGCTCTTCGATCGGCCATAAGGGCTTGCCCGAATCGCGATGAAAGACCCAAACAAAGCCCTGCTTGGTCACCTGCGCCACGACGTCGATCATCTTGCCTTCGTGTTTGATGGTGAGCAGTTTCGGGGCGGTGGCGTCGTCATAGTCCCAGATGTCGTGGTGCACCATCTGGAAGTGCCAGACGCGCTTGCCGGTGCGGGCGTCCAGCGCGATCAGGCAATCGCCGAACAGGTTGGCCCCCGACCGGTCGGCTCCATAGAAGTTGTACTTCGCGCTCGCCGTAGGGGCAAAGACGATACCGCGCTTCTCATCGACGGAGAACTCGCCCCACACATTGGCGCCGCCCACGCGCTTCCAGGCATCCTTGGGCCAGGTGTCGTAGCCGAACTCGCCGGGGCGCGGCACGGTGTGGAACTGCCACACCAGCTTGCCAGTAAGAACGTCGAAAGCGCGGATGTCGCCCGGCGCCGAACCATAGCCCTGATTCGTCGCCGACCCGAGGATCAGCAGGTTCTCGAACACCTTGCCTGGCGTCAGCGATTGCACGATGCGCAGCGTGGCCGGGTCGCGGTCCAGGCCTTCCTTCAGATTCACGGCCCCATTGTTGCCAAAGCTGGTGATGATCTTGCCCGTCCGGGCGTCCAGAGCGCGCAGGTAGTGGTTACTGGCGTAGAGGAGACGGCGGTCGGAGCGGTCCTTGCTTTCCCAATAGTTGATGCCGCGATTGGTGATGGCCGTGATGGGCGCCTGGGGCGTGTGGGTCCAGATCTCGGCCCCGGTTTCGGCGTTAATGGCGACAATCGAGCTGTTCTTCGCCATCACGAACATCACATCGTCCACCACCAATGGACTAAAGAAGTACTTGTTGTTGTCGCCGGTAGAGTAGCGCCAGGCTACCCGCAACTGCCGTACGTTGCCCTTATCGATCTGCTGGAGCGCGGAATACTGCGCGGCATCCGCGGTGCCGCCGTAGTCCCGCCAGGTGGTGTAGGGCTGTTGTGCAAGGGCGAAGACAGCGGTAAGCGCAACCAGGGCGGGCAGAAAGACGCGGAGCATTTCTTCATGATAAGCCCGCCCTCGCGCCCCAGAACCAAACGAAGCCACTACGGGGAACGGAGCAGTCCCGTGCTAGGGGATCAGCGTGTGGATATGCTTCTTCAACTCAGCGGCCTTCGGACTCTTGGCAGCCGCCGAGCCCGACACCGAAACCGTGAGGAAGGGCGCGAAGCGCTTCTCGCCGGCGGCATCCTTGGCGCAGGCCGTCACCAGCGGGGTAAGGTCGCTGACCGGCGTGCGGTCCAGGAACAGGAAGTGCAGGCTCGTAAGGCCCGCCAGCGGGCTCAGATCCTTCACTTTGGTCCCCTTGAGATCCAGCGTGGAGAGGTTCTTCAGACCGGCCACGGGCTTGAGGTCGGCAATGGCGGCGTTGCCGTCCAAGTAAAGGCTCCACACTTTGTTCAGCCCGCTGACCGCGTCGATGGCCGCGATCCTGTTGTTGGAAAGATACAGCGAATTGAGAGCGGTAAGACCCGCCAGCGGAGTTATATCCGTTACTTCGTTGTTCGATAACTCGATGTACTGGAGGTAAGTGAGGCCGGCCAGCGGCGCGACGTCGCGGATCTTATTGCGGGACAGCGTCAGCGACTGCAGGTTCTTCAGATCCTTGAGCGGCGTCAGATCGCTGATCTCGGCGTCGGTCAGTTCCAGCGAAGCCAGCGCCGTACACTTTTCCAGACCGGTGAGGTCCTTGATTCCCTTACCTTTACCCGTAATGGTGGAAAGGGACTTCACATCGTCGGCGGTGAGCGGCTGCTGGTTATCCCGTTTGGCGAACACGAAGCTGCGCACAACCGCTTCCAGATTCTTATCGGGGAATATCGAAGCGCCACCCTCGGCGGCCGGGGATGCCAGAGCACACGTTACAAGCAGAAGGAGAATGTTCGTGATGCGCATAATTTCGACATACCAGAATTGCCCCTTGCCTTGCAAGCCCTGTTAGATAAGATAGTAGACTACTTCCATGCAGGCACCCACGAAGAAGACTACACCCCCCTCCAAATCCCCCGCGCCCGCCAAGAAGGCTGCGGCTCCGGCATCCGCCAAGCCGGCCGCGGGAGGCGCATCGGGCGAAGCGGCGGCGATCGCGGCGATCGAGAAGAGCGGCGGCAGTGTGCGGCCGCTGGCGCAGAACGATGAGCGGCGCGAAGTCAGCTTCTATCTCCAGGGCGCCTCTATTAAGGATGCCGACCTGGCGCCGGTGTCCAAGCTGTCCAAGGTGGTGCAACTGCACCTGGGCGGCACGTCGGTGACGGATGCCGGGCTGGCGGCTATCAAGGGACTGACGGAGTTGGAGCAACTGCACCTGGAGCGGACCAAGATCAGCGATGCCGGGCTCGTTAACCTCAAGGGCCTAAAGAAGTTGACGTATCTGAATCTGTATGGGACGGCGGTGACCGACGCCGGCCTGGATCAACTAGCGGGGCTGACGGAGCTGAAGAGTCTATACCTGTTCCAGACGAAGGTGACGAAAGAGGGCGTGGAAAAGCTGAAGAAGACGGTGCCGAATGTGAACGCGAATCTGGGGTGGTAGGCCGGACTTTTCCGATGCCTTTTACGCTTATGGGGATTTGAGTAACCGCCGATATGTGTATCGATGAGTTTCTCGACGGTACGCACCCTCATGGTATTCGGAGTCCTGGGCGCATGGAGCGCTGTCTCGGCACAATCCCAAGGTCTCGAAGTCCCCAACTGGCCCGCCCCCTTGTATTGGGCGGCAGAATCCACTTCTAAGGACGGTTCTCCCGTGCGCACGGCTGCGCTCAGCGGCCCCCTGCCGCTGGTCGCCGTAACCCCCTGCCGCATCATGGACACGCGGCCGGAATATGGCTTCACCGGCTTGTTCGGCCCTCCGGCGCTGTCGGCGGCCGAACGCCTGGTACCGGTGGCCTCCAGCGCCTGCGGCATTCCCGGATCGGCTAAGGCTTACTCCCTGAATGTAACCGTAGTGCCCTCCGGCCCGCTGCAGTATCTCACGGTGTGGCCCACCGGCACGGCGCGGCCCAACGTGTCGACATTGAACTCGTTCCAGGGGCAGGTGGTCGCCAATGCGGCGATTGTCGCCGCCGGAACCGGCGGGGCGATCTCGCTGTTCGCCTCCGGCACCACCCACGTCATCATCGATATCAACGGCTACTATGCCGAGGGCGGCGGAACGGGCAGCGGAGCCACGGGTGCGACCGGACCGGCCGGGCCGACGGGCGCCACCGGGCCCATGGGTCCGCAGTCGTCCACTCCGGGACCCGTCGGATTGACGGGCATGCCGGGCGCGACGGGTGCTGCCGGCCCAGCGGGCGCTGCCGGCGTTACCGGACCCGCTGGGGCGACAGGCGCCGCTGGCGCAACGGGCATTGCCGGGCCGGTTGGTCCCAGCGGCGCAGTGGGGGCCACGGGCGTCGCGGGCGCGGTTGGTGCCACTGGCGCGGCTGGAGCCACGGGTCTGGTGGGCGCCACCGGCGTTGCGGGCGCCACTGGCGTTGCGGGCGCTATCGGCGCCACGGGAGCCGCCGGGCCGTCTGGCGCGACCGGAGTCGCTGGCCTGGCGGGGGCCGCCGGCGCCACTGGAGCGGCCGGCCCAACGGGACCGGCGGGCGCGACGGGGCTCGCGGGCTTTACCGGCGCGAGCGGCGCGACAGGTGTCACCGGAGCCACGGGCATTGCTGGCCTGGCCGGCACAAATGGCAGTGCCGGCGCGACGGGCGTCACCGGGGCCACCGGTCCAGCCGGAAGCGGCGGCATCTCCGCTTACGGCGCCTATGCCAACGACACGGGAGCCGTGGTCGCGGTAGTATTGGGCGGTACGGACATCCCGATGACCACGACGCTGGAATCGGGTGTTTCCAGCCGCACCGTGCCGTCGGCAGGACCCTACCGCCTCTCGTTCTGTATCCGAACGAGTTCCAACCTGCTAGCGGGCGCGCGGATAGCCGTGAACGGATCGGGTATCACTTCGGGATCGGTCTATCCGAACACGTCGGTGAACGCATGGTGCCGCTCTACAATACAGACGCTGTCGGCGGGTGATATTATCAGCACGCAACTTTATGGCTTATTGGGCGCGGCCACCCTGGCCAACCCCGGCGGCGCGGAACTGCTCATCGAGAAACTGAACTAACGCCGAAACCAAACCAGCCGGTCTTGCGCCCAGCCAGGGCCGGCTGCCCTACTCATCGTCCCCGCCCCGGCGAAGCGCAATCGCCGTCGCCCGCACCACCGGAATCAAACCGTTGGCGGACGGCGGAGCCGGCGGCCCATCCCGATGCGACAACTGGCTGTTCAATTGCGCCACGAACTCCTCAATCTGCCGCTGCATCGCCTCCATCTTGTCGCGCATGTTCAGGATGATCTCCACCCCCGCCAGATTCACCCCCAACTCCCGCGTCAGTTGCAGAATCACTTCCAACCGCTCCAGGTCCTCATCGGTATACAGCCGCGTGTTCCCGTCACTCCGCGAAGGCGCCAGCAGCCCTTCTCTCTCGTATAGCCGCAGCGTCTGCGGATGCAGCCCGTACTGCTCGGCCACCGAGGAAATCATGTATACGCCCTTGGACCGCTTTTTGGCCATATGCTCTATACCTGTTGCCAGATTTCGGCTCTCGGATCTTCGGTGTGCAGGTTGGCCAGTTCGCGCAACAGTTCGCGCGTCCGCTCATCCTGGGCTTTCGGCGCCTGCAGAAGCACTTCGACGATCTGATCGCCGTGGGTATTGGTGCGTGCGTTGAACACGCCCTTTTCGCGCAGCCGGAACCGCTGCCCGTTCTGGGTGCCCTGGGGAATCTTGAGCAACGCGCGGCCATCCACCGTGGGCACTTCGATCTTGGCGCCCAGGCAAGCTTCGGGAACGCTCACCGGCACTTTGATCAGGATATCGTCGCCTTCCCGGTGGAAGAACGGATGGTCCTCCACCCGCACCGTAATATATAGATCGCCGCTGGGAGCGCCCAGCGTGCCGGCGCTTCCCTTTCCTGCCACCCGCAGCCGCGATCCGGTGCGCGTACCGGCCGGGATACGCACTTCCACCGCCTCGGGCTGCGCGATGCGTCCCTCGCCCTGGCAGGCCGGACAGGCATTGCGTAGCTTGCCACTGCCGTTGCACTTCGGACAGGTGAGCGAGAACCGCATGGCCCCGGCCATCTGCGTGACGTTCCCGCTGCCGTTGCACTGCGGACAACTCGTCGTGACGCCCCCCGACGACCCGCTGCCGCCGCACGCCGCGCACGTGTCGTAGCGGTTGATCGTCAACCGTACCTGCGTTCCCTTGATCGATTGCCAAAAGTCGACGGTCAGCCCGTACTCGAGATCCGAACCCCGTTCAGGCTCCGGCTCTTGCGTTTTGCTCTTGAAGAAATTGCTGAACAGATCGCTGAAGCCGCGGTCGCCAGCGCCGCCGGGGCCCCGCCGCGCACCCCCGCCGCCGCCCGGTCCCGCGCCAGGCCCTCGCGCTCCGCCCGCCCCCTGCGGACCGCCTTCGGTAAACAGATCGGAGAAGTCGAAGCCGCCGAAACCGAAGCCGCCCCCGGGTCCGGGCCGTCCACCGGCCGCGCCGGGGAATCCCTGGTCGGAGTAGAAGCCAAACTGGTCGTACATGGAGCGCTTTTTGTCGTCGCTCAGAATGTCGTACGCTTCCTGGACGTTCTTGAATTTGTCCTCGGCCGCTTTATCTCCCGGATTCAGATCGGGATGGTACTTGCGGGCGAGGCGCTTGTAGGCTTTCTTGATCTCGTCGGTTGACGCTTTGCGGTCCAAGCCTAGAGTCTCGTAGTAGTCCTGCTTTGCGGTGGCCATCCTCAATCCCTTTCCCACACGGCAACCCGGCAGGCGGGACGGCTCCTCTCAGTCGTCCGTCCCGCCTGCGTTTAGACGGAGGAGACCTTACTTCTTGTCGTCGACGTCGACGAACTCGGCGTCCACGACGTTGTCTTTCGGCTTCTGCGCACCGGCGCCCGAGCCGGTGCCATCGCTGGGAGCCCCGCCCGGTTGCGGACCCGCACCCGGACCCGTCCCCGCGGCACTATACATGGCCTCGGCCAGCTTGTGCGAAGCGGTCTGCAGACGGTCGAGCGCCCCGTTGATCTTCTCGACGCCGCCATCCTGGATCGCCTGCTTGGTGTCTTCGATGGCCGCCTCAACGTTCTTGCGCTCGGATTCGGAGATCTTCGACCCGTGCTCCTTGAGCATCTTTTCCATGTTGTAAACCATGGAATCGGCACGGTTACGGGCTTCAATCTCGTCCCGCCGCTTACGGTCGTCCGCCTCGTGGCTCTTGGCGTCGGTGGCCATTTTCTCGACCTCGTCCTTCGACAGGCCGCTCGAACTGGTGATCGTGATCTTCTGCTCGATATTCGTCGCCCGGTCCTTTGCCATTACGTTCAAAATGCCGTTGGCGTCGATATCGAACGTCACCTCGATCTGCGGAATGCCACGCGGAGCCGGCGGAATCCCTACCAGTTGGAACACGCCCAACAGCCGGTTATCCCGCGCCATTGCCCGCTCGCCCTGGTACACCTTGATCTCCACCGACGTCTGGTTGTCGGACGCCGTCGAGAAGGTCTCGCTCTTGCGCGTCGGGATGGTGGTATTGCGCTCGATCAGCTTGGTGAACACGCCGCCCAACGTCTCGATACCGAGCGAAAGCGGGGTCACGTCCAGCAGTAGCACGTCCTTCACTTCGCCGCCCAGCACGCCACCCTGTACGGCGGCGCCCACGGCCACCACCTCGTCCGGGTTCACGCTCTTGTTCGGATCCTTGCCGAAGAACTCCCGCACCAGTTGCTGGATCTTCGGAATACGCGTCGAACCACCCACCAGCACCACTTCGTCGATCTGGCTGGGGCTCAGCCCGGCATCGCGCATGGCCAGTTCACACGGCCCGAAGCAGCGCTTGAAGATGTCTTCCATCATCTGCTCAAAGCGCGCCCGCGTCAGCTTCATCGCCAGATGCTTGGGACCGGTTGCATCGGCCGTCAGGAACGGCAGGTTGATCTCGGTTTCCAGCAGCGTCGAAAGCTCGATCTTCGCCTTCTCAGCCGCCTCTTTCAGCCGCTGCAGAGCCATCTGGTCATGGCTGACGTCGATCCCGCTTTCGCGCTTGAACTCGTTCACCAGCCAGTCGATAATCCGCTGGTCGATGTTGTCGCCGCCGAGATGCGTGTCGCCGTTGGTGGCCTTGACTTCTACGACGCCGTCGCCCACTTCCAGGATGGAGATGTCGAACGTACCGCCACCGAAGTCGAACACCGCGATAGTTTCGTCCTTCTTCTTATCCAGGCCGTAAGCCAGCGCCGCCGCCGTCGGCTCATTGATAATGCGCATCACTTCCAGGCCGGCAATCTGCCCGGCGTCCTTGGTGGCCTGGCGCTGCGCGTCGTTAAAGTACGCCGGAACCGTGATCACCGCCTTCGAGACCTTCTCGCCCAGGTAGGCCTCGGCGGCCTCTTTCAGCTTCTTCAACACCAGCGCCGAAATCTCCGGCGGAGGCATTTTCTTGCCCAGAATCTCCACACGGGCGTCGCCGTTGTCGCCCATGACAACCTTATAGGGAACCAGCTTGGTCTCTTCGCCCACCTCGTTGCCGCGGCGGCCCATGAATCGCTTCACCGAATAAACCGTGTTTTCCGGGTTGGTGATGCTCTGGCGCTTGGCAACCTGACCGACCAGGCGCTCGCCCGACTTGGTGAACCCGACAACCGACGGAGTGGTACGGCCACCCTCCTGGTTGGGGATCACGACCGGCTGCCCGCCTTCCATAACGGCAACGACGGAATTCGTAGTGCCGAGGTCGATACCGATGATTTTGCTCATGATAGAAAATCCTTGAAGGAAACTTGCTGCGCCTGTTGCGCTCACGTTCAGTATGAAACTTTAGTCGATCTTTGTCAACTAGCTATGCGTCCCACCCTCACACTTCTACGCAACCCCATGTTTACGAAACCAAGCCAGTCCCCGCGCCCAGCCATCCTCCGCTTCCCGTTTCCGGTAGCTCTCCCGGTAGTCGGCGTGGAATCCGTTCGAGGCGTCTTCATAAACCTCTATCAGCGACCCGCTACCGCCCTTCTTCAACTCCGCCTGCATTTTCGCGACCGTCTCCAGCGGAATACCCCGGTCCTGGCCGCCGTACAGCCCAAGCATGGGCACCCGCAGACCAGCCGCGATGTCCACCGGATGCCGCGGTTGCAACTCCGTAGCCGGACGCGACAGCACGCCATACCAGGCCACTCCGGTCTTCACCTTCGGCTGGTGCGCGGCGTACAGCCACGCCATGCGGCCGCCCCAGCCGTAACCCGTGACGGCGATCTTCTTCCGATCGATACGGCCCTTGTCTAAGGCCCAGCCGAGCGCCGTATCCAGATCCGCCAGCGCCTGCCCATCCGGCACCTTACTCACCTCGCTCTGGCGAAAGAACAAGTCCGGCGCGACGGCGCAGTAGCCGAGTTTGGCGTAGCGCCGGCAGACATCCCGGATGTAGGCATGTAGACCGAAGATTTCCTCAATCACCAGCACACAGGCATAGTTGCGTCCCCGCGCCGGCATAGCCTTATAGGCCGGCATCCGCCCGCCGCCCGGCGTCGAAATCTCAATATCGCCGGTTTCCAGCCCGCGCGTATCGGTGACAATCGCAGTCTGGGCGGCGATGGCCGGGACAGTCAAAGCGAATCCGGCCAGGAAGTCGCGTCGTGCGGTCATGAGCGGATTGTAGCCCGGCGCCCGTGGCACACTGAAGGCTTGCACCGATGGCCACCACCAAGACCAACGCCTGCCGCATCCTGGAGCAACTCGGCATTCCCTACGAAACCCGCGAGTATACCGTTGACCCGGAAGACCTCAGCGCCGAAACCGTAGCGGCAAAGGTCGGGCTCCCCGCCGAGCAGGTATTCAAGACCCTGGCCATTCGCGGCGACCGCCACGGCATCTGCCTGGCCGTCATTCCCGGCAACCAGGAGTTGGACCTGAAAGCGCTTGCCCAAGCCACGGGCGACCGAAAACTGGAGATGGTGCCGCTCAAGGAAGTCCAGGCGGTTACCGGCTACATCCGCGGCGCCGTCACCGCGCTCGGCTGTAAGAAGGATTACCCGGTGTTCCTGGAGGAAACCGCGGAGTTATTCGATGTGATCAGCATCTCGGCGGGTATGCGAGGCATGCAGATCTTCGTGGCCCCCGGCGATTATATCCGCTCGGTCGGGGCCACCATAGCCGCCATCGCAAAAGACAAATCCTAGCTTGAGATGGAGGGCGGGTCCCCAGACCCGCGCGCGACGCCCACGTCGCGCCTTCCGGCAGCTTACTGCACCCGCTTGGCGGTAAACTCCTGCGCGTTGCCCTGGCCGCCTTCCCGCTTCAGCTTCAGCTCGTCGCCAGCCAGTGTGCCGGTCATGGTCCGCTTGCCGCGCTGCGTCTCCACGGCGAAAGTGACCGCGTCCCCCGTGATCTTGCCATCGCTGATGTTCACGCTACCGCGATCGTCGGCCATGGTGCCGGTCAGCGTGCCGCCCTCGGCCTTCAACGTGAACGTGACCTCGCGCGTGCCGTTGCGGCCCGGCATTTGTCCCTTCCATTTGCCATTGATGTCGGCGGCGCTCAGAGCGGCGGCGGCAAGCATGGCAATCCCCACAAGCCGGCGAAGACGATGCAGCATGGAAACTCCTATTCAGGTTCGGGTGTCGGACGCGCCGAGTATATCGCAGTTGCGTTAGACTCGCGCTATGCTCAGGATCTCCGCCATCGTGGCCCTGGCGTGCAGCACCGCCTTTGGCGCTCCTCGCCCGCTCACGCCCGAAGACATCTTCCAACTCGAAGCCGTGGCCGATCCGCAGGTCTCCCCGGACGGCAAGCGTGTCCTCTACGTCCGCCAGTTCGCCGACATCCTGGCCGACCAGCGCCGCTCGAACCTTTGGATCGTCAACGCCGACGGCTCCGGCCATCGCCCACTCACTACCGGCAACCACAGCGACAGCGCTCCTCGCTGGTCCCCGGATGGTTCGCAGATCCTGTTCCTATCCGATCGCGACGGATCACCACAGATCTGGCGACGCTACATGGATTCCGGGCAGATGGCCAAGATCACCAGCGTCACTTCGGCCCCGAGCGCGCCAGCCTGGTCGCCCGACGGCACGCAGATCTCATTCCTGATGCAGGTCGCATCGCCGGCCAGGAAAGTGGACGGCATGCCAGCGCCGCCGCCCGGCGCCAAGTGGGCCGACCCGCCCGTCCTCATCAACGACCTCATCTATCGCTTCAATGGACTCGGCTACCGCAAGCCCGGCTACACGCACCTGTTCCTTGTCCCCAGCGAGGGCGGCACGCCGCGCCAGGTCTCGTCGGGCAACTACGAGCACGGGCGCGAAGGGATTGTGTTCGGCGCCAGCGAAGCGGTGTGGTCGGCCGATGGCAAGAGCCTGCTCATGGCGGTGAACCGCCGCGACGACGCCGATAAGGAGCCGCTCGATAGCGAGGTCTACGAGTACTCGCTCGATGGCAAGGTCAAAGCGCTCACCGACCGCCGCGGCCCGGACAAGGATCCGCGGGTATCGCCGGACGGCAAGCTCATCGCCTACACCGGCTTCGACGACAAGTACCAGGGCTATCAGGTAACGAAGCTGTACGTCATGAACCGCGACGGCAGCGGCGCGCGCGCCATCCGCGCCGACTATGACCGCGACATCAACACCGTGCGCTGGGCGCCGGACGGCAGAAGCCTGTACTTCCTCTCCGATAGCGAAGGCAACACCGGGCTCTACAACCTCACGCTCGACGGCGCCCTGAAGAAGGTCACGGCCAACGTGGCGGCGGGTTTCAGTGCCTCCGGTCGAGCCGGCGGGTTGTCGCTGGGCGGCGGCACCCTCGCCTTTACCCAGGGCACACCGGCCGTGCCCGGAGACATCGCCGTTGGCCCCATCGGCGGGCCCACGAAGATCGTCACCGCAGTCAATAAGGATCTGCTGAGCGCCCGCGAACTCGGCAAAGTGGAGGAAATCTGGTACAACTCGGCGAAAGACAACCGCCGCGTGCAGGGCTGGATCCTCAAGCCGCCGGGCTTCGATCCGGCCAGGAAGTACCCGCTGATTTTGGAAATCCACGGCGGCCCGTTCGCCAACTATGGCGACCGCTTCGACATCGAAAAGCAGCTCATGGCCGCCAAGGGCTACGTCGTGCTGTACACCAATCCGCGCGGCAGCACCAGCTACGGCGGCGAGTTCGGTAACCTCATCCACCACGCCTATCCGGGTGACGATTTCTATGATCTGAACAGCGGCGTCGACGCCGTCATTGCCAAGGGCTACATTGATCCGGACCGCGTCATGGTCACCGGCGGTAGCGGCGGCGGCGTGCTCACCTGCTGGATGATCGGCCGCTCCACCCGCTTCCGCGCCGCGGTCACCGTCTACCCCGTCATCAATTGGTACAGCTTCGCGCTCACCGCCGATATCGGCAACTTCGCCACCCGCTACTGGTTCCCCGGCATGCCCTGGGACCACGTCGAGCATTACGAGAAGCGCTCGCTGTTATCGGTGGTGAAGAACGTCAAGACGCCCACGCTAGTGCTGACCGGAGAGGAAGACTACCGCACGCCGATGTCCGAATCCGAGCAGTATTACCAGGCGCTGAAACTGTTGGGAGTAGAGACCATGCTCATCCGCGTCCCCGGCGAGCCGCACGGCATCCAGCGCCGCCCCAGCCATCATGTGGCGAAGGTGCTCAGCATCCTTAACTGGTTCGAGCGTTACCGTTAGTTCAACCGACGGCCGGCCTTATAATAACCTTCTATGCTCATTCGACGCCGCTCCCTGCTGGCCTCCGCCGGCGCTGCTCCCTGGCTGCAAGGGCAGGACCGCATCCGGGGCGGCATCATCGGTGCCGGTGGCCGCGGCCGTTACCTGATGGGCGAGTTTAAAGAGATCGGCGTTGAAATGGCTGCCGTTGCCGATGTCTATGAGCCGAACCTCCAGGCCGGCATGAAACTCGCCAACACCGGCGCCAAGGCTTACGGCAACTACAAGCGCATGCTCGACGACAAGTCCATTGATGTGGTCATCGTCGCCACGCCCGACCATTGGCATGCGCAGATGACCATCGACGCCTGCGAAGCCGGCAAGGACGTCTACGTCGAAAAGCCGCTGGCGCACACCATTGAAGACGGCTATCGCATGATCGATGCCGTCAAACGCACCAAGCGCATCGTGCAGGTAGGCACGCAGCGCCGCTCCTTCGACCTGTTCCTGGATGCCAAGAAGATCTTCGATTCCGGCGTTTGCGGCAGCGTCAAGCTCGTGAACTCCTGGTGGTACAACCACACTGCCTCCATGAACAAGCGCGAGTTTACCGGCAAAGTGGACGCCAAGCAGTGGCTCGGCAATGCCCCCCAACGCGAACTCACCGCCGAGCGCTTCTTCAACTGGTATTGGTATTACGACTACTCGGGCGGCCTGCTGGTGGGCCAGGCGGCCCACGTGGTCGACGCCATCCAGTGGTTCATGGGCTCGAGGTATCCCACCGCCGTAACCTGCACCGGCATGCGGCCCAATATCGCCGGCGCCGAGGTGCCCGAAACCTGCACGCTCACCGCCGAGTTCCCCGAAGGCTACTTCGCCGTCTTCACGCTCGGCTACCAGGCCATGCGCTATCCCGGCGTGAATGACCAGATGAAGCAGTTCAACGGCAGCAAGGCGCGCTTCGATGTAGGCCGCGAATCCTACGCCCTCTATAAAGAAGACCCGAAATCCACCGACGTCATTGCAGACCCTTACGTGCGCCGCCCCGGCAGCTTCAACCGCGCCGCGCCGCAGCATATCCGCAACTTCCTTGAATGCGTCCGCTCGCGCCAGCAGCCGAACGCACCCGTCGAAGCGGGACAAGCTACCAACGTTGTCCTCTGCCTGGCCATGGACAGCCTACGCCAAGGCAAGCGTCTCGAGTTCAAGCCGCGCGCGTGACAGCCGCAAGCTAGCGACTCGCTATAATCAACCCAGTGGCCGATTCCCCAGACACCCAGGTCGGCGTCCTTCACCTTCACACCTACTTCTTTTTCCCGTTCTCCATCGACAAGCCGTTCGTCGCGGACAACCATCCCGAATCCTGGAAGGACAAAACCAGTTGGATTGACGGCGTCGATGATTGGATTCTCGCGCATCACCGCGCCGATTCCGCCATTGTCAAGCGGCTGGGCGGCTGGAAGCGCGCGGCGTACACGCGGTTCGACATGGAATCGCCCGCCTACCAGGACATGGTCTTCTTCCATCCGTTCGTGCGCCGCGTCTTCTTCGATACGGCGGGCGCGGGCGGAGAGAGCCTGCTGCGCGTCTACTGCATTCCCGTAGACGAGCATCGCGTCTACTTTGAAGCCGACGACGCACGGGGCCGCCAGGCGCGCCTCCAAGTCACCGACCTGCGCCTTTTCGTCTTCGCCAACGGCATCGGTATCCTTTCTCTAGGTGTCGAGGCCTACCGCCTCAGCGCTCGCGATGCTCTATGGATCAATGAGTCCATGCGCAAGGTGTACCCCTCCAGCAGCCGCCAGTTTCGCGAAGGCCGGTTTCCTAAGCGCATCGCGCTCACGATCGACGAAGGCGGCTCCATCCGCACCCTCGCCGAAGAGAACTTCCAGGATTGCGCCGGCATGATCGGCTTCCTGCCTCCGCTCGCCAGCACCATCACGTCCCTGCTCTACTTCGCCGACTATGCCAAGGGCGAGTATGAACCGGTGCTCGATGAGCGCATGATCGTCTACACCTACGCCGCCATCGACACCACCACCGTGCCGGAAGGCTATGCGGCCACAGAAGACTATCGCATCCTGATCAGCCGCTTTCTCTATATCGACCGCTACGGCGACGATTACCGCTACGACCGCTACTTCATCCGTCAGCAGATGCTGCGCCAACTCTATACGCGTTGGGCCCACCAGGGCACCTACTACGGCGCCACCAGCTATAGCAACGTCACCGTCTGCCTGGGCAATTTCGATTGCGATGAGCACCAGCTTTGCGAAGGCTTCCTGATCCACCGCATGTTCGACGGGCGCTACTACCTGATGGCCATCGTTGCCCTGTTCTACCGCGCCACGCTACTGCATTTCGCCGAAGTCAGCGCGCTGGTGTCGCGCACCCTCTACATCGATCAGCAGGACGACAAGCTCACCATCGAGAACATCAAGCTCGCCAACGACCTGCGCTCGGAGTTCCTGCATTTCGCCAATTACTGGTACTTCGACGAACTGGCGAACAAGGAAGAAGAGATCGACCACTTCCTGCTGCAGTGCCGCGAATACCGCACCGACACGATGAAGCATGAAATCGAAGAAGAGGTGGAGAAACTGAACGCGTCGCTCCACAACTACTTCCAGTTTCGAAACACGGAAGCGGTGAACCGACTGGCGATGCTCAGCCTGATTTTCGGCGCCGGCGCGGTGCTGACGGGCTTCTTCGGCATGAACTTCTCGCGCGAGTTTGGGGCCGTGCTGTTTGAAGGGCGGCGCGACCCCTGGATCCACTACACCGCGGTGATAGGGGTGGCCATCATCGCGATGGGGGCGCTGCTATTCGGCTTCTATGTCGTCGCCGCAAATTGGGGCGATTACAAGCTCATTCTGCTACCCAAGAAAGCCGGTACCGCGCGACTGCCCACCCCAGACCCTCCGGACAACGACATCCCCAAGACCTGACGCAGCTCTCCCGCTAACGCCGCACTCCCAGCACCCGCAGCGCCACTCTCCCGATCCAACCCCGCTGCGACGATCGCAGAAACGCACGGTCCAGCGCCTTCACCAGCCAGGGCGGCTCAAAGCTCGGATCCTGCGCCTTTCTCCTCTCCAGAATCCCCGCCAGCGTCTCCCGCGGCTGTTCGCGAAATGCATCCAACATCGCCGTCTGGTGCACGCAGCCAATCGTACAGAACGGCGCGCAGCCCTTCTTCTCCCCAAACGCCCGAGCCATATCCGCCGCGCCGTACTCCGCCAGCGGAACGCCCGGACGCCCGCGCTGCTGCGAACAATAGTGCACCAGCCCGTCCTCGCAGATATACAGGAACCGCGCCCCGGCCCGGCAATGCCAATCGTTCGGAAGCCCGCGCGTGATGTTCTGCTGGAACCGGTCGTAATGCGCGAAGCTGAATAACCCGCCACCCAACCCGATCACGCGCCCCCAAATGCCCTGGCGTTCCGCATCCAACGCACGCAGTTGCCCCGCGCCATCGTGAATCACGCCCACCGTACTGCCGAATCCCAACCCCCGCGCCCGCACCGCAATCGTGTGCGCATCGCCGGGATTGCGAATCCCCGCCCCCAGAACCGAATTGATCGTAACCGCGAAATCGGCGTGCTCGGCCAGCCAGACCAGCTTCTTGTCCAGCACCTGCAGGCTCTTCTTCGACACCTCGTCCGGCTTCACGTTGTCGATGCTGATCTGCAGATAATCCAAACCGGCGTCGTTCAGCCGCGCGATGCGCTCCGGCGTCATCAGCAGGCCGTTCGTGATCAGCGTCACCAGCATCCCATGGCTGCGCCCGCGCCGGATCAGCAGATCGAGGTCCGGATGCAAGGTCGGCTCCCCGCCACTAAAGGTAAGAATGGTCGTGCCCAACCCGGCCAACCTGTCGATGCGCCGCAGCATCTCGGCCGTCTCCACCGGCGCCGAGCGGTCATCATACTCGTTGCAATAGGCGCACGCCAGGTTGCAGCGGCGAATCGGAATCACCTGCGCCAGAATCGGATGGCCGGTGGACGCCATCGCCTTGGCGAACATACGCGTCTCGCGATAGCGGCGTTCTACCAGACGCAGCCTGCGCCGAAGCCCCATACCTTTATGGTACGCCGCGACTGCTGTTTCCCTGTTAACATCGGCCACGCCAACTCCGTTATACCGGCGAAACCACCATGTCAGATGCAATTTACCCCACCATCGCGGTTACCTCGCTGATCGTCGCCTCGGCCACCGTCCTCAAAACCGCCCTCAACACCTTCAATCGGCGTTGCCCCTGGTACTGGCCGGACTCGGCGCCGCCACCGCCTGGTATGCCGAACAGCCCGCCGTCCTCATTGCCGCCCTCCTGTTCGCGCTGCTCTCGGCCGCCTCGGTTTACATCACACGCTCGGCGTGAAGTTGGCGAAGTCCACCCGGTCCATCGCCAGAAACTCGCGGATGTGCGGATGCTCGGACTCCTGCAGTTGGTTGACCGGCCCGAAGTAGATCACCTCGCCCTTGTGCAGCACCACTACGCGGTCGGCCACCTGCTCCATCAAGTCCAAGTCATGCGTTACGATTACCGACGTCAACTTCAATTGTTTCTTTAACCGCTGCATCAGCGTGCAGAGATGGCTGGACATGATCGGATCCACCATCGTCGTCGGCTCGTCGTACAGTACGCACTCGGGCTGAGCCGCCAAGGCACGGGCAATGGCCACCGCGCGCTTGTGGCCTACCGACAGGTCCGTCGGGTAGGAATCGGCTAGCTCCTCCAGATCCACCATCCGCAGCAGCCCCGCCACCACATCCTCGCGGTTCTGCTCGTTGTAGTCCTCCCGCAACTCCATCGAAAAGAGGATGTTGTCCGCCACCGTCATCGAATCGAAGAGCGCCCCATTCTGGAAAACCATGGTCACTTTACGGCGGATCTGGCGCATCTGCTGCTCGTCGAAATCGGTGATATCCGTGTGCGAAACGATCACCCGCCCCTTATCCGGCTTGAGGAATCCCATGATGTGCCCCAATGACACGGACTTACCTACGCCGCTCCGGCCGATGACCGCGACCGTCTCCCCAGGATCCACCGCGAAATTCGCGTCGACTAAAACCGGGTAGTCAAACGTCTTATATACGTGCCGGAACTCGATGTAGTGCGGGTAGCGATCCGTCATGCCCCTTCTCTCTCTTCTATCCTCGCCCATTCTTCGGGCGTATTGGCGTTGCGAACGCATTCTTCGCTGACCGCGAATCGCTCCACTTCCAGCCCGCGTAGCGCGTCTCGCACTTTCCAGCGCCCCTCGGCCAGCGCGGTTTCCAAAGCTGGAAGGCAGGTGGCGCGGTACACCGCCAGCAGCGGCTCGTCATACCCGCCCGCGCTGTGCGCCAGAACGGCGTCGGCGGAGCCCGCCAACGCATGAGCCGCCAGTTCGCCCAGCACCTGGCGCGACAGGTTCGGCATGTCGCAGGCTACCACCAGCGTCCATTCCGCCGCACTGCCCGCCAGCGCCGTGACAATGCCGCTCAGCGGGCCGGAACCGCGCGCCGGATCTTCGATCACGGGCCATCCAAACTGCCCGTACAGCGCCACCGGACCGATCAGCAGCACGCCGCCGGCTACCGCTTCCGCCTCTCCAGCGATATGTTCCACCAGCGTCCGGCCGCGGAACGGCAGCAGTGCCTTATCGCGGCCCATGCGCCGGCTCTCGCCGCCAACCAAGACGGCGGCGTGCAGTTTTCTCAGAAACATCCTGGTACACCTAGGGGTTTCACGTTAGTCCTTGCCTCTTCATTCCAAGCTATACTAGGGGGAAACAGAATGGTGCGGTTTTGTTCTTGCTTGTGGATTCTCGCGCTCACTTGTGCCGTTGTACCGGCGCAATCGCAGAACCGCAAACTCATCACGGTCGGTGCGGATCCCTCCAGCGGGCGCCTGGTGCGCCGCGTCATCCAGCCGCGCCTCATCGCGCCGGTGGTGGTGAAGGCTGACGCGCCGGCGGCGAACCATACCCCCGGCCTGCTGCTGGGTCCCGATGCGTCGGTAAATGAAATCGTGGAAGCAGCCGCCAGGAAGCACAACGTCGATCCACTGCTGGTACATTCGGTCATCCAGGTGGAAAGCGCCTACAACCCCTATGCGGTGTCGCGTGCCGGAGCGCAGGGCCTGATGCAGTTAATCCCATCGACGGCGCGGCAACTGGGCGTTCGCAACCCCTTCGACCCGAAGGAGAACATCGAGGCGGGCGTCCGCTACCTGAAGCAGCTTCAGGACACCTTTCGGGACGATCGCCTGGCGCTGGCCGCCTACAACGCCGGCGAGGGCGCGGTCAGCCGCTACGGCAACCAGATCCCGCCGTACGCCGAGACGCAGAATTACGTGTACCAGGTTGGAAAGCGTTGGGGCGCCGCCCGGCGCGCGTCCGAACAGCAACGGCCGGCCCAGGCAGCCTCCAGACCGGAGGCACCGAAGATCGAGTCGTTCACCGATGCCGAAGGCAGGCTTGTGCTTCGGATGCAGTAACGTTTTCACGCTTAGGAGGAGGGCGTGCCGCCAATGTTCGTCGATCCAGGTAGTAAGATGCGGTCCCGCATATTGTCCCTGGCCGGACTGACGCTGCTCAGCCTGCCTTCCCAGCTCCCCGCCGCGGGGCTATCCGTCACGGCTGTCCGATTCTGGTCCTTGGGCGAAGTCACACGCATAGCCGTCGAAACCGATGGCGCCTTCCAGTTCCGTTCGGAGAAGCTCGCTAATCCGCAGCGCATTTTCTTCGATCTGCAGGGTGCGCGGCCCCGATTGGGTAACAAAGGCGTCCATACGATTGCGGTCAATGATCCGCGGCTCAAACAGATCCGCGTGGCTGAAAACCAGCCCGGCCTCACGCGAATCGTGCTGGATCTGGAAGATGCGCCGGTCGAGATCACCGCCTCGCAGGCCGTCGCTCCGGACCGGCTGCTGATCGAAGTTAAGCCCGTACACGCCGCCCCGCCCTTCTCCAAGCTCACGTTGTCTACTTCCGGCGTGGAGCGCATACCCGTGAAGCCGGCCGCCACGCCCGCCGCTCCCACCGCCCTCGCCAAGCCGCCCGCCCGGGTACTTCTCCTGGAAGGCCCGGCGCTCTCCAACCGCAAACGCTCGCAGCCCGCCACCCTCCCCGTCGCCCTGGCTCGCGTGATCCGGCCCGCCGTACTCCCGCCGCCTCCCACGAGTGGCGCAGGCACCGCCGCCGAAGAACCCATACCCGCCACTCCGGTTTTGGCGCGCGTTGCCCCGCCTTCCACGGCTTCCGAGCCGATGGCCACTCCCGCCGCGCCGCGCCGCACCTCCTCCGGCGACCGGACGCTCACCCGCATGCTGGGCCTGAAGATCCGCCGCGTGGTACTCGATCCCGGCCACGGCGGCCATGACCACGGAACAACCGGACCCAACGGCGCGATCGAGAAAGAGCTCGTGCTCGATGTCGCCCGCCGCGTCGGGGCTCTGATCGAAGAGCGCCTGGGCAGCGAAGTCCTCTACACCCGGTCGAAGGACAACTACCTTACCCTCGAAGAACGCGTGGCCTTCGCCAACCAGAAGCGCGCCGACCTCTTCCTGTCCATCCACGCCAACAGCTCGCCCGTCAAGTCCGCCGCGGGAGCCGAGACCTATTACCTCAGCTTCGCGCCCTCCCGCGCCGCCCAGGAACTCGCCGCACGGGAGAACGCCGGCTCGCAGCATAGCATCAGCGAACTGAAAGACATCGTTTTGAAGATTGCCGCCCAGGAAAAGCTCGGCGAATCGCGCGAGTTCGCGCTACATGTGCAATCTTCGTTGACGAGGCTGACGGCGGCCACCGCGGCGAAAGCCGGCGCCCGCCGCGACCGCGGCGTCAAACGCGCGCCCTTCATCGTGCTCATCGGAGCCAATATGCCGGCGGTCCTTACCGAGATCGGATTCGTAACGAATCCCAAGGAAGAGAGCCTGTTGAAGAAGCCGGAGTACCGGCAGAAGCTGGCCGAATCGATCTATAAAGGCATCCAGCAGTACGCCGATTCGCTATCGCAGATGGAAGTCGCCCAAACCGCCCGCCGCCTGCGCGGCGAATAGCCGCGATTAGTGCGCAGCCGATTCCAATGCCTGCGGTAGCGTCACCGTCCCAGCCTGGCGCAGCAAACAGCGATTTCGCCCCGCCGCTTTCGCGCCATACAACGCGTCGTCCGCGGTCCGGATCAATTCGCTGGCGCAGGTGTCCGCATTCGGGTAGTACAGCGTGGCGCCCAGACTGGCCGTGACGGTGAGCGTCTGGCCCTGCACCGTAAAGGGCAAATCGGAGAAGGCCTGCCGCACCCCTTCGGCCCGGTTGCCCAAACAACCGAAATCACAGCCGGGCAGTACCAACAGAAACTCCTCGCCGCCATAACGCCCTACCCCGTCGTAGGGCCGAACGCTGCCAATCAGACGCCGCGCCGCCTCGCGCAGCACCTCGTCTCCCGCAAGATGGCCGTACTGGTCGTTCACCTGCTTGAAGTGATCCAGATCCAGCAGGATCAAGGCCACGGGGGTGCGCTCCCGCCGCGCCCGCGCACATTCTTTCTCCAGGTACTCCAAAATGCTGCGGCGGTTCCAAAGCCCAGTCAGCGCATCGCGCGTTGCCTGCTCCCGCAACGCCTCGCGCGCCTGCACCAGTTCGGCCTGCAGATCCAAAATCCGCAACCCCGTCCGCAGCCGCACGTTCAATTCGTTCTGATCGAAAGGCTTCGTGATGTAGTCGTCGGCGCCCGATTCCAACCCCTGAATCAGGTCTTCCCTTTCGGAGCGGCTGGTTAGCAGAAGAATGTAGGTGTAGGGCTCCTGCGCACGATCCCGGACCATCTTGCAGATCTCCGGACCCGAAAGGCCCGGCATCATCCAGTCCAGAATCGCCAGTTGGGGCGCGTCCCGCTTGCCGAGTTCCTGCCAGGCCTGCTCGCCGTCGCGGCAGGACACGACATCGTATCCCCACCGCAGGAGGGTCTTCTCCAGGACTAACCGGGATGGGCCGCTATCTTCAGCGATCAGAACGCGCATGGGTCGGTCTCCCAAACGTCACTCCCCTGAGGGCCCTCCACCAGATGCTCGCCTGAAGGAAAGCCTTGTCGATAGTTTACCCTGTTTAGATGACAGGCTGGATGGGGGCGGTGTAGTATTTCTGCCGCTACTGTAGCCACCCAAAGATGGCACGATGGGTCCCGGATCGCGCACTACACGTTATAGTAGGAATTCAGGGGCCACTGTCATCCGGCAGCAAGAACCCCCCATCGCAAAGGAGTCTAGAGAATGCAGAACTCGGTGCTCGTGCCAATGGTGGTCGAGCAGACCAGCCGCGGAGAACGCGCCTATGATATCTACTCGAGGCTACTCAAAGAGAACATCATCTTCCTCGGCACCCCCATCGACGACCAGGTGGCGAATCTGATCATCGCCCAGATGCTCTTTCTGGCGGCGGAGGACCCGGAAAAGGATATCAGCCTTTACATCAACTCGCCGGGCGGCTCCATCACGGCGGGTATGGCCATTCTCGATACGATGCGCCTCATCGAGCCGGATATCGTCACCTATTGCGTCGGCCAGGCTGCCTCCATGGCCGCCGTGTTGCTGGCCTGCGGCACCAAGGGCAAGCGCTACACCCTGCCCCACGCCCGCATCCTCATCCACCAGCCTTCGATGAGCGGCCTTGCCGGCCAGGCCACCGATATCGATATCTACGCCCGCGAGATCCTGCGCATGCGCGAGATCCTCAACAATATCCTCGCCACCGCCACCAATCAGCCGGTGGACCGCATCGCCCGCGACGTCGACCGCGACTACATCATGGAAGCCCAGCAGGCCCTCGATTACGGCATGGTTGACCGCATTATCTCCTCGCGCAGCGATACCAACATCAAGTAATCCCTCGCCTTACAACGATCACCGCGGCTGCAGCAATCCGGCGGCCGCGGCGATCGCGACCACGAAAAACACAAAGAACAGAAAGCCGTAGTGCATCCAATGGCGCGTGTAGACGAGGACCTGCTCCAGCCAGTGCCGTTCGTCATCTATGTCGGGAAGCCGCATGAGGATTTGCCCTTGTTCGAGCATGACGCCCGGCGGCTGTACAAACCATGGACCGAGCCCCGGCCGGCCTCCCCATCCCGTACTAGACCCTGAGCGTTGTTGTACTGGTCACCTCACCGCCAACGTCAATACCGGACTCACCCGCGCCCCCATCTGCAACTGAACCCCCGTCATCGCCGCCACGCCCTCCGGCAGCTTCAAATTGATCTGTGTCACCCCAGCCAGCCCCGGCGCCGCACCCGCATAGCGAATCAGCCCGTCGCTCACGGCCTCCCCATTCAGCAGAATCCGGAACTCCGCCCGCCGCAGCAGCTCCGCCGGACCCGCCGGCAACTGCCGGAACGGCGTATCCTTAACGAAGCCACCCAACCCCGTGGCCAGCAGAATGACGTCGCTACCCGCGCTGGCCGGATTCTGGCGGGTCCGCACCTGCCCGGCCGCGTCGATCAGCAGCGCCGTATCGCGATCATAGGGAAACAGCGCCGGAGCCGCCTCCTGCACGCGCAGCCGCACCACGGGCCCGGCCCGCCCATCGACGACCAGCCACACCTCGACTTCCGTCCGCGGCGCCACGAAGGACGGCACTAGGAAATTGATCTGCGTTGGCGACACGTACCACACGGGTGCCGCCACCCCGCCCACCGACACCGTTACTCCCGTGCCCGCCAGTTGCACCGGCAACAGCCCGCCCTGCACATCGGCGGCTCGCAGTTGGGCCGTGGCGAAGGCCAGGTCTTCCCCATAAATGCTTGCGAAGGTATCCGGCGCCAGCACCGCCTCGCCCGTCAAGGCATGTACGACGCTGGCCGCCGAGTAACGCGGAGCCGCCCGTTCCCCACAACACACCATCAGCAAAAGCGGCAGAAACAGCATTTCTAACCGTTAGTGCCCTTCCCTTGCCGAAACTCTCACCGTTATCATGGTCAGGCATGCCTGCCACTACCAACGTCCGGCTCATCGCCCCCGATATCACCGTCGTCGAGTTCGGCGGAAGACTGCACACCGGCAACAACCTCGCCATGATTGAGGATGAACTGCTCAATCTCATCCGCACCGGCGGCGTCCGCAAACTCGTGCTCGACTTTGCCAACCTCGAGCGCATCGATAGCGCCGCCATTGGCGTTCTCGTTATGACCGTAGGGGAGATGGGTAAAAACGGCGGAGTGGCCCGCATCTGCGGGCCCAAAGGGATGGTGGCCGATTCCTTCGATATCGTCCACATGCCGCGTATCGCGCCGGTGGATGCCACCGTGGACGATTCAGTCGCGGCGCTCTAACAGGGGAAAGACAGGGGTAGGGGAAGAGCGGCAACCGCGGCCGCCCTTCCTCGATCGTTGCATTACTCCACGGTCAGGAATACCGTGTTCGGCGAACTCACGCCGCCCACGGTGGCCACCAGCGGCAGGTCTCCCGTCGCCGCCGACGCCGGAATCGTCACATTGAACTGGTACAGGCCGGGACCCACCAGGTTGCCGTTGCCGGAAATGGTGAGCATGCTTTCGCCCAACCGGATGGTAGGCGCCGTATTCAACTGCGGGGTGCCCTGGAACAGCCGGTCGGCCGCAACCACCGGCGTTACCGCGCCGAAGCCGCTGCCATAAAGCTGGATGGTCTCCCCGCGCCGGACCGCCCGCGTCACCCGCGGATCGGTGCCCACCTTGCCCAGATACGTCGTACCCGGGCCCGTCGCCACCGCCGTCACGAACAGCCGTCCGCCCTGGGCAAATGGCGCAAAGAAGGCCGGAGCGTTCGCCGCGCGCCGGATCACCAGCGCTTCGGAATCGCCGGCCGCCGTCGTCACCACCACGTTCACATCGCCCACCGCGTCGTCCGAAGGCGCCAGCGCGTTGATCTGGGTCGGGCTGATGTAATAGATCGGCGCCAGCCGGTTATTCACCTTTACCTGCACGCCGGAGAGCGTGGTCGGCAACTGGTCGCCCTGGATGGCATCTTCCCAGGTCCGGGTCGTCGGAGCGAGATTCGTGCCCACGATGGTGATCCAGGAGTTGTTGGCGAACGTCGTCTGGTAGTTGAACGCATCCGCCACACCGCCGCGCGTGATCGCCGGTCGCGGGCCACCGGCCGCATTCGGGCTGATGGTCGTGTTGTTGGTATAGACGAAGTCGCCCTGATTGTTATTGTTGTTGTTGGCCGCGTTGCCCGACGCGTAAAAGACAACCGGCCCGACGTTCGTTTCCGGCGGCGTCCAATCGAAAGTCCAGGTGCGGCTGGTCCCGGTGCCGGCGTTGCTCGAAGCGGCCACCTGGCTGGCGAACTGCGTCTCTCCGGCCGCGCACGGCGCCGCCGTACCCGCCGCCCCACAGCGCACGCGCACGATGTCGTTGGGAGTGAAGGATCCGGCGGGCTGCGCTTTATTGCTGTCCAGGCGCGCGGTCAACTGGAAGCCCCAGCGCTGCGCCTCCGGATGGCTCAATGTCACCGTAATAGTCTGGCGCACGCCGGGCACGTAAGGCTGCGCCAGAATCCGCAACGTGCCGCGGCCGTCATTCACCGTATTGCCGCGATGGCACGCCGAGCAATCCAGGCCTCCATCCACTTCCGCGCCCGTTCGATTGGTGGGCGGGCCGGCGCTAAAGGAAAACAACAGGACCGGCGACGCGCACAGCGCCCCCAGTAATATCTTTTGAATGGCTTTCACTGACTAACCCCTTGAAGCGAGAATCCCAACGCCCGGCTTCCGCTTTCCTGGAAGCCGGGGTACCGCCGTTACGAAACCGGACGCGGATCTACAAGTCCGCTTTCCATCGCCGCAAAATCTACGGCCGCTCGATGGTCAAAAACACCGCATTCGAACTCGTCACGCCGCCGATCTCGGCAAGCAATGCCATGTCGCCGTTCTGCAGCGTCGCCGGCACAGTGACATTGAACTGGTACAGGCCCGGCGCCACCAGGTTCCCATTGCCGGCCACCGTCGCCACCGTCTCCCCAAACCGGATGCGTACCGGGGCCACAATCGCGGGAGCGCCGGTGAAGATCTGCGTCGTCGAAACCACCGGATTGGTGGCTCCAAAGCCGGTAGCAAACACCTGCAACACCTCGCCGGGCCGTGCGCCGCGCGTCACCCGCGGGTCAACGCCGCGCTTGCCCACATACGTGCCATCCAGCGCCACCGCCGTCACAAAGAAGCGCCCCTCCTGCGCGAAGGGCGCGTAGAACGCAGGCTTCGCCGCAGCGGCCGTCGTCGCAAACGCCTGCGAAGCACCGGCCGCGTTGGTCACCACCACGTTCACCGGACCAGTGCCGACATCGTTGGGAGTAAGGATATTGATCTGCCCTGGGCTGATGAAGAACATCGTGGCGGGCCGGCTATTCACCGTCACGCTCACGCCGTCCAACGACGTCGGCAGCGTCGTACCGCTAACGCCGCCCGCCCCGTTCCAGTCGCGAGTCGTTGTCGACAGGTTGGTCCCGAAGATCGCCGTCCAACTCCCCGGAGCCACGCCCGAGGTGAAGTTGAAGCCTTCCCCCACCGCCGAGATGGCCGGCCGGTTGCCACCGCCGCCCGACGTCGCCGGCGTCAGCGTGTAGGACCGCGTGTAGATCCGGTCGCCGCTATTGGTGCTGTTTCCGTTCGCCGCATTGCCCGCAACGTAAATGCGCACATTGCCCACATTGGTGGCCGGCGGATCCCAATCCACCGTGAACGTGTTCGTCGTATTCGCGTTCGCGTGCGCGATAAACTCGACGTTGAATCCCGCACGGCAGCCCGACGCCGGTCTTACCGACCCATCGTCACAGACAATTAACGTCCGCGCATCCACATTCTGGAAGCTGCCCGCCTGCCCGCCAGACAGATTCGACTCCAGCCGCGCCGTCGCCTGGAAGCCAAAGACGCGCTGCTGCGCATCGGTGACGGTAATCGTCCAGCGCTGGCGAGTGCCGGGCGTGTACGTAAGTTCATTGGGAAACGCAATGGCCACATTACCGGGCCCGCCGTTCACCGCCGTCCCTGTGTGGCATCCCGCCGTTGCGCACGTCTGGTCACCGGGAGCGCCTGTATGGCGTTCCGGCGGTCCGCCCGCGTAGGCCCAGACCAGCAGCGGCAATCCAATAGACACAATTGCAAGTTTGACCGCAGTTTTCCTGCGAAGTGAAATCCCCATACGAGTGATAACCCCGGAAGCCTTCAAAAGTAACGATCAAGACCCGACTGAACGCGAACGTTGTGTATTTAGTCTATCTAAATGATTTTCGTCGTCAAGTAGATTGTGCCGAGAAATGTTGTGGCAACGTACAGACGCCCTCAGACGCGTCGCACCAGCCGCATCGCCTTCCGCGTCACTGTGCTCAGTGGCGACCCGTCCGGTCCCGCCACCGCCACCCATTGATAACTTTCAGGCATGAGAAATACCGACGCGCGCACCACATCAAAGCGGTACACGGTATTCATAATTGCGTGGGAAAAATGTCCTACCCGTTGTTGCCATTCCGAGTGCGGCACCGCATCGCCGTCCGGCAATTCCCAGAAACCCTTTGCTAACCGCGCGATCACCTGAGAGACGCCGCCTTCCTCCCGCTCTATCCACAGCAGCGTCCGGCTCACCCGCTGGATCGTTACCTTCTTCCCCTTCACCGGCAGTTGGTTCGCTGTCCCCGCCGCCGCCGCCCGGCACTGTCCGTTCACTGGACACAGCAGGCACTGCGGATTCTTCGGCAGACATACCGTGGCCCCGAGTTCCATCATGGCCTGATTGAACGCCGCCGGTTGCCGCGCCGCGAGGAGTTCCCGCGCCCGCTCCCGCATCCGCGCCCGCGTGGCCGCCGACTGGATGTCCGATGCATCATTATCAATTCGCGCCAGCACCCGCATCACGTTCCCATCCAGCACCGCCACCGGCAGCCCAAAGGCAATCGACCCAACCGCCGCCGCGGTGTAGTCGCCAATCCCCGGCAGCGCCCGGATCCCTTCGTAATCGCGCGGAAACCCGCCCCGCGCCACGATCTCCTTCGCCGCCTTTTGCAGGTTCCGCGCCCGTGAGTAGTAGCCCAGTCCCGCCCACGCCCGCAGCAACTCCGGCTCCGGCGCGGCCGCCAAATCCTCCACCTTCGGAAACCGCTCCAGGAAGCGCTCATAGTAAGGAATCACGGCCGCCACGCGCGTCTGCTGCAGCATGATCTCGGAGACCCAGATGCAATACGGATCCGCCGTCCGCCGCCAGGGCAGATCCCGCTTCTGCCGCTCATACCACTTCAATAACGCCCGGCGGAAAGCGGCTACATCCAACATGACTGGTACAATGGAGAGATCTCTACTGGAACGAAATGCGCACTGTGGCGGATGACGCGATTCAGATCCGTGGGGCGCGGCTGCATAACCTCAAGAATGTTAGCGTAGCGATCCCTCACAACAAAATGACGGTGGTGACCGGGGTCTCTGGCAGCGGGAAATCCTCGCTGGTTTTCGACACCGTTTACGCCGAAGGACAGCGCCGCTATGTCGAGTCTCTCTCGGCCTATGCGCGCCAGTTCCTGGAGCGCATGGAGAAACCCGATGTCGACGAGATCGAGGGCATCGCCCCGCCGGTCGCCATCAAACAGAAGAACCAGACGCGCAACCCGCGGTCGACGGTGGCCACCGCTACAGAGATCTACGACTATTTGCGCCTGCTGTGGGCGCGGGTCGGCCAGACCTTCTGCGACGTCTGCGGCACGCGCGTCCTGCGCGACACCGTCGATCACGTCGCGGCCCGCATGCTCAGCGAACGGGAAGGCTCGCGCTGGTATGCGCTGTTCGCCGTCCCCACCTTCCCCGATAACGCTCAGCGCCGCGACCACCTGTTCGCCCTCCGCCGCAAGGGCTTCACGCGCCTCTACCAGGGCGGCAAAGTCTTCGAGTTCTCCACGCCGGAGTCGCTGCTGGAGATCGACTTCTCCCAACCGCTTTACGTCCTGGCCGATCGCCTCTCCATCGCCCCGGACCAGCGCCAGCGCATTGTCGATACCACCGAACTCTGCTACCGCGAAGCCGGCGAGGCCATCTTCGAAGAGGCCGGCAGTTTCCCCATCCGCCAGATCCTGTTCAACGAGAAGTTCGCCTGCAAGACCTGCGGCCAAAGCTTCCCCGCCCCGGAGCCCAGCCTCTTCAGTTTCAATAACCCCTTCGGCGCCTGCCAGCGCTGCCAGGGCTTCGGCAACACCATTGATTACGACATGAACCGCGTCGTCCGCGAGAAGTACCTCGCGCTCTCCCAGGGCGCGGTCGACCCATGGAATAAACCGCAATACTCCTGGTATTGGTCCGAATTCGTGCCTGCCGTGAAAGGCAAGGTGCGTCTAAGCGTGCCCTGGAATGAACTCACCCGCGAAGAACAAGCCGAAGTTGCCAGACATGTGCGCCTCTTCTTCACCGAAGTCGAGACTAAGAAGTACAAGGTCCACGTCCGTGTCTTCCTGAGCCGTTACCGCGGCTACGCCACCTGCCCCGATTGCGGCGGCTCGCGCCTTCGTAAGGAAGCCCTGCGCGTGCTCATCAACGGCCGCCGCTTACCCGACGTCTGCGCCCTCAATATCGCCCAGGCCTGGGAGTTCTTCCGCGATCTGAACCTCACGCCCGAAGAAGCGGGCATTGCCGAAAAGGTGCTGGTGGAAGTGCGCCAGCGCCTGCAGTTTCTCCATGACGTCGGCCTCGATTACCTCACGCTGGACCGCCTTTCGAGCACGCTCTCGGGTGGCGAAGCGCAGCGTATCACGCTGGCCACCTGTCTCGGCTCGCGGCTGGTCGGCACCTGCTACGTGCTGGATGAGCCCTCCATCGGCCTTCACAGCCGCGACACCTACCGCCTCATCCGCATTCTCGAAGGCCTGCGCGACCTCGGCAACACCATCCTCGTCGTCGAACATGACCCCGATGTGATGCGCGCCGCCGACCACATCATCGACATGGGCCCGGGCGCCGGCGAAGCGGGCGGCAAGGTCACCTTCGAAGGCCCCTATCGCGAACTGCTCAAATCGCAAAGCCTCACCGGCCGCTACCTGCGTGGCGAACTCAAAACCTCGCTGGCTAAACAGCGGCGGAAATGGCAGCCCAAGCGAGTCATCACCTTCCGCGGCGCCTGCGCCAATAACCTTAAAAACATCGACGTAGAGATCCCGCTTGATGTGATGGTCTGCGTTACGGGCGTCTCCGGCTCCGGTAAGTCCACGCTCGTTCACGAAGTCATCGCCAAGAGCCTGGAACTGTCGCTCAAGGAACGCGGCGGCATCTCCAGCGAACTGGCCGGGGAGTTGGTGGAATCGCCCGCCCCCACCTGCCGTTCGGTCGAACGGGCCGACCTCATCACCAGCATCGTTCTCGTCGACCAATCCCCCATCGGCCGCACCCCGCGCTCGAACCCGGTCAGCTACGTGAAGGCCTTCGAAGTCATCCGCGACATCTTCTCCTCCACACCAGAGGCTCATAAGCGCGGCTACACCGGAGGCCACTTCTCCTTCAACGTGGCCGGCGGCCGCTGCGAAACCTGCCAGGGCGACGGCACCGTCACCGTCGAAATGCAGTTCCTGGCCGATGTCGAACTGCTATGTGAGGACTGTAACGGCACCCGCTATAAGCCGGGCATCCTGGAGATTCAGTATCGCGGGCGCAACATCCACGAAGTGCTGGAACTCACCGTCAAGGAAGCGCTGGCCTTCTTCAGCGATCATCCGAAACTGGTGCAGCGGCTAAAGGTGCTGCATGATGTCGGGCTCGGCTATCTCCGCCTGGGCCAGTCCGCCACCACGCTCTCCGGCGGCGAGGCACAGCGCGTCAAACTCGCCGCGCACCTGTCGCAATCGTCGGCCAAAGGCACGCTGTTCATCTTCGATGAGCCCACCACCGGCCTCCACTTCGACGACATCGCCAAACTCCTTGACGCCTTCCAGCGGCTGATCCAAGCGGGCGGCAGCGTGCTGATCATCGAACACAACCTCGATGTCATCCGTTGCGCCGATTGGGTAATCGACCTTGGCCCCGATGGCGGCGACGCCGGCGGCCGCGTGGTCGCCGTGGGCACCCCGGAACAAATCGCCGCCGTGGACGAGTCCCACACCGGGCGCTTCCTCAAAGAGATTTTGTAAAGTGACGAATATGGTCTTATCGAAAGAACAGCTCATCGCCTGCCTGCAGAACGAGGTCCGGATCCTCGTTCACCTGTGCGGCAAGGTCAAGCCGGAGTTCCTGGATTACCGCCCCACACCTGGACAGCGCAGCACCATCGAACTGCTCCGCTACCTGACACTGATGGGTCCGGTGCTGGTGCCATCCATCAAAGCGGGCACGTTTCTCATTGATGAATGGAACGCGGCGGAGGCGCGCGCCAAGGAGATGGATTTCGCCAACCTCGTCGAGTCGCTGGAATCTCAATCGGCTCTGTATGCCGAACTGCTGGAATCCTGGACGGATGCCGATTTCCAGGAAGATGTCGCCCTGTTCGGCCCGCCCCTGCCGCGCGGTGTGCAGTTGATCAATTTGATCGTCGCCGGCCATGCGGCGTATCGCACGCAATTGTTCTGCTATCTCAAAGCCTGCGGGCGCGAAGAGTTGAATACGATGAACCTCTGGGGCGGCATGGACGCCGAAGCCCAAGCGTCGTAAGCGCCATCTCCCCTCACAATCCAAACTGCCGCAAATGATGATCCGCATGCAAGTACCCCCACCGCATGCGTTCCCACCGGCTTAACTCCCCCATCATCGGATGCCGGGCGCCGGGATACGCCGGCTGCCCGGTTACATACCGCGACAGCAGCCGGCGCAACTCCTCCGAGTCCCGCGCAAACACCGTAGGCCGCGTGCCGCCACCTTCCGGATCGGAAGCATGGCCGGTCTTCACGCCTTGCGGCCAGCGGAGCGGAACATGCAACGCCAGTACACGCAGCACGTTCCGCCCCATCCAATTCTCGACCGATTCAGCGGGCTTCAAGCCCATTAGCACGCGGTAAGCATCGGACAGGTGGCACACCATCTGGTGAGGTGTCATTCTTCCCCACAGACGTTTGGAAGCGGGCGTCAGACCGGTCAGCCTTCGCTCCAGCTCTTCCAGACAACCAGGATCGTCCAAAGTGCGCATCGCTCTTTTCCCCTATACGCGACCTTCACCCCCAAACCGGATCACGGTCTGCTAAAAATTGTGACGTGATTTTACTGCTGTCTGCCGCCGTCGCTCTTGCCGCCTCCGTCCCCTTCGACGTAACCGCCGTCAGGCCCGGTCCCATCGCCGTCACCCGGAATGCGGACACCGCCATCGTCCGCTGGAACGACGCCGCCGGCAAGACCTGGGAAGCCACCTTCAACCTCGACCCCGCCAAACCCCTCATCGCTTCCATCGCCGTCGATGGCAAGCCCGTCATCCAAAACGCCGTCCCCCTCTACGACTGCCAGACCGGCAAACGCCGCGGTGGCTTCGACGAGTTCTTCGACTTCCCGCCCAGCCACCCCGAGGGCACCCGCGTCTTCCAGGGCAATCTCAAACTCACCGCCGCCCGCGCCGCTACCGTCGGCAACCGCGTCGAACTCACCTTCGACGGCTTCGACATGGGCATCTTCAAAGGCTCCATCCGCTACGTCTTCTTCCCCGGCTCCCGCCTCATCGAACAGGCCGCCGTGGCATCCACCGGTGTGCCCGACACGGCCTATTTCTATAACGCCGGCCTGCGCATGGCCGTCCCCCGCGACACCCGCCCCGGCGGCAACATGGAATCGGAGATCACCTACTACGACACCGAAGGCCAACGCCGTACCGAACACCCCAACGCCTCGGAAAAGTACACGCCACGCGTCCGCTACCGTGCCCTCGCCGCCCGCGCCCAGGGCGGCTCCGTGGCCGTCTTCCCTTCCCCGCACAAATACTTCCTACCTCGCGATTTCTCCACCAATCTTGGCTTCGTTTGGCACACGGCCTTCCGCGGGCAGGTCTGGCTCGGCGTCCGCCAGCTTGCCGACGAGAACTGGCGCTTCTACCCGTGGGCCAACGCGCCGCCAGGCACCGCGCAACGCATGAATGTCTTCTATCTGCTCAGCGACGCCAGCCAGCCGGAGACCGTGCTCGACGAAGCGCTCCGCTACACCAGCCGCGACCGCCTGCCCCATCTCGACGGCTACATCACCGTCGCCCCCCACTGGCACTTCGCCTACACCGTACAGGCCATGGAGAAAGGCGGCGCCGCCTGGGTGCCTCCCTTCAAGCCAGTCCTCAAGGACCTAGGCGTCGACGCCGCCATGATCGCCGACTTTCACGGCGACGGCCACCCGCGGGACATGACCAGCCGGCGCCTGCGGGAGCTGCAAGCCTACTACGACTACAGCCGCGCCCAATCGGACAAAGACTTCCTCATCATTCCTTCGGAGGAGGCCAACGTGCACTACGGCGGCCACTGGGCCGTGGCCTTCCCGAAGCCCGTCTACTGGTTCATGGCCGAGCCCGGCACGCCTTCCTCCATGCGCGAAGAGATGGGCTACGGCCTCATCTACACCATCGGCGATTCCAAAGCGTTACTCGACATGCTGCGCCGCGAGCAGGGCTTCGCCTACCAGACGCACCCGCGAACCAAGGGTTCCAAAGGCTACCCCGATGCCAACCGCTACGCCCTCCACTTCCTGGACGACACCTACGTCGGTGCCGGCTGGAAACAGATGCCCGCCGATATGTCCTCCCCTCGCATGGGCGAGCGCTCGCTGAACCTGCTGGACGATTGGAGCAACTGGGGCCTCCGCAAAAAGCTCCTCTCGGAATGCGACATGTTCCAGGTGGACCACACCCACGAACTCTACGCGCACCTCAACGTCAACTACGTCCGCCTGCCCACCGTGCCGTCCTACGATAACTACGGCGAAGTGCTCCGCGCCATGGCGAAAGGCGATTACTTCATCAGCACCGGCGAAGTGCTGATGCCCGAACACACCATCACCGAGCCCCGTCGCGACCAACTGAAAGCCACTGCCACGCTTCGCAACACCTTCCCACTGCAGTTCGCCGAACTCGTCTGGGGCGATGGCAACAAAACCCACCGCCAGATCTACTCGCTTGCCAATACCGCCGAGTTCCAATCCCACAACATCACCTTTACGGCCGAAGCGCCGGGCTGGCGTTGGGCTCGGCTGGCCGTATGGGACGCCGCCGGCAACGGCTCATTCGCCAACCCCATCTACAACGAGCGCGGCACCAAGGTGGTGGCTGTCGACAACTGGCACAACCGCGAAACCCAGCCGCACTACCTGTGGGAAGGCAACTACCCCGGCGGCTTCTCCGGCTTGAGCCATATGCTGAAACAACTGCAGGGCGAACTCCGCACCGTGCGCGAGGCCCTCACCCCGCGGGTGCTGCAAGGCATCGACCTGTTCTTCCTGGTCGACCCCGACACCGAAGCCGAGTCTCCCAAACCCAACTTGATCGCCGACGCCGAAATCGACGCGCTCGACAATTGGGTACAGCAAGGCGGCACGCTGGTGCTGTTCGGCAACGATCCGGGCAACGCCGAGTTCCCGCGCATGAACGCGCTCGCCCGCCGCTTCGGCCTGGAATTCGAGTCACGCAAGCATGCCGATGCCAACGGCAACTCCAAACTCACGCTCGCCACGCCGGCGGGCGGATGGTTCACGCCCGGCCTGCAGTTCTACGCCGTCGATGTCGCCCCTGTCAGAATCTCCGCCGCCAACGCCGAAGTGTTACTGGCCGAACGCGAAACACCCATCCTGGTCACGGTCCCGCATGGCAAGGGACGCGTCGTCGCCCTCGGCGATCCCTGGATCTACAACGAATACTTCTATACCCGTGACAACCGCCGCATCGCCGAGGAGCTATTCCGCCGCATTCTGCTGCCCTGAACCCGCGTGGCCGCCCGCCAGTGTGGCATCCTGAAATGGTCGACAACTATGCCGGCGACGCTGCCCACCGAAACCACCGAGCAATCCACGGAAGGTGTCCTCACACCGCTGTACCACTGTGTCCTGCTCGACGACGATGAACACAGCTATGACTATGTTGTGGAGATGCTGCAGAACCTGTTCCTGTTCTCCAAGGAGCAGGCCTTCCGCCACGCCGTTGAAGTAGACTCCAGCGGACGCACCATCATCCTTACCGCCGAACTACCGCTCGCCAACTACGCCAAGGAACAGATCCACGGCTACGGCAAGGATTGGCGCATCCCCAAGTCGGCGGGCTCCATGTCCGCCATCATCGAACCGGCGGGCGGCTCCGATCGCGGCGGCCAAGCCTGCTAAGGAAAGCCGGGTGAAAACCTCACCAACCCGCTTCCTTTCGAGGGAGCGGGTTTGCCACTAGCTCGCTAGCGCTTCCACAGTAGCCAGACGAAAAAGGGCCCTCCCAGCAACGCCGTGGTCACGCCGACCGGCACTTCGATTGGAGCCAAGACCGTGCGCGACAAAGTATCGCACACAACCAGAAATGCTCCGCCGCCGAAGAGCGACGCAGGCAGCAGCAGCCGGTGATCGGCGCCGGTCAGCCGCCGCAGCAGATGCGGCACGATGAGCCCGACGAACGCGATGGGTCCGGTGACCGCGGTCAGCGTTCCAGTCAACACCGCTCCGGCCACGAAGCCTTCCATTGTGAGACGCCGCGTGTCGATGCCGCGCCCGGCCGCCCACTCGTCGCCGTACGAGAGTACATTCCAAGAGCGCGCCCGCAGCAGGATCCATAGCGATGCTGGGATGACGATCAGCGCGAGCAGCGCCAGCGTGGAGTATTCGATGGCATCAATGCCGCCCATCAGCCAGTGTGTGATCTGGAAGCTTTTCGTGATGCCCGCCAGGCTATGCAGCAACAGCACCGCCGCCGAGCAAATGCCGTTCACGGCGATACCTGTCAGAAGTAGCGTGAAGGACGAGAAGCGCGTATTGGCGCCCGCCAGCATGGCAATGAGGACAACCACCGCCGCCGCGCCGAGGAGCGAGAATAGCCAGATCGCTGGAAAGCCCAGCGCTTCGCCCGTGTTGGTGGAGATAGCCACCACGGCGCCCAGCGATGCCGCCGCCGATACTCCCAGGCTGGACGGCGTGGCCAGCGCATCGCGCAATAGAGCCTGGAACAGCGCTCCGGAGATGGAGAGGGCCGCGCCGGTCACTAACGCCAGCAACGTGCGCGGCAGCCGTAGTTGCACGAAGATCTGCCAGTCGGGGTCCTGCCGCGCGAGCAGGTTGCCGTAGTCAAGGCCCATGCCGCCCACCAGCGGAGCCACCACCAGCGACACCGTGGCCAGCAGCGCCGTGATGGCCAAGGTGCGGCCGATCTTCGAGCGAAGGGCATCAGCCATAGGTAAGATAAACGCGTCCATCCGCCGCGGCGTGGCGATAGAACGGGACATGGAAGACGGGCTGCAGTCGCTCCGGCCGCATGGCTTCGTCGGGTGCCGCGTCACACACCAGGCGGCCGTCGTGCAGCACCCAGACGCGGTCGGCCCGTTCCGCCGCCAGGTTCAGATGATGCGTGACGATCAACACGGCACGGCCTTGCTCGCGCAGTTGCGCCAGTAGGTTCCAGAGTTCGGTCTGGTTCTGGGGATCCAGGTGCGCGCCGGGCTCATCAAGGAGGAAGATGGGGGCGTCCTGGGCAATGGCAGCGGCCAGCAGCACGCGCTGTTGCTCACCTCCGCTCAGAGTCAGGAAGGGCCGGTCGCGGAAGGTGTCGAGGTGCGTGAGAGCGATGGCTGCTTCCACCGCGCGCAGGTCTTCGGCGCTCTCAAACAGGCCGTGGCTGTGCGGGGTGCGGCCGGTGAGAATCACTTCCTCCACCGTGAAGGGAACCGCCGCTGTGATCTGCTGGGGCACGTGGGCCACCGAGCGGCTGATGGTCCGGCGGTCCAATTGCCGGAGCGGCTGGCCTTCCACCGAGCAGGCGCCGGTGGTGGGTGCGAGCAGCCCGGCTAGAACGCGGATCAGCGTGGACTTGCCCGCGCCGTTCGGCCCAATCACGGCGATCAACTGCGCCTGATCGACACGCGCGGAGATATCCCGCAGCACCGGCGTGGCGCCATAGCCGAAGCTGACGTGATCGAGTTCGATGCGGCTCATGGGTGCATCATTTCGTGGAAGGCTTGCGCCGCTTCCACCAGGCGCGGGCCGGGCACGACAAAGATATCGGCGGCGACGGCGACCACCCGCTTCTGCTTGACGGCCTCAATGGACTGGTTCTGTGCCCAAAGGCCGACGACGGACTGCTTGTGGGCTTCTGTGACGCCGGTGGTTTCGGCCATGTCGCCCATGTCGACGATGACGTCCGGGTTCAGACGCAGCACGGCTTCCAGCGAGATGCGCGGATAAGTGACGGGCGAATCGGCCAGCACATTGCGCCCGCCGGCGACTACCATCAGTTCATTCAGAAAGCTGCCCTTACCTACCGCGATCATGCCCTCCAACCTGCCCGGCGTGCGTCCCACGATGAACAGAATCCTCTTCGGGGAGCGGCCCGCCGATTGTTTTCGCAGTGCGTCGAGGCGGGCGCGGAGGCCGGCTTCCACGGCGCTGGCACTGGCGGCAATGCCCAGCTTGTCGCCGATCTGCCGCATGGTGGCCAGCGTATCGTCGAGGCTGGTGTTGCGTAGGGGGAGCGTCGCGATGCCCAGGGACTGTAGTTGCTTCACCTCATTCTGGTGTTCGGCATGCACCAGCACCAGGTCCGGCTTCAGCCGCACGATGGCTTCGATGTTGGGCTTGAGATAGGTGCCTACTTTGGGCAGCGCCTTTACGCGGGCAGGGAAGTGGCAGTAGGTGGAGACGCCGACCACGCGGTCGCCGGCGCCCAGCGCGAAGACCGTCTCGGTGAAGCTGGGCGCGGTGGAAACCACCCGCCGCGGTTCCCCCTGCAGGGCCGCAGCCAGCAGCATCAGGATTGCGAGCATGCGAACTCCTTCCAGACGGAAATCAGGGTCTCATTCTCCCAGCGCGGGCGGATCGCCACACGGATACCGGGGTTAGGCAGCCCGGGCCAGCCGGTACAATCACGCAGCAGAATGTTTCGGGCCGCGGCATAGCGGGTGAGCGCGGCGGCGTGCGGGGTTTCGATGTACAGGTAGTTGGCTTCCGACGGCCGGACCCGGTTGTCCGCGATGGTGTTGATCCGCGAAGTGAGCCAGGCGCGTTCGGCTTCGACAAAGCGGCGCGTGGCCTCGGCATGGACATGGTCCTGCAAAGCCGCGAGGGCTGCCTCTTCGGCCAGCGCGTTCACGCTCCACGGTGCTTGTGGGGGGTGCTGGCCACCGATCAGCGCACCGACGCGCAAGCCGGGCAGGGCCTGGAACTTAGTTAGACTACGCAGCACGAACAGGCGCGGATGCCGTACGGCGTGAGGGATCAAGCTGGGGTGCGTGGTGAAGTCGAGAAAGCTTTCGTCCACCAGGATGGTGCAGTCCGGGCGGCTGAGGATGGCTTCGGGCGTGCAGACATGGCCGGTGGGGTTGGCGGGCCGGGTGACCACCAGCGTGCCTTCCCACGGCCATTGGGCGGGGTCTTCCAGCGGCACCGGCGCGGCCTGCGGTGCCAGACGATGGAACTCGTTGAAGCAGGGCACGGCCAGGTGCGTGGGCGGATGCTGGGCACAGAAGCTGACGAGCAGATCCGTGGCGCCATTGCCGCAGACGATCCGCGCCGCGTCGATATCCCAGGCCGTTGCGAGTTGGCGGCGCAGGCGCGACGCGGTCTTATCGGGGTAGTGCGCGATACGATCGAGCGCCGCCAGAATCGCTTCCCGCACGCGTGGTGACGGACCTAGTGGGTTAATGCTCGCGCTGAAGTCGAGCACCTGCTGCCAGGGCACGCCGGCGTTATCGGCCGCCGCGAAGATGTTCCCGCCGTGCGTCATCTCCATGCGGCGAGGCCTCCGATCATGGCGGCAAACAGCAGCACGGTGCTATACAGCAGCCCGCGCAGGCGCCCATACAGATGCCATCGCAACGGCTGATGCTCGTCGCCCAGATAGGCTTTCACGGAACGCTGCCCGCCGTAGAAGTTCACTCCGCCCAGTCGCACCCCGAGCGCGCCCGCGGCGGCCGCTTCGGGATAACCCGAGTTAGGACTGGGCTGCAAGGCGGCATCGCGCAGCGTGGTCTTCACGGCCCGGCGGGCGCTGAGTTGCGGCAGCAGGAGCGCGGCGATGGCAATCAACACCGCCGTGAGCCGCGCCGGGATCAGGTTGGCGAGATCATCGGCGCGGGCCGAGGCCCATCCAAATTGCAGGTAGCGCTGGTTGCGATAGCCGAACATGCTGTCAAGCGTGTTGACGGCCTTGTAGGCGGCCATGCCCACAGGCCCGCCGAGAGCCAGCCAGAAGAGCGGGGCGATGATGCCGTCGTTCAGGCTTTCGGCGACGGTTTCAAAGACGGCACGCGTGATCTCGGCTTCGCTGAGGTGGCTGGTATCGCGGCCCACGATCATCGACAGGGCTTGGCGCGCCGCCGGCAGATCGCCGTTGCGCAGGCAGCCGATCACCGCCAGCGCATGCTGGTCCAGGCTGCGAATGGCCAGAAACGAGAAGATCCAATAGATCTGGATCCATGGCGCGGGAAGGTACCACAGCGTGAATTGAACGAAGGCAGCCGTCGCCCCGATAATGCACAACCACGCGGCGATTCCGGCCATCCGCGGCGAAAACACGCGGCGCCAGAAATGTTCGTTGGCGGACGCGAATCGGCCGATGAACGTTACCGGATGCGGCAGCCAGCGTGGGTCGCCGAGGGCCACATCCAATGCCAGTCCGCCGAATAGCTCCACCGGTGTGACGCTCATGGCAGCAGTTCCTCCAGCACGCGCGGGTTGGCATGCGCGGTGAGCCAGTCTGCCAGACGGTCATACACCTCCCCCTTCGGCGTGGCGGGCTCCACGTCGATACCCAGCACGTCGCGCACGACCGCGGCCGATTCCAAGGCGCCGTGCAGGTACGTGCCTAGTACGCGGCCATGGCGGGCCCCTTCCACGCATCCGTTCTCTAACGTGAACAGCGGGGCGGCGGAGCACTCCGTACGGCCCATATGGATCTCGTAGGCCTCGTGGCCGCCCTGCATGCGGACCACGCGCGTCACTTTGGTCTCAGCCAATACGGTGTGGGCGGGCAACAGGCCAATCCCTTGCGCTTCCCTCATGGCGGACTCCACACCCTGCGGGTCTTCGATTCGCTCCCCCATCATCTGCAAGCCGCCGCAGATCCCGAGGATGGTTGCGCCGTTATCGTGCTGGGCGCGGATCCAGGGCTCCAGTCCCTGCGCCCGCAGCCAGGCAAGATCTTCGATGGTGTTCTTGCTGCCCGGCAGAATCACCACGTCAAACTTATGGTCGACGGGCCGGTCGATCCAGTTGGGCCGCAGCAGGCGGAGGTCAGTGAAGTTGGAGACACGCGGGAAGCGGATGGCCGCGACACGCCCATAGGCGCCGCCGGCCGCCGGCAGCGAAACGCTATCTTCGTCATCGATCACCATGCCGCTGTCATAAGGGAACACGCCTAAACACGGCAGATCCAGCCGCTCCTCGAGGAACCGCACCCCATCGTCGAAGAGCTTGCGGTCGCCCCGAAAGCGATTCACCGCGAAGGCCCGCACCGTCGCCCGCTGCTCCGGCGGCAGCAACTCCATGGAGCCCACCAGCGACGCAAACACACCGCCCCGTTCGATATCGGCCACCAGCAACGCCTTCGCCCCCACCCTCTGGGCGAAGCGCAGGTTGGTGATATCGCGGTCGAACAAGTTCACCTCCGCCACGCTCCCGGCGCCCTCGCAGACAATGGCGTCAAACTGCTGCGACAGGCGGGTGAAGCTCTCGACGGCCTTCTCGAACAGCATCGCTGTGTGGCAGTAATACTCGGCGGCGGGCACCGTGCGCCACACCTTGCCCTGCACCACCACCTGCGACCCCACCAGCGAGTTCGGCTTCAACAGTACCGGGTTCATGTCAGCCATGGGCGGCAGCCCGCAGGCTTCGGCCTGCACTACCTGCGCGCGTCCAATTTCCCCCCCTTCGATGCAAGGGAACGAATTATTGGACATGTTCTGCGCCTTGAAGGGCGCCACGCGCACCCCACGCCGCTGCAGCAGACGGCAGAAGGCCGTGGTGAACCAGCTCTTGCCCACGTGCGATGCGGTGCCGCCGATGAACAACGCGCGGCTCATGCGAACTCCTCCAACCATAGCGAGGCGCCGCGGTGCACGGCTGCGTAGGCGGCCCGTCCGATGGCCGCGCCTTGCGCCGTATGCTTGCCGCAGTAAGGCTGCGGTTCCCCGGTGCGGGGCCAGGCGACGGCCAGGTAATCGGTGCCCGTGCCGGTGTGCGGCCCCAGATCGCGCAGCGCCGCGGTCTTGGCTTCCGACACCAGCGCCAAGGCTTCCAGGGCCGCTTCCGGCGTCAAGGGAACGCTACTGGCCACCAGCAGGTTGATGGTGCCCCAGGAACCCAATGGCCGCAACGGCTCGCCCACGCGCATCGCGTTGCTCAGGCCCACGGTACCCACGGCCCACGCCCGCGCATCGCCTTCCGCCGCATCGGCCTCCACCCACTCCAACGCCCGCCGGCTGGTCATGAAGCCCACCGCGCCGGCCAGTTGTTCGCGATGCATTTCGGCACGCATCCACGCCACCGGATCGGGAACCTCGGCGATCTCATGCAGCTTCAAATACAGCCACACAATGGAAGACACACGCTGGTAGCCGCCGTTGACCACCGCCCAACTGAGCGCCATCCAGGGCTCGGCAAAGCGGGCCACCAGCCAGCGTTCGCGCGTCTCCAATGTGTAGGGCGCGGGCATCACCAGGCTCTCGACCACCTTGGTCCCGGATGATCGCCGTCGCGCAGGCGCGAGTCCTTGCCCGCCTGCAACTCCAACTGCCGCCCGAAGAGCCACAGCAGATCGGATAACCGGTTGAGATACGCCAGAACATTGGGCTTAAGGGGCAGCCCTTCCTCACGCAGGCCCACCACCAGCCGTTCGGCGCGGCGGCACACGGTTCGTGCCACATCGTAAGCCGCCGAGGCGCTGTCCTCGCCGGGCAGCGACCAGTCGCCCAGAATGCCCGGCATCGCCTCGATCCGGTAAACGTGCTGTGTCAGCGCCTCCACCATTTCATCGGTGATTACCGGAATGCCTTTCGGGCTTTCCTTCGGCGTCGACACCGCGCCCGCCACCTGAAACAATTCGCGCTGGATCTGTTTCGTCAGGTCATGCATCTCGCGGTCGGGGCAAATCGACCGCGCAAAGCCGAGCATGGAGATCAGCTCGTCGATGGTGCCAAAGGCTTCGACTCGCGCACTGGCTTTGCTGACGCGGATCCCCCCGGACAGGCCCGTCTGGCCCCCATCGCCGCGTTTGGTTGCGATTGACATGGTTGCACCTCTATTGGAAGGACACGCGCAGGCCCGTAACCCAAGTGGCCCGCGGCGCGCGGAAGCCGTTCTCGAAGTATTCCTGGTTGAGGAAGTTATCCACCTTCACATACAGGAATAACGGCCGGTTCTCGCTGCGATTCAACTGGCGGCTGACAACGAAGTCGGCCTTCGTGATGCCAGGATAGCGGTAAGCCCGTGCACGGCCAGCCGCGCTCAGCGCATTGAAGTACGCCGCGGCGCGGTATAGATCGAAGTTAATCGAAGTACGCCGCCCCAGTTGCTGGTTAGCCGTCAACGTAAAGGTGTGGGCGGGCACGGTGAAGCCCTGGAAGAAGCCGCGCACCTGCAGGTCACGGTCGTTGTCAACGTTGGTGAAAGTATAGGTGCCGCGCAGCATGGTGCCGCGCCTCGGCTGCCCTTGCGTCTCCAGTTCCACACCGCGGGAGATGCCGCCACTGCCATTGAAGTATCCGCCGAAGCGCAGGAACGGGTCGGTGGCGGGATTGACCACCGATGCCGTTGTATCGAAGGCGATCAACTGGACCATGCGGGTGTAGAAGTACGTGCCGCTGAAGCGCAGTTTGTCCCGAAACAAGTATTGGTCGATGCCGGCATCGAAGGAGTTATAACGGTCTGGGGCAAGGCGCGGATCCCCGTAAGGGCTGAACACGACGGCGTTGCTGAAGTTGTCGTAGTAGAAGCCCGACCCATAGCGTTCATACAGCGCCGGAGCGCGATACGAATTGCCGCCATGGGCGCGTAGTTTCAACCCGGACGTCGCCAGGAAGTAAGAGATGGCGACATCGCCGGTCAGCGCCCGCGGCGGAGCCTTCCGCGCCACGCTGTCGTAATTGTTGGCAACGCCCGTGGTGACGAACCGCGGACGGCGAAGCTGGAACGTCTGTCCACGGCCGGATACCGAGATCTGCAGGCGCCGGTCGAGCAGCATGAACTGGTTCTGCACGTAGGCGGCATGCGCGTCCTGGCCAACCGAAGTGCGCGTCGCCACACGGCCACGGCCGGACTCGCGATTGTCATCGGTATTGAGGAACCTCTCGCGTTCGAATTCATAGCCTGCCGTCAGCGCATACCAGGGCGTAGGCCGCAGGGTCACCCGGCCGTCTGCTGTATCGATGCCGCCGTCAAAGCCGCTGATGTTGCTGGTGAGCGGCTGAAAGCCCGGCCCACCGGGCCCATTCTGAAAGGTGCGGACGGTGGATACGCGGTGATAGCTGGCCTGCCAGTTGAGCCGTGCGCTGGGCGCCTGCTCCAGGATGAACGCCGCCGAATGAAAGCGCGACGCGCGGCGGTTATCGGGGTCGTCGCGGTTGGGAAGGAACGTGACGTTCGGAATCGCGTTGACGATGGTGGTACTCGGAATGTTCCCCGCGGGCAGGCCGGATGCCGTGGGACTGGCATTCGGCTGCACGAAATCGTCCGACCCCCAATAGCGAACGGTGGCAAACAGCGCTGGCCGTAAAGCGTAACGCGCGAAGCCCTGCGCCCCGCTGGATCGCGCCCGGTCATTGCCGTCCACGCCGCTCATCACGTTCAAGTGCAGCAGACCGCCGCTATACAACAGCCGGTTCTGCAATGCCGATCCGCCGGCGGAGGTGCGTCCGCGCAGCAGTCCCAACGCCCCGCCTTCCATCTGCGCGTCGCCATGCAGGCTGCCGCCGCCGGGGTCTGTGACGACATTCACCACCGCGCCCACCGCGTTCGTGCCATAGAGCGATGAGCCCGAACCATGCAGCACTTCCACGCGCCCCGGATTCACAATGTTCAGCGCCTGGAAGAAGGAACTGGCGTCGCCCTGGGTAGTGGCGGTGTCGCGGAAGCGAAAGCCGTCGAGGAGCACCGCCGCCGCATCGGAGCGCAGACCGCGCGAGCGCAGAGTGGTCTGCTGCCCCGGCCCGCCGAGGTTCCGGATCTGGATCCCAGCCAGCGACCGTAGCGATTCGGCCAGCGAATACTCGTTGCGTTCCACGATCTCGGCGCGATCAAGCACGCTGGTCGATTTCGAAATTTCATCCACCGATTGCGGGCTGGCTTCCGCTGTGATGAATACCGACTGCCGCACGCCATCGACATCCAGCACGATGGTGGTGGCCGGCGCCCCGGCGGCAAGATCGATGGTCCGCGTAACCTGGCGGAAGCCCGCCGCTTTCACAACCAGCAGGTGCCGGCCCTCTACCAGCGGCGTGGAAAATCGCCCGTTCTTGCCGGTTTGCAACACGGCGGCCGGCGCGGTGCCGTTGCTGGAATAGATGGTGACCAAGGCTGTCTCCAGCGGTGCACCGCTGGCGTCCTGAACGGTGCCTTGGAACATGGAGACGGTCTGCGCGGCAAGCATGCCGGCGGAAAAGAAGACGGCCAAAAGATGGAATACGCCGTGACGCATCCTGCCCCTCCCTCGAGAGCAACGTGGAATCCGCGGCCATTCGGCCGTGGTCCGGGCAGGTCTTCGGACTTGTGGGTGATAGCCTACTTACCGCGGCTTCCCGGCTTTTGAAGGCCAGTGCCATGGGGCGGTGTTCGTCGCCACTTACCGCTGCGGGGCAGCTCCGGATTTGCACCGGATTCCCTTTTCAACGCTACTGAAAGCGTACCTCGGAGTTTCCAGACTACCAGAAATGGGGCGTCTGATGCGAACCGCAAGCGGAGTCGTCTTCGCACAATGGCTGTGCTTAACTTAGCAGGTTAGCCCCTGCTTGCCGTCGCGATTTGCGCGCCGAGCGCTCTTGGTGAGGAGTGTGAGAGCAACTGAGAGCAACATTGGAGAACTCTACGATATTGCTTTCGTCCGGCGCAGCAGCCAGAATGACAGTTGACGATAGACCATTCCTGCCCCCGGCGTAGACCGAGGCCGGAATGTGGGCCGTTGGCCTGCATAGGGCTCCGGGCTTCGAGTGGCATGGTCCCGTGTCCTGTCGGCACGGTAACATTGGCCGATTGAGCTAAGGCGGAGCTAGGGCATGCCCGGCACGGATGAAGGGCTCGTGGCGATCATCGCGCAGGGAGTGTTTACAGGCGGATGTATGCCAGTGGCATGGCCATTCTTTTCTGACATTTAGAAGGAATGACATCTTTGCCATATCGGCAAAGTAGACAGTATGACATTTTTGCATTAAGCTATGAGCAGATATCGGATCTATGAGTTTCTCAGCGAGCGAGGTCATAGCGCCATCCGAGAGTGGCTCGATGAAAAAGGGATCACCGCCCGTGATCGTGGCCAATTGGTGTTGAAGATGGATTTGTTAGCGCTTCAGGGGATGGATCTCCCGCCCAAGCTGTTGGCTGGCCCCATAAAGTCCAAGAAGAACCCCAAGATGCAGAGTCACATTTACAAGCTCATTATTCATGGCGACCGAATGTTGAGGCCGATGCTTTGCAGGGGGCCGGTAGATATGGACGGTGAGTTCACGATGCTACTGGGAGCCATTGAGACGAATTTCGTTCTCGACGAAGATGCTGAAGAAGCCGAGTCTCGACGCCAGATAGTCATCTCGGACAGCAGCAGACGGAGGTTGAATGGGCGCTATAGCTGAACAACTGCGAGCAGAATTGGCGAACCCTGAATTCTCAGAGGGGTATGCAGAGGGGTTCCTGGATGCCTATGTCGCCACACAAATCAAGGTTCTCCGAGAACAGCGCGAAATGACTCAGCGCGAGCTGGCTGAGAAGATTGGGAGTCACCAGACTGTCATCTCAAGGGTTGAGAATGTCGGATATTCCGGCTGGAATGTCGGAACCTTGAAAAAACTCGCCCGTGCCTTCGGCGTGCGCCTGAAGATCTCGTTTGAGCAATACGGGTCCTTGCCGGATGAGGTCGAAGCATTTTCGCGGGGAGACTTGCAACGCCTTCCAAGGCATGCTGATCCAGGGCTAATTCATGATGCCCAGCCAAACGAGCAGGAGGCTGCCAGGCTCCGCGCAATTATCGGTAATGTGACCCAGGCCGGCGTTGAAGCAGTGCCACCAATATCCGCTGTCGTATCCCTGACGCTAAACGTCGGCCAAGCAACGGATGAAGAACGACGGGGGCAAAGCTATCGAGTCCTGCCGAGGAGAGCGTCTACAGCAGTAGAGCGGATGGCAGAGGCGATGGCGGCGGCATAGCAAGGACGAGAGGCATGGAACTAGCTAGAGTCAACGAAGCGAGAGCGGCATGGCTGTTTGATATCGAAGAACTGAATCCTTTGGGTAGGCCCATGGGCGACATCTTCAGGGCGTTGGCTGCTAGATACAAGTTCGCGCAGATCCCAGACTTGGGTAATCCCGTGCCCGGCAGGAACCTTAAGTTCCTTGATGGACGATTCGAGTTCGGTCCCGGACCTATCGAAGCCAGCGTGGACTTGGAGGTGTTTCGGGACGGGATAGTCGCCATCTCCCGTTCTGACACGGCCCACTCCGATGCGCTAATCGACGACGTACTGCACTGGATGAGGCGGGAGTACGGAGTCTCCAACGAGCACTACATACTTAAGCCCAAGCGAGCTTATCGGAGCGCTCTGACGGTCTTCTGCCCTACGCTGAAGCCGCTGGCTGCCTATCCAAGCTTGAGTCCATTTCTAGATCGGCTCAGATCGGCGACCGGCCAAGACAGCGAAGTAGTTAGTGTCACTCTCGGTAATGAAAGGGAGCGGTCTTTGTTCACGTTCGAGAGGCGTGCAGGCCAACCGTTCGAGGATCACAAGTACTTCTCCGCGGCGTCCGTGTCAACGCAAACCCACCTGGATCTCCTGAGGCAATTCGAAGAAACACTTAGCGCCAAGCAGGAGCGAAACTGAGGACCACCCCAGAGCCCACGGCATGAAACGCGCTATAAAGTTGGCCGACTTAATTCATATGAGAAACACCGCCGGGTGGTCAAAGCCGGCAAACTCCGCCAAAACCCGCTGGTAGACCCGGGCGCCGTTGTCTCCGTTGGTAAAGACGAAGATGGCCTCCCCGCGGGCGGGTTCGGCGAACACGATGTTCTTGTAGCCGCCGTTATCGCCCCATTGCCAGAGGAATTCGCGCGTGCCGGAACGCTCAGTCCCCCAGCCCAGCCCCCAGCCGATGTCAAAGCCATTACCCTGGCGGATGCGCACCTGCTGCTTCGTCAGCTCCGGAGTGCGTATCGCGGCGGCCACGAAGCGGGCGTAGTCCGCGGCGCAGGTCACCATGCTGGCGGCGGCGTTGGGCAGTACCGAGTCGGGGATCTCGCGCAGGCCGGCTTCTTTGATGCAGGCCATTGCCTCTTCATAGGTGAGGCTCTCCACTTTGCGATTGCGGCTGCGGGCGAAATCAACGAATGCCTGCGATGTGAGGTTACGCCGCGGCAGGATCTCGCCACGCCGGTTGTGGGGCAGCGCAAGCCGCGGCTGGTTCTCCGCCAGCGGCAGGATGGTGCTGCCCGTCATGCCCAGCGGCTGGAAGACCAACTCGCCAATCAGTTCCCCGAATCCTTTGCCCGTGACGCACTCCATCGCCCGCTGCAGATAGACATAGCCCTCGCCGGAGTATTGCCACCGGCTGCCCGGCTCAAACGCGGAGACCAGCGGCTGGCCAGGCTCGAAACGCCAATTAGGGAAGCCCGCGCTGTGGCTGAGCACGTGGGCGATGGTGACCTTCCGGGCTTGGGCATCGGTGAGGCCGTCCACGTACGAGACCAGCGGCCGCCCGAAATCGAGTTTGCCTTGCAAGCGAAGCGTGTGGGCGGCATGGGCGGTCGCCTGCTTGGTCAGGCTGGCGGCGTGGAACAGCGTGTTGCCGTCCACGGGCCTGCCCCCTTCCTTTGCGGTGATTCCGAAGCCGCGCACCCATCCCGGCTTGCCGTCCTTCACCGTACCAACGGCTAACCCCGGCACACCCGCCGCGTCCAGCATGGCTTCGATTCGCGATGCGAATCGGGCGTCGGGCTTGGAACCGGCGGCGGCTAGCCCAGCGGCGCCCAGAAGGCCAACCAAGGTGCGGCGTTGCATGTAGACATTTACGCACGACCCCGCCAAAGGTTTCGTTCCTGTATGATGGGAAATGGCCGCTTAACCGAAGAAGAGAGAGGGGTGAACGTACACATTGGCAGAAGTACTGGTCCAGGATGGTGAAACTCTGGAAAGCGCGCTGCGCCGTTTCAAGCGTAAGGTGCAGCAGGAGGACATCATCAAAGAGATCAAGCGTCACTCCTACTATCTGAAGCCGGGCGAGAAAAAGCGCGTGAAAGCCGCTTTGGCCCGCAAGCGGAATCGCAAGCGCAAGCGCAGCGACATGGAGTAAGGCTTACCCCTTTGCAAAGCGCAACGGCGCCCCGGCACTTGGCCGTTGGGCGCCGTTCGTATTTTGAAGTGCTCCGCCTTAGTCCTTCGACGAAGCCGCCGGAGTGGACGGCTTGCTCTCGGTGGACGTCGGGGAGGAAGCCGGCGATCCGGAGTCCGAAGGCTTCCCATCGGTCTTGGCGGTGTCCCCGTCCTTCTTTCCGCCGCCGGCGCCGCCGCGCGCGTAGTCCGTGATGTACCAGCCCGAGCCCTTGAACTGGAAAGCCGGGGCCGAGAGCAGGCGCTCCACTTCTCCTCCGCATCCCTCATGCGCGGTGAGCGGCGCGTCGGCGAACTTCTGGATCACCTCGAAAACACGATCACATTGCTTGCAACGGTATTCGTAGAGAGGCATGCTATTTGTTTAGAGTTTCAATGGCTTTCTTGAGCAATAGATCTTCGCCCGGGGCGCCCTGCGGCGGCGCCGGCTGCGCCTGAGGCTGCGGATCCTGCTCGGGATCTTCCGCGTCGGGCAGCGCCTCGTTCTCCACCAGCGGCACACTGGGCGTCACACCGGTATCCTGCAGCGGTTTGTTGGAACCCACCGAATAATACTTGGCCACCGAAAGAATCACCGCGCCGCCGTCGTCCAGCAGCACCGCCTTGCGCACGGCCGCGTCGCCATACGTGCGCTCGCCGATCACCTGGGCGCGCTTGGAATCGAGCAGCGCCGAAGCAACCAACTCCGCCCCACGCGACGTTCCCCGGTTCGTAATCACCGCCACCGGCCCCTTCCAAACGGCCTTCGCGGCATCGGCTTCGAAGTTCTGGCGCGGCATCTTCTGCCCTTGCAAGTACGTAATGGTGCCCTTGTCCAGGAACAGGTTCGCCACCGCAATACCCTCTTCCGGTGTGCCCGTAGCGGCGTTGCGCAGATCCAGAACCAGCTTCTTGGCCCCCTGCTTCTCCAAATCCTTCACCGCCGCCGCGATTTCCTTGGCTTTACCGGCCTCCATGCTCTGCACCTGGAGGTGGCCAACGCCGTCGGGCTGCATCTTCGCCACCACGGCGGGCATCTTCGTCACGCCGCGGATCAGCGCGATCTTCTGCGGTTCGGTGCCGCGGCGCACGCGCAGAACCGTAAGGTCCACGCTGGTACCGGCATCGCCGTGCAGCAGCAACTCCGCATAAGCCAGCGGCATATCGCGTGTCGAGATGGCGCCAATTCCTTCCAGCACATCGCCGGTCGACAGCCCGGCCTTCGCCGCGGGCGAGCCCGGTATGGCGTCCACAATCGTCAGATAGCCGAACTTTTTCGATAGCACCAAGCCGGCGTCGGCGCGATTGGTATCCTTGAACTTGAGGTATTGCTTGTACTGCTCCGCACTGAGGTAGCTGGCGTAGGGGTCCAACGATTCCAGCAGCCCGTTCAACGCACCCAGCGTGACGTTCTTCATGTCGGGCTCTTCCACGTAGTCGCTCTTGATACGGGAGAGAACCTCGGTATACACCGCCAGATGCTTGTAGGCATCCTCCGGCGACGCACTGCGGCCCATTCTGGCGCCGACCATCAAAAACAGCACTAAGCAACTGGAAACAGTCACTACGGCAAACTTTAAGCGGCTATTCATCCCGATCCAGCCCAGCCTTTCCCGGTTCCCAACTTCTCACACGGGTTCCTGTGTGATTATAACCTGTTCATTTCGACGTGGTGAACGGGAAAGGGTTACCCCCGCGCAGGTCGAGATCGCCGCCCGGGAGTTCCTGGCCGCGGGTGGAGGCCTGGTAAATGTTACCGGGAGCCGGTGCGGGAAGGCCAGGGAAAGCGGGAGATTTCGCATGGCCCTCCGAGTGCATGCGCATCGGGAACTCCCCGAATTTGTCGGCCAGGAGGGAACGTGTGGAATAACCGCGAAGACAGCCAGGAGCCTCAGCCCCGGCGCGAGCCGCGAGTGCACCAGGGGCTGCCTCGCAATGCGGCCGTGATCGGCGAGACGATGCATGTGGTGGGTGAGATCCGCAGTATGGAAGCGGTCTACGTCGCGGGCAAACTGGATGGCAGCGTGGAAACGCAGAGCGCGGTAAGCATAGCGGCGAGCGCCAAGGTGAAGGCGAATATCAAGGCGCGGGAAGTAACCATTCACGGCACGGTGCTGGGCAGCGTGTTGGTGACCGGCAAAATCGTCATTCACGAGCACGGCAGCCTGATTGGCGATATCAAGGCCGCGGGCATCGTGATCGAGGACGGAGCCTATTTCAAAGGTAGCATCGACATCATCCGGGCGGCGGTGCCAGTGCCCGTGGCTGTGCCGGACCCGATACCTCCCGCCGCCACTTAGTTTCACGGCGCACAACCCAACGGTCCTTCAAACTTCTACCGCGGGGAGCCCTGGCGCTGGGCCCCCCAGGTCCCGCCCCCCTCCGCTATCATCGAGAAAAGCAATGTCGCTCGCTCTGCCTGCACTCTTCTCACTCCTATTCACCGGCTTGGCCCAGGACTCCCCGGACTCCGTCCAGCCCCCCAACAAGATCTTCGCCAAACGGGTCGTCATCTCCGGCCTCAGCAACCCCTGGGAAGTCACCTTCGGCCCTGACAACAAACTCTGGATCACCGAACGCACCGGCAAACGCATCACCCGCGTCGACCCAACCACCGGCCAGCAAAAAGTCGCCATCACCATCGACGAAGTATCCGCCCCGGGCGGCCAGGACGGCCTCCTCGGCCTCGCCCTCCACCCCGATCTCCTCAAAAACACCGGCAACGACTATGTCTACGCCGCCTACTCCTATCAGGACAAAACCAAGCCACCCGTCCCCTACATCACCGACGACGCCAGCCCCTACCGCCACCTCTACCTAAAGGTCGTCCGCTTCACCTACAACCCCGCCACCGAAACCCTCGGCAGCCCCCAAGTCCTAGTCACCGGCTTCCCCGCCGGCAATGACCACGACGCCGGCCGCCTCAAAATCGGTCCCGACCGCAAGCTGTACCTCACCCTTGGTGATCGCGGCCACAACCAACTCGGCAACTTCTGCCTCCCCATCGAATCCCAGCGCCTCCCCACCAAGAAGGAAATCGACTCCCGCGACTACATCGCCTACGTGGGCAAATCCCTCCGCCTCAACCTCGACGGTTCCATCCCCACCGACAACCCCAGCCTCGACGGCGTCGTCAGCCATGTCTTCACTTACGGCCATCGCAATATCCAGGGTATCGACTTCGGCCCCGACGGCACCCTCTACGCCTCCGAGCACGGCCCTAAAACCGACGACGAAATCAATATCCTCAAAGCCGGCGGCAACTACGGCTGGCCCCACATCGCCGGCCTCAAGGACGGCAAGGCCTTCGAATACGCCCGCTGGGCCGAAGCCAAAACTCCCTGCTCCCAACTGAAGTTCTCCGACCTCGCCATCCACCCCTCCGTCCCCCGCGAACCGGAATCGGCCTTCACCAAGCCGTTCACTCCCCCCATCGCCACCATGTTCACCGTGAACACCGGCTTTAACTTCCATGACCCCAAGTGCAACGGGGTAGACTACATATGTTGGCCCACCGTCGGAGCCTCCAGCATCGAGTACTACGAGTCCAAAGCCAAAGGCGTCCCCGGCTGGGATAAGGTCCTGTTCGTCACCGCCCTTAAGCGCGGATCCATGTACGTGGCGCCCCTTTCCAACGACGGCCAGAAGGTCAACGGCCGCATGTGGCGCTTCTTCCAATCGGAAAACCGCTACCGCGACACCGCCGTCAATCCCGATCTCCGCACCATCTACATCGCCACCGATTCCGGCGGCATGCTCGAATCCTACAGCGGCGGCTCCACCACCAAAGTCGAGAACCCCGGCGCGATTCTTGCCTTTACCTATGAGAAAGAAGGCACCCCGCCCCCGCTGCAGGTCAGCCGCGTCGAACGCCCCGCCAATACGCCCACCCTCCAAAGCGCCAGCGGAGCCCCACCCCAATTCACCTCCGCCCAGGCCGCCGCCGGCAAAGCCCAGTACAACGGCAGTTGCGCCGTCTGCCACGGCAACAATATGCTGAACGGCACCATGGGCCCCCCGCTAGCCGGCGACTACTTCGCCCGCCAGTGGAAAGGCAAAACCACCGCCGCCCTCTTCGCCAAATCCTGGAACATGCCGCCCAACGCCCCGAAATCGTTGCCGGCCGGCACCATCGCCAACATCGTCGCCTACATCCTCGAAACCAATAACTACAAAGCCGGCTCCAAACAACTCACCGCCACCACCGAAGGCCTAATCAACTAGCCCCCAATGGAGGGCGGCCCCCCAGGTCCGCGCGGGGTCCCCGGACCCCGCCCCTCCAACCTACCGCACTACCTGTACCTCGGGATGCACTGCCGCTAAACCATCATCCATCGTCGCCAGCACCCCACCATGCCTTTTCGCTAGTGCTACCAGGTACGCATCCGTCACCTGCCGGTGCCCCCGGATCCCCGTACCTGGCACTTCCAGGTACGGCACATCGTCAGCCCAGAACTCGTGCTGTGGCATTGCCGAGATCGTCGCCAGCATCTCTCTCGCTGAATTCGCGCTCGCTCCCACTCCCATCCGCAAATGGAATCGAAAAAGCGCCCCTTGGGTGATCGGGCAAGTCGCAAACCGAGCCCCGCCCCCACTCGCAAACCACCGTGCCGCCCGTGCGTTCAAGCTGTGCTCCGGCGTCGCCAACGCAATCAGGACGTTGCAGTCGAGCAAGTACACCTTACTCTTCATCGTCGAGCGCCTTCACGTCCTCACTCGTCACCGGCCGGGAACATCGGAACGTGGGAAATCCGTAGTCGCTCATCGTCAGGGAAACCTGCTGCGTCCCCTTCACGGATTGCAGAATCAGGTCGCCCACCACCTGCCCTAGGCTACGCTTCTGATCGCGCGCAATTTCCTTCGCGGTGTAATAGGCCTCATCGGGAATATCCAGAGTGGTCCGCATAAACGCACCGTAGCATATCCGCACAAGGCTGCACTCGCCAGCCTACCTCTTCCGAATCGAATACAACTTCGTCTCCGTCCGCAACAACAACCGCTCCCCCACAATCGCCGGCGTCGCCTGCGCCATCTCCCCCAACTCATTCACCCCCAAAAGCTTATACTCCTCACCCGCCGCGATCACAAACGTCTTCCCCTCCTCGTTCAAACAAAACACCTTCCCGTTATAGGCCCAAGGCGAGGAGGTAAACGCCACCCCATTCTCAATCCGCGACCGGTACCCCAGTTTCCCCGTCTTCGCATCGTAGCGGCTGAAAATCCCGATCTCCGACAACCCATAGATAGCCCCGTCATACGCCACCCCCGTCGGCAGATACGTCCCGCCCCGCGCCTGCGACCACACCACAAACTCGTTGCTCTCCTTCCCCTCCGCCAACGTAATATCCCCCTTCGCGCCCGGCCGGATCGCATACAAGGCCTTCCCCCGCCCGCCATTCACGTACAGCAGCCCATCCTGCTCGAACGGGCTCGGGATCGGAGCCGGCGATGCCCCCATCAGCCGCCACAATTCCTTCCCATCCAGGTCATAGCTCACCACCCACCCCGGCCCCACCGTGACAATCTCCGTCCGCTCCTTCGTTCTCCACACAAACGGCGACACCCACCCTGACCGGAACGCCCGATCCCCCTTCAATACCAGATCCCGATTCACCCGCCACACCTGTTTCCCCGTCTTCTTATCGAACGCCGCGATAAACTGCTGCTTCTCGTTGTCATTCACAATCACCAACAAATTGTCCACCAGCGCCGGCGACCCGCCCGTCCCAAAATCCAGATAGATCGGATACGCCTCCAAAGGCGTCTTCCACAGCGGCTTGCCCTTCAAATCGAATGCCCACAACCCCAAATTCGCAACGTACACATAGACGTTCTTCCCATCCGTCACCGGCGTCTCCGACGTGAAGCTGTTCTTCCGGTGCCGGCCCCCCGGCGGCCGCCCCGTATGGAACTCCCGCTTCCACTTCACCTTCCCCGTCTCCAGATCCAAACAGTGCAGAACGTAATGCAGCGTCACTTCACCGGGCTTCTCGATATCCCGCTCATTCACCCGCTTCATCACCTCTTCCTGGCTCAACCCCTGCTTCATCAACTCCGCGACATACTCATTGCTGTACTCGGTCCCAATCTGCGGCGGCTTCGACTTCCCATCCGTCGCCGCCGCCGTCACAAACACGTTCTTCCCACTCACAATCGGAGACGACCACCCCCGCCCCCCAATCTCCGCCACCCATTCGATGTTATCCGTAGCCGACCACTTCTCCGGCAGCTTCCGTACCCCCGCCACCGCCGGATTCGACGCCGGCCCCCGAAACCGCGGCCACTCCGCATCCGCCCCATACAAAGCCAGAAAAGCAATCGTAAGCACCATACCTTCAATTCTCGGCTATAACCCCAAGTCTCCGTTGTTACATCCCGCCAGTTGGAGGGCGGGTCCCCAGACCCGCGCGGGACCCCCAGGTCCCGCCTGCCTGTTATCGTGAAAAAAGCAAGGGCCTGGAACCCAAGAAGTCGCCATGTACAGTCTCCTCCTCCTCCTCGTATCCCATCTCCCTGCCCAAAACCCCACCATAGACATCAGCAACCCCTCCGGCAACATCCAAGTCCGCCCCGGCGCCCCCAAAGGCTTCGCTGTCCGCGCCAAACGCGAATCCGGCCCCGCCCAAGCCGAAGACGTCCAAATCACCTTCGACCCCAAACGCACCCGCATCGTCGCCCTCCCCAACGACGGCAAACGTGTCGACCTCGAAGTCGACCTCCCCTTCGGCGTCGACTTCTCCGCCCTCACCCACCACGGCGACATCCGCGTCGAAGGCCTACCCCGCCGCGCCGAAGTCACCTCCCAATCCGGAGCCATCGAACTCGCCGCCCCCTGGCGCGCCACCCGCCTCCGCGTCTACTCCGAAAAAGAGCCCCCCACCGTCGCCCTCCCCCCCAAACTCCGGTTCAACAAATCCACCGAACTCCGCAACGGCAACAAAGTCTGGTCCCTGCAGGACCGCCTCACCGAAGACGACCTCACCTACGGCTTCCTCATCGCCCAGGGCGCCGCCCTAAGCAAGCTCACCCTCACCGACATTCCGTATCCCGCCGGCGCCCCCGTCAAAATGCACTGGCTCGCCCCAGGCATCCTCGACACGCTACTAACCGGCCCCGCCAAAACCCCCACGCCCCCCAGCCCAACATCCGAAACCTCCGCCACCCCCACCGAAGAAGGCGTCCTGCTCATCCGTTCCGACGTCCGCGAAGTCGCCCTCCTCGTCTCCGTCACCGGCGACAAGAACAACGCCGTCAAAGGCCTCAAACCGGAAGACTTCGAAATCCTCGAAGACAACATCCCGCAAACCGTAGCCTCCCTCGATGCCGAAGAGATCCCCTTCAACTTGGCCCTCTACCTCGACCTCAGCGGCAGCGCCCGCCGCAATCGCCCAGCCCTCGTCGCCGCCCTCAAAGGCTTCGTCGACCTCGCCCGTCCCCAGGATCGCGTCGCTATCTACGTCCTGGTCGACGAGGCTTTCGTCGTCGTCACCCGCCTCACCAGCGACCGCCAACAGATCGCCCGAGCCCTCCAGCGCATCCCCAACATCTCCGGCAGCAGCCCCGTCTACGACACCCTCCTGCTCTCCTACGCCGAAGAACTCCTCCAGCGTCCCCGCGAACGCAATGCCATCATCGCCATCACCGACGGCCTAGACAACCAAATCGACGGCACCGGCGTCAACTCCAAGGTGAATTTCAAAAAGCTAGAGCGCGCCGCCGAAGGCATGCACGCCCTCATCTTCCCCATCCTCCTCAACCCCTTCACCCTTGTTCCCTCCAACGACTCCTCCGACAAAGCCAAAGAGCGCATGGAATCCCTAGCCAACCGCTCCGGAGGCCGCCTCTTCCCCGCCGCCGGCCCCCAGGACCTGGCCCCCATCTACCCCCAGGTCGAAGACACCCTCCGCAGCGTCTACAGCCTCACCTACGCCCCCAAAAACCAATCCTTTAACGGCGAGTGGCGCCGCATCACCGTCCGCGTCAAAAAGCCCAACACAAAAGCCAAAACCCGCACCGGCTACTTCGCCCGCTAACCCTTCCGATGGAGGGCGAGTGCCCACACCCGCGCGCGGTCCCCAGACCGCGCCCCGCCAAAATCATGTATATTCAGCCATCTTCATAACTGCAAACAACTCCTCAAGCACAGAACCGCCGCCCATCCCGTAGGATCCTCCTTGGGTGCATAACTCTCTTGCACCGATCTCCCGGAGGATGTTCGTGATCTCAAGACTTCTCTTCACACTAGCGGTACTCGCGTGGGGCGCCCCAGCGGCCTCCATCACCAACGGCACCTTTGACAACACCTGCGCCTCCTGGACCCCTACCGCTGGCTTCTGCCACATCACCGGCAATCCCGACAATTCCTGGGTCCTGAACGAGAGCGCCAGCCCGGTTTCCGATCCCGCCATATCGCAAACCGTCAGCGGCCTGATCGTTGGCAACACCTACACCCTATCCGGCGACTATCGTAACTTCTTCGCCTGCTGCGCCACCTTTCCGGTAGCGAACGCCTTCGGCGTCGAAATCGACGGCGTCCTCCGCGAGTTCACGATAAGCCCAGGGGGGCCAAGCGCACCCTGGCAGACCTTCTCCTTCAACTTCACCTACACCGGCACATCGTCCCTCCTTCGCCTCTCTGCCGAGCGCAACAGCACCGACGCCGACGTCGCCGTCGACAACATAGCTATAGCCGACTTCGTAGCCGGCGGCACCAACGGCGCCGAAGTACCCGAACCGGGCACCGCCGCGATGTTTGCGCCGCTCTGGTGGTACTGGCTTCGGTGATTCCGTTACGGAGCGCGTGAAACTTCCCTCTAATCTCCCTCCAAAGTAGGGCAGGACTCCAGTCCTGCGGCCGGCGTCCACGCCGGCCCCTTCCGATGGAGGGCGGGGTGCCCACACCCGCGCGGGGTCCCCGGACCCCGCCCTGGAGTTTGGACATTCTGGACGTGGTCTCCTTTCGCCGGCAAAGCGTAACAGCC
>CAYLPH010000007.1:0-35357 GCA_964385495.1 uncultured Candidatus Solibacter sp.
TGGGCATCTCCCAAACATTTTAATACATTAATGTTTTTTCGCAAGTAAGCACTAGTTTGTCTAGTTCTACGGCGATCATACGCAGATTCCAGGCGGCGTGGACTAATTGGTCGAAGACGGTGGCTTCGACTGGGCCGTCTGGTTTGAGACGGCTGTAGTAGTCGCGGAAGAACTCGCGGAGGTCTTCGGTAAAGTGAGCCGGAGACCAGGCGCTGCGGGCGGTGAAGCCGTGCTTTCTTGCGTTCTGGGAGGAGGTGGCTTTGCCTTCCGGCGTTTTCGGGCCGGTGGAGTGCCGCGAATTCTCGCGATTGCGTTCTGTTTGGTCAGTCATACGGGACGACCATAGCATGGGGGTTTTGGGTAGGTCTTGTAAGTTGTTGATTCTGCTGGAAACAAGGCTTGTGACCGCATAAGTTTTCGGGGGGTATGTGTCGCGCAGAGCGCGGGGAGAACGCAGAGAAGACCAGAACAGAGCGTTTCTTGCGCGCGCAAAGGCGCCAAGTACGCGAAGAACGAAATGGTGAAGAGGTTGTCGAGCCGAAGGAGTTGATGCTCTCCGGAGAGCTTGCCGGGGCGCACATCCCTAGCGCGGAGCGGTTAGGCACCTGCTCCCTTGCGGTCGCGGCTCTGTAACGAAGTGGTGCCCGCTATCTGAGCAGCGCGCCAGCAAGCCTGAATAAGGCCCGTCAATCGCCGAGCAGTTTGCCGTAGGGCTCCAGAGAACGCACGTTATCACAGACGGCTTTGACGCCGGCGGTGATGGGGATGCCGAGAACCAGGCCGGCGCCGCCCCAGAGCGTCGCCCAGAACATGAGGGAGATGGTGACGGCCATTGGGTTCAGGTGGACACGCGCGCCCACCAGTTTGGGATAGAACAAATTTAACGCCAGCAGGTGGAATAGGGATACCGCGCTGCCGATGATGATGTACGCGCCGATCTTCGGATAGATGGGCAGCATGGCAAAGAAGGGCGGGGCGAGCGCCAGCGGAAGCCCAACGTAGGGAATCAGACTGAGGAAGCTGCTGACCGGTCCGATCAACAGCGGGAAGGGCAGATTCGCGCCCCAAAAGACAAGGGTACTGGCGATGGAAATGAGGATACCCAGCAGAAAATTGCCGACCACATAGGCGCGGGCCATGTCGGCAATGCCCTCCCAGCTTTTGCCGGCCACCATGCGATCCGGACCGGCGAAGAGTTGGAGGAAACTGCGGCGCAGGTGGTCGCGCCAACTGAGCATGAAGTAGACGAGGAATGGCACGAAGGAGGCCATCAGCAGGACGTCGTAGAAGCTGCGCAGGTAGTTGTAGAGGGTGGCGGTGATGGGCTCGCGCTCCTGCTGGATGCGGACTTCCTGCACCGGCGGAGGCGTCATGATGGGCGGCTCGGCCGAGCGGCGTTTGGAAGCCTTGGTCGCTGGCGGGGGCGGAGGAGGCTGCTGGGCGGCCCGCGCATCGCGGAGCCGCTTCGGCGTCATGATTTCGGAAAGCGACTTCTCGGTGTTTTCCAGGCGGCTGACGACGGAATCCACCAGTTCGTTGATGCGCTGGCTGTAGGCGGGGAGATCGGCGAGCAGGCCCGCGGTTTGGGTGTAGAACACCAGAGCGCCAAAATAGACAATCAGCAGGGCCAGGCTACAGGTGAGGAAACTGGCGAGGCCACGCGGCGCTCGCAGGCGCATGAAGAAATCGACAATCGGGTCCAGGATGAAGGCCAGGATGATGGCGACCGTGATGGTGATAAAGAAAACCCGCCCGAAGTACAAAAGGGCGATCACCGCGGCCAGGCCCACCAGGGAGCCGCCACTCAATCCCGGCTTGCGAGTTGTCAGGGTTGAGGTGAGTAGTTCCACGTGCCCAGTGCCGATCCGGCGCGTTTCATCGCTACTCTAGCATGCAGCGCCATATAATAAAACGACAAAGCATCCAACGGCGTGCAAAGCAATCTGAAACGAATTATTGGACTGGACGTGGGTCTGCGGCGGATTGGCATCGCGCTGAGTGATCCGCTGGGCATCACGGCGCAGGGCCTGCCAACACTGTGGCGCAAGCATATGAAGGCGGACCTGGCGGAGTTGTCGCGAATCGCCCGTGACCACGAAGCGGCAGCCTTCGTCGTGGGCCATCCCTTGCACATGAGCGGTCGGGAGAGCCGCCAGGGGCATATCGTGCAGGAGTTCGCGGAACGGCTGCGGGAACGAAGCGGGCTTCCCGTCACTCTATGGGATGAGCGGCTGACAACGGTCGTGGCGAACCAGGTTTTGCGGGAGAGCGGCATCGGGCTGGAGAAACGGAACAAAGCCGTCGACCAGTTGTCGGCGGTGCTGATTCTGCAGAGTTATCTGGACTCGCTGCCGCCGGTGGACGAGAACACATGGGAAGACGAGCGAGAGGAGTAGGAGCGGCGCTGCGGCGCCTGATGGCATTGGCGGTGTTCGGGGCGCTGGTGGCAGGCGGCGCGGCGGCATGGCTTGTAATGACGCCCCGGCAGATCTCGAAAGAGGTGGTTGTCGACATCCCGCGCGGGTCGGGAACGCGGCAGATCGCCGATTTGCTGGCGCGGGAGGGGGTGCTGGATTCGGCCTTTCCGTTCCTGGCGGCGAGGGCACTGCAGCCGGGGCGTAAGCTGCAGGCGGGCGAGTATGCCTTCTCGGGCTCGATGAGCGCGTGGCAGGTGTTTGCCAAAATTGCCCGCGGGGAGATTTACTATCGCGAGGTAAATTTTCCGGAAGGCAGCAACCTGTTTGATATGGCGGAGAAGCTGGAAAGCGACGGGCTGCTGCCTGGAACGGCGTTTCGCAAGGCGGCGAGGAACCCGGCGCTGATCCGCGACATCGCGCCCGAGGCCCCGAGCCTGGAAGGGTACCTGTTTCCCGCCACTTACCGCATCAGCAAACACACCACGGCGGATTCGCTGGTGAAGGAGATGACGGCTCGGTTTCGCCGGGCGTGGAAGCAGGCCGGGGGTAACGGCAACGTGCATCACTATGTAACCCTGGCTTCCCTGGTGGAGAAAGAAACCGGCGTGGGCGACGAGCGCACCAAGGTAGCGTCCGTCTACAGGAACCGGTTGGACCGCGGCATGAAGCTCGACTGCGATCCGACGACCATCTACGCCGCCCTACTTGAGGGTCGGTACCGCGGCACCATCTACCGGTCGGACCTCGACAGCCAGCATCCTTACAATACGTACCAGCATGCCGGTCTGCCGCCTGGGCCAATTGCTAATCCAGGATTGCAGTCCCTGCGCGCCGCCCTGAAGCCGGCTCAAACCGATTACCTGTTCTTTGTCGCGCGGGGAGACGGGTCAGGCGGCCACGTGTTTTCCACCAGTGTGGAAGGGCACAATAAAGCTGTCGAGAGTTATCGCCGTGCGCAAAAAGGAAAAGCTGGAAGCCCGCCTGCGGGAACTGCTGGAGCAAGAAAAACCGGCGGTGCTTGATAGCGCCGCGGCCGCCGCGTTACGGGCGCAAGTCGGGCAAATGAGTGACACGCTCTGGCGCGATCTGCTGCGCGGCTGTGGCGTTCCCCTGGCCCCGCTGCTGGAAGGCGTCCGGCAGGAGACGTTCGAAAACCTGGAGCGTACGCTGCTGCTGCTCTGGCAGGAGTATGCCGGTGCTGGCAGCGAAGTCCGCAAACAGTGCCGGACGCTGGTGATCGAAGCGAAAGATCGGGCTCGCCTGGCCGCGCGCAACCCCAAAGTGAGCGAAGACAAGCGTCAGCAAAAGCAGGAGATGGTGCTGTGGATGCTGACGTGGTTGGAGAACCCCGACGCCTTCGAGCTTTGGGTCGGCCTGCGCAAACTACGGCTGAGCGCTACTGCAGTTCAATCGACTCCACCTGAATAACCTCGCCCTCCAGTTTTCCCGTGACTTTCGCTTTGAGTTCTTTGTCCTTGGTGGATGTTTTGAGCTTGGAGAGCGCCATGGCGTTGCCGGCCTCATCCAACTTCAGAAACTTGCCGTCGGCGAGGACCAGGCCATAGCCGCCTTTGGCGCAGGCGAGAGCACACTGGCGGGTGTGGGCGGCGACATCCTTGCCTTTGCAGAGGACATCGACAACGGTGCCGCTCCAGGTGTCCGCGAAGGCCGCGGTAGCCACAAGGAAGGCGCAGAGGAAACGCATAATTGAAACTCCTGGCAGGTACGATGCTTCTAATATTCTAGAACGCTAAATCATCCGCCGTGATCGAGGCAACCCTATTGTTTTCACCAGAGCCGCCGAAGGGAATAGGGAGGTCTTGCCAGTGGCGGCGAGCGCGTTTATACTGGCTGTTTTCTGGGTGCGATTCTCTGGGTAGTACGGTAAGCACAATGCAACGGAGTGAAGAGTTTGATCCGCTAGCAACACGCCGTGAGGCGGCGATGTTCTACGGACTGTTCCTGAGGGGCCACTCGGCCGAGGATCTGCGGCGGGACATTGCCATCTCCAAAGAGACGCTGCAAAAGTGGCAATTGCACTACCGCAACGATTCGCTGTGGTTGAGTCTGCAGCGTGTGTACGAGTATCGGCAGCAGGTTCTGGCCATCTTCAACGAGATGATCACGAATGAGCGGAACATGCCGCGCATTCAATAGGCAGGATCCTCCGCCGCCGGCGGCGGCACCTTGGAAAACCACGGATACAGCGCCGGCAACACAAACAACGTAAGGATAGTGGACGTCAGCAATCCGCCGATCACGACCGTTGCCAGCGGGCGCTGCACCTCGGCCCCGGCCGATTGGGACAAGGCCATGGGAATGAATCCGAAGCTGGCCACCAGTGCGGTCATTAATACAGGCCGCAACCGCGTGGACGCCCCCACCACCACGGCTTCTTCCACCGGCAGGCCTTCCTGCTGCAGGCGGCGCACGTAGCTCACCATTACGATACCGTTCAGAACGGCGACGCCGAACAGGGCAATGAAGCCAACCGACGCCGACAGGTTCAGATTCAACCCTCGCAGCCAGAGCGCGGCAATGCCGCCCACCAGCGCAAAGGGCACGTTCAACAGAATCAGCAGCGACAGCCGCAGCGATTGGAAGGTGGAGTAGAGCAGGCCGGTGATGATGAAGATGGATAGGGGAATCACCAGACCCAACCGCTTCATGGCACGCTCCTGGTTTTCAAACTGGCCGCCCCAATCCAGCGTGTAGCCGGGCGGAAGTTTGAGTTGCGCCAGCACGCGCCGCTGGGCCTCTTCGGCAAAGCCGCCCAGATCGCGCCCGCGGACGTTGGTCTGCACTACGATGCGGCGCATGGCATTCTCGCGCGAGATGATTTCCGGGCCGCGCTGTGCCGATACATGGGCGACTTGGCCGAGTGTCAGGCGTTCCCCGCCGGGCGCCGCCACCGGCAGATGGCGGAGCGCTTCGGGATTGGCCCGGTACTGCTCGGGCAGCCGTATCACCACACCGAAGCGCCGCTGCCCTTCGATGAGTTCCGACGTAGGCAGGCCAGCCACCGCGGCTTCCACCAGTTCGCTTACCTGGCTGACATTCATCCCATAGCGGGCCAGGGCGGACCGGTCGGCTTCCACGCGTAGTTCGGCTACGCCGGAGATGATCTCCATCTGGGCGTCGGCGGCGCCCGGTATGTTTTCGATGATGCGCAACGCGCGCTCGGCCAGTCGTTCCAGGGTTTGCGGATCCTCTCCGAAAATCTTCAACGCAAGATCGGCCTTGATGCCGGAGATGACTTCATCCAGGCGCATCGCCATCGGCTGCGTAAAGTTATAGCTGACGCCGGGAACATGCTCCAGTTCGGCGGCCATCTTCTCAATCAGCCCCTCTTTGGTCGGCGCGGTGGTCCACTCGGCGTGTGGCTTCAACAGCACGTAGACGTCGGCTTCGTAGATGCCCATGGCTTCCGTCGCGAGGTCGGGGCGGCCCAGTTTCGTGACCACGCTGGTGACCTCGGGGAAGGTAAGGAGCTTTTTCTCCACCAGGCGGCTGAGTTCCACCGAATCGGTCAGCGCGATGCCGGGTAGTTTGCGAGTGGTAATGAGCAGGGAGCCTTCATCCAGGCGTGGCATGAACTCCGTGCCGATATAAGCCAGCGATCCAATGGCGGCGCTAACCATCACCAGTGCGGCGGCCACCACGGCCAGGCGGAAGCGCAGCACCGTCCGCAGCAGCGAGCTATAGGTGCGGCGCAGCCCCGCCATCCAGCCCTCTTCCGAATGAGGCTTGGTCCCCTTCGGCATGGCGATGACGGCGGCGGCGGGCACCAGCGTCAGGGCCAGGACTAGGGATCCGGCCAGGGCTGAACAGACCGTGATCGCCATGGGCCGGAACATCCGCCCTTCCAAGCCTTCGAGGGCAAAGATGGGAATGTACACGGCAATGATGATGCCGACACCGAAGATGATGGGCCGGGCCACTTCGACGGCGGCGGCATGAACGCGGTCCTCGGCGGAGAAATGATGGGTGCCGGGTTTGCGCTCCAAACGGCGCACGGCGTTCTCCATCATCACCACGGCTCCGTCGACGATCATGCCGAAGTCGATAGCGCCCAGGCTCATCAGGTTGGCGGAAACGCCAAACACCGACATGCCGATGAAGCCGAACAGCATGGACAGCGGGATCACGGCGGCCACGATGAGCGCGGCGCGCCAGTTGCCCAGGAACACCAGCAGCACCACCACTACCAGCGCCCCGGCTTCGAGCAGGTTCTTGCGTACCGTATGGATGGTGCCGTCAATCACGGTGGACTGGTCGTAGAAGGGCGAGATCTTCACGCCATCGGGCAGTTGCAGTTGGGCGATCTTCGCCTTGACGCGTTCAATGACGTCGCGGCCGTTTTCGCCCTTCAGCATGATGGTCATGCCGGAGACTGTCTCGGCGCCGCCATCGCGCAGAACGGCTCCCTGCCGCTGCATGGGCTGGTCCAGGATGCGTGCCACCTGCCGCAGCAGGACGGGGGTACCGGCCCTGGATGTCAGAACAATCGACTCCAGTTCGCGGGCATCCTTCACACGGCCGAGGCCGCGCACCGTGTACTGTTCCGAGGCATGCTCGATATAGCCGCCGCCGAAGTTGGCGTTGTTCTCACGGATGCGGTCGTAGACATCGCGCAGGGAGAGGCCGTAGCGGAACAACGCCACCGGGTCCACCTCCACCTGAATCTGTCGGGTCTCTCCGCCCCAGGTGTTCACTTCATTGATGCCGCGCACGGCGCGCAATTGGTTCTTGATCTGCCATTCCTGGAGAGTCTTCAGCTGCATGGCTGAGAGCTTCGGGCTCTCCAGCGTGTACTGGTAGACCTCGCCAAAGGCGCTTGCCACCGGGCCCAGAGTTGGCTCCAGCCCAGCGGGAATGCGCGAGCGGACTTCCTGCAACCGCTCATTGATCCACTGGCGCGCCAGATAGACGTTTACCGCGTCGTCGAAAACCACCGTGATCATGGACAAGCCAAGCTTCGAGATGGAGCGTACGCCCTGCGTGCGCGGTATCCCCATGAGCACGACTTCGATGGGGTAGGTGACCAACTGCTCCACTTCGCTGGGCGGCATGGCCGGGCATTCCGTGATTACCGTCACCTGGTTGTTGGTGAGATCAGGGAACGCATCGATCGGAAGTTGCGAAAGCGTGTAGAGGCCCGCGGCGATCAGCAGCAGAAGCCCCGAGATTACGATCAGCCGGTTGCGGATGTGAAAGTCGATGAGGCGGCTGAGCATTTACTCTTCGCCCTTGAACATCTGCGATTTGACGATGTAGGACCCGCGGGTGACAATGCGGTCGCCGGCGCGGAGGCCGGAGAGCACCTCCACCTGGCCGTCGAGCGCGCGGCCGGTTTCCACGGGGCGGATGGCGAAGCGATCCTCTCCCGTGGCGACAAACACTACCGTGGCGCCGTTGACCTGCTGCGGGGCGCCTTCTGGGATGAATACGGATTCGCGCGTCGCCCCGGCGCCGATTGCGGCCGTCGCATACATCTCCGGCTTCAGCAAGCCCTGGCTGTTCGGCAGTTCCACCCGCACCTGCACGGTGCGTGTTGCCGGATCGAGTTCATCGCCCATCCGCCCGATACGGCCCGGAAACGTGCGTCCTTCGTAGGCCTGCACCCGCACCTGCACAGGCATGCCGGCGCGCAGACGAGAAAGAAACTCCTCCTGGACGTTGGCGATCATCCAAACGCTGCCGAGGTCGGCCACATGGAACAGCTCCTCACCGGCACTGGCCACCGAGCCGGCCGAAATGCTTCGTTTCAGAACCACGCCGGCGGCGGGCGACCGTACCGGAATCAGATCCGAGGAGTGCTTCACCTCGCCGCCTTCGTGTTCGTCGTGATCATCGTCAGCGGGCACCTGGAGGAACTCCGTCAAATGGCGGCGCGTGCGTTGGATCTCGATCTCACCGGCAGTGAGCGCGGAGGTGGCGTTCCGCAGTTCGCTCTCGGCGGCTTCCAAGTGCTGTTGCGAGCCGGCCTTCAGTTCGAAGAGGCGCCGGGCGCGGTCGCGCTGCCTTTCGGCATAGGCCACGGCAGCCTTCAGGCGCAGCAGTTCGATGGTGGCTTTGCGATAGTCGGCGCGCGCTTCGTGAATGTCATGGCTGTGCAGGCCGGCCAGCACCTGGCCTTCCTTCACGCGGTCGCCTACATTGACGTTCACGCTCATGACCTTGCCGTCGGTGATGGCGCCGACGTGCCAGGCGCGGTTTTCATTGACGCTGATGCGGCCGTTAGCCTCCACATGCTCCGGCAGAGAGCGCATCGTCACTTCCCGCACTTCGATGTTGCCTTGTTTGCGCATGGCCGCGTCGATGAGCACTTCCCGCGTGCCGCCTGGGGCGGGTGCCTCGGACTTGGGGGCTTCGGTTTTGGGGGCTTCCACCTTGGGCGCGGGCTCCCGGCCGCAACCGATTGCGAATCCTACTCCTAAAACCAACAGCAGGCGTTTCATGGCGCCACTCCTGACGCAGCTTCCAGCACCGCGTAGCTCTGGCGGTACTCGGCAAGCGTGCGTGTATACAGCAATTGCGTTTCGATACGAAGCCGCTGGGCGTCCAGGAACCGCAGCAGGTCCGTGGCCCCTTCGCGGTAGGAGGCTTCGGCGATGCGTGCCGCTTCGGCGGCCTGCTCGCGCATGGCGTGTAGTTGGCCACCCAACTGGCTTCGGCGGATCTCCACTTCGCGGCGCGCGGCTTCCACTTCCGCCCGCACCAGCGCTTCGGTGGCGGCAAGGGAACTTTCGGCGGCGCGGATCTCGCTGACCGCCGCCGCGATATTGCCCTGGTTGCGATTGGCGAAGGGTAGATCCACCTGCATGCCGCCCAGCATGGTGTCGAACCCTGCGGTGCGCTTGTAGCCGAACAGAGCGTCGACGTTGGGTTTGGATTGCGCCTGCTGGAGGCGCAGATTCGCGCGGGCCTGCTCCACCGTTTGGCGCGCGATGCGCACCTCGGGGCGTTGGTCGATGATTTCGGCCAGGTTCACCACGGGCATTTCCGGCAAGGGCTCCAACGGCGATGTCAGAGTGACCGCGGGAAACTCAACCGCGGCCATCTCCCGCTGCAGCGCGATACGAGCCCGCTCGGCGTCTAAGGACGCGGCGTTGCGCGATACCGCCAGGCGGCCGCCTTCCACCCGGACACGGATCAGATCGACTTCGGCGATAGCGCCTTCGGTGACGCGCGCCTGGTGATAGCGGATGATCTCCTCAAACCGCGCCGCGTCCTGATCGAGCAACTGCAACGCCAGGTGCGCGCCCGCGGCCTGCCAGTACGCCTGCTTCACGCGGTTCGCGATCTGCCGTTCGATGAGTTGGCGCTCCAATTCCGCCCGCCGCTGTCCGGCCGTTGCCAGTTCGACGCGGCGGTCGCGTTTGCCACCGGTTTCGAAAGTCTGTTGGAGGTAGGCGAAGTTATCGGTGTCGCGCAGCCACACAAAAGGGCCGTAGGGACGCGTGTTCTCCGATTGCAGGATGAGGCGGGGATTCAGCATCAGGCCGGCCTGGCGGCGGAACCCTTCGGCGACGCGAATCCGTTGTTCGGATGTCTGAAGAACGGGATGCTGCCGGAGTGCCGTGGCCACTGCCTCCTGCAATGTTAGAGGGGCCTGCGCCGATACGACTCCAGCGCTCCACAAAAGCGGTATGCACCGCAGCAATGCACGCACGATGTCTTCTTCAATCTAGCATGCGGTACCCTGAAATCTTCACCGCATGCGGATTCCTATCTACCAGGTCGATGCATTTACGTCGCAAAGGTTTCATGGCAATCCGGCGGCCATTTGCCCGTTGGAGGAATGGCTGCCCGATGAAACGCTACAGGCCATCGCGGCGGAGAACAATCTCGCTGAGACCGCGTATTTTCTAAGGCGTTCGGAAGGCGTGTATGAATTGCGCTGGTTCACGCCCGCCGTGGAGGTGGACCTCTGCGGCCACGCGACACTGGCATCGGCTTATGTTCTGTGGAACTGCCTGGGCTTTGACGGCGAAAGGGTCGGATTCGACACGCGCAGCGGGCGCATGTGGGTGACACGCGATGGCGCAAAGCTGGCGCTCGACTTCCCTTCCCGGCCGCCGGCGGCGTGTACGCCCTGCACCGGGTTGGTGGAGGCGCTGGGCGGGGCGCCGCAGCAGGTGCTGGCCGCGCGCGATTACTTCGTGGTGTACCGGACGGCGGCGGAGGTATTGGCCCTACAGCCCGATATGCAGGCGCTATGCGGCATCGACCGTTTCGCCGTGATCGTTACGGCGCCGGGCGGCGATTGCGATTTCGTGTCGCGCTTCTTTGCGCCGGCCAAGGGAGTGCCGGAGGATCCGGTCACCGGCTCGGCGCACTGCTCGCTGATTCCCTACTGGGCCGAGCGGCTGGGCAAATCGAAGTTGTTCGCGCGGCAGGTGTCGAAGCGCGGTGGCGAGTTGTACTGCGAGTTACGCGGCGATCGCGTGCGGATTGCCGGAGAAGGCGTGCTGTACCTGGAAGGCAGCATCGAGGTCTGAAGCGTGAGTTTACTGGCCTGTATCGAAGCGGGCGGCACGAAATTCGTCGCCGGCGTGGGCACGGGACCGGGGGATCTGGTTACCGCGACGTTCCCCACGGAGGATCCGCTGCGTACCGTCGAGCAGGTGGTTGGTTTTCTGCGGGCACAGGCAGGCGGCCGGTTGCGCGCGGCGGGCATTGCCTCGTTCGGGCCCGTCGACCTGGACCCGCGATCGTCGCGCTTCGGGCACATTACGGCGACGCCCAAGCTGGCGTGGCGCAACTTTGATTTGAAGGGTGCGGTGGAGCGGGCTTTGGGAGTAGCGGCTGGGTTCGACACCGACGTCAACGCGGCGGCACTGAGTGAAGGGCGCTGGGGCGCGGCGCGGGGCCTTTCCGATTTCATCTACCTGACCATCGGTACCGGCATCGGCGGCGGGGCGGTGGTGAACGGGCGTCTGGTGCATGGATTGATGCATCCGGAAATGGGGCACATGCGCGTGCCGCATGACCGCGCCGCCGATCCGTTTGAAGGCTGCTGTCCCTATCACGGCGATTGCTGGGAAGGACTGGCGTCGGGACATGCCATGGAGGTGCGATGGGGCATACAGGGGCGCGAGTTGCCGCCGGACCACCCGGCGTGGGGATTGGAGGCCCGCTACCTGGCGCTTGGATTGACTACGCTCGTGTGTACCCTCTCGCCCAAGCGCATCATTATGGGCGGCGGCGTGATGCAGAACGCTGCTATCTTTCCGCTGGTGCGCGCCGAGTTGCTGCGCCTGCTGAATGGCTATATACAAGTGGACGCGCTGCTGGAGGGGGTGACGGAGTACGTGGTGCCGCCCGCATTGGGGAATCGGGCGGGAGTGCTGGGCGCTCTGGTGCTGGCGGAAAAAGTGGCGGAGCTGTAACGCGAACCGAGGCGGCGCCGGACGATGGTTCGTGCTAATCTGCGGAGCCGGGGAAACTACTCATGGCAACCATCACGCAACATACGCCCGGCTCACCTTGTTGGTTTGAGCTCGCCACTTCCGACCAGGATGGCGCGAAACAATTCTATTCGCGATTGTTTGGCTGGTCGTCGATGGATATTCCGATCGGGCCCGCCGGGATGTACACGATGTTTCAGTTGGAGGGCCGTGATGTGGGCGCCGCCTACACGCTGATGCCGGAGCAGACATCGCAAGGCGTGCCGCCGCACTGGATGGTTTACTTCCACACGCCGGACTGCGATGCGTCGACGGCGAAGGCGGTGGAGTTAGGGGCCAAGGTAGTGGCTCCCGCCATGGACGTCTTTGAATCCGTGCGCATCGCCATGCTGCAGGACCCGACAGGTGCCCACTTCGCTCTATGCCAGCCGAAGCAACATACAGGCGTGGGAGTAGTGGGGGAGAACAACTCCATCGGCTGGAGCGAACTGATCACCCCGGATCCCGCCAAGGCCATTGCCTTCTATACCGCGCTGCTTGGCTGGGAGACACAAGCATCGACTTCCGGACCCACGGGATACACCGAGTTCATGGTCGGCGGCGTGCCGATGGGCGGCATTATGCAACTCACCCCTGACTTTGGCGAGATGCCCCCCATCTGGTCCATCTACATGATGGTGGACGATTGCGACGGCATGGCGGCTAAAGCCGCGGAACTGGGCGGGCGCGCCTGCCACGGGCCTTTCCAGGCGGGCAACGTGGGCCGCATCGCCGTTATGAACGATCCGCAGGGAGCGATGTTCAACATCATCCAGTTAGCGGCACCGATGCACTAGACTGAGGTCTTGCGCCTCCGCCCCTTTCTTCGGTACGGACTGCCGCTGCTCGTGCTGCTGGCGATAGTGCCGCTGTCTTTGTGGTTCGGATTGACGGCGCGTTTCGCGGCGGACGATGCCATGAACCTTGGCCAGGCGCTACGCGACGGATGGGGGAAATTGCTGCGATCGCAGGTGGATTTCCTACACAGTGCGTACCGGCCGTTGGGCGGACTATTCTACCTGGCGGTTTACAAGCAGTTCGGACTGAATCCGCTGCCCTACCGGCTTGTGTTGCATGCAGCGCTGGCGGCAAACGTCTGGCTGGCGTTCCGGCTGGCGTGGCTGCTGTCGCGGTCCCATGCGGTGGCGGCGTTCACGGCTATTGGCTTCGGTTATCACGCGGCGCTGTTCAACCTGCACTTTGAGACGTCGGTGGTTTACGACGTCCTCTGCACGTTCTACTATCTGTTGGCGCTGTGTTTGTATATCGGGCCGCGGGTGCGGGGGAAACCGATAGGCCTGGCGCGCGGCACGGCCGTGGCGATTGCCTACCTCGCGGCGATGAACGCCAAGGAGATGGCGGTGAGCCTGCCGCTCGCGCTGGTGCTGTTCGAAGCGGTGTACTTCCGGCGATTGCCCCCACGCAGCGTAGTCTTGCCCGGTGCGTTGGGCCTGCTCACCGCGCTGTACATCTGGGGCAGGTTGCAAGGTCCGGATGCCATCGGGCAGATGAATGGCTACGTCCCGCAATTAGGTTGGGGCGCGTGGATGGAGGCGCGGGCGCACCAGGCGGCCGAACTGCTATACCGCACGCGCGATTTCAGCCCGCGGGAGTTGCTGCTGCTGATCGGCGGCATGCTGCTGCTGGCGCTGCTGACTCGCAGGCGGTGGGTTTGGTGGGCGGTGGGTTTTTGGCTGATCGCCGCGCTGCCTGTCGATTTCATCCGGCCCCTGCGGGGCGGGGCTAATCTCTATCTGCCGCTATTCGGCTATGCGTTGCTGGCGGCGGCGTTGCTCGTGACGGCCTCGCGGCGGTTGCTTCCACGGCCACGGATACGGGTGGCGGTGTTGGCTGTTCTGGCGGTGCTGTACGTGGGGAAACTCTATCGGTCGCGAGCCGAACAGGGACCGCCGTGGGTGGCCAGCCAGCAGCGCACCTGGGACTACATCCAGCAGTTGCGGAAGGTGCCGGGATTGCGTCCCGGCCAGTCCATCGTATTCCTGAACGATCCGTTCGAAGTATGGGACATGTACTTCCTGACGCAGATTGTGCTGGGCGATCCGGCGCCCAACATCACGCTGCAGCGGATGTTGCCGAAGCCGCTGACAGAAGCGGAATTGGCGCGCTTTGACCATGTGCTGACGGTGGAGAACGAGCGCGTGCGGCTGATTCGCTAAAGCTGACGGTACAATCAAGGGTTGCCCGAACCCGAAACCACGATTGTCATCCCGACCCTGCACGGCGGGCCGCTGCTCCAGGCGTGTCTTGCGAGCCTGGATTCGCAGACGCGGCGGGACTTCGAGATCGTCATCGTCGATAACAGCGGCTCAGGGGTAGTGCCAAAGGAAGGGCTGCCGAAGACGGCCCGTGTGATCGAGAACAGAAGCAACGTAGGTTTCGGCGCGGCGGTGAACCAGGCCGTGAAGCAATCGAAGGCGCGCTACATTGCCGTTTTGAACGATGACACCACGGTCGCGCCCGGCTGGCTGCAGGCGTTAGGGAAGGCCATGGAATCCGACAAGCGGGTGGGCATGTGCGCCTGCCGCATCCGCCTGGCAATGGAAGGCGTGCTGGATTCGGCGGGCATGCTGCTGTGCCCGGACGGCAGCAGCAAACAGCGCGGCTTCGGCGAGGCGCCTTCGAAATATCCGGATCAGGAACCGGCGCTGTTTCCGAGCGGGGCCGCGGCTATGTACCGGCGGGCGATGCTGGAGGATCTGGGCGGCTTCGACGAGAGCTTCTTCCTTTACTGCGAAGACACCGATCTGGGGCTGCGGGCGGCATGGGCGGGCTGGCGTTGCCTGTACGTGCCGGCGGCCGAGGTGGACCACCATTACTCGAGTTCCGCGGGCCGCGTGTCGCCGTTAAAGGTGTACTACGTGGAGCGGAACCGGCTGTTCGTCCTTTTGAAGAACTTCCCGCTGCCGATGCTGCTGGCGGCGCCGGGAGCGCTGCTGGCGCGCTACTTCTGGCATGCGATTTCGATGGGCGGCGGCACCAGCGCCGCAGCGCGCTTTCGCGAGTCGCACTCGGCGGCGCAACTGGTGTTTATCGTGGTACGGGCGCACCTGTCGCTGCTGAAGTATGCCCCCGGACTGCTGCGCAAGCGGAGGTCGATTCGCGCGTCAGCCAAAGTGAGCCGCGAAGCCTTCCAGGATCTCTGCCGGCAGTTCGTCATCACACCGAGGCAGGTGGCGACCCAGTGAACCAGCCTTTGAAACCCGGATCGCTGCTGATCATCGTACCGGCGCTAAATGAGGAAGGCGCGGTGGGCCTGCTGGTGCAAGAGGTGCGCAAAGTCATGCCCGGCGTTCCCGTACTGGTGCTGGACGATTGTTCCACCGACTCGACCGCGGCGGTGGCACGCGCCGCCGGGGCCGATGTCATGTCTATGCCGACGCACCTGGGCCTGGGTGGCATGATGCAGGCCGGCTACCGTCTGGCTTTCGAACTTGGCTATGAGTATGTGATCCGGCTGGATGGTGACGGCCAGCATGACCCGAAGTACATTCCGGTGATCTTCGAAACGCTACGGAATTCCGGCTGCCAGATGGTGATCGGGTCGCGCTTTGCCGATCCTGGCCAACAGTACACCAGCGTCATCCGGGCCTGGGGCATCCGCTTCTTCCGCACGATCTTGCGGCCGATACTGGGGAAACCCGTGCATGACCCCACCAGTGGATATGTGGGCGTGAATCGCGAGGCGCTGGGGGTGTTCAGCCGCAGTTTTCCGCTGGAGTATCCCGAGATCGAGGCTTTAGTGGTGCTGCAGCGGAGGGCGTTTCAGTTCCAGGAAGTCCCGGTGGCAGCACGGCCCCGGCAAGCTGGAAAGAGCACGATTACGCCTTCGCGATCCCTGTATTACATCATTCACGTGTTGTTGGGGGTGTTCGTGAATATTCTGCGATTTGAACGTCATCGCTGGCGGCGGTGATCAGGCGATTCTACGCCAGGGGACGTCAACATCAACCAGTAACTCCGTGCGGCTCAGAAACGCCGGACACAGTTCCGAGCAGAAAACAGCCTTCGCTTCCGGGCCGTGATCCGTCCACCCCGGAATCTTCCTCCTGTCCGAGGTCCAGGCACGCAGCAATGCGGCCCAACCATAACCAGCGTCAAGATAGGCGAGGGCGCGATGAGCTATCTCAGTTCCCGATGGATTTACGCTCGTACGCCGGACACGAAAGGTTCGACCGAGGAGTTCCTGGTAGAGGGAACCGACACAAACACCTTTGACGGGAACCGATTCCACGACCGCCAAGCCACCACCGAGGTAGATTGCCGCGTGCTGCCATTGGGCATGCTCGCTGGGATAGCCAAGCATTCGCTGGCCCAGACGAATCACATCGGGCTTGGAATGCGAGTCTGCAAGCAGAAAGACATCACCGGGCAGCAAGAGGCGAAGATCTGGGATGGTACCGTGATCACGAATCACCTTTGGCAGGGGAATTTCAACGTCCCAAATATCGAGTTCTGCCAGGGCATCACCCTCCGAGAGCGGCTTCGCGAAGGGCTTCGCGTCCAGCCTCCGACACTCGTCCATCCGGACCGACTCGAAACAGCACGGCCATACCATCGGCGAGGCCCAGCGAGGAGAAGCGAGATGTCGTCGTCCCGAAGTGTCTCGCCTTCACAACGTAGATCTTCTCGCTGCCAGACTCCCGGATGTAAGCCACCCCGTCTTCGCCACAACGGAACAGGCGGCCATGTCTGATGGAACTGCCGTCCATACCTGCCTCTCCACTATCACACATCGGCGAAGAACGTTTTCAATTGAACAGACGGTTGATCCAATCCGGAAACGTAAGGACGATGACCTACCTCTCACAGGAGGAGGGAAGATGACTGGAAGGATTTTCCGCCTCGGCCCAGACGGACTAGGTTACCTCAGAGATGATGCGTCAGGCCAGCCGTACACCTTCCGCTACAGTCAGGTAGACAACCCTCCCCCGGAGAGCCCCTTCGATCTAAACGGCCGGGTCGCACGATTCGATCTTGATCCCGACAGCCGCGTGAAGTCCGTCCACCTTGAGCCAGAGCCTTAAACACCTCCGATTGCATAAACGCCAGCATTGTATCCCGCTACCCCCCATGGGAAAATCGAAAGATTGCAGTGGCGCGACCGCCGCGCCGCTGTCGGGGTTCTACCCCTACTGGAGTTTATGGACCGGCTATCCAACATCCTTTCCTTATTCAGCCTGGGACTTATTGTCCTGGTGCTAGCCAGCCTGCGCCGGGAGCATATCCGGGTGGAGTACTCGGTAAGTTGGCTGGGGGCCGGCGTGGTGCTGCTGGGCATCTCGCGATCGCCCCGGCTGATGGACTGGCTGTCGGACCTGCTCGGCATCGCCAACGCGCCGCTGGCCCTGCTGGTAGCGGTCTCCGCTGTCTTTCTCTTCGTGTTTTACCGCTTTTCGGTGATGGTGTCACACCTTAAGGAATCGAACATCGCGCTCACGCAGCGCGTTGCCATTCTGGAGTACTACGTGCGGTCTGGGCAGCAGGATGGCCGCGAAGCATAAGCCGCGCGGGCAGGCGGCAACCGAAGGCGAGGCATCCACGCCGGTTCCCGAGCAGGCCAGCGGGAACTGGGCGTTGTATGCTCTGCTGACCGGCTTAGGCGTTGCGTTCGCCATCTACTCGCCCGCACTCAATGGCCCATTCCTGTTCGACGACGAATACCTGTTCTTCCGGGATCCGGCGGCGGTCGACCGTATTTTTCAAAGCCTGACGCCATTCGGGCGGCCGCTGATGAACCTCACCTTCTGGGTGAACGCGAGGCTCTTCGGCGATAGCCCCTGGACGTATCACGCCGGCAACGTGCTGTTCCATTGGGGGAACTCGATTCTGGTGTACCTGGTGTTGGCGCGGCTGCTGGGTCTGCACAATGTGGCGCCGCCGCGCCGGCGCTGGCTGGCAATGGCCGGGGCGGCGCTTTTTCTGGTGCATCCCGCATTAACGGAATCCGTGGCTTATGTTTCGGCCCGCAGCGAATCATTATCCCTGTTGTTCTTCCTCGGCGCCTACCTTCTGTTCCTCCGCTATCGCGAGGGAGGCATCGGCTGGGCTCCCGCCGCGGGCGTCATCGTGCTGTTCGGCGCGGCGTTTCTCAGCAAGGAGCATACGGCGGTACTGCCGGCGCTGCTGGTATGGACGGACCTGTGGTTTTCCAACGGTCGCCCGCTGGCCACGCTACGCGCCAACTGGCGTCTCTATGTTCCGCTGACGGTAATGGCCACGGCGGGCCTCGCCATCGTCTGGCGCGTTCTGAGTTCGGCGGACACCGCGGGCTTCGCCATGAAGGACCTGCCCTGGTATGCCTATTTCTTCACCCAGTGGCGCGCCCTGTGGATCTACCTGCGGCTATTCACCGTACCCGCTCCCTTGAACGCCGACTATGTGTTCGCCATCTCCCGCACGCCACTTGATCATGGCGCGATCCTGGGTTTGGCCGGCCTGCTGGCGCTGCTGGGAGTGAGCTTCTTCTACCGGCGGCGCTTCCCGCTGGCGTTCTTCGGGCTGATCGTATTCTTCCTGCTGCTGGCACCGACGTCCTCGATCGTGCCCATTAAGGATCCGGTGGCCGAAAGGCGTCTCTACCTGCCCATGATTGGCCTGCTGCTGGCCACTTGCGATCTGCTGTCGAACTGGAAAGCGCCGCGCAACACAATGCTCGGCGCCGTGGGCGCGGTGCTGGTCCTGTTCGCGGGGCTCACCTTCCAACGGGCGCAGGTCTGGGCCGACCCCGTACAGCTTTGGCAGGATACGGCCTCGAAAAACCCCACCAACTTCCGGGCCCACTTCCAACTGGCCATGTCGCACTACAACACGGGCGCCTGCCAGGAATCGTTGCCCCACTTCGAGAAAGCATCCCAATTAAAAGCGAACGATTACAGCCTGCTGCTGGACTGGGGATTGGCCTATGATTGTGTGAGCCAGTTCGACGAGGCGCTGGCGAAGTTCCGCCAGGCGGCCACCATCGAAAAAACCGGACATGTTCATGCGCTCATCGGCATGGTGCTGGCCAAGCAACAGAAACCTGGTGCGGCCTTGGAAATACTAAACGAAGCCATGCGGCTGGATCCCAATTACGACAACACGTACGTCTATCGCGGCCACGTCTTCCGCATGATGAATGACCCGCGGCAGGCGGCGGAGGCGTATCGCAAGGCTCTGGCGCTGAAGCCCGATAACGAAGCGGCGCAAACCGGTCTGGCGGCGGTGGAATCCACGCAAGGACCCAAACCGTAGATGGCTCCGCCGTTGCGGATCGGCGTCAACGCGCTCTACCTGATACCGGGCGGCGTGGGCGGCACCGAAATTTATCTACGCAGCCTGTTGACGGCGCTGGCACGGGTGGATTCGCACAACGAGTATTTCGTCTTCACCAATCGCGAGACGGATACGGATCTGGTGCCGCCGCAAGCGAACTTCCACCCCTGCCCGCAGCCGTTGACAGCCAGTGTGCGGCCGGCGCGCCTGCTTTGGGAGCAGACGGTGATCCCACGCCAGGCCATGCGATTGAAACTGGACGTGCTGTTCAACCCCGGTTTCACGGCGCCGCTCGTATCGCCCTGCCCCATGGTGACCGTGTTCCATGACCTGCAGCATAAGCGGCACCCGGAGTACTTCCGCTGGTTCGACCTGCCCGCTTGGCGTTTCTTCCTGTCCTGGTCGGCGCGGCGCTCTGACCGGCTGATCGCCGTGAGTGACGCCACTCGGCTGGACCTGCGGCGTTTCTATGGCTTGCCGGAGGAGAAGATTGCGGTAGTGCCGCATGGCGTGGACCCCGAGTTCTTCGCATTGGGCCGCGAAGACAACCGGCTGCGCAACCTGGTGCTGTGCGTCTCCACACTGCACCCGCACAAGAACCTCGACCGGCTGGTGCGCGCCTTCCGCGACGTGCACCGCAAGAAGCCTGAGTTTCGCCTGGTGATCGCCGGCATGCACGGATTCGAGACAAGGCGTATCGAGCAGACCATCATCGACTGCCGCATCGGTGCGCAGGTGCACCTCACCGGCTGGATCCCGCGCGAGGAACTGCTGCAGTTATACCGAACGGCCTTCGCTTGCGTGTATCCGTCCACATTCGAGGGCTTCGGCATGCCGGTACTGGAATGCCTGGCGGCGGGGATCCCATCGGCCATTTCGCAGGTTGAGCCCATGAAGAGCATCGCCGGTGATGCCGCGCTTTTTTTCGATCCCTTCCAGGAGAGCGAAATCAGCACGTCCTTACTGCGTGTGATCGAAGATAACGCGCTGCGGGAGCGCCTGGTGAAGGCCGGACCCCGGCGCGCCCGGCAGTTCAATTGGGAAACGAGTGCAAAGCTGACCCTGGAGCAGCTCCAGGGGGCGGCTGCCCGCCGGAAACCTGGGCTAACATGAAAAAAGTGCTGGTTTTCTTTCTTGCGTTCCAGATTGCGGTGGCGAGCGTCCCGGAGGCTCGATCCGCGCGCGACAAGCAGGACCGGGCCGCCCTGGAGAAGGTGATTCAGGGGCTGCAAAGCGCGGCCGCCGCCAAACCGAACGACGACGCAGCCCAATACCGGCTTGCCGTGGCGCAGTCGTACCTGGCGGAGATTTCCCTGGAGCTGCGCCAGAAGAACGAAGCGCGCAACGCGGCGGTGGCCGGCATCAAGGCCGCGGAGAAAGCGGTAGCTTTGAAGCCGTCGGTAGGAGAGTATCACCGCATTCTGGGCACGCTGTGCGGACAGGTAGTTCCCGCGAACGTACTGGCCGGGCTCAAGTACGCACGCTGCGCAATGGACAGCGTGAATAAGAGCGTGGAGCTGAATCCGAAATCCGCCGATGCGTGGCTCAGCCACGGCGTGGGCAACTACTATTTGCCGGCACAGTTCGGCGGCGGCGTGCCGCTGGCGATTGAGGATCTGAAGAAGGCCGTCGCCCTCGATCCGAAGTCCGCCGATGCCTGGATGTGGCTGGGCGTGGCTTACCGCAAAGCGAACAATAACGCCGAGGCGCGGAAGGCGCTGGAGAAGTCGCTGCAATTGAATCCGAAGCGGGTCTGGACGAAAGAACTGCTGGACAAGACTCCCCAGAGCTAATGCCGGTAAGAGTGGCGATGGTAGTGGCCCTGGCGGTGTTAACGGCCACCGGCTTTCTCGTGTTTCCCGGCCATACCTGGCTGCAATCCGACACGCAGATTTACGTGCCGATTCTGGAACGGCTGCATGATCCGCGGCTGTACGAACAGGAGATCATCGCGCGGCAGCCGCACGTCTCCTACACGCTGTATGACGAGACGGCGGTATGGCTGCGCCGGCTCAGCGGGCAGCCGTTTGAAACCGTGTTGGCGGCGCAGCAGATCGTGTTCCGATTCTGCGGGTTGCTGGGCGTGTACCTGATTGCTTCTTCCCTCGGGCTTTCCTGGCCTGGGAGCCTGTTGGTGGCGGCCTGCTACGGACTGGGCGCGACCATTAACGGGCCATCGGTATTGACCATCGAGTACGAGCCCGTGCCGCGCGGCAGCGCGCTGGGGTTGACGCTGCTGGCCATCGGACTGATCGCCCGCGAGCGCTACCTGTGGGCGGGGGTGGCTGCCGGCGGCGCGCTATTGTATCACGTACCCGCGGTGTATCCCTTCTGGGCGGGCTTCCTGCTCTTGCTGGCGCGGTCCAAGGAGCGGCGGGCCGCCCTTCGGGTCCTGGCTCCGGTGGCCGCGGCGGCGCTGCTCCTGTTTCTTTGCGCGAAGCTGCAGCACGGCGTTGGTGAGCGGCAGGCCTTCTTCACCACGCTCGATACCGAACAGGCGCGTGTGATGCGCGAACGTGCTTCCTACAATTGGATCTCGCTCTGGACGGCCCACCAGCCTCAGCAGCATCTGCTCTACTGGCTGATCGCGGCCGGAGCCATGTGGCGGCTGCGGCGGCGCGCACCGGCCTCGCTGTTATGGCTGATGGGCGGAGCGATGACCGCCGGTCTGCTAAGCATGCCCGCCTCGTATCTTCTGCTGGAACAACTGCACTGGAGCCTGATACCGCAATTGCAACCGATGCGGGCCCTGCTGTATATCACGCTGGCGATGGTGATTTTTGGAAGTGCGGCAGCGGTGGTTGCCGCGGAGCAGCGGCGCTGGTGGGAGTCCGCGCTCTGGCTGGTGCCCGTATTCGGCGCTTCGGTCCAAACCCGCACGGTCTGGTCCTTGCTGGATGGCAGCCTGTGGCCGGCGACACTGACGGCGCTGGGGCTGGCCGTAGCCGTGGCGCTGGCTTTGGAAGCCGCGCGCCGCTGGCCGCAATCCGGACGCGTGGCGCTTCTGGCCGCCGCGTTCAGCCTCGCTTGGCTGGTGCCCGGCTTCTCCGGAGTTAGGAATTATCCGCCACTGCACCATGCGGAACTGGACGAGGTGGCGCGCTGGGCCCGCGAGAAGACTCCCATCGACGCCGTGTTTCTCTTCCCGGAAGCTGGACGAACGCTGCCGCCGGGGGTGTTTCGCGCTAAGAGCCTGCGCGCGCTTTACGCCGATTGGAAGGGCGGCGGACAAATCAATTTCCTGCGTGAGTTTCTGCCATTGTGGCGCCCGCGCTGGGAGGCCACGCTGGTGCGGCCGTTTGCCGGCGCGGCGGATCTGGAACGCTTCCGGGGATTGGGGATCAGCTATGTCATTACGGAGAAGCGGGTGGACGGTCGTGAGCCGGTTTATGAGAACCGCCGCTACCTCGTCTATGCCACCCAATGACGCGCCCCCTGTGTTCCGATGCACACTAGGGTGTTACTCTAAGAGCATGCGATTTTGGGTTCCCGTAATTGCTTTAACTTGTGCTTTGCTGGCACCGGCTGCCGACCAGTCGGGTGCGATCAAGTCCCGCGTAAAGCCAGGACGCGCCGGCGTTTGGATTGACGGGAAGTATGTTGGTCCGGCATCGCGGTTTAGCGTCGCCGAAAAGTACCCCGTCGAAGCCGGCGAACACGAAGTGACGCTGCGCGATCCGCGCTATGAAGATATGACCGAGAGGGTTACCGTAAAGCCCGGCAAGACGACGGTGCTCAAGGGCAAGATGAAGCCCGTGAACCTGCCGCCGCCGCCCTACGGCCGCCTGCGTTTCAGCCGCCCCGAACCGGAGTCGTTCATGTCGGTGACGGCTGGCGACACCGCCGCGGTTTACCTGAACGACAAGTTCTACGGGTACGTGGATGAGTTGGACTGGCCCAAGGGTGGCTTGCTGGTGCCTCCGGGAACCTACAAGCTGCGCGTGGATTCGTCGGTGAACGGCCGCATCGAACAGGATGTGACGCTCGAAGCTAACAAGGTGGTTGTCGTTCCCCTGCGGAAGGGCGAGAAGTAGAGTCAGCTAGAAAAGTCTCGACAGCCGGGCGCGTGGGTATGGAAGCCTGCGCGCCCGTTTTCGTTGTAGAAAGGGCCGCCGCCGCACTGGCAAAGCGCAGCGCTGCGGCCGTGGCGGCGCCTTCGGCCAGCCGGACGGCTAGCGCTCCGTTGAAGGTATCGCCCGCCGCGGTGGCATCCACGGCCGTTACCGCGAAGGCCGGTGTGGCGATCGCTTCGGCTCCATCCCACCAGTAACTGCCCCGATCCCCTAGTTTCAGAACTACCGTCCGCACGCCGAGTGTCTGGCGCAAAGCCTCCGCGCAGGCCTTCGCATCATCGATGGCAACTCGCCCGGCGGGCCGCCCCAACAACAGGCAGGCCTCGGTCTCGTTGGGGGTAACGATAGCAACGTGCCGCCAGAACTCGGGGGGCAAGTCCTGGCTCGGGGCGGGGGCTGGATCGAGGATGGTGGCGCAGCCTTCCTCCCGTGCGATCCGCAGGGCCGCCTGCACACTTGGATACGGCACCTCCAGTTGTAGCAGCGCGTACGACGCTCGGTGGAAGGTCTTCCGAAGTTCGCCGGCTTCGGTGGCGGAAATAGCATGATTGGCCCCCGGCGCGACGATGATGATGTTCTGGCCGCCGGCGTCCACCGCGATAAGGGCAACGCCGGTTGGCTGCTGGCGAGTGGCGTGGACGGCGCTCACATCCACGCCAACGCCGGCCAGGCTGGCCTTCAGATGATCGGCGAACAGGTCATAGCCAACGCGGCCGGCCATTCGCACCTGCACGTCCGGTCCACGCAGGCGTCCGCAGGCGTAGGCCTGATTGGCGCCCTTGCCACCGGGCAACATCTGGAACTGGCTGCCAAGAATGGTTTGGCCCGCCGCGGGCAGGCTGCCGACCGAAACGACGAAGTCCATGTTGAGGCTGCCGAAGACAGCGACAACGGCTTGGCTCATCGGGCGTTCAGATCGATGCCGAAGCGCTTCAGCTCTTCGGCGTAGTAGCGGCGGAGCAGGAGGTCGAACTCCTCGGAACCTTCGGGAATATCGCGTTTAATCGAGCGTACTTTCTGGCGGGCGGCGCGGTCCACCTTATCCTCGATTACCAGGATTTCCGTGATGATCTTGACGATCTCCAGACGCAGGTCATTGGGCGGCTTCTTAACGCGGAACACGCGTTCCTTGCGGGCTCCGGCGACAATCTTGTGCGATAAGTCCGTGATCTTGTCGCGGCTGAGCTTCATGGAATCGCCCGTTTCCCGCCCGGAAGCCTTAATCACCTTGCGCTCGCGCACCAATTGATTCTTGATGCGCCGGAACATCTCCTGATAACTGACGCCCTCTTGCCGCATGTAGTCGGCGTACTGGGCAAGAATCTCGCGTACCTCGTCGTTGAGATGGTCTTCGATGGCCAGATCCTGTTCCATCAGGTTGGCAAGAGCTTCCGAGCCCGAGTTGGGATCGGAGGTTTCCAGAATGTGGGGATGAAGCCGCTTGACCAGTTCTCGTCCAAGATACTGAAGGAATTCTTTGGGAAGTAGCATTCTTGGGCGGTGATCTCCTGGGCGTGGCGTAAACGGCCGCACCATTGCGCAAAGGTTAGTGTACTCCAACAGGTAAGGGGGAAGTCAAACAGTAGACGCCGCCGAACCGTTGCGTAGAGGGCCGGCGGCGTTTGGGTGTTGGGGCGATGCCGATTAGGGCTTGATGGCGACGGTGGTCACGCGGCGTACGCCGTTAACGATGTTGCTGGGCGTGCTGCCCAGAACCAGGATCACGGGCACATTCGGCTCCGGCGGGACACGATCCGGCACCTTCACATCGATCTGGATCACACCGACCATGCCCGGCGCAAGGCCGGCATACTCGATGTTGGCGTCCGGAACGAAATCGGTACCCATCAGGACTCGCAGTTGCTGACCGGAGTACGGCACCTTGTCGGAGGGGGGAATGCCCTCCGGGGGAGCGTTCGGGATGACGCCAAAACCGGTGGCGAACAACGAGATTACCTGGCTGCGGCCAGTGCGGTTGTTGCCGTCATTGTCGGTGCCGTCGGCGTTCTTGGCCACCACCTGGCCGTTTCCATCGCCACTGACGGTAAGCAGCGCCGGGGCGATGCGGCTAATGGACAATTCCGTGGCGCCCAGGATCTGGCCCGTCGAATCGCGAGTGACTAGGAACTCGGCGGAACCGGTGGGCGTGGCCTGCGGCACTACGGCCTTGATCTCTTCATTGGAAACCGACAGCACCGAGGCCGGCGTTCCGCCGATACGAACCGCCAGATCGCCCAACGAGACGGGAGCGTTCGGGCCCGCGTCTTTGTAGTTTAGGGAGGCCGTACCGAAGGAAGCGCCCGGCACTGAGCGGAGCGAAACGATGGTGCCTGGAGCAATGAGCCCGAGTTTGTGACCGTCGTTCAATACGGAGACGCCGGGGAAATAGACGGCGACACGGTTGGCCGCGTCGGCAACGAACAAGGCGCCGCTATCGTCCTGCGCGACGGCCAAGGGCCGGAAGCTGAACACATCGTAGTTGGCGGTGATAACACCGGTCAGCAGCATGTCGATATAGCGCGGCAGCCGGATGACGCGGTCCGAAGAGGTGTTGGCCACCCAGATTTCACCGGTCATCTTGCTGACGAAAACGCCGTGCGGGCTGCTGAAACCCGGAACGGTTAACGCGGGGAACGGGTCATTCTCGGCGGCTTCCACGCTGTCATAAATTACCAATCGATTGTTACCGATATCGGCGACATAGAGGCGATCGTCGGAGTCGGTGGAGATGCCGCGCGGACTGAACAACCGGTTGGAACCGGTACCGGCGGCAATCGTGGAAAAATCAGGCTGGCCAATTACCTTATCGGCGACTTGGCCATTAGCGAAGTCACCGCCTGCCGGCTTGCGGAAATACAGAATGCGGTTATGTCCCGCATCCGATACCAGCAGGTGTCCGGCCTGCGTGAAGGCGAGGCCGAATGGGCGGCCGAGCGTACGCGCGGTAGCGTCGGTAAGTTTCTGGAAGAAGTTGGACTGACCCAGGACCAAGTCCGGACGAACCGGCGCGGTCTGGGCAAACGGGTCGGGGAACCGCAACACGCGGCCGTTTCCGGAATCGGCGACATAGAGGTTGCCGCCACCGTCAACGGCCATGCCGACGGGCAGGAACAGTCCGTTCTCGGTGATCTGATTCGCGTCGTTGGCGGGGCTGTTGACCTGCGCACGCAGGAAATCACGCTGCCCGATCACCAGATCGGCCCGGTCGCCCGGCTTCACGGTACGAGCATCCCGGTAAGCCAGGATGCGGTGGTTGAACGAATCGGCCACATACAGGCGCGGAGGATTGGAGCGCGAGTCTACCGCCACCGCTGCGCCGTCATTGGCCTGTCCGCCCCCCACCGACGCGAAGCCGCCAAACAGGAACATCTCGCGGCCGTCGATGAAGTTCGGTGAGCCCTGCGCGAAATCGGGCTGGCCGAGCACGCGCACCGCCGGGCCGATGTTGCCGGCCTGCAAGGGCATCACCAGGATGCGGTGGTTGGCGGCGTCCGCCAGGTAAACCTCATTGTTGAACACGGTCGCGCCGAGAGGCGAATTGAAGCCTGTCGCCGACGGCTCGTTCGCGCCACGGTTTGGACGGAAAGACGTCAGGTCCGGCTGGCCGAACGCGTTGCGTCCCGGAGGAGAAAACGCTCCCGTGTTTTCCGGCGCCCAGGACTCGAACGGGTCATAACGGACAATCCGGTTAGCGCCAGTGTCAACGGCGTAGATCGTACCCGCGGCGAAAAACACGCCTTCCGGCGGGGTGAGGCGCCCCGACTCCACCCGGCCGAGTGTCGACTCGTTCACATCGGGACGAGGGGGCTGTCCCTGTACCTGGATATATACGCCGATGATGCGGTCCGCGCTCGCGCCCGTTACTGGTCGTGCGTACACCACGATTCGTCCCAGGGCATCCGCCACGTACAACCGCCCAACGGTATCGAACGCCAGTCCGGTGGGAGCGAACAGGCCGTTCTTGTTACGGGGGTCATTCGAGGTGGGCTGTGTACCGGTGGTGAGCGACGACTGGCCTACGGCCTGATCGGCGGCCGGATAATTCGCGCCGGCCTGAAGGACACTGGCCGGATAACGCAGCACGCGGTTGTTGCCAGCGTCGGAAATCCAAAGATTGCCGGACGAATCGAACGCGAGCGGCGTCCGGAAGTTGCGCCCGGTTCCGAATCCCAGAGCAAGGCCGCGCGGGTTTACGGCGGCGGTGGGCGAGTTGCTGTTATTTGGAATGTTCTGGTTGAAGTTGGTCTGCCCAATGACCATGTTGGGCAGTTTGAAGCTGTCGGTTTGTTCAAAGGGCTTGGGGTAGCGCAGAATGCGGTTGTTGCCCGAATCGGCCACGTACAGGTTGCCCTGCGAGTCAACGATCACGGACGAGGGCGAGCGCAGGCCGGTGGATAAAGCCGTTCCGGGACCTTGGTCCAGCGTGGTGTTGAAGTCGCGCTGGCCGATGACCAAGTCGGCCGGGGCCCCATTGGAGAAGCCGGCGGCATCCCTCCAGGCGAGTACGCGATTGTTGCCCGTATCGGCTACATAAAGGATGGGCGTGCCCGACGAGCCGTCGACCGCTACGCTGGTTGGCGCGTAAAGATCGCGGGATTCCGGCAGGTTCGGGTTGACGGTGACAATCGGCACCTGCGAGTGCCCAGCCACACGAGAGGGATTCCGATTGAGGGCGATCTGGGCCGGGACGCTGGAGGCGGCCAGGACAACCAGAAGAGACAACTTCACTCCGAGGGCATATTTTTTCATTTTGGAGATAGCTCTAGCGGGGTGTGTGGACGCGGGGTGGGCAACATCCCCACACTCACTCTATCATTCGTCAAAACCCGATGCAAAGCTTAGAGTTGCGTACTCCAAGGGGAGTAGGATGGCTCCGCACCCCGGTGCGATAGAATCAGGCGAGGAGCCGAGCTATGACCGCCGTTGTGGAGCAGCCGTTGAGCGCCGCCGGGGATGGAATTCGCAAGAAGCGCTGGACCCGCGAGGAAGTGGCGATTCTGGAACGGCATGGCGTGTTCGATGGTGAGCACTGGGAACTGATCGAAGGGGAACTGATCAGCAGAATGGGCAAGACGTGGAGGCATACCGCGGCTTTGGTTGCGCTGCGGATGGCAATGCGGCGCATCTTCGACGAAGCTCAAGTAATCACGGAGCCTGCGATTTATGTGCACCCCCAGGACACCCCGTCGAATGAGCCGGAACCCGACCTCATCATTGCGCGGGCAAGCGCCTTCTCCCTGGCCCGCAACCCCGGACCTCCGGATATTCTCCTGTTGGTGGAAGTGTCCGACACTACGCTTCGCCACGACCGCACAACCAAGGCCCGCCTCTACGCCCGCGCCGGCATCGCCGATTACTGGGTGATGGACGTCTCCAGCCGCCGCCTCTTCATCCACCGCTCACCCGCGGGCGACCGCTATGAAAACGTTGTCGAATACACCGAGGATGAATCGGTTAGCCCGCTGGCGGCGCCCGGCCACGCTATCCTCATTTCCGACCTGTTCGGGCCAGCCCTGCCGCTTGACGCCGAGTAGTGCCATTGACGCGCCCGGAGTTCTCCACCCCTACGATAGAATCAAGCAAGGAGCCGAGCTATGACCGCCGTTGTTGAGCAGCCGTCGAGCGCCGCCGAGGATGGAGTTCGCAAGAAGCGCTGGACCCGCGAGGAAGTGGCGTTCCTGGAATCCACCGCGCTGTTCGAAGGCCAGCATTGGGAGTTGGTCGACGGAGAACTGATTAACCAAATGGGCAAGAAGCGCAGGCACAGCGCCAGCCTGCTCACAGCCGTGACGATATTGCAAAAGGTATTCGGTACATTCGCCGTCGAGCAGGCAGCCAACATCGACATCCGGCAAGAGGACAACCGGACCTCCGAACCGGAGCCGGACATCGTTGTCACTACGCGTGATGTCTATTCATTCACCAAGAACCCCGACCCTGCCGACGTCCGGCTGTTGGTGGAAGTGTCCGACACCACGCTCCGCCACGACCGTACAACCAAGGCCCGCCTCTACGCCCGCGCCGGCATCGCCGACTACTGGGTGATGGACATCTCCAACCGCCGCCTCTTCATCCACCGCTCACCCGCGGGCGACCGCTATGAAAACGTTGTCGAATACACCGAGGATGAATCGGTTAGCCCGCTCGCGGCGCCCGGCCACGCTATCCTCATTTCCGACCTGTTCGGACCGGCTTTGCCGCCCGAGGCCGAGTAGTACCAACATCCACGTGACGTGGTAACAGAAACCGGGCGTAAAATCTCACATTGCCAGAGATCCAGCCACGGGAGATAATAGGGGCGTAGGATGCCAATGCAGTTGATGGCCGGTTATACCCCGGAGGGAGCCACTCTGTGAAGCGATCGAGTTCCGACGACACGCTCCGCTGTTCGTTTTGCCATAAGAGCCAGGACGTAGTTGGAAAGCTGATCTCTTCTCCTAGCGACTACCCCCGCGCTTATATTTGCGACGAGTGCATCGCCGTATGCAACTCGATTCTTGAAGACGACCGTCAGGAACACTCGTACGGCGCCCCCCACAAGCTCCCCAAGCCTCTGGAACTAAAGGAGTATCTGGACCAGTACGTGGTAGGGCAGGAGGCGACCAAAAAGAAATTGGCCGTCGCCGTTTACAACCACTACAAGCGCATCCAGATGAACAAGCAGCGCTCCAGCGAAGTGGAGTTGGCGAAGTCCAATATCATCCTGATTGGACCGACAGGTACCGGCAAGACGCTGCTGGCCCAGACACTGGCGCGGATCCTGGACGTGCCCTTCGCCATTGTCGATGCCACAACCCTTACCGAAGCCGGCTACGTTGGCGAGGACGTCGAGAACATCATCCTGCGCCTGCTGCAGAACGCGGACTGGGACGTGCAGCGCTGCCAGCAGGGCATCATCTACATCGACGAAATCGATAAGATCGGCCGTAAGGACGAGAATCCCTCGATCACTCGTGACGTTTCGGGCGAAGGCGTGCAGCAGGCTCTCTTGAAGATCCTGGAGGGCACGGTAGCCAACGTTCCGCCGCAGGGCGGACGCAAACACCCGCACCAGGAATTCACCCCTGTGGACACGTCGAACATCCTGTTCATCTGCGGTGGCGCGTTTGTCGGGCTGGAGAAGATCATCAGCCGCCGCGTTGGGCGCCGGTCCATCGGCTTCAAGGGTGGCGACGAAGCCGACAAGAAGCAGGCCGCGCATGCCTCCGGCCGCCGCGACCTGAACCTGCTCGAAAACATCCAGCCGATCGACCTGATCAAATTCGGCTTCATTCCGGAGTTTATCGGGCGCCTCCCGGTGGTGGCGGTGCTCGAGGATCTCAGCAAGGAAGCGCTGATCCAAATTCTGACGAAGCCGAAGAACGCCGTCACGCGTCAGTACCAGAAGTTGTTCGAATACGAAAATGTTAGACTGAAGTTTACCGACGATGCCATGGAAGCGATCGCCGCCCTCGCACTGGAACGTAAGGTGGGCGCTCGCGGGCTACGCATGATCCTTGAAGAACTCATGCTGGACCTGATGTACTACGTGCCTTCCTACAAGAAGATCCGCGAGTTCGTCGTTACTAAGGAAATGGTCCTCGCCCAGAAGATCAGTCTGGCATTGCTCGAGAAGGCCGGCTAGTCCGGCACTTCCGGTCCACGCGCAAAGACGGGCGCGGCGCGGTATGGCCGTTACTGGAGGCGCCCCGTTCTCGAATGTAAGAGCCGGCCAGAGGGGCTAGGCTCTTGCGGAAAGTTGGTTCCCACGCATGCTTACCTCAAAAGAAAAATCCGATACCCGGCGTTTACCGATGATGCCGATCCGGGATGTCGTTATCTTCCCCTACATGATGACTCCGTTCGTCGTGGGCCGGGAATCGAGCGTGCGCGCCCTAGAAGAAGCGCTCTCGGGCGATAAGAAGATCTTCCTCGCCACCCAGCACGATGCCTCCGTGGACGAGCCCCGCCCGGACGAGATCTACAACATCGGCACCGTCGCCAACATCGTCCAGAGCCTGAAGCTGCCCGACGGCAACATCAAAGTGCTCGTCGAAGGCGTGGAACGCGCCAAGATCGTCTCCGTCAGCGAAGAGGAAGGCTTCTTCCGCTCGGTGGTCAAGACATACAACTTCCGGGTGGAAGCCGGCGCCCAGCTCGACGCGCTCATCAGCCGCGTCACCGCGCTGTTTGAACAGTACGTCAAGCTCAGCCAGAACCTTAATTACGAGACGATGATCGCCGCTATCCGCGTCGACGAGCCGGGTAAACTGGCCGACACGGTGGGCGCCAACCTCCAACTGACGATCGAAGAGAAGCAGGAACTGCTCGAAATCTTCGATCCGGTGGACCGCCTTACCCGCGTCGCCGAGATGCTGGATATCGAGATCGAGAAGCTCAACATGGACCGCACCATCCAGGGCCGCGTGAAGCGCCAGATGGAGAAGGCCCAGAAAGAGTACTACCTCAACGAGAAGATCAAGGCCATCCAGAAGGAATTGGGCCGGGGCGAGAAGAGCGAGTTCGACGAACTGAAGAAGAAGATCGAAAACGCCGGCATGACTAAGGACGCCTTCGAAAAGGCGATGGCCGAACTGAAGCGGCTGGAAAACATGCCCCCGATGTCCGCCGAATCCACGGTCTCCCGCAACTACCTGGATTGGATGCTGGCGGTGCCGTGGAAGAAAAAGACGAAGGAAATCCGCGACCTCAACCACGCGCAGAAGGTACTGGAAGGTGACCATTACGGTCTTGAAAAGATCAAGGAACGCATCCTGGAGTTCCTTGCCGTGCGCCAGTTGGTGAAAGAGCCCAAGGGTTCCATCCTCTGCTTTGTTGGGCCTCCCGGCGTGGGTAAAACCTCGCTGGGCATGTCCATCGCCAAGGCTACCGGCCGCAAGTTCGTCCGCCTGTCGCTCGGCGGCGTGCGTGACGAAGCCGAAGTCCGCGGCCACCGCCGTACGTACATCGGCGCCCTGCCCGGCCAGATCCTGCAGATGATGAAGAAGGCGGGCACCAAGAACCCGGTGTTCATGCTCGACGAAGTCGACAAGATGTCCACGGACTTCCGTGGGGACCCATCGGCGGCGCTGCTTGAGGTGCTGGATCCGGAACAGAACTACATGTTCATGGATCACTACCTGGATGTGGAATATGACCTGAGCCAGGTGTTCTTCATCGCCACCGCGAATGTGCTGCACACGATTCCACCGGCTTTGCAGGACCGCATGGAAGTGATTCGCCTGTCGGGCTATACCGAGCTCGAGAAGCTGGAAATCGCCAAGCGCTTCCTGGTGCCAAAGCAAAAGGAGCAGACGGGCTTGGACGAGAACGCCATCGAGTTCACCGAACCCGGTCTGGCAGAGCTGATTTCCCACTACACCCGCGAAGCCGGCGTCCGTAACCTGGAACGCGAAGTCGGCAATGTCTGCCGCAAGGTGGCTCGCAAGGTTGTCGTGGCGCAGGTGAAGAACGAGACCGCCGATAAGGTCACCGTCAAGCCCACCACTGTCAACGAGTTGCTGGGTCCGCAGAAGTTCCGCGATACGCTGGCCGAGAAGAAGAACCAGATTGGCGCCACCACGGGCCTGGCCTGGACCGAAGTAGGTGGGCAGATTCTCACCACTGAAGCGACCATCATGGAAGGCCGCGGCAAGCTCACCACCACGGGCAAGCTAGGCGACGTGATGCAGGAATCGGCGCAGGCGGCCATGAGCTACATCCGCTCGCGGGCGCAAAAGCTGGGCCTGGCACGCGACTTCTACCGCCACCTGGACATCCACCTGCACGTGCCGGAGGGCGCCATTCCGAAAGATGGCCCATCGGCAGGCATCACCATTGCCACCAGCATTGCCAGTGCTCTGGCAAACATTCCAGTGAAGGCAACTCTCGCTATGACCGGCGAGATCACCGTGCGAGGCCGTGTACTCGCCATCGGCGGCTTGAAGGAGAAGCTGCTGGCGGCCCATCGCCAGGGCCTGACCGAAGTCGTGCTCCCGCGCGACAACGAAAAGGACCTGCCCGACATTCCGGAGTACATCCGTAAGGATATGAGCCTGCACTTTGTCGATTCCATGGACGAGGTCTTGAAACTCGCCCTGGAACGCGAGATTGAGCCGCTCGTCATCAGTCCGGCGCAACCCGTGGATATGCCACGGCCGTCTGAAGAAAACATTACGCACTAGCCGAAAGCCCGGGTGCGGCGTGCGGCAACGCGCGGGAACACTCGGGCCGGGTTCCCTCCCACATGGTGGCCGCTGAGTTTATAATAGGGGCAGCGAAACCGGAGCTGTTTCCCCAGGAGACGCTCCCCGAGGTCGCGTTCCTGGGTAGAAGCAACGTCGGCAAGTCCAGTCTGATCAATACTCTTGTTCATCAGAAAGGATTGGCGCGGACCAGTTCCACGCCCGGATGTACGCAGGCCATTCAGTTTTATCGGGTTGGCCACGAATACCACTTCGTGGATCTCCCCGGCTACGGCTATGCGAAGGTGCCCCAACAGCAGACACGCGGCTGGCGGCAACTGATTGAAAATTATCTCACCACTCGCCAGAGCCTGAAGCTTTGCCTGCTCCTGGTGGACGCCCGCCGGGGGTGGATGGAGATGGATCTGGTGTTGAAGGAATGGCTGCTGCAGGCCCAGCGGCCCTACCAGGTGGTGGCAACGAAGTTCGACAAGCTGAGAACTCAGCGAGACCGATCGCAGTCAATGGCGGCGCTGCGAGACGGTGATCCCACGCAAACGCCGCTGACCTTCTCGGCCCTTTCGGGCCAGGGAGCGAGGGAAATTTGGCAAGCAATATCGAAAATCAAGACCCAACCGTGACGCCCACCGCTCAGGTGGACTCCCCAGTCACGCCCCCCCCGCCGGCACCCGAGCCGGCCGAATCCAAAGCGGAAGCCAATCCGGAGGTTAAACCACCCGAGCCAAAGCCGGGCGAACCTAAAGCGGCCGACGCGAAAGCAGTGCTCAAGGCGCCCACCGACGTCAAACCGGGCGATAAGCCCGCCGGCCCCATCGTGCGCAAAAAGCCAGTAGCCGCGCCTCCTGCAGGAGACGCCAAGCCGGCTGCGGCAGCCCCTCCCGCCAGTGCGCCGCCCGCGGGGAATCCGCCGCCGCCCGCCGCGGTTGCTCCGGCGCCGCCCGCCACCCCGGTAGAGCCACCGAAGCCCCCAGCCGAAACGAAGCCAGTTGCCGAGCTGAATCCCGCCGCTGCCGCGCCCCCCGCTCCCGCCGCCGACAAGCCGGCCGAAGCTGCCCTTGCCGGACATCCGCAGGGACTCACCACGCAGCGCCCCGAACGTCCCCAGAAGAATGGCGCACCCACCCTTGACCTGGTCGAGCTGAAGGATATGTCCATCCAGAAGCTGAACCAGATTGCCAAGGATCTGGGTGTGGCCCAGGTCAGCGGCCTTCGTAAACAGGAACTGATTTTCAAGATCCTGCAAACGCAGGCCGAAAAGTCCGGGCTCATCTTCTCCGAAGGTGTGCTGGAGTGCCTGCCCGACGGGTTTGGCTTCCTCCGCGCGCCCGAATACAACTACCTGCCGGGCCCCGACGACGTTTATGTTTCGCCTTCGCAGATCCGCCGCTTCGACCTGCGCACCGGCGACACCATCAGCGGCCAGATCCGTCCTCCCAAGGAAGGCGAGCGCTATTTCGCCCTCATCAAAGTCGACGCCATCAACTTTGAGCCGCCGGAAGAAGCCCGCAACAAGATCTTCTTCGATAACCTCACGCCGCTCTACCCGAGTTCCCGCCTGAAGCTGGAGACCACCAAGGAGAACTATTCGGGCCGCGTGATGGATCTGCTCACGCCCATCGGCAAGGGCCAGCGCGGCCTTATCGTCGCCCCGCCCCGCACCGGTAAGACGATGCTGCTGCAGAACATTGCCAACTCCATCACGGCCAATCATCCGGAAGTGGTGCTGATCGTTCTGCTCATCGACGAACGCCCCGAAGAAGTCACCGACATGCAGCGTTCGGTTCGCGGCGAAGTCATTAGTTCCACCTTCGATGAGCCCGCCGCCCGCCACGTGCAGGTAGCCGAAATGGTCATCGAAAAGGCCAAGCGGCTTGTCGAGCACAAGCGCGACGTCGTCATCCTGCTCGACTCCATCACCCGCCTGGCGCGCGCCTATAACACCGTCGTGCCGCCATCGGG
>CAYLPH010000007.1:35367-187880 GCA_964385495.1 uncultured Candidatus Solibacter sp.
TTCGGCGCGGCGCGCAACATCGAAGAGGGCGGCTCGCTCACCATCGTCGCCACCGCGCTGGTAGACACCGGCAGCCGCATGGACGACGTTATCTTCGAAGAGTTCAAGGGTACCGGCAACATGGAAATCCACCTCGACCGCAAACTGGTGGATAAGCGCGTGTTCCCGGCCATCGACATCAACCGAAGCGGCACCCGCAAGGAAGAACTGCTCATGCCGCGCGAAGAACTCAACCGCGTTTGGGTCCTGCGCAAGGTGTTGAATCCGTTGTCGCCCACCGAGAGCATGGAACTGCTGTTGGAGCGCCTGAGTAAGGCTCGCAGCAACATGGAGTTCCTCTCTTCGATGAGCACCTAGTTCGCCTCTACGCGGCGGTTCCCGTCCCGGAGCCGCCGCTATTCCACCTCCAACTCCACAAACTGCAACTGCCCGCCTCTCTCCAACAGCACCGCCGCCGGATCCCCGTGCTTGAATTTCGCCAGCACCGACTTTAGCTCCGCCACGCTCCCCACCTGCTGGTTGTTCACTTCGTAAAGCACATCGCCGTTCTGGAAGCTGCCATGATCGGCCGTTACGCCGATGCGTCCCGCCACTACCACGCCCGATAACCGGCGGAAGGGCGGCAGAAACGGCGTCACCTTCTCATCCAGATCCAGCGCGATGATGCCAAGCCGGGAGATCACGTTCTGTTCGCCCGAAACCATCGAGTACATCCGGTCCGGATCCCTGGGCCGTTCCAGCACCGCCACCTTCAACTTGAGTTCCTTGCCCCCGCGCAGCACCGCCACTTCCATCGTGTCGCCCGCGCGCTGGTAAATATTCACGCCAAACTGGCGCGCGTTCTCCACCGGCTTCCCGTCAATCGACAGCACGATATCCTTGATCTGCATTCCAGCCGATTCCGCGGCACTGCGGGAAGCCACGTCGGAAACGATAACGCCCCAATCGCGGTCCAGTTGCAGGGCTCGCGCCAGCAACGGCGTGATGGTCTGCGCGATGACCCCGATCTGCCCGCGCCGCACTCTTCCGTACTTCACGATCTGCTCGAACACGGTACGCGCGATGTTGCCGGGCACCGCGAACCCCACCCCGCTGTTCGCCCCCGACTGGGAAAGAATGAACGAGTTGATACCGATTACCGCGCCGGCTGCATTCACCAGCGGCCCGCCGCTGTTGCCCGGATTGATGGCTGCATCCGTTTGGATGTAGATCATCGGATCGTCCGGCCGAATCTGGCGCGCCACGCTGCTGACCACGCCCATACTCACCGAGTTCTCCAGGCCAAACGGGCTTCCGAAGGCGAACACAAGCTGCCCCTGCCGCACCTGCTCGGAGTCGCCGATGGGCAGGTGCCGTAGGCCCTTCTCCTCTACGCGCAGCACCGCGATGTCCGTCTCACGATCCAGGCCTACCACTTCCGCCGGCGCCAGTTTCCCCGACGGCTTCAGCACCGAGTTGAACCGCCCCCGATCGTCACTGGCCTGCGGCAGCAACACCTGCACCCGCCTGGCCATGCCCACCACGTGCGCATTCGTCAGTATGTAGCCGCGCGGATCCACAATCACCCCCGACCCGTTGCCCCGGTGCGCCCGGACCAGCGACAACTCGTCCGGATCGGCCGGCCCGAAGCCGTAGGTCAGCACCTGCACTACGGCGGGTCCCACCTCCCCGGCCAAAGTCTGCACGCGATTGCTGACCAGGTCCAGCGACAACTGCGGCTCGCGGCTCGAAGTTTGGGCCGTGGCGGTCGCCGCCAACATGCAGAACAGGAGAGTGTGCATCACTCCTAGGATTATCGCGCGGGAAGTCAGGAAGCATATTCGCTGCAAAGAAGAAAAGGTTTGACGGCTCCGGCGATTTCCTCTACGATGTAGAAACAGTGGCCAAAGGCGAGGCACCCGGCGAATTCGAGCAGATCGTGCTGCTGGCCGTACTGCGCCTCGGCGAGGAGGCCTATGGCATGCGCGTGCGCCGCGAGATTCACCTCCGCACCGGCCGCGACGTCACCATCGGCGCTGTTTATACAACGCTGGACCGCCTGGAAGCCAAAGGCATGGTGGAGTCGTCACTAGGAGAAGCCGCCGAAGAACGCGGCGGGCGCGCCAAGAAATTTTTCCGGCTCACCGGCGAAGCCATCGAAGCCCTGAACCGGGCTCGCGCGGGGATGAACAATATGCTCGAAGGGCTTCCCTTCCCCTTACCAGGGGAACGCTAGATGCTGCTGCCGGCCGAAATGCTAGGCGATCTGATCGAGGAGTACCACCTCCGTCGCCACGAAAGCCGGCCTGGCGCCGTACGGTGGATCGTCTGGCAGATGCTGCGATCGTTGCCTGCTCTCTGGCAGCCGGCGTTGACCGCCGGTTTCTTCGGCTTGACGATGCCGCTGGTGCTGGCGGACTGGTTCTGGGCCTTGATTCACTCGCTGGTGCCGCTGCGGGCAGGTCTGGAGCGCTCGCCCTTTATGCTGGCGGCCAACGTTGTCCTATGCCTGGCCGGCGCCTCCGTGATTATGCGCACGGCCCGCACAGGCAGCGTTTCGGCGATACTGGCCGTCGCTCTCGCCCTGACTGTCTCGGTGGGCCATGCGCCCGCCGTCTACTACTGGCTGATGCTGTCCGCGCCCCTGGCGGCGCGCATTCCCTTACGGAGATAGACACGTCCAATGAAAACGCTGAAGCTGCTGGCGGCCGCCTTGGCCGCGATACTCCTGGTGTGTGTAGGCACGCTCTTCGCCATGAGCCGCCGCGCCAATGCCGGCCGGGAGCACTCCGTCATTCACATCAACAAGCCGCCCGAACATGTCTTCCGCTACCTCAGTGAGCCGGACAAGGTGAAGGCCTGGGTCAGTTGGCTCGTGGAAATCCGCAGCAGCGGCCGAGGCCTGGGGGCCCGCGACACGTGGATCATGGAAGACGCCAACAACAACAACGAGCGCATGGAGATCAACGCCGTAGTGGTCGAATGGGATCCGCCGCGCACGGTGGCGCTGGATATCTCCTCTCCACTCGGCTTCACCGGCCACCAGAAATATACCGTCACCCCCACCGCGGCCGGATCGCGCCTGGAGATCAACGGCGCCTATGCCTACCAGCGTTGGTACTGGCAACTGCTGGAACCGCTGGTCACGCCGCAGGCGCAGAAGAAGCTCGATGGCGACCTGGCGAAGCTGAAAGAACTGGCCGAAAAGAATTAGCTACGCCCGCATCTTGCGGATGTTCGCCAGGCATTTCTCCGCCGTCTCCATCTCCGGATAATCGCTGCCTTCCTGTTCCACCAGGTAAAACTCGATACCGCCGGTCTTTTCGGCGGCCGTGAAGACTTCCTTCCACGGCACATCCCCTTCGCCAAACAGAACACGGTAGCCCTTGCCCTTGCCCCAGTCTTTACAGTGCATGGACAGAATGCGGCCGGGATTCTGGTTGATCCACGCCACTGGATCCTGGCCCACTTCCACACAAGTGCCCACGTCGAACTGGAGCATAATGTCCTTGCCCGTGTTCTTCGCGATTACATCCATGGGCCGCGTGCCGTCAATCGGCTTAAACTCCACCTGATGGTTGTGATACCCGGCGCGCATCTTCGCGGTCTTCAACTTTGCGGCGCTTTCGTTCAACTGACCGGCGATTCTCTTCCAACCGTCCAGGCCCTCTACCTTCCCGGCGCTCGACATCACCACATACCTGCTGCCCAGGATGCCGTTCAGTTCAATCGACTTGGGTAGCCCTTCCGGCGTGAACACCGGATTACGCGTGTGCGTGGACAGGCACTTTATACCCGAATCGTCCAGCAACTTCCGCACTTGTTTGGCATAGTCCGGGGTCCATTCCATGTACGGCGCATAGAACTCGACGCAATCGTAACCAAGCTTGGCCACCTGCGCCACGGTGCCCATCAGATCCTTCATCAGCAGCCCGCGCACGGAGTATAACTCCAGCCCGATCGGCTTCTTCTTGAAAGCAGCCGTTGCCAGGGGCGCCGCGGCCGCGGAGGCGAGGAATGTACGTCTGGAAAGCATAATCCGGTCGTGAAGCCATACAATAGCACGCATGCGAACCAATCGCCGTGAGTTCCTGGCCGCCACCGGCGCCGCCCCCATGCTGGCCCAATCCCCCGCACGCGCACAGCGCCCCAACGTCCTCGTGATCCTCACCGACGACCAGGGTTACGGCGACTTCTCCTGCCTCGGCAACCCCATACTGAAAACGCCCGCCATGGACAAGTTGCATGCGGAAAGCGTGCGCTTCACCGACTTCCATGTCGCCCCGATGTGCACGCCCACCCGCGGCCAGTTGTTGACCGGACAGGATGCCCTGCGCAATCGCGCCACTTCCGTCACCGCCGGACGAGCCGTGGTGCGCCGCGGCATTCCCACCGCCGGCGACATCTTCCAGTCCAACGGCTATGCCACCGGGGTCTTCGGCAAGTGGCACATCGGCGACAACTACCCCTACCGCCCCATGGATCGCGGCTTCCAGGAAGCGAAATATTTCTTCGGCTGGGGCCTGAGTTCCGCCCCCGAGTTCGACAACGATTACTTCAACGGCCGCTATCGCCACAACGGCGTGGAGAAGGACTTCCAGGGCTATTGCACCGATTTCTGGTTCGACGAAGCGATGGCGTGGATGAAACGGCAGAAGCAGGCGTCGAAGCCGTTCTTCTGCTACCTGCCCACCAACACGCCGCATGGTCCGGCCTGGGTTGCCGACAAGTACGCCGCGCCCTACAAGGGCTCCAAAGTTCCCGCCAATTTCTTCGGCATGATCGCCAACCTGGATGAGAACATGGCACGGCTGGACGCGTTCCTCAAAGATAACGGCCTCCTGGAGAACACCATCGTCATCCTCATGACCGACAATGGCGGCACCGCGGGCGTACCCGTCTACAACGCCGGTATGCGGGCCAGAAAGACGCAGATTTACAACGGCGGCCATCGCGTGCCGTGCTGGGTACGCTGGCCCGCCGGGGGGATGCGGCCGGTGGGCGACATTGATGTGCCCACCCAAAACCAGGACATCCTACCCACGCTGATCGATCTTTGCAGCCTCAAGAAGCCGGCCAATGCCACCTTCGACGGACGCAGCCTGGCGGGACTGCTGCGCGGCAAGACGGACTTCCCCAAACGCATGCTGGTGGTGCAGTACGGACAGATCCTCAAGAAGTGGGACTCCTGCGTCATCAACGGCAAGTGGCACCTGGTAAAAGGCGAAGAACTCTACAATTTAGACGCCGATCCCGGGCAGACGAAGGACGTCGCCGCGGACAACCCACAAGTCAAGCAGGCGATGCGCGAACATTACGAACAGTGGTGGAAAGGCGTGGAGAGCAGCCTTAATGAATACCAGCCCATCAGCGTCGGCGCGCCGCAGGAGAACCCAGTGTTCCTGTCGAGTTCGGACTGGCAGGACATCTACTGCGATAACGTGCACACCGTACTGGCCGGTGGCGGCGGACCGCAGGGTGGGCCCTGGCATATCGACGTCGAACGCGAGGGCGAGTACGAGATCGCGCTGGCAAGGTGGCCGTTTTCGCGCGGCCTGGGACTGACCGAACCCTGCCCGCCGAAGAAAGTGACGGTGGCGGAACTGGAGGCAGGCAAGGCCCTACCCATCGCGCAGGCGCAACTGCGGGTCGCGGGTCAGCAATTGTCGGCGAAGGCGGTGGAAGGGGCCAAGTCGATCACGTTCAACGTACGGTTGGCGAAGGGTAAGACGAAGATGCACGGCTGGTTCCAGGATGCGGCGGGACAGGATGTCGGCGGAGCGTACTATGCGAGGGTGCACCGCTTGTGAAACTCCCAAACGGAGAGCACGCCGTGGGTCACCTGTTTTGTACGATGAAAGGGAGGGACTATGCAGAAACTTGAACTCTTCGCGGTGGTAGCTTTATTGGACGACATCCCTGGTGCCAACCTGCGCCGGGGACAAGTCGGAACGATCGTTGAACACCTCGGTCCTGACGTCTACGAAGTTGAGTTCAGCGACGAGGAAGGCCGTACCTACGCCACCGCTGCCGTAGAAGCCTCTCACCTCTTGCTACTTTATTACGAACCGACCGCAGCCTAAACCGCCAGCACCTTCCGCTGCATCACCACCAACTCCTCAATCCCCTTCTTCGCCAACGCCGTCAACTGCGCCATCTGCTGATCGTCGAACGCATTCCGTTCCGCCGTAGCCTGGAACTCCACGAACCGCCCCGCTCCCGTCAGCACCACGTTGGCATCCACCTCGGCCTTGCTGTCCTCTTCATAGTTCAGATCCAGCAACGCCACGCCATCCACAATCCCCACACTCACCGCCGCCACCGCATCGCGAATCGGTGTCTTCTTCAATTGCCCGAACAGCACCAGTTGATGAATCGCGCTCGCCATCGCCACGTAAGCCCCGGTAATCGACGCGGTGCGCGTGCCGCCATCGGCCTGGATGACATCGCAATCCACAATCACCGACCGTTCGCCCAGCGCCTCCAGATCCACCACCGCGCGCAGCGCACGCCCAATCAGCCGCTGGATCTCCATCGTCCGGCCGGACTGCCGCCCCTTGTTCACCTCCCGAGGCGTACGGGTCAGCGTGGCGCGTGGCAGCATCGAATACTCCGCCGTCACCCAACCCTTCCCCGCCCCTCTTAAAAAGGACGGTACGGATTCTTCAATCGTCGCCGCGCACAATACCTTCGTGTTGCCGAACGACACCAGCGCCGACCCTTCGGCGGTCGCCAGAAAGTTCGGCTCAAGGCGTACAACGCGAAGCTGATCGGGGGCTCGCTGGTCGATTCGCATCTTACTTGACACTCGAGCTGAGGACGGCATAGAAAAGTAAACTCACCAGCACAATGGCTCCCACTATCACGATCGCGCAGGGTATAGCCCCCGGCCGGGGAGGGCCCTGCGAGCCCTTGTTCGACTTGGCCGCTTTAAACTTACCCATGAAAACACGCGCCCGCCGCGTCCTTCGCCGGACCAACGGGCAACTACCCGTTTTAACATGGAATTGCGATGAAGCTTGCCTCTGCCGCTTTCTTTCTCCTTTTCGCCTTGCTGGCCCCCGGCTGTTCGAACCCTAACGAGAATCTCGAAACCTTGCCGATGGTTCTGGGCGAATGGCGGCGCACCGCTGTGGAAAACATCCCCGCCGAAGAGCACTCTCAGGAACTGAAACGCATGGGCATCAAGCGCGCCCGCCGCGCCTTCTATGAGAACGGCGGCGAACGCGTCGAGGTCGCCATCTACCAGTACGGCGCCGGCGCCGCGGCCTTCGAGATGGTGCAGAAATGGCGCACGCAGCCCGGCTCCATCGCCACCTCCAAAGGCACCTACTTCATCATTCTCTCCAGCAAGACCGCGCCGGCAACCACGCTCAACGCCGTCGCGTCCTTAATAGAAGGGAATCTCCGCGAATGAGCGCCACGGCCACCGCCCGCTGGACGGCCATCGATCCGTTCTTTGAGTTCGCCATCCTCGGCCTGCTGACCAGCGGCTATCTTGCCGTCGCCGGCTCCGGCTACCTGGATCCCGCCACTGCTATCCTCACCGGACTCGGCCTGCTGGCGCGCGCGCTGGTGGCGATGGGCTGGATCCGCCTGGATCTTTCCAACCGTACCGTGAATATCCTGACGCTGGCGTATGTCGCGTTCTATCCCCTCGACTACGCCTACCTCTCCCACGACTTCCTCACCGCCACCGTTCACCTGGTCTTCTTCCTCGCCGTCGTCAAGATCCTTACCGCCCAAACCGATCGCGACTTCTTCTACGTGAAGGTCATCGCGTTCCTGGAGTTACTGGCCGCCTCCGTGCTCTCCTCCAGCGCGAATTACTTCCTATTCCTGGCTTTGTTTCTGTTTTTCGGGGTCGCCACTTTCACGGCATCCGAAATCCGGCGATCGGCCGCGCGCTCCACGCAGATCGTGAAGGGCCCCTACAAGCGGGTCGGCTGGCGGCTGGCGGGCGTTACCGTGTTCGCCGTTACCTGCATTCTCGTGTTGTCGGGCAGCCTGTTCTTCCTGCTGCCGCGCACCGCCCGCGCCGCGTTCCAACGCCTCATCCCCAGCCGCTACCACCTGCCCGGCTTCTCCAATGAGGTCGCCCTTGGCCAGATCGGCGAACTCAAAATGCGCGATACGGCCGTGATGCATATCCGCGGCGTGCGCGACGAGTCGCTGCCGCCCGGCCTGAAATGGCGGGGCGCCGCGCTCACGCAGTTCGACGGCAAACGCTGGTTCAACTCGAACACCACCAACCAGCGCCTGCTCGTGGAGGGCGGCGTCCTTCGCCTCGCCACGCTCGAAGAAAACCTGCGCCGGGGCAAGCGCATTTGGTACGAGGTCGTGATGCAGGAAACCAGTTCCGACGCGCTGTTCTTTGCCGGGGTGCCGGAGTTCGTCCACATCCTGGTGCCGATGGTAGTGCGCACACCCTCGAACAGCTTCCGTCTCGCCCTTGGCCCCGTCGACCGCCTCCGCTACCGCGCCTACGCCCAATTGGAGGTGGACGGCCAGCCCAATTTCAATGGCCAGCCCCTACCGCCAGCCGAACGCCAACAGAACCTTACGCTGCCCGCGCTCGATCCGCGCATCGCCCAACTCACGACGCAGATTGTCGCCGAAGCTGTGAGCGATGAAGCCAAGGCGCAAGCGATCGAAACCTACCTGCGCCGCACCTTCCCCTACACCACCGAACTGCCCGACACCGAATCGCCCGATCCCATGGCGGATTTCCTGTTCCATCGCAAAAAAGGCCACTGCGAGTACTTCTCGTCGGCGATGGCAGTCATGCTGCGCGAGGCGGGCATCCCCTCCCGCGTCGCCACCGGATTCCAAAGCGGCATCTACAACCCCATCAGCGGCAGTTGGCTCATCCGCGCCCGCGACGCCCATAGCTGGGTGGAAGCCTGGTTTCCCAATAAAGGCTGGACTACCTTCGACCCCACACCGCCCGATCCCAACCCGCCCACCATCTCCTTCTTCTCACGCCTCAACTTTTACTACGACGCCATGCAGGTGTTCTGGCAGGATTGGGTGCTGGCCTACGACATCGAACGGCAACTCTCGCTGGCTGCAAATGTGGAACAGGGTGGCCGCAGCCTGCACCTGCGCTGGCTGGACGGCACCGTGGATAACTGGTCGCGCTCCTTCCGCCGGGGTTGGGACACCGCCCGTGGGGAGGCACCGCGCGCCGTGGCGATCATCGTGGCCTTGGTAGCGGCGATCGCCTTGCTTCCCGCCGCCTGGCGCTGGTGGCGCGAGCGCGTACGCGTAGCAAGGGTGCGCCGCGGCAATGCGTCGGCCTCCGACGCCACGATACTGTACAGCCGCATGCTCGCGCTGCTACGCCGTAAGGGTATCGAGAAGCCCGCTTGGCTCACGCCGCGGGAGTTCGCGCAAGTCGTGCCCGATCCACAGGCCTCCGCTCTGCTGCGCGAGTTCACCACCGTTTACAATGACCTGCGATTCGGCAATCGCCAAGATGCCGCGCCCCGCCTGGTGGCTCTGTTAAAGCAACTCGAGCATACGCCGATTCGAAAGCCCGCTACTCCGAAGGCAGGGAAATAACCGCCTCGTCGGTGGCTGCCGCCGTTCGCACCTGCACCGTCACCTCGCCGCGCAGGCTGGAAGGCATCCGGAAATTGATCTGCCCCTCGCCCGCGTACAGCACATCCGCCGCCAACCCATTCGCAAACACCTGCGCCTGCTCGCCGAACCGCAGCCCGTAAATGGAGAAGATATCGTCCACCGCGCGTACGATACCGCCTTCATTAATGCGCGGCCCGACATACGCCACCCGGTAGATCTGGCCGTTCCCGTCATCCGATACGTACACCGCGCCATCGGGCCCTGGTATCGCCTGCACCGGACGCCCGCTGCGCGTACGGTTATCCAGGTTCAGAAAGCCCCACAGGAAATCCTCCTGCCCTTCCAGCGCGCCATCGGGCGTCAGACGCACGCGCGTCACCTTATACCCGCTAGGCTGTGTGCGGTTCCAGCTTCCATGAAATGCCACCAGCGCATCATTGCGGAAGGCGGCCGGATACTGATCGCCGGTGTAGAACGACAGCCCCAGCGGCGCCGCGTGCGCCTGCATCTCCACCACCGGCGCGCGCGTTTCGCCGCACCGCTGCCGCGCCTGGTTCCCCCAGCGCACAAACCGCTGATTGGCCACGCAGTCCGGCCATCCATAATCGGCGCCTTGTTCGATGATGTTGACCTCTTCCGGAGGGTCGTCATCACCCAGGTTGTCGCCACCGTGATCGGTGCCCCAGATCTGGCCGGTCACCGGATGCAGCGCCATCCCCACCGTGTTCCGCAGTCCGGTGGCGAACAGCGTCTCATTGCGGCCATCGGCATCGAAGCGCACCACCGCCGCGCGCCGCCGGTCTGCCTCATTACAGAAATTGCAGGTCGATCCGATGCTCACATACAGGCGCCCTTCGTTATCGAACTGCAGGGTACGCGTGCTGTGCTGCCCGCCCTCCGGCACGTTCACGATCCGCTCCGGTTGCGTACGCACCACCAGATCCGCCGTCACCGCATCGCGCAACCGCACCACGCCGTCATTTTGCGCCACCCACAGATCATTGCCGCGGAATGCCAGCGTATGGACTCCGGGTAAACCGGTCGCCACCGTCACCGTACGTCCCGCCTCCGGAATCGCCAGAATGCGCCCGTTTCCCCGCGTCGCCACGTACAGCACGCCGTTCGGACCGAACACCATGTGGCGCGGCACATTGCCGGCCACTGCGTATACGGAAACCTCATAACCCGGTGGCGTCCGCAGTTCCTCCAGCCGGAACACGCGCGGACCCGCCGCCTGCCCATGCAGCAGAGGCAAAGCAAATGCGAACAGGACAAGGCCCTTCATATCTCATTGAACACCGGCACGGGCCATACGATGCAAATTCCTTGCCCGCCAGCGTGAGATTCCATTCCCCACCGGGGCACTGTCTCTCTGGATGAAGCCGCGCGATCCGTTGTTGATACCCGCTCTTTCCCTGGGAACGGGTATCCTTGTGGCTCCTTGGATAGATCTGGCTGTCTGGCAGATCCTGCTGGCGCTGTTCTTCTTTATCTGGGCAACCGCCCTGTCGCGTTATCGCCTTATCTACGCCACGGGAGTGGCCCTGCTCACCGGCTGTCTAGCCGAGCGTGCCCTGCGCTCCGGTCCCAGTCCCGAACTCGACGCCCCACCTGGGGAAACGGTACTGCTCACCGGCTGCGTCGTCGAACCACCCGCGTTTAGCGAAGGCCGCGAGCAGTTCGTGCTCGAACTCGCCGACAACGCCCGCGCCCGCGTCAACCTCTATTTTCGCGAGGGCGAGACTCCGCCGGATCTCGATTACGGCCTGCGAATCGAAATGGAAGCGCGCGTCCGCAAACCACGCAACTTCCAGAACCCCGGCAGCTTTGACTACCGCGCCTACCTCGCCCGCCGCGACATCTACTGGCAGGCCTCCAGCCGCGCCGGAACCACCCCGGCGATCCTGCCGGGCCGCTGCGGAAACCGCCTCGCCGGCGCGCTCTTCGCCGCTCGCCGCTTCCTGCTCACCCGTACCGAATCCCTCTTCCCCGACTCCTATGCCCTCGCCCTCCACCAGGCGCTGCTCATCGGCGAATCGGCCCGTTTGGAACGCGCCTGGGCCGATGACTTCCGCCGCACTGGCACCTACCACGCGATCGTCGTTTCCGGGCTGCATGTGTCGGTCATCGCGGCCGTCATTGTCATCCTCTTTCGCCTTTTGTTTCTCAGCAGCTACACCGCGCGTCTTCTGGCCGTGCTCCTGGTGTGGGCCTACGCCGGCATCTGCCTGTGGCAGGCCCCTGTCGTGCGCGCCGCCGCCGGCTTCACATTCTTCGTCCTCGGAGCCTACTACCACCGCCGCAGCCGCGTCCTGAACCTGCTGGGTGCCGTGGCCATCGCGTATCTCCTGGTTGACCCCCAACAAGCCCTGGAAGGCAGCTTCCAACTCACGTTCTTCTCCATGCTGGCTCTTGGCGCACTTGCCTCGCCCGCCGCCGATGCCGTCATCAGCATCTGGCGGCATGCCTTCCGCGAATTGGAAGACCCCCTGCACGACGCGTTCGTTCCCCCGCGCGCCGCCCAGTTCCGCATCGAACTGCGCCTGCTGGCCGAGACCCTGCAATGGGCGCTGCGCATCCCGCCCCGCGCCACCCATTGGGCCTGCCGGATCGGCATCGGTTGGATGGCATTGCCGTTGGCCGAAGCCATGCTCGTCTCGGCGGCTGTGCAACTGGGCTTGACGTTGCCCATGGTCTACTACTTCCATCGCGTCTCGTTCACGGCGTTGCTGGTCAACCCCATGGTGACCCTGCTCCTAACTCTGGCCGTCCCCATCGGGATCGCCGCCGTCCTTACCAACCTCGGCCCGCTTGCCGCGGTGAGCAGCGGGCTCATCGGCTTGTCACGCGCCCTCGCCAGCCTCGCGGCTTCCGCCGAACCGAATATCCGCGTCCCCGATCCGCCGCTGCTCCTTGCCCTTACCTTCACCGCGAGTCTCGCCGGACTGGCCATCTGGCGGCGCCGCTGGCTGCTGGCACCCACCCTCGCGCTGCTCGCCGTCATCCTCTGGCACCCCTTCCCTGCCCGCCGTCATCCCGGCGAACTCGAGCTGACTATGATCGATGTCGGCCAGGGAGACTCCCTCCTCGTCGGCTCGCCGGATGGCCGCTGGATGGTAGTGGACGGCGGCGGCATCCCCGTCTTCCGTAAGGGCGCCCCCAAACCGCGCCTCGACATCGGTGAAGATGTGGTCACGAACTACCTGCTGTCGCGCTCCATCCGCCGTATCGACGTGGTGGTCAACACGCACCAGCATGAGGACCACGCTGGCGGCCTGCCTGCCATCCTCGATAACTTCCGCCCCGCCGAGCTTTGGGTGGGCGCCACACCCGATTCCGAAATCTGGCGAAACCTGCAGCAGGCCGCGCAACGGAGTGGCACGCGCATCCGGCATCTGCATCGCGGCGAACGAATGCGTCTGGGCCACCTTGCCATCGACGTCCTCTCCCCCGCCGCCGACTACCCCGCCCGCGGTACCCCCCGCAATGACGACTCGCTCGCGCTACGACTGCGCCACGGCCGCCACGCCTTTCTTCTAACTGGCGACATCGAGCGCAACACCGAATGGGCCATTGCGAACGACGGAATCCGGGCCGATGTGCTGAAGGTGGCCCATCACGGCAGTAAGACCTCGACCACGCCGGAGTTCCTGGGCGAGGTTCGCCCGGCATTCGCCCTGATCTCCGCCGGCGCCGACAACATCTTTCGCCATCCGCATCCGGATGTTGTGGGACGCCTGGGCGAGGCCCACACCCGCATCCTGCGCACCGATCGCAACGGCATGATCTCTATCCACACCGACGGCCGCCGGTTCACCGTCGAGACGAACGAAACGTTGGCTAATCCCATGCCTGTCTTCCCGCTGCAATAATTGGAAATGGGAGTTTATATGCGTAAGGTGAAGCAACCCCTGGACCTGACCTTTCGGCGCGTGGATCCGAAAGTGGTGGCGGCGATCAAGTCGACCGCGAAGATGGAGCGCATCTCGCGTAATCATCTGTTGCGAGAGATGGTAAAAGCCTATCAGGAGAAGCAGGACAGAAAGGACGATCAGGAGATCCTGCGTGTATTCGAGGATGTCCGGCAGCAAGAGGCAGTCAGTCCAACCAGTTCGGAAGACCTTCGTCGCGAGAGTGACCAGTTGATGGCGTACGGCGCACAGCAGGCAAGAAAGTTGGGGATCAAGCCGCGCGATGTCAACCGGCACATCCGCGAACTTCGTGAAACAAGGCTTTAGGCTTGTCCTTGATACAAACGTCTATTACTCCGCGCTAGTTCACGCCGGCGCGCCATCCAAGCTGTGGCGGCGCCTGATCAACCGCGAATACCTTCTGTCGATTTCTCCACACATCGTGCGTGAGTTGGCACGCGCGCTCCGCACCAAAGAGGACTGGACCGACGACCAGATCAACAGGGAACTGAAGGCCATTTCGCGTGTCGCCACCATCGTCCAACCTACAATCCGCGTCACCGTCTTCTCCGGCACCCAGGAAGCCGACAATCGCATCCTCGAATGCGCCCTCGCCGCAAGTGCCCACCTGATCGTCTCCGGCGATGGCGATCTCCTGCGGCTCGGCTTCTTCGACGGCATCCCAATCCTCCGTCCAGCCGATGCCCTCCGCATCCTGCCGCCCGAACCGCGATAACATATCCCAATGACACGGCGTTCGCTGCACGGCTGCACTCTGGCTGCCCCCCCGCTTTTGCCTCATCGTCCACTACGGGCTTAACCCTCACCCGCATCCTGCGCACCGATCGTAAGGGCATGAATGATCTCTATCCACGGCCGCCGGTTCACCGTCGAGACGAACGAATCGTTGGCTAATCCCATGTCTGTCTTCCCCCTGCAATAATTGGAAGTGGGACTTTATATGCGTAAGGTGAAGCAACCCCTGGACCTGACCTTTCGGCGCGTGGATCCGAAAGTGGTGGCGGCGATCAAGTCATACACCAAGATGGAGCGCATCTCGCGCAATGAGCTGTTGCGCGAGATGGTGAAGTTGTACCAAGACAAGTGCGACCGCGAGATGGACGCACTTGTGGGCAAAGTGATCGCGGAAGCCCAGGACGAACCGCAAAATCCTGGCACTATCGAAGACCTCCGTCGCGAGAATGAATGTTTGACGGGTTTCGGCACAAAGGTCCCGCGCCAAGCGGGACACTCGCGAAGCTCGGACAAACGAGCGGTCCGCGACTACCGTGAGTCAAGACTTTAGGCTCGTCCTCGATACAAACGTCTATTACTCCGCATTCACGCACCAGAACGGAACTCCCGCCCAGCTTTGGAATCGGTTGGTTCGCCGCGAATGTCCGCTATGTACCTCGCGGGAGATTCTGGAAGAGCTCGGGGCGTTGCTCCGCAGGAAGCAAGGCTACACCGCGGAGCAGGTCGCCAACCACCTTAAGCGTATCGCCCGCATAGCCACCATCGTCCAACCTACAATCCGCGTCACCGTCTTCTCCGGCACCCAGGAAGCCGACAATCGCATCCTCGAATGCGCCCTCGCCGCAAGTGCCCACCTGATCGTCTCCGGCGATGGCGATCTCCTGCGGCTCGGCTTCTTCGACGGCATCCCAATCCTCCGTCCAGCCGATGCCCTCCGCATCCTGCCGCCCGAACCGCGATAACATATCCCAATGACACGGCGTTCGCTGCTCGCCTGTACTTTGGCTGCCCCCGCGGCTTTTGCCTCGTCGTCCACCACCGGTTTAACCAAGCGCCCGTTCCGCTACGCCGACATCGAAGCCAAACTCGCCAAACGCGACTTCACCGGCATCTACAAAGAAGACCTGCCGACGCCCTGCATGACGTTGGATAAAGCCATGTTCGAGAAGAACCTCAAACACATGGCCGATCACTGCCAGAGCACTGGCATTCACGTCCGCTCGCACTGCAAGATCCACAAATCCGTCGACGTCGCCAAACGCCAGATGGCACTCGGCAGTCTCGGCATCTGCTGCGCCACGATCGCTGAAGCCGAACTGATGGTCAACGCCGGTATCAAAGGCGTCCTTTACACCTGCCAGCCCGCCGGCAAGAACAAGATCTGGCGTTCCATCCTGCTGCACCAGAAAGAGCCCACCTTCATGATGGTGGCCGACGACCCCATCACCGTCGACCTGCTCGACGAAGCCGCCGCCGTCGCCAAAGTCAAGCCGATGGTGCTCATCGACCTCTACGCTGGACTCACCCGCGCCGGCCACAAAACCGGCCAGTCCGGCCTCGAACTCGCCAAGCGCATCGACTCTAAGAAGAATCTTCGCTTCACTGGCGTCATGGGCTACTCCGGCGTCGCCAGCCACACCAAAGGCTTCGAAGAGCGTAAACAGCAGTCCGTCAAAGACGTCGTTCCCGTAGTCGAAACCGCCAATCTCTGCCGCAAAGCCGGCCTCAACGTGCAGTACGTCACTGGCGGCTCCACCGGCACCTACAACATCGACAAGGCGCTTGGCCTCACCGAACTCCAGGCCGGCTCGTATGTCTTCATGGACACCAGCTACATGCACATCGGCGGCGCCCGCCATAAGGAGGAATACCAGGACTTCGCCCCAGCCCTCACCGTCATGACCACCGTCATCAGCCGCAATCATCCCAATCAGGTCACCATCGACTGCGGCAACAAAGGCATGCTCCGCGTCACCGATGAAGTGAAGGGCCGCCCCGAAGTGCAGGTCGAGAACCAGGGCGCCGAATACGGCATCCTCAAGTGGACCGACGGCAACGGCTTCCAACTGGGCGAGCGGGTGGAACTGTACTGCTCGAACCTCGACACCAGCACCAACGTCTACGACCGCTATTACGTCACCGAAGGCGACCGCGTGGTCGATGTCTTCCCCATCATGGGCCGCGCCGGCGCCGTCCAGCGCTAAGCGTTTCATGAAACGGACTCTGCTTTTCCTGCTGGGCGCCGGCCTGATCGTCAGCGCCCAGTCCCTACCCGAACATGGCAAGCGCTACGCCAGGCTGATCGTACGCAACGCCATCGTGGTAGAGGGTAACGGCACACCCGCCTCGGGCCCGCGCGACATCCTTATCGAGAACAACCGCATCACCCGCGTGGCCACCTCCGGCTACGGTAACCTGCCCAAGCCCGACGCCGACATCGACGCCAAGGGTAAGTACGTGCTGCCGGGCTTCATCAATATGCACGGGCACAGCCATGACGAGCGCGCCGGCGCGCCGCTGCCCATCGAGTACGTCTTCAAGCTCTGGCTGGCCTGCGGCATCACCACCGTGCGCGACGTCGGCAGTGACTTCACCAAATCCCGCGCCTCGCGCCAGGCCTCCGCCGAGGGCTCCGTCATCGCCCCACGCCTGTTCCTCTATCCCTTTTTCGGCCGCCCCGCCACGCCCGAACTCGCCCGCGAACGCGTCCGCCAACTGAAGCAGCAAGGCGCCGACGGCATCAAGATCGTCGGCATTCACCGCGACGCCATGGACGCCTTGATGGAGGAAGCGCGCACGCTAGGCCTGCCCGTCGCGCACCACGTCGGGGTCGAAGAGACGAACGCCTGGGACAACATCCGCAACCGCACCACCACCATCGAACACTGGTACGGCATCCCCGACGCCGCGCTCCCGCTCGGCCAGCAAAACTTCCCACCCGAATTCAACTACGCCGACGAAGTGCATCGCTTCCGTTACGCTGGCCGCCTCTGGCGCGAAGCCGACCCGCAGCGCCTCCGCAAAGTTCTCGAAGAGATGGTGAAGGCCAACGTCGCCTGGGATCCCACGCTCAACATCTACGAAGCCAGCCGCGACCTGCAACGCGCCGAGAACAAGCCGGAGTTTCAGGAATACCTCCACCCGTCGCTCGAACGCTTCTTCCGCCCCAGCCGCACCAATCACGGCTCCTACTTCTTTGGCTGGACCACCGCCGACGAGGTCTACTGGAAGGAAAACTATCGTATCTGGATGAACGCCATCGCGGACTTCGCCAAACTCGGCGGCACCGTGACCACCGGCGAAGACGCCGGCTATATCTACCAGGTGTACGGCTTCGGCTACCTGCGCGAACTGGAACTGCAGCAGGAGGCCGGATTCCATCCGCTCACCGTTGTGAAGCACGCCACGTTCAATGGCGCCAAGATGCTGGGACAGGAACGCACCCTCGGCCGCGTCCGCGAAAACTGGACCGCCGACCTCATCATCGTTAACGGCAACCCGCTCGAAAACTTCAAGATCCTCAGCCCCATGGGCATTGCCGATTGGGACGCGTCCGGAAACCCCAAGCGCTCCGGCGGCATCGAATACACCGTGAAGGATGGCTATGTCTATCACGTGCCGAAACTGGCCGCCGAGATCCGCGAACTCGCCCGCAAAGCCAAGGGCCGCGCGCCCACTCCTTCCGCTCCGTAAGTTCACAACCGCATGCAGCCGTTCGATTACACTCCTCTGAACCGCGTTGTCTTCGGACCGGGACGCTTTTCGGAGATCGGGACCATCTCCCGCCACCAGGGCTTCCAGCGTGTGCTGCTGGTGGCCGATCAAGGGGTGCGCGCCGCCGGCTATGCCGACCGGGCCCGCGCGCTGCTGGAAGCCGAGGGGCTGGCCGTCACCTGCTTCCACGACTTCGATGCCAACCCCGACACCACCATGGTGGAGGCCGGCGCCGCCATCGCCCGCGACGCCCTGGCTGACAGCATCATCGGCCTCGGCGGCGGCAGCAGCCTCGATACCGCCAAAGGCATTAACTTCGTTCACACCAATGGCGCCCCCATGAAGCGCTATTGGGGCTGGGGCAAGGCCGACAGGCCCATGCTGCCGATGATCGGCATCCCCACCACCGCCGGCACCGGCAGCGAAGCCCAGACCTATGCCCTGATCTCCGATGCCGCCACCCACGTGAAGATGGCTTGTGGCGACCCCAAAGCCGCGTTCCGCATCGCCCTGCTCGATCCCGAGCTATGCCTAACGGCGCCGCCCACCGTTCGCGCAACCGCGGGCTATGATGCCTTATCGCACGCGGTGGAAACCTGGGTCACCACCAAACGCAATCCCTTCTCGCTGGCCTATTCGCAACAGGCCTTCCACCTCATCCACGACTGTTTTGAAACCGTGCTCCGCCAGCCGGAGAACATCCAGGCCATGGGGCAGATGCTGCTCGGCTCGCATCTGGCGGGTATGGCGATCGAAAACTCCATGCTGGGTGCCGCGCATGCCTGCGCCAACCCGCTCACGGCCCGCTATGGCACCGTACACGGCGTGGCCATCGCGCTGCTGCTGCGCCATGTCGTCCAATGGAACGGCAACCCCGAATACGCCGCTCTGCACAGCAGCTTGCCCCAGCGCTTGCATGAACTGGCTCAGGCGGCGGGACTGCCCACGCGCCTGCGCGATGCCGGCGTTGACCCCGAACATATCCCCGCTTTAGCCGACGCCGCCGCCCAGCAGTGGACCGGCCGTTTCAATCCGCGCCCCTTCGACGCCACGGGGGCCAGGGAGATCTACGAATGCGCCTTCTAGCCGCTCTGCTGCTCTCCGCCTCCCTCTACGGGCAATGGCCACAGTTTCGCGGCAATCCCGCACTAACTGGGGTGAGCACGGCCAATGTTCCCGCCCAGCTTAAGGTGCTCTGGACCTGGGAGGCCGGCGATGTCATCGAGTCCTCCCCCGCCATCGACAACGGCACCGTCTACATCGGCGCCGGCACCGCCGAACTCATCGCCGTCGACCTCGCCAGCGGCAAACTCAAGTGGAAGTACAAGACCAAGGAAGGCGTGGGCGAATCGACACCCGCCATCGCCGGCGGCATCGTCGTGATCGGCGACCTCTCCGGCGTCGTCCATGGCGTCAACGCCGCCGATGGCAAGGGCCTCTGGACCTACTCCACCGGTGGCGAAGTGAAGGCCTCTCCGGTCATCGTCGGCGACCGCGTGCTCATCGGCTCCTACGACGGCAACCTGCACGCCATCGACCTCAAGTCTGGCAAGAACCTCTGGACGTTCACCACCAGCGGCCCAGTGCATGCCACCGCCGCGGTGGAAGGCGGTGTCACCTACGTCTCCGGCTGCGATGGCATCTTCCGCGCCATCAACATCAAGGACGGCAAGGAAGTCTACGAGATCAAAACCGGCTCCTACATGGGCGCCTCACCCGCCATCCTCGGCGACCTCTTCTTCGTCGGTACCTACGCTAACGAAGTGCTGGGCCTGGACCGCAAGGCAAAGAAGATCGCCTGGCGCTACGAACACCCCACCCGCAAGTTTCCCTTCTATTCCTCGGCGGCGATTTGGGAAGGCAAAGTCATCCTCGGCGGCCGCGACAAGATCGTGCATGCCTTCGATGCCAAATCCGGCAAGCCGCTGTGGGAGTTCACCACGCGGGCGCGTGTGGAATCTTCGCCTGCGGTGGCGGGCGGCAAGGTCTACATCGGCTCCAACGACGGCCGCCTGTATGTCCTCGATGCCAACAAGGGTACCAAGCTGTTCGAGTTCGAAGCCGGCGCCCCGGTCTCCGCAAGTCCGGCTCTGGCCGATGGCAAAGTAGTGATCGCTACCCAGGACGGCAAGCTGATCTGCCTGGGCGCCTGAACCACGACTGTAATCCAACCGGAATTCGAGCGTCACGGCGGCGCAACCACAACCGGCTATGTTCTTACGATGCATATCCGGCCATTGCTCGCTCTGTTCTTCCTCCTTGTCTCCTGCGCTTTCGGTCAAGGCGCCTTAGGCAGTGTCACCGGCCTCATCCAGGACCCGACGGGCTCCTCGGTGCCGGGCGCGGCCTTAAGCCTTCGCAACCGAGCCACCCGCGAGGAACTCCGCAGCACCTCCACCGAAGCCGGAGCCTTTAACTTCCCTGCCGTCAAGATCGGCTCCTATGATCTGGAAGTGGAAAGCAGCGGCTTCAAGAAATCCGTAACCGAAGGACTGCGCGTCGAGACTGCCGCCGCCACCCGCCTCAACATCCGGTTGGAAGTGGGCGGCACCAGCGAATCGATCTCCGTGCAGGCCGAACTGCCCTTACTGCAAACCGAAACCTCCTCGGCATCCACCGTCGTAAACCGGTCGCTGCTCGACAAGGTTCCCTTCCAGTTGAGCGGCACCAATCGCGATGTCACCAGCTTCATCCGCATGGTGCCCGGCGTTGCCGGCGGGGCCAATAACTTCTCGCTCAACATCACTGGCGGCCGCCAACATGCCACCGAGGTGCTGGTGGATGGGGTCACCAACGTGTATCGCGGCGCCTTCGGGTCGCCCTTCTCGATTCGCCCCAGCATGACCAGCGTCAGCGAGTTTCGGGTCGAAACCGCGGTTCCCCCGGCCGAGTACGGCCGCACCTCCAGCGGCGTCGTCATCATGACCACCCGCTCCGGCACGAATGAGTACCACGGCAACGCCGAGTTCCTGCTCCGCAATAACGTCTTCGACGCCCGCCGCTACAACGCCACCAAGGCCGACGTCACCCGCCAGGGCGAGGGCGCCCTTTCCCTCGGCGGACCCATCCTGATTCCCAAACTCTACAACGGCAGGAATCGCACCTTCTTCTTCACCGACTACACCGTATTCCGCCGCATCAATGAGCCGCAGGGCGTGCTCCGCACCGTCGGCACCACGGCCATGCGCGGCGGCGATTTCTCCGGCGTCTCGCAAAGCCTCTTCGATCCCGCCAGCGGCCAGACGCGCCTCCCATTCGCGGGCAACCGCATCCCCGCCAACCGCATCAGCGCCTTCGCTCGTGCCATGCTCGACGTCATCCCGCAGCCCAACCTCCCCACCCTGGCCGATAACTTCACCGGCGCGCAGCGCAACATCGAGAAGATGACCGTCTTCCTATTGAAGCTGGATCATAGCTTCAACGACCGTCACCGTACCACGCTCATCGGCCGCCCCAGTTGGAACGTCCGCGACAACTACAACGGCCCCTGGGGCGATTCCCGCCTCGAAGGCTTCTACGACAAGCCGTACGCCCCGCATATCAACATGAGCTACGACTGGATTCCCACGCCTCGCCTGCTCAATCGCGTTACCGTCGGCTATACAAACTGGTTCAGCCTCTTTCTGCAAACCCCCATCATCAACTACCAGGTGCCCAACGCCTTCGGCGCCGGCTTCCCCGTGGTGCTCTTCAGCGGGCAGGGCCTGTCGCGCATCGGCGAGAACGTCGACCGCACCGTCGGCTCCAATCTCATCAACGTCCAGGATTCGCTCAGCTACAGCACCGGGCGTCATAACTTCAAATTCGGCTTCCGTTACGACTGGCTGGAGGACAACACCGAGACCCTCGGCAACCGCAACGGCACCTACACCTTCGCGCCGGTAACCACGTCTCTGCCCGGGCAGGCCAACAGCGGTCATGCCTTCGCCAGTTTCCTGCTCGGCGCGCCGCAGACCGCCGCCATGCAGCTTGGTTTCCCCTTGCTCGGCCGCTCCACCGCCTGGGGCTTCTACGCCCAGGACGACTGGAAGATCTCCCGCCGGCTCACCCTCAACTATGGCCTCCGCTACGAGATCCAGCAGCCCTGGTACGAGCGCGACGGCAACACCAGCAACCTCGACCTCAATCTCCCGAACGCCGCCGCGGGAGGCCTCCCCGGCGCCTATGTCTATGGTGGGGAAGGGCAGGGCCGCACCGGCGGCAGGAAGTTCGTTGATAACTACTTCAAAGCCTTCGGGCCGCGCCTTGGGCTTGCCTACCAGCTCTCGTCGCGAACCGTCTTCCGCGCGGGCGCCGGTATCTTCTATGCCCCCCGCCGCGGCGCCCAGGTCATCACCGACGGCTTCAGCTCCAACCCATCGGTCGCCAGCCTCGACGGAGGCCTCACCCCTCCCTTCTACCTCGATGCCGGTTGGCCCCAGAACCTCGCCGTGCGCCCGCCCTTCATCGATCCCACCCGCCTCAACGGCCGCGCCGTCTCCTACGTCAACCCGGATGCGCGCAACGGGAGCGGACGCCTGCCCCGCACCTACCAGATGCAGGCCAGCCTGCAGCATCGCATCGGCAGCGGCCTGCTCGAAGTGGGATGGGTCTCTACACAAGCCCGCCACCTGCCCGGCACCACGTTGGAAAACCTGAACCAGGTGGATCCGCGCTATCTCTCCCTGGGCGGCCTGCTGACACGCAACATCAACGATCCGCAAGTAGCCGCGCAAGGCTTCCGCGCGCCCTATGCCGGCTTTACCGGAACCCTCGCCCAGGCCCTGCGCCCCTATCCGCAGTATCAGACCATCACCTATCTGGACTCACCCTCCGGCAACACCAGCTACCATGGTCTGCTCATCAAGTACGAACAGCGCTTCTCCAATGGCTTAGCCGTGCTGGCATCCTATACCTTCTCGAAGAACATCACCGATATCGAACAGGTCTCCGGCGGCACCGCGCAACTGCAAAACTCCTTCGACCGCCGCGCCGAGCGGGCCGTGGCCAACATCGACGTGCCGCACCGCTGGATCGGCAGCGTTGCCTGGGAACTCCCGTTTGGCAAAGGCAAACCGTGGCTGAGTTCCGGGCCCCTATCGTACCTTGCCGGAGGCTTCTCCGTCTCCGGCATCCTCAATTACGAAAGTGGAACGCCGCTACGCATCACCATCCCCAACAACCTTCCGCTGTTTAACGGCCAATTGCGTCCGAATCGCGTAGGGGGCGCCGATCCCTTCCTCGCCAACAGCCATAGCGCGTTCCGCCCCTTCAACTCGCTCAGCGGCGACCGCGGCGACGTGCAACTGAACCCGGCCGCCTTCGCCACTCCCGCGCCCTTCACCTTCGGAAACCTGGGACCCTATCTCGGCAACATTCGCAGCTTCGGATTCGCCAATGAAGATATCTCCGTCGCCAAACGCATCCCGGTGCGCGAAGGCCATTTCCTGGAACTGCGCTCCGATTGGTTCAACGCCCCCAACCGGCGTCAGTTACAGGCGCCGGTTACGGACTTGACGAGCCCAAACTTTGGCCGGATCACCGGACAGAAGGCGGCGCGCGTCATCCAACTCGGCGTCCGCTACGCGTTCTAATCTGGATCCCCACAAACAACAACTCCCTTCCGCTGCCGGGCAACGGAAGGGAGCGTCTAAACCTTATCCTCGAATCGCCGCTAGGAGAAGCTGCGGATGGCCGCCGCTTCGTCGTCGAAGGCCTCGAATACGGTGTACAGTTTGGTGATCTGCAGCAGGTCCTGGATGCGCTTGTTCAGGCTCAGGAGCTTCAACTGCCCACCCTGGTTGGTAACGGTGGTGAAGGCCGAAACCAGTTCACCAATCCCGGAGCTGTCAATGTAGTTGACCTCGCCCAGGTTCAACAGAATCTTCTTGTGGCCGCCACTCACCGAGTCGCGGATGGCATCGCGCAAGGTGCTCGTGCCTTCGCCCAACGTAATACGTCCGGCGGCGTCAATCACGGTCACATCACCGACTTGACGGGTGCTGAGTTTCACGCTCACAGTCTCTTATCCTCCTACTAAATTCGCTTCCAAACTCTTACATGGCCTTGAAGAATCGCTCAAGAGGCCTGATATTTCACCATCGTGATCTCGGTGCCATCGGGTAGGCGCCGGACCTGGAACTCATCCATGAAGGCCTGCATCAACAGGATCCCTCGCCCGGATTCCCGCAGCAGATTCTCATGCGCCAGCGGATCCGGCACCTGCGACAGGTCAAAGCCCGCGCCCTGGTCGCGGATCGTCACGGACAGACCTTCTTCCCGGCGCACCACGGTCAGGAAAACATGCTTCCCGGCATGGTATTTATTCCCGTGGACGATGGCGTTTACCATCCCTTCGCGGAGCGCTATGCCGATCTTGTGCAGGTCGTCCTCATCAAAGCCATACTTCCCGGCCAAGGCGACCACCTGCGTTTCGGCCTCGTCGACGCTGGTCAACTCGGAGCGGTAGACGGCCTCCCAGCGCGAGCCAATTCCGCTCGGGTCAGTACCCAGTTGATCCATGGAATCCTTGCGCCTTTGCCATGTGTAAGTCGAATTAGCACGATAAAATAGCGTGGACGCCAATGTCAAGCGTCGCACCCCATGCGTCACGGCCCTGCATTGAGCGTCATCATACCCGCCTACAATGCCGCGGCGGACATTACCGCCGCCCTGGATGGGCTCGCGCGCTCCACCTGGCATGATTTCGAGCTGTTTGTGGTCGATGACGGGTCGGCCGACGGCACCCTCGAACTGGCCGCCGCCCACCCCCTAAAGCCCACAGTAATCCGCACTACCCACGCCGGAGCGTCCCACGCCCGCAACGCCGGAGCCACCGCCGCCCAAGCCCCCATTCTGGTCTTCCTGGACGCCGACGTCGTGGCCCACTCCGACACCCTCTCCCGCGTCGCCGCGGCCTTCGAGGACCCCACCCTCGACGGCATCATGGGCGCCTACGACGACCGGCCGCATCACCCCCAGTTCCTCTCGCAATACCGGAACCTGATGCACAGCTTCTACCACCAGACTGGACGCCCGCGCGCGAGCACCTTTTGGACGGGATGCGGCGCCCTCCGCCGCGATGCCTTCCTTGCCGTCAACGGCTTTGCCGTTAACTGGAATGGAATCGAAGATATCGAACTGGGTTACCGGTTGAATGATGCCGGCAAGCGCATCGCGCTCGATCCCTCCATACGCGTCCAACATCGCAAGCGCTGGACCCTCACCAGCATGGTTCGCACCGATGTTTTCCTGCGCGGCATAACCTGGACGGAGCTCATCCTTCGCGATGGCCGCATGCCCGACGACCTCAACACCGGTGCCTCCCAGCGGCTCTCGGTGGCCTCCGTGGCCATCATGCTGCTGGCGCTGGTGGCTGGATTCTGGCCCGTCAGCCTCGCCGCCCTCGCCCTCATCCTGACCCTCAACCGCCGCATCTTCGCATTCTTCGCCGCCAAACGCGGCCGGTGGTTCTCGCTCCGAACCGTCCCGCTGTTCGTCTTCTATCTCTTCTATAGCGGTGTTTCGTTCGCGCTCGGCGTGTCGAAGTTCGCGTTCGACAGGGCAGCCAGAAGGTTCCGCAAATCCAGTACGTCCACTGGCTTGCCAATGTAGTCGTCCATGCCCGCCTCCAGGCAGCGTTCCTTATCGCCGTGATAGCAGTTTGCGGTCATCGCGACGATCGGCGTCCGCCTCCGGCCCACCTCCCGCCGCCGGATCTCCGCGGTCGCTTCATATCCATTCATCTCCGGCATCTGGCAATCCATGAAGATCGCGTCGTACGGCAGGCGATCCGCCATCTGCACCGCCTCGGCGCCATTCGCCGCTAAATCCACCCGCGCGCCAAACCGCTCCAGGAGCGCCGCCCCCAACTGCTGATTGCTGGCGTTGTCATCCACGAGCAAGACCCGCCGTCCGCGGAACAACTCGCCATCGATTACCGGCGCAGGCTCTCCGCGCAGCCGGCTGTCGGGACCCGCCAACGGCAGCGGTAACCGGAAGTGAAACGTCGACCCCAACCCCGGCTTACTCACCACGCCCACCGATCCGTTCATCAGTTCCACCAGCCGCCGCACCAGCGCCAGCCCTAAACCCAGCCCGCCCTGCGTCCGTCTCACCCCTACTTCGCTGGCCGAGAACAGTTGGAACATGCGTTTCTGCTGCTCATAGGGAATGCCCGAACCGGTGTCGCTCACCGAAAACCGCAGCAGCGTCGCATCCTCTCCGCGCCTTTCTTCTTCCACTGCCACCAGCACCCGCCCATGATCCGTGAACCGGATGGCATTCTCCACAAGGTGCTGCATGACCTGCCGGATCCGCCCCGCGTCGCCTACCACCAACCGCGGCACCTCCGGCGCATAGATCAGCGATACCGGAATCCCTTTCCCGCACGACTTCGGTTCCATCCACTGCAGCAGTTCTTCCAGCATCTGTTCCAAGTCGAAGCCCGCCGGCTCCAAGGCGAGTTGCCCGGCCTCCAGTTTCGCCATATCCAGAACATCGTTGAACATCGTGAGCAGGTGGTCCGCCGATTGCCTCACCGTCTCCAGATAAACGCGCTGCTTCTCGCTAACCGGCGTATCCAGCAGCAGCCCGCTGAAGCCCAGAATTGCATTCATCGGCGTGCGGATCTCGTGGCTCACGCTGGCCAGAAACTCTGTCCTGGCGGCCTCCGCCCTCGCCATCTGCTCTCTGGCCTCGTCCTCCGCGACCCGCGCTTGCTTCTGCTCGCTCAAATCGCGCAGAAATAGTTGCAGCCCAGGCTCTCCCTGGTGTTCCACCGGCGACGCCGCAATCTCCACGGGAATGCGTTTGCCGCCCGCCGCGACTACCTGCTGCTCCACCAGCGTCCGCGTCTGCCTACGATGCTCGGCTTCCACCAGTTCACGCTCGGCGGCGTCTCGCGTTACTAGATCCAGCCACTCATTCAGCTTGTGCCCCACTACCGATCCCGACGGCGTCCCCACCAGCCGTTCGAACGCCGAATTGGCGTGCAGGATCCGCCCTTTCCGGCAGATCACCAGAGGCATCGGGATGGTCGCCAGAAACCGCTGGTAGCGCTCCTCGCATTGTTCCAGCGCCTGTTTGGTTTCGTCCCGGTCCCGCAGGTCCTTCCGGTATCCCTGGAACAGCACGACCGGGACCACTCCCAGCATGCAGCAGGTGACAATCAGCAAGGACGTTCGCTGATTCTCGTTTAATAGTGACAACGTCACCAGGATCGACAACAGTGCCAGCGGCACGGTCAACCACGGCAGCACTCTCGAAAACCGCGACAACATAGGGCTCGGCGCGCGCACCTCCCCTATCATCGGCCTGCCACCTTAGAAGCTTTACGTCAAAGTGATAAAGTAGCCACCGATGCCCGCTTTCCTCGCTCTCCTGTTCGCCGCATCCGCCTTCGCCCAGATGCCCCCCCGTGACGAAATCCTCGGCGCCATGAAGAAGGCCGCCTCCTTCTATGCGACGAAGGTCTCCACCCACGGCGGCTATCACTTTTCGTATACGGACGACCTCAGCTATGGCCGCTCGGAGCACTCCGAAACGCCACACCACGTCGAACTCCAGCGCGATGGCACGCCCATCGTCGCCATGGCTTTTCTAGAAGCCTTCGACGCCACCGGCGACTCTGTCTACCTTGACGCCGCCCGCCGCGCCGGCAACCTCCTCGTCAACGGCCAACTCTGCTCCGGCGGCTGGGACTACGATATCGAATTCCGCCCCGAAGAGCGCAAGAAGATCCCTTACCGCGCGGACAAGAACTGCGGCGTCCGCTCGCGCATCGTCACCACACTCGACGACAACGTTACCCAGGCCAACGTCCGCTTCCTCATGCGCCTTGACCACGCCCTCCAATTCAAGGACGCCGCCATCCATGAGGCCGCCCGCTTCGCCCTCGATAGCCTCACCAAAGTGCAATACCCCGTCGGCGCCTGGCCCCAGCGCTTCGCTGAACCTCCGGACCATTCCCAGTTCCCCGTGAAGAAGGCCAGCTATCCGGATTCCTGGCCGCGCCAGTGGCCCGGCGAAATCTATCGCCAGCACTACACGTTCAACGACAACACCACCGCCGACTGCATTGACATGATGCTGGAAGCCGCTCGCCTCTACAACGAGCCCCGCTACCTCGCCTCCGCCGAAAAGGGCGGCCAGTTCATCCTCCTCGCCCAGATGCCCGATCCGCAGCCCGCCTGGGCCCAGCAATACGACGCCAACATGCAACCGGCCTGGGCCCGCGTCTTCGAACCGCCTTCCATCACCGGGGGAGAAAGCCAGGGCATCCTCCGCCTGCTCCTGCTGTTGTACGGCGAAACCGGCGACCGCAAGTACCTCGAGCCCATCCCCCGCGCCCTCGACTATCTCAAGCGTTCCCTCCTCCCTCCCACCAGCACCCCCTCCGAGGCCCGCCGCCGCGTCAAAGAGCCCGCCATCGCCCGCTTCTACGAACTTAAAACCAACAAGCCGCTCTACATCACCAAGGGCACCATGATCAGCGTCGCCGGCGGCCCCAGCCTCCGCCCCGACGGCTATCAACTCGCGTATACCGACGAGTCCGTCATCACTCACTACGGCGTCATCACCAGCGGCGCCGGTCTCGCCGCCATCGAAGCCGGCTACAAACGGACCTCCGCCGCCAATCCATCCAGCCTCAAACGCCCCGTCAAACTCCACGGACTCTCCCCCTGGAGCGACCGCCAACGCACTCCTAAACCCAACCCCGACAGCGTCCGCAAAGTCCTCGGCGCCCTCGACGCCCGCGGCGCCTGGACAGAAGAAGGCACCATTGGCAAGGCCAATAAGGCCGTCAGCGTCTTCGCCGCCAAACCCATGGTGCTGATGGTCAACGGGACGCCGACGCCCATCAAGGAGAACGACCGCGTCGAGCTGTTCTATGGCACGCAGCCGCCGCGTACGCGCATCCTCCGTTCCAGCACCTTCGCCGCGAATTTGGAACTGCTGGCCGCCGCCGTGAAGCAGTGAGCCAACCTGCTATCTTCGTCTTTGCACATCATGCGTATTTCCGAACTCGACACGCCGGCCATCGTCATCGACCTCGACATCATGGAGCGCAACCTCCAGCGCGTTGCCTCCTATGCCCGCGAGCATGGCCTGGAGCTAAAGCCGCACACCAAAACCCACAAGATTCCTCAACTTGCCCGCAAACAGATGGACCTCGGCGCCGCCGGCGTCACCGTGGCCAAAACCGGCGAGGCCGAAGTCATGCTCGAAGCCGATCCCAAGGAACTCTTCGTGGCCTACCCGGTGATCGGCCGCAAGAAACTGCTGCGACTGGTGGAGGTAGCCCGCAAGACCAGAATCACCGTCGCGATCGACAGCCTCTTGGCCGCCCGCCAGCTCTCCGACGCCGCCCGTGAACATCAGGTCGAGATCGGCATCCTGGTGGAAGCCGACGCCGGCCTCAACCGCATGGGCGTTACCCCCGGCGAACCCCTGCTCGACCTTGGCCGCCAGGTGGCCCGCCTCCCCTGGGTGCAACTGCGCGGCATCACCTTCTACCCCGGCCACATCAAAGGCACCGACGAAGAAAGCGAACAGCAGTTGGACGACCTCTCGGAAATGGTCCAGGAAATGACCTCCGAGTGGAAGAAGGCCGGACTGCCCCTGGAAATCGTCAGTGGCGGCTCCACGCCCGCGCTCTTCTCCTCCCACCGCATCAAAGGGCTCACCGAGATCCGCCCCGGCACCTACATCTTCAACGACCGTAACACCTGGCGCATGGGCGCCTGCGGCCTCGGCGATTGTGCCGCCTCCATCGTTGCCACCGTCGTCTCCACCGCCCGTCCTCGCCAGATGATCATCGACGGCGGCTCCAAAACTTTCAGTTCCGACCGTTTGGCCGGATCAAGCGAAGTCACCTTCGGTTATGTCGTCGATGCCCCCAGCGCCACCTTCACCAAGATGAACGAGGAGCATGGCTTCATCGATCTCCGTAACGTCAAGAAGGAGTTCTCCGTCGGTGACCGCGTGCGCATCGTCCCGAACCACATCTGCGTAGCCATGAACCTGCATGAGCAGGTCTACGGCGTGCGCGGCGAGGAGGTGGTCGAAACCTGGAAAGTGGCCGCCCGCGGGAAACTACAATGAGGCGCGCGCCGCTGCTGGCCCTGGCTTTGATGATGAACATGCAAGCCGCCGATCTCGACAAGCAGGTCGCCCATGCCTATGCCGAAAACAATGGCGTCAAAATCCATTACGCCACCTTAGGCAGCGGCCCCCTGATCGTCATGATCCACGGCTTCCCCGACTTCTGGTATTCCTGGCGCCACCAGATGACGGCGCTTGCCGCCACCCACCAGGTAGCCGCCCTCGACCTGCGCGGCTATAACTTGTCCGGCAAGCCCAAAGGCCTTGAAAACTACGACATGAAGCTGCTGGTGGGCGATGTGCTAGCCGTCATCAAGCACACCGGCAAACAGAAGGCGATCGTCGCCGGCCACGATTGGGGCGGCGCTATTGCCTGGAGCGTCGCCGCCGCCGTCCCGCAAATGGTCGAGCGCCTCATCGTCGTCAATCTACCGAACCCCAACGGCCTGCGCCGCGAGCTGGCCAACAATCCCGAACAGCAGAAGAACAGCGCCTACGCCCGCAACTTCCAACAGGAAGACGCGCATACGAAACTGACGCCCGAAGCGCTGGCGCAGTGGGCTCCGGAAGCCGAGCGCGAGAAGTACCTCGAAGCCTTCCGCCGCTCCGATATCGAAGCCATGCTCGCCTACTACAAGCGCAACTACCCGCGCGAGCCCTACAAGGACAGCACCTTCGGCGTCCCCAACGTCAAGATGCCCGTTCTCCTGTTCCATGGCCTTAAAGACAAGGCCCTGCTGCCCGGAGCCCTCAACGATACCTGGAAGTGGATTGACGCCCCGCTCACCCTGGTCACGATCCCCAACGCGGGCCACTGGTCCCATTGGGACGCCGCCGATCTGGTGACGGCGACGATGAAGAGCTGGCTGGCCCTGCCGATGCCGTAAACGGCCGCCCGTTTATCATGGTGAATTGTCGTATACCGCATTACTCGAGGAGATCCAGAACCGCCTGCGCCGGTCCGCGGATCCGGAATACGCCCGTGGCGCCCAGCGCTTCTTCGCGGAACCCGTCAGCGCTTACGGCGTGCCGGCCGCGACACTCCGCGTTTGGGAGCGCGAACTCCGCCCGCAACTGCGTGCCCTCAAACCGGCTGATCGCAACCGCCTCTGCACCGGCCTGCTCCGCGGCGGCCACCTGGAAGAATCCATGCTCGTCTCATACCTCTATAACGGCTTCGCCCGCCAATGCGCCGAGTGCGAGTTCAAGCTGTTCGAACGCTGGATTGACCGTCACGTCCACAACTGGTCCGCCTGCGACGCCATCTGCACCAGGCTCGTCCGCGCCTGCCTTCGCAACGTCCCGGCCCTGGTGGCCGAACTACCCCCCTGGACGAGGTCGAACAATATCTGGAAGCGCCGCGCCTCCGCCGTCAGCCTGGTCCACGAAGCCCGCGCCGGACGCCACCTGAGCGACATCTTCGCGATCGCCGATCCCCTGCTCGACGACCAGCATGAGATGGTCCAGAAGGGCGCCGGTTGGCTACTCAAGGAAACCTACCCGCCGCACCCCACCGAAACCGTCGCTTTCCTGCTGCGGCATCGCGCCCGCACGCCACGCCTAGTCCTTCGCTACGCCGCCGAGAAGATGACTCCCGCCGACAAACAGAAAGTGATGGCCCGATGAACAGCGACGAACGCGACCTACGCGAGAAGCTCCGCCGCATCGAGGCCCTCTTTGCCGGCGCCACCACCGATGGCGAGCGGATGGCCGCCGCTGCCGCCATGGAGCGCATCCGCGGCCGCCTGCGCGAAGCCGAGAAGATCGAGCGCGCCCAGGAGTACAAGTTCACCCTCGCCGACGAATGGTCGCGCAAGCTATTCGCCGCCCTCTGCCGCCGCTACGGCCTTAGTCCGTTCCGCTACAAACGCCAGCGGCTCACCACCGTCATGGTAAGGGTGCCCAAAAGCTTCGTCGACAACGTGCTGTGGCCGGAATTCCAGGCCCTCTCCCGCGAACTGCAGGCTTACCTCCAGGCCGCCACCGACCGTATCATACGCGAGGAAGTGAACCAGGACACCGGCGACGTCGGCGAGCGTTGAGCGGCGATACATAATAGAGTAGTGCCGAACGCGTTTCCCCCATCGCAGATCGTCGACACCCTCTCCACCGCGCTTGCCGTGCTCGCCGCCATGATTACGCCCGCGTTACTCATCTCCGCGGCGGGGATGTTCATCCTCTCCACCTCAAACCGCCTCGGCCGCGTTGTCGACCGCGTGCGCGTGCTGGGCGACAAACTGGATGCCCTGCTGCACGACACCACCGGTCTCGAACTCTACGAGGAGCGCAAGCAGATGCTCATGGAGCAGATGCGCCACCAGAGCCGCCGCGCCAGCTTGCTGCAACGCACCTTAAGCATCTTCTATATCGCCGCCGGCATCTTCGTTTTGACGAGCGTCGCCATCGGCCTCGACGCCCTCTTCAACCGCCCCGGCCTGCACTGGATGCCTGTCCTGCTGGGCCTCTCCGGAGCCGTCTGCCTGCTCTATGGTTCCGTCCTTCTGGTGCACGAAGCCCAACTCGCCATCGCCAGCCTCAGGGACGAGATCCAGTTCATGAACCGCCTGCTACAGAGGGATCCGCACGCTACCAAAAGGCCGGACGCCTGACCGCGCGGGCTCTGATATCATCGAGCATCCGGGATGCTGAAGCTCACCCAATTCCATATCTCTGGAACAGTCCCTTCGCACGATACGGTCACCTACCGCGCGGTCGATAAAACCACCAGCCTCCCCGTACTGCTGCACTTCCTGCCCAAAACCGAAGTCCGCTACCAGTTGCAGGCGCAATTGGCCCGCTATGTCGAAGCCTGCAAGTCGCGCCGCGTTCCCGTGACGCTGGCCATCGATGAAGCCCGTGAGTTCATCGCCTCGCCGCCCATCGACAACTTCAAGGGTCTCGGCGCGTGGATGGAGGAAGAAATTCTCAAGATGCGCATCGCCGGCATGCCCGAAGCCGATCAGGATAGGACCTTGGACCTCTCCTGGCTCAAACAGGCCGAAGCCAACTACGATCAGCCGGTGAGCAATGCCTCGCAGTTCGGATTCCGTCCGGTGCCGTCCCCACCCCCACCGCTGCCGAAGCCCGCCGCCCCCGCACCGCCCCTACCGCCGCCAAGCGCACGACCCACACCAGTCCCGGCATGGCGCCGCTGGCAAGGCCCAGGCGTTGCAATCGCGATAGCCTTGTCCGTCCTCATCTGGGTAATCACCCGATAGTGGGGCAGACCTCCAGGTCTCCGCGCGACGTCCACGTCGCGCCTCTTACTGCACCCGGAAGTAGCCGTTGATATCAATAATCACGTCCGTCTGATCCGTGACAAAGTAAGTCACGCCGCCGTTCGTCCCCGCCGGCACAATCGCCGCATTTGCCACGATCCGGCCCTCAAACGAGTTCAGCGTCGATGCCAGCGGCCGCAACTGCCCCGCCGGAAAGATCGTCAGGTACTGCAATCGCGTCCCCGGCACCACGGTAATGTTCAGCGAGTAAGCCCGCGCATCGGCGGGAATGCCACAAGGATGCTGCGGGATGTTGATCGTCCGCTCGGTATTCGCCGTCGGCGTCGGAGGCCCGAATACCCCACTCTGCCCGCCGCCCACGCGCGTGTCCGTGATCCGGCAGGGCGTCACCGGAAAGAAGCGCATCTGCTGCTGCGCCGTCCCGCCGAAATACCCGTTAATGTCGATAATCACATCCGTGCGGTCGGTAACAAAGAGATCGATCGCTCCGTTACTACCGGCGGGCACCAGCGCCGCGTTCGCTACAATCCGCCCGTCGAACGAGTTCAATGTCGACACCAATGGCCGCGCCTGCCCCGCCGGATACACCGTGAGATACTGCAGCGGCCCCGAAGGCACCACGGTAATGTTCAGCGAATAGGCGGAGGCACCCGGCGGGATCCCGCAGGGATGCTGCGGAACCGGCACAGTACGCGTGCTGTTGGCGTCGAGAGCCGGGGCTCCGAACGCTCCCGTCTGGCCCGCCCCCGTTCGCGTATCCATGATCCGGCACGGCGTAACGGACGTGAACGGAATCGGCGTCTGCCCCGCGGCCGCCATCGCACCCGCTACAAGCAACCAGGCCCAACGTACAGCTTTCATAGCCCCCAACCAGTCTACTTGAAGTAGTAGAACACGCCAAAGGTAAGTTTGAAGAACGGGTCCGACGTGCGGCCGATGATGTCCCCGGTCGGTTTGTAAACCTTCCCCTCCACGCGAATGCCGAAGTTCTCGGTCGCGTAGTAGCGGATCCCGCCGCCGAAGTTCACGGCAAGTTGCGTGTCGGACGGGAAGGTGTCGGTGCGATCGGCCAGCGCCGCCGCCAGCACCGCCGGCGGAATGGTCACCCCGGCAGGCAGCGTCGGCTGCGCGATCTTATAGATCACATCGGCTTGCGAGCGCCGCAGCGCACCCACGCCAAACGCAAAGTACGGCACCAGCGAGGGATTCGCCTTCGTCGGAATACGCAGGTGCACCCCGCCGTGGAAATCCGTGAACGAGCTCTTCAAGGTACCGGTGCCCGACGTGGTCAACACCTGGTTATTCGGCAACGTGATGTTCGTATTGAAGGCCTGCGTCACCGACACGTTGGTCAAGTCGGGGAAGAACGTGGTTTCGAAGTACGGCATGATCACGCGCGTGGCCGCCACCGCGATGTTGCCGCCCACGCCCGCCGCCGTGCGTCCCACGCCGGCGGCAAAACCGCCGAACGCCGCCACTTCCACGTTGCCGGCGTCCAACTTGCCTACCGATCCTTGACCGAATGCCTGCGATGCTGCCAGCGCCAGCAGGGCGCCATAGGATAGGAGGGTTTTGTAGGGTTTCATGCGACGCCACTATGGTACGAGAATACTCACCCCGAGGGCAAGGGCGCCCCGGACGCCTAGTACGCGCAGCGGAAGCCGTATGTGTTCTCCGTCTTGTTCACGGGCACGGGGAAGCGCGCCGAGACCCGCGTCCATACATCGTCGAAGGCGAAACTGCCGCCCTTCACCACGAACCCTCCCGTCGCCGCCGCCACAATCTCCGACACGCTGCCCGCCATATCGTAGAGCCCGAATCCGTTCGGCGGCGTGCTTCCCACGCGCGATAACGTGGGATTATTGTTCGAGTTGTAGTTGGCCTGCCGCGGGCTGATGGACGCGCCACTCGGATAGATACCACCCTTGCCACCGCGCGCCGCGTATTCCCATTCCGCCTCCGCCGGCAAACGCCCGCCCACCGCCGCGCAATAGGCCTGTGCATCGGCCGGCGTCACACTCTGCATCGGGAAATCCTTGAACTGCCACCCCTTGTTGAAGGCGCTATCGGAAGGCATCTTCCGCCCCGACGCCTGATACGCGCCTACGGTCACTTCATACCGGCCGATATGGAACGGCCGCACCTCTTCGTCCCGCGCCTTCGGCTCATCCTTCTTACAACGGTTATCCCCAGGCTGGCAGCCCATCGAGAACTTGCCGCCCGGCAGCCACATATAAGGCTGCCCGTCCTTGGGGTTCTTGACTTCCCGCGGACCCTGCGTCACTATCACTGGAGGCGGCACAACGGTGCCCTTCTTCTTCTCTTCCTCCAGCCGCTTCCGTTCGGCCTCTTCCTTATCCGCCTTCTCTTTCGCTTCCCGATCGGCCTTTTCCTTCGCCTCGCGGTCCGCTTTCTCCTTGGCTTCGCGGGCGGTCTTATCCTTCAACTCCCGGTCGGCCTTTTCCTTCTCCTTCTCTTTCGCCTCGCGATCGGCCTTCTCCTTCTCGGCCTTCTCGCGGGCAATCCGCAACTCTTCCAACCGCGCCCGCGCCGCGTTTGATGACGGGCTAATCACGTACTGCTCCAGGAACTTCCGGATCGCCGCCTCGTCGTTCTTATTCACCTTCGCCCAGGCCTGCTCGGCCTCCAGATCGCGGATCATCACTTCGGCATCCTTGCGGAACACGCTATCCGGATAGTTGCGCACGAACAGCCGCAGCGCCGCCAGATCCCTGGTCTGCCGGGCCCGCTCAAACTGCGTCTTCTCGGCGTTCTTCAACTCCTCCAGCAGCCGCCGGACCTCCGCCGTATGCGCCCCCGAGGGATACGTATCCAGATACGACTGGTAATCCTTCGGAAGCTTGCTCGCCAAAGCCTTCTTATAGGTGGCGTCCTCCCCCTGCGACTGCGCCTGCAGGTTGCGAGCCTCCTTCGCGTAGCGCCCATCCGGATAATCCTTCAGAAACTGCTCGATCGCCTGCGGGTCCTTCGACGATTGCACCCCCGGCCACGCCGCCGCCTCCTTATCCAGCAAGGCAATCCGCGCCCCTACTTCCTGGGCATGCGCGCCGTTCGGGAAGGCATCGCGATAGGAGCGCATCGCTACCAGATCCGTACGGTCCAGCGCCTGCCAGCGCTGCTCCTCGTTCTGCCGCGCCGCCTGCTGTTCCTTTTCCTTCACCGCCTGGTCCGCGGCCTTCTTCCTATCCAACTCCTCCTGCGCGGCACGATCCCGCTCCGCCCGCCGGCTGTTCCAATCCCACATCTGGGTCGCCGCGAAGATCGCTACCACGGCCACCGCCGCAAACACCATCACCGGCACATACTGCTTGCGCCGTAAATTGCTGATGCCGATCTTCGCCGCTTCGGCATACTGGCCTTCCGGGAAGCCGCGCAGATAGACGCGATAAGCCTCCACCGAAGGCTTGCCCTGTTGGGTCAAAGCCCAGGCTTCCTGATCGAGCGCGGCCAGCATCTGATCCAACTGCAGCTTGTAGCGGCTGTTTGGGTTCTCCCGCAGATAGGCGCGGCAGCCTTCCGGGTTCGGCGCCGACCGCAGACGCTCAAAGGCGGCGTCTTCCTTCTTCCGCTTCTCGGCCTGCAGGTCGTCGATCAGCGCATTGGCTTCGAACTCATAGCGGCTGCCCGGAAAGCGCGATAGAAACTCGAAAACTTTATCTTCATCGCGGCTGTCGCGAGCCTTCTCCCACGCCGTACGCTCGGCGTCGATCCGCTCCAGAATCGACACGGCCTCGGCGGCATGCTTACCTTCGGGAAAGTCCTCCAGATAGGCCCGGTAAAGCTTCGCCGCATTGCCTGTGGTCTTGGTCTTCTGCCACGCCGCCTGGTCCAGTTCCTCCAGCCACGCCTTCACCTGCTGGGTGCGTGGGCTGGCGCTGAATTGCTTCAGGAACTCACGGCAGGCGGCAGGCGTTTTGGCCTTCTGCAGATTGCCGAACGCGCTATCCTCGGCCCGCAGCGCCTCGGCCAGCTTCGAAGCCTCCGTCCGGAACCGGCTCGCCGGGTAATTCTGGAGATACGCCTCAAGCGCCGCTACGTTGCGCTGCTTCGACAACTCCTCCCAACCCAGCCGCTCCTTTTCCACGGCCGCCGCCAACTTCTGCGCGGCGGCGGCATGCTGGCTCTGCGGATAGTCGCGCAGGAAGCTTCGCAGCGCCTCTTCGTCGCGCGTGCTGGTGGCCTGCTCATAACGCGACGCCTCGCGTGCCACGCGGTCCAGCAGCCCTTGCGCCTCGGCCACATGACGGCCTTCGGGAAACGCCTTCAAATACGCCTGAGCATCGGCCGGCAGTCCACTCGCCTGGGGCTTGGTCCAAGCCTTTTCGTCCAACTCCACCAGGCGCGCCAGCACCTGCATCACAAAGCGGCCCTGGGGGAAGCGCCGCAGATACTCGCGGCAGGGCTGCGGATCCTGGCTGAGCGCCATCCGGTCGAACAGCGCCTCTTCGTCCCGTAGCGCGACGATCCGCGTCTGCGCCTCCGTGCTGTACCGCCCCTTCGGATACTGTTGGAAGAAGGATTCGTACTGCTTCAGGTCGTCCGATTGATGCGTGCTGCGCCAAGCCGCTTCCTCGGCATCCAACTGCGACGCCAGCGCCTGCGCGAACGACCCATATTGCCCGTCCGGATACTCCTTCAGAAAGCGCCGCACCGACTCCAGAGTCTGCGCCTTCTGGCAGGCATCCCACGCCTTCTGCTCGGCCCGGATTCGCTGGATGCGCTGTTGCGCCTCACTCTTGTACGGACTCTTCGGATTCTTCTGGAGGTAGCTCTCGATTGCCGCCGCGTCCCAACTGCCCGCCAGCGCGTCCCACGCCGCCTTCTCGCGAGCCTGCGCCTCCAACTCGCCCAGCAGCTTCCTCGCCTGCGCCGCGTACTTGCCCGCCGGATGCTGCGCCAGGAACGCCTGCACGGCACCCAATCCCGGAGCCTTGGCAACCGATGCCCACGCCGATTCCTCTTCCTGGATCGCCTGCAGCCGCGCCCGCGCCGCCTGCTGGAACTGGCCCTGCGGGTAAGCCTTCAGAAACTGCCGCAGCGCGTCCGGATTATCCTGCTTGACCTTCTCCCAAGCCTTGACTTCACGCTCCAGCAGGTCCAGGTGCTGGGTGGCGGCCGACGCGTACAGCCCCGTTGGGAACTCCTGCAGATACTCGTGCAGCGCATCGCGGTCCAGGCCCTTCGACTCCACCTGCCGCCAGCGAGCCTGCTCCGCCCGTAGGGCATCCCGCCGCGCCGTGGCCTCCTGCGCGTAGCGGCCCCGCGGGCGCCGCAGCAAGAACTCATTTAGCAGCTCTGGATTATTGATCTGCTCGAGTTGCCGCCATTCCTTGGTCTCTTCGCGCAGTTCGCCCAACAGGTCGTTCGCCTGGGCCGAATGCGGTCCGCCCTGGTGGGCCGCCAAGTAGGCTTCGACGGCAGCCTCGTCGCCGGCCATCGCCGCCTGCTCCCAAGCCGCGTTTTCCGCCTTCAGGTAATCCAGCCGCCAGCGCGCCGGCTCGGTAAACGGCCCGTTGGGGAATACCTGCAGGAACTGCTCGATGGCGAACGGCTCCCCGGCATCCTTCACGCGCTCCCACGCGTCCTTCTCGGCTTCGAGCGATTTCAGGCGGTTCTGCGCCTCGGTCTGGAAGCGCCCCTTCGGATACCGGCCGAGGAAGCCGCGCAGCACTTGCGTGTCGCGCGTCTCTTTTACCGCCTGCCAATCGCCCTGTTCGCCCAGGCGGATCTGGTCCAGCCGGTCCTTGGCCAACGACGCGAAACGCCCGCTTGGATAGCGTTGCTGGAATTGCTCCAGGGCCTTCGTATCCTGCGTCTCGCGCAGCCGGTTCCACTCGCGCTCCTCGCGCTCAATCGCGGCTTCTTGCAGTTCCAGGTCGGCAAGACACTCCGATAGCTCCTCGACAAAGAACACGCAGCTTTCAAAGCGCTCCTCCGGCGTCTTCGACAGCCCGCGCACCAGCACGCTGTACGCTTCGGCGGGAAAGGCCGGGTTGATGGCCGTCCGCTCCGGCACCGGCGACATCGTAATCTGGCGCAGCAGCGGAATCAGCATCTGCGAATCGAACGGCACCCGCCCCAGCAGCAGTTCGTAGGCCACCACGGCCAGCGAATACTGATCGCCCCGCGGCGACCACGGATTGCTATCCAGCACCTCGCAAGGCATGTACTGCGGCGTGCCCAACAGCGCGCGGCCCTCGGTGAGGTTCGCCACCGTCTGGGTGCCCGCCTCCATGTTCTTGGCGATACCGAAGTCGGTGAGCTTCACCTCCCCGTCTTCGCGGATCATGATGTTCTCCGGCTTCACATCGCGATGGATGATCTTGCAGGAGTGCGCATAATCTAGCGCCGCCGCCACCGAGCGGATGATGCGCAGCTTCTCGCGGATGGTCAGCCGCCGTTCCCGGATGACGTGGCGCAGATCATTGCCCGGCACCAACTCCATCACAATGAACGGAGCGCCATTCTCTTCGCCCGTATCGTGAATGGTCACGATATTCGGGTGCGACAGCACAGCCGCCGAAATAGCTTCCCGGCGGAACCGCTCGATGAATTGTTCCCGGTGCTGCGAATCGGCTACGTTCAAACCGATGGCCCGCAGGGACATGGTCTTGACGGCAACACGCCGCCCGCCCAGGTTCATGTCGCGCGCAAGGAAGACCTTGCCCATCGCGCCTTCACCCAGCTCCTTTTCGACCTGGTAGCGGCCCCCAATGAGTTCCATCGATGATCGGCGTGCAGCAGGCGCCGGATAACTATAGGTATCGTATCAGGTCAGAACACAGGAGTTACCGGCATTCGGAGTTAGAATGTGGCGGTGCGCTCTCCCCATCAACTCCGCAGCCATCGCTGGTTCGGCGCCGACACCATGCGCGGCTTTGGCCACCGCTCCCGCGCCCGCCAGCTCGGCTACACTCCCGAGGACTTCTCCGGCAAACCCGTCATCGCCCTCCTCAATACCTGGAGCGAGATTAACCCCTGCCATTCGCATCTGCGCGAACGGGCCGAAGCCGTTAAGCGCGGCGTCTGGCAGGCGGGCGGCTTCCCCGTCGAGATCCCCGCCCTCTCCATCACCGAAACCTACATGAAGCCGAGCCCAATGCTGTTCCGCAATCTACTCGCCATGGAGGTGGAGGAGGTGCTGCGCAGCCTGCCCGTGGACGGCGCGGTCCTCATGGGTGGCTGCGACAAGACCACCCCCGGCCTGATCATGGGCGCCATATCGATGAACCTGCCCGCCATCTTCTTTCCCGCTGGCCCCATGCTGCGCGGCAATTGGAACGGCCAACCGCTGGGAAGCGGCACCGATATCTGGAAGTTCTGGGCCGAGAAGACCGCCGGCAACATCAGCGATTGCGAATGGCAGGAGATGGAATCCGGCATCGCCCGTTCGCCAGGGCACTGCATGACGATGGGCACCGCGTCGACCATGACCGCGATCGCCGAAACGCTCGGCCTTTCCCTGCCCGGCGCCTCCTCGATCCCCGCCCCCGACTCCAATCACATCCGCATGGCCGCCGCCTGTGGACGCCGCATCGTCGAGATGGTCTGGCAGGATCAGAAGCCGATGGACATCCTTTCCAAAGAGGCTTTCGACAATGCCATCACAGCCGACATGGCCATCGGCGGGTCCACCAACGCCATCATCCACCTGGTGGCGATGGCGGGCCGCGCTGGGATCGCCTTGCCGCTGGAGCGCTTCGACAGCATCGCCCGCCGCACCCCGATGCTTGCCGACGTGCGGCCTTCGGGCCGTTACCTGATGGAAGACTTCTACTACGCGGGCGGCCTCCGCGCGCTGCTCAACGAACTGCGCGACCTGCTGCACCTCGATTGCCCCACCGTGTCCGGCCAAACCCTGGGTGAGAACCTGGAGGGCGCCCGCATTGTTCAACCGGAGGTCATCCGCCCGCGTGCCAATCCCGTCGCGCCCGACGGCGGTACGGCCATCCTTTTCGGAACCCTCGCCCCGAACGGCGCCGTCATCAAGCCCACCGCCGCGAATCCGAACCTGCTCGTCCACACGGGACCGGCGCTGGTCTTCGATAGCTACGGGGCGCTGGAAGAAGCCATCGCTGATCCCAACCTGGACGTCGGCCCCGATACCGTCCTGGTGCTGCGCAACGCCGGCCCGCTTGGAGGACCCGGCATGCCCGAGTGGGGCATGCTGCCGCTCCCGAAGAAGCTGCTGGACCAAGGTATCCGTGACATGGTGCGGATCTCCGACGCCCGCATGTCCGGCACCAGCTACGGCGCCTGCGTGCTGCATGTTTCGCCCGAGAGCTACATCGGCGGCCCGCTGGCGCTCGTGCGTAACGGCGATCGCATTGAACTCGATGTCCCCGGCCGCAAACTCAATCTGCTGGTCGATGAGACCGAACTCGCCCGGCGCAAGGCGGCGTGGATAAAGCCCGCCCCGCGAGTACCGCGAGGCTACGGCGCTCTCTATGCCGAGCGCGTCACCCAGGCGGAACAGGGTTGTGACTTCGACTTCCTCCACGGTACGGCGCCCGTACCCGAACCCGAAATCCACTAGACGTCAACTGACGCGTGTGACGTGATTCAACCGCCCGCAGAGGATCGCCTTCGCGCCCGCGATCGCTTTCAACTTGCCAAAGGCCACCTCCCGCGGGAGATGATTCATGCCGCAGGAACTGGTGATCAGCGTTTGCTCCCACGGCAGCCAGCCTTCGGCTAGCGCTACGATGCGGTCGGCCAGCGTCTCCGCGCTTTCCACATGCAGGTTCTGCACATCGGCTACGCCCAGCGCCAACTGCTGATTCCGCAGGTAGCCTTCATAGCGCGGCGTCATGTCGCCTTCGATCAGGAATGCATCGCAGTCGATACGGCAGATGCGGTCCGCCGGGTACTCCTCCGTATCGAAGTAGCGGTGCCCGAGGGGCCCATCCAGGTTGTCGCACATCGCATAGTTGCCCTGGCAAACGTGCACCCATTTGTAGGCGCGGATCCCTTCGAAGACCACGTGGATCGCATCTATGGCTGCATCCACTTCATCCCCCGTAACCCCCAGGCCGGACAGCGTGGTCTCATCCAACTGCACATGACGGCACCCTGCCTGAACCAACAGCCGCAGGTTCTGGTTCAGCACCTTGGCAAGGTCGAACATCAGACGGCGCGTATCCCCATAGTGTTCGTCAAAGGCGAACTTCGCCAGCGAGTGCGGCCCGGTCACCGTCACCTTCACCTGCTCGGGACGCCTTGCCCATCCCGCCACCTGTTCGAACTCCGCCACAAGACCCAGATCGCCAAATACAACCGGCCCCGTACACATCGCCACCGGATGAACGACACGTGGATCACGCGGCGATAACGCCCGCGGACGTAGCACCAGATCGCCGCTCACATCGCGCGCAAAGCCGGGCAGCCTGTCCCAGAAATAGTTCAGCATGGATGCCAGGGGCGCATGCTGGTTGTGCTCCCTGCGGTGCAGTTCTCCGCTGGTGAGAAGGTCTACCCCGGCCTGCTCCTGGTCCATCACCGCGGCCTGTGCCGATCGCCAGTGGGCCTCGGCAAGGTCCTCGGAGTTGTGCAGTACCTCGAACCAGCGGGGCACCGAATAGCATCCAACCACTGTGGTCGTGAACGGGCGCAGGGGCATGCCTAGCCGGACAGTAGCGCCGCCGTATACGGTTCGTCAATAGCTCTGACAGCAGTCGTTGGACAGTTTCACACGATCAGCCCTCCGGCATGGCGACCAGGCGCAAAAACAGGTGCTCCAGTGCCTGTTCCGGTGTATCGCATAATCCCGAATGCACGGCCGATACCTGAATCACTGTACTGCGCGGGGACACCAGCCACTGGAATCGCTCCCGGGGAGAAAGTAGCCCGATGGGCCCGGCGTCGCTACCGCCTTGGCACACCTTTGGGATGGCTTCCAGATGCTCCCGTATCTCGTCGAGGGCGAGCGGCGGCCATAGCGTGTGGATCCGCCGCGCATCGAGTTCCACCCGCGCCCCCAGGAAGCCGCGCGACTTGCAGAACAGAATCACGCCGGCGTTCACAAACTCCTCGCGATCAACGCGCGGCACAATGCGAATAACGGCGTAGTCAAATGAGCTGCGCTCGGGCACCGATGGCCTCCCTCGTAAAGATGTCCGCCGCTGCCAGGCGCCGCAGGAAGTAATCCAGGTAGCCTTCGCGCGTGGCCATTCCCAGCCACGCTTCGGGCACCGCCGCCACGATCGGCTCGATTACTTCGGGAGTCAACTTCGCTCGCGCCGCCTCGCCAGCCTCCGTGATGCCGCTCGCCCAGGGCAGCAGCACATGATGCTTAATCGCGGCAAAGGGCGACCGCGCCTTCTGCTCCAGATCCTGCCAGTCATGATGCCAATAGAGGGCCGCGCCATGGTCGATGAAGTACAGCCGCTTGTGCCAGCACAGCAGATTCGGATTCCGCGGGGTGCGGTCCACGTTGGTCACGAAGGCATCGAACCATACCGCCAGCGAGGCCACATCCGCAGGCACGTTGCCAGGCACCGCCGGATCGAACATCAGCGAGCCGGGCAGGTAATCCATCGCCAGGTTCAGCCCGATACTCGCCCGCAGCAGATCGTGAATCTCCTGGTCTGGCTCATTGCGGCCCAGTGCTTGGTCGATTTCCATTAACACGACTTCCGGCACCGGCAGACCAATGGCGCGGCCGATCTCTCCGGCGATCCATTCGGCCACCAGGGCCAGCGGTCCCTGCCCGGCGCCGCGGAACTTCAATACGTACATGCCCAGGTCCTCGGCTTCGACGATGGCCGGCAGGGAGCCGCCTTCGCGCAGGGGGGTGACATAGCGGGTGGCCTGTAAGGTGCGCGGCATGGCCATCACGAACGGTGCGACCCGGCGCGCGCCACCTGCTCCTTCAAGCCCATGTTCTTCACCAGCCGCAGCAGGTAGTTGGGATGGATGCCCAACCGCTTGGCCGCCTCGCGGTAGTTACCATTGCCCTGCCGGTAGGCATCGAGAATAGCCTCCTTGCGGGCGTCCTTCACGTTCAGCTGGTAGCTGCCCGCATCTCCGGCCCCTTCGGTTTCGAAGGCCGCGTCGTGCTGTTCCAGTAGGCTCTCCGGCAGGTCATCGGGCAAAATCTCATCGTCGATGCCCAACACCACCGCACGTTCGATGGCGTTCTCCAGTTCCCTCACGTTGCCCGGCCAGTCATAGCGCAGCAGACAGCTCATCGCCGCCGGCGTGAAGCCCGTCACCCGCCGCCGGCACGCCGCCGCGGCCTTCGTCAGGAAGGCGGCCGCCAGCAGGGGGATATCTTCCCGCCGGTCCCGCAACGGCGGCGTCTTCAGGCTGACCACATTCAGGCGGTGATACAGATCCTCGCGAAAGCGGCCTTTCCTCGACTCCTCGACGAGGTCGCGATTCGTGGCTGCGATCAGCCGCACATCCAAACGATGCGTCTCGGTGCCGCCCACGCGTTCGAACTCGCGCTGCTGCAGCACCCGCAGCAGCTTCGCCTGCAACCCCGGAGCCAGTTCGCCGATCTCATCCAGAAATACCGTGCCGCCGTTCGCCAACTCCAGTTTGCCTCTCTTAAGCCCCGCGGCGCCCGTGAATGCGCCCTTCTCATGGCCGAACAACTCGCTTTCCAGCAGCGTGTCCGTGAGCGCCGCGCAGTTGATGGCCACGAACGGCTTGGTCTTGCGGGAGCTGTTGCGATGGATGGTGCGCGCCACCAGTTCCTTACCGGTGCCGCTTTCTCCCAAAATGAGCACGGTGGTGTCGCGCGGCGCCACGCGCTGCAGTAGTTCCAGCAGCCGCCGCACGGCCGGGCTATCGCCGAGGATCTCGGTATCCAGGCCGAGCTTCTCTTCCAGCAGCGCATTGGCCGTACGCAGCGTCTGCACCTCGCGCGCGTTCTCAAAGGCCAGCCCCGCCAGGGTGGCAATCGCCATCAGTGCGTCCAGCGGATCGTCCTCCGATGCCGGGAGGCGCAGCACGATGATCGCGCCAAAGCCGCCCCGTCCGAACACCGGAACGCCAGCAAGGTTGGCGCTCCGGTCGACGGTAGGCCCGGCGGCCGCCACATGCTTGAGGAACGGCTCCAACGGAGGCAGTCCGCGCTGCCGGCACTGCTGCAGAATCGCCGCCTCGCCCGGACCGGAGAAGATCCACCCTTCCGCGTACGGAACGAAATCCCGAATCATCCGCAGGATCTCGACTTCGAGTTCGGCGGTGTAGGCCGCGTCGGTGGATTCGACGAACGCCCGGCAGAGGAACACCAGCCCGCAGGCGCCCATCAGGACCTTGCGGAGGTCGCAGCCCTGGTCGACCAGGACCGGCTCGGCGCCGCCGCCATCGCGGAACAGCAGCACGGTGTCGCCCAACTGGATATGGTCGCTGGGTTGCAGTTCGTGCCGGGTTACCCGGAATCCGTTCACATACGTGCCCCCGCCCGAACGGAGATCCTGCAGCACGTAGCCCTGCTTATCGGGCTTGATGACGCAATGCCGCCAACTAATTTCGCTGTCCACCAGCCGGATGCCGCAGGCGTTGTCGCGCCCGATTACGATCTCCTGATCGGCGCTGAGGGAGTAGCGGTTGCCGGACAACGGTCCGGCGGCAATGATGAGTTCGGGAGGCATGCGATGCAATCGACGATTGTATCCCGCCGGTTAGCGCAATTGGATGATCTTCCCAATCGATTAGAGTGCGGTATCCTCTGCCAATGCAGCGCCGCGAGTTTCTGCTCTCCTCCCTGGCCGCGACGGCCGTCACCACCCCCGACACCATCATCCACAACGGGCTGATCTACACGGCTCCGGAGGGTAGCGGCTATCGCAAGGTGCAGGCGCTGGCCATTGCCGGAGGGCGCATTCTGGCGTCGGGGGATAGCCGCGAGATGCTGGCGCTGGCCACGGCGGGGACGAAGAAGGTAGACCTGGGCGGGAAGGCGGTGCTGCCGGGATTTATCGACTCCCACTCGCACATCGCGGGTTCAGGGTTGCGCCATCTGCGGGAGGTGGATGCGGATCTGCGATCCATCGCGGATATCCAAAAGGTGGTGCGGGAGCGGGCTGCGAAGACAGCCAAGGGCGATTGGATCATCGGCTTCAAGTACGACGACACAAAGACCGCGGAGGGCCGGAAGCTGTCGCGGCAGGACCTGGATGCGGCGGCCCCGGATCATGCGGTGTTGATCGTGCATCGGGGCGGGCATACGGCGTTCGCGAACTCAGCGGCGCTGCAGAAGATGGACTACAACGATAAATCGCCGGACCCGGCGGGCGGGGCGATCATTCGCGATGGCGCGGGGCATCTGACGGGCGAGCTACAGGAGACGGCAGTGCGCCGTCCCGCTTCGGCGAACAAGCCGGCAACACCGTTCGAACGGCAGCAGGGCGTGGCGCTGATCACGAAGATGTTCGCCAAGACGGGCATTACGTCGTCGACGGATGCGGGCGGGGCTCCGGAGGACCTGCGGGCGTACACCGACGCGTTGGAAGCGGGCGAGCTGTCGTGCCGGGTGTACAGCCATATCCGCTATGCCGCGCTGGAGCGCATGATTGCCGCTGGGATTCGTACGCGCATGGGGAACGAATGGGTGCGGGTGGGAGCGATCAAGCTGGTAGCCGACGGGTCGATCTCCGAGCGCACGGCGCGGCTGAGCCAGCCCTATGAAGGGCGACCGAAGGATTTCGGGATCATGGTGACCGAGGAAGCGGAGTTGTACGAGCAGGCCCGGAAGGCGACGCTGGCGGGGTGGCAGGTGGGCGTGCACGCCAATGGCGATGTGGGCATTGATGTGACGTTGCGGGTGTATGAGCGGCTGCAGCGCGAGCATCCGCAACGGGACCCGCGCTTCCGGCTGGAACATTGCACGGTGATCAACGACAACCTGCTGCGGCGGATGAAGGCGCTGGATGCAATTCCGACTCCGTTCTGGACGTATGTGTACTATCACGGCGAGAAGATGGGGCAGTACGGGGCGCAGCGTTTGAACAGCATGTTCGCGATGCGCAGCTTTCTAGATCATGGGATTCGCGTGGCGCCGGGGTCGGATTACGTGCCCGGGCCTTTCGAGCCGATGATGGCGTTGCAGTCTTGTGTGACACGCACGGACGTGCGGGGTACGGTGTGGGGGGCGAAGCAGAAGATCACCGTGGCGGAGACGGTGAAGGCATCGACGGTGAACGGCGCTTGGGCAACCTTCGAGGAGAAGACGAAGGGGACGCTGGAGCCCGGCAAGTATGCGGATCTGGTGGTGCTGGGCCGCGATCCGTTCACGGCGGATCCATCGACGCTGGTGTCGATCCCGGTGGAGCGAACGATGGTGGGCGGGCGCTGGGTTTGGGAGTCTTAGGAGCCCTAAACGACCCGCAACTGCATCGGATCCCAGTTCATGGCCTTCTTCTCATAGAAGCTGTGGTTGCACAGCAGCGCCGGGCCGGCGGTGCGTAGACCGAAGACGCCGTCCTCAAAGTGAGCCTTGCCGGTACGAACACCCTTGTAGAAGTTGGCATGGTGTTCGCGATGCGGGTTATGCGAAGGCGGCGGCGTGTAGACCTCGGTGCGCTCGGGGCGGATGGCGTCGGCGGTGGGAGCCGTGGTCGGGTACTTCTGACGGTACTCGGCCAGGAACTGCTCCTGCACCTTCTGGGGAAAGGTGTTGATGGTGTAGCCGGGCTCGGCTTCGCGCGGCGTGCGGGCGATAGAGACCGAACTCATCGTAGGCGTCATCACGCCTTCGGAACCAACGAAGCGCACACCGAAGCTTTCGCGCTGGCCGCCGGAGACGAAATTGACCTTCAAAGAGAGCGTGAACTCAGGGTGCTTGTCGGTGCGCGGGTAGTCGACCAGGGCGAGCATGACATCGGGCGCGTCGCGGCCGTCTTTCCAGAAGCGGATGCCGCCGGTGGAGAAGATGCGCGTGGGTCCTAGGGCATCGGTAACGGTATGAATGCCGGTGAACAGGTGGACGAAGAGGTCGCCGGCGAGGCCGGTGCCGTAGTCGTTGTAATTGCGCCAGCGGAAGAGGCGGATGGGCTCGAAGGGGCGCTTGGGAGCGTAGCCGAGGAAGCGGTCCCAATCAATGTTCTCAGGCGTGGCGTCGGGTGGGATCGAGTACTGCCAGGCGCCGATGGCGGAGTTGCGATCAAGCCAGGCTTCCACCATGTTGAGTTCGCCAATAGCTCCCGCCCGGAACAGTTCCTTAGCTTTGAGGAAGGCGAGCGAACTGGCGTACTGGCTGCCGATCTGGAGGATCTTTCCGGACTTCTTCGCGGCTTCGACAACGGGCTTGCCCTGCTCGATCTTGTGGACCATCGGCTTTTCGCAGTAGACGTGCTTGCCGGCGTTAAGAGCGTCGATGGTGATGGTGGAGTGCCAGTGATCGGGCGTGGCGATGATCACCGCGTCGACGTCCTTGCGGGCGAGGATTTCCCGATAGTCCTTCGTGGTGAAGAGATGGTTGCCCCACACTTCCTTGCAGCGGGTGAGGCGGCTGGAGTAGATGTCGGCGCAGGCCACGAGTTCCACGCCAGGGATGCTGAGGGCGCTGCGGGTGTCCCCCTGGCCCATGCCGCCGGCGCCGATGAGGGCAATCTGGATCTTATCGTTCGCGGAGATCTTGGTGTCTTGCATGGTGGTGGCTCCCTAAGCTTTCACTCGCATCGATTGGGCGTCCCATTCATAGGGGCGCTGGTCGGCCTGGCTTCGATTCGCCAGCAAAGCGGGTCCGGCGGCACGCAGGCCGAAGGTGGCATCTTCGGTGACGGGCTTGCGGCTGCGAACGGCGTCGAAGAAGGTGCGGTGGTGATCGAGGTGGTCGCTATAGCCACGGGGCGGATTGTACTTCTCTTCCGATTGCGGGCGGATGGCATCGGCGGTGGGCACCGTGGGCGGATACTTCTCGCGGTATTGGCGCAGGAACTCCTGCTGCACGGCGGTGGGGAACGTGTCGATGGTATAGCCGGGCTCGACGTCGCGCGGCACCTTGGAGACGGAAACACCACCGCCGATTTGCAGCGTGCCTTCGGAGCCGACGAAACGGAAGCCGGAGTTCTCGGCGGCGCCGTTGACGAAGTTGACGCGCAGAGCGAGATTGAAGGCGGGCATCTTGCCCTGAGCCGGGTAATCGCAGATGGCAAGCATCACGTCCGGCACGTCGCGGCCATCGCGCCAGAAGCGGATACCGCCGGTGGCATGGACGCGCGCCGGGCCTTCGACGCCCGTCACAAAGTGCAGGCCGGAGAAGAGGTGGACGAAGAGGTCGCCGGCAACGCCAGTCCCGTAGTCCTTATAGTTGCGCCAGCGGAAGAGGCGGATGGGCTCGAAGGGGTGCTTGGGGGCGGAGCCGAGGAACTTGTCCCAGTCGATGTTCTGGGGCGTGGCATCGGGCGGGATGGAGTACTGCCAGGCGCCGATGGCGGAGTTGCGATCCCACCAGGCTTCGACGAGGTTGAGTTCCCCAATTGCGCCGGAGGCGAGGAGTTCCTTCGCCTTCTGATAGACGATGGAGGAGACGCGCTGGGAGCCCACCTGGAGGATGCGCTTGTGTTTCGCCGAGGCTTCGATGAGTTGAGCGCCGTCTTCGATCTTCTGCACCATGGGCTTCTCGACGTAAACGTCCTTGCCGGATTCCATGGCTTCGCGGGCGATGCGGGCGTGCCAGTGGTCGGGGGTAGCGACGATGACGGCCTCGATGTCTTTGCGATTAAGGACCTCGCGATAGTCGCGCGTGGTGAAGAGGTCGTTGCCCCAAAGTTCCTTGGAGCGGGTGAGGCGGCCTTCGTAGATGTCCGCTACGGCGACGAGTTTGGTGCCCTTTTGTGCAATGGCGGACGTGGCGTCGCCCATGCCCATACCGCCGGCGCCGATGAGGGCGAACTGGATGCGGTCATTGGCGGAACGCGTCTGGGCGCCGGCCTGGGCCGCGGCGAGCGAGGCGGCTGAGGTGGATTGGAGGAAGGTACGGCGGGTGGGCATACTCCTAATTTACTCCCATCAGTTCACGTTCGAAGAAGCTGGTCATCGCCTCGCGCATGTGGGCGGTGAGAGCTCCGGTGACGCCGTGGGCTTTCTGCGGGTAGACGAGCAGATCGTACTGCTTACCGGCCTTCTGCAGTTCCACCTGCATTTGCAGGTTGTTCTGGTAGAGGACATTGTCGTCACCATAGTTGTGGACCAGCATGAGGCGCCCTTTCAACTCCTTGGCAAAGTGTACCGGGGAGCTATCACGATAGCCGTCTTCATTCTCCGCGGGCAGGCCCATGTAGCGTTCGGTGTAGATGGTGTCATAGAGGCGCCAGTCGGTGACGGGGGCGCCGCTGATGCCGGCCTTGAAGACGCCGGGGGCGCGGAGCATGGCGGTGAGCGTCATGTATCCGCCGAAACTCCAACCCGTGATGCCAATTCGGGCGGGGTCAATAAATCCAAGCGAAGTGAGATGCTTCACACCTTCCAGTTGGTCGGACAGTTCCAGTTTTCCGAACCGGCGGTTGATCGGCGATTCCCAGGCATGGCCGCGCCCGCCGGAGCCGCGGTTGTCCATCTGCCAGATGACGAAGCCGCGATGGGCGAGTACCTGATCCCAATTAATACCGGCATACATGTCGCGAACCGTCTGAGCGTGCGGGCCGCCGTAGATCATGACGATGGCGGGGTACTTCTTAGTGGGGTCGAAGTTGACGGGCTTGATGAGGCGGGCGTGGAACAGCGTGCCGTCGGCGCCCTTGAAGTTCAGCAGTTCGGTGCGCTGGATCTGGTACTCTTCCAGCGGCTGGCGATTGGGGGCGCGGATAACAGCGATGGCACCGGCAGCGGCATCGCGGAGGGTGACCTGGAGTGGGGAATCCAATGCGGAGAAGGTGTCCAGCCAGTACTCACCGGTGGGGCTGACGCTGGCGGTATGGGTGCCTTTGTCCTGAGTCAGTCGGCGCGGTTCCCCGCCCTGGAGGCTCACGGAATAGATGTGGCGTTCCAGCGGGCTGGCCTGCGTGGATTCGATCCAGACTCGGTCTCCGGCTTCATCGACGTGCGGGACGGCGGTGACATCCCAATCGCCGCGCGTGAGTTGCGCAAGGAGTTTGCCGCCGGCATCGTGCAGAAGCAGGTGACGATGGCCGTCGCGATCGGCACCGCGCAGGATGCGGCCGGACTTCGGAAGGAAGAAAAAGTCGTCTTCAAGATTGATCCAGTAAGGATCCTTGTCGTGGATCAGGACGCGCGCCTGGCCGGTCGCGGCGTCGGCGGAAAGGATATGGAGTTCGCTCTGGACGCGGTTGAGTCGGAACGCGGCCAGATGCTTGGAATCGGGATGCCAGTAGACGCGGGCGAGGAGGCGATCACGCATTTCGCCGAGGTCCATCCACTGGGTGCGGCCACCGGATGCGGCAACCACGCCGAGCCGTGCGTCGGCATTGGGCGAGCCGGCCTTGGGATAACGCTGCGGCTCCTGGCGGGCAAGCACGTTAAGCAGGTCGGCGTGGGGGTAGATGAGTTCGCGGCTGGTGTCGAGTTGGAGGTAGGCGATGGACCTGGAGTCGGGCGACCACCAATACGCAGTGCCGAGTTCGAGCTCTTCGGGATACACCCAATCGAGCTCGCCGTTGAGGAGAGTGGGCGAGCCGTCCGTCGTAAGCCGGGTGGTCTTCTTGCTGCCAAGGTCGGTGACGTAGAGGTCGTGGTTATGGCGGTAGGCGAGTTTGCTGCCATCGGGGGAGAGCTTGGGGTCGCGCTCGGCGATGGGGGTGGCCGTGAGTTGGACCCAGCCACCGGCGCTGAGGCGGATGCGGAACACATCGCCGCCTTCGGTGACAAGCAGGTCCTTGCTGTCGGAGGTCCATTCCAGCGTGCGCTCGTTGACGTTGCGGTTCTCCCAATCGAAGCCAAGGGCGGAAGGAACGTTGGTGGCGGCGTCGGTGAGGGAGGAGAGCGATAGGATAGTGCGCTCCTGGCGCGCGGCGATATCGTAGAGCTTGAGAGTATTGCGCTCACGCCAGACGAAGCGCTTGCCGTCGGGGCTCCAGTGCGGGTCTATCCGCGGCGCCGGGGTCTGCTTGGCGAGCACATCAAGGGTGATGGGTTTCTTGGCGGCAGCCGACAGAGACAGAGCGAGTGCCGCGAGAAGCAGAGGGACCATGCTTCAGTATAGGACGGGCATTCGCCAAACCACGCTAAGGGTTCACGCGCTCGCTGTAGCTATCGCCCACGAACAAACGGGTGACTTTGCCACCGGCTTCGAGAAAGCGCACGACTTCGCCGACGGGACTACCCCCACCCGGCGCATCCAGGCGAAAACGGTCATTGCCGAGCGGCGTCAGCGTGCTTTGGGCGATGTTGGTTGCGGTGGGATCGATGAGCACCAGTTTCCGGTTCAACGCCACCACTTCGACATCGGCGCCACGGCTGCGATAGAGACCTGAGAAGCGCGTCCACCGCGGATCCCACTCGGTTTGCAGCGGGATGGCTGCGCCGGCCTTCGCGGCAGCCTCGCCGACTGTTTGCATAAGCTTCATGGCGATGTCGTTTGGCAACGAATCATCACCGTTGGTCAGGACGATGACTCCCACCTTGCCGGCCAGTTCGATGTAGGTGTGCGTCTTGTAACCGGGGTACGAGCCGCCGTGGCCAATGTAGACCTTGTCCTTGTCGCGATTCACGGCGAAGCCAATGGCGTTGCCGCGGGTCCAATCATTCTCAAGGCGGCGAACGCGATGCATCTCGCGGAGCGCGCCGGTGCTGAGAATCTGCGCGCCGCCGGGCTTGCCTTTGCGGAACTGGAGCGACACGAAGCGGGCCATGTCTTCGATGTTGGAGGTAACGCCGGTGGCGGGGGACATCGCTCGGGAGTCGATGAAGCCCACCTTCTGGCGTGTTCCATCGGGCATGCGGCGTCCGTAGCCGGCGGCCAGGGTTTCGACATCGCGATCCATACTGGAGCCCGTCATGCCGAGCGGAACGAAGATGTGGCGTGCGATGTAGTCGTTGAAGTTTTCTCCAGAGACGGCTTCCACCACCATGCCGGCGATGGTGAGTGCAAGATTCGAGTATTTCCAGCGCACCTCCGGGGGGTAGGGGGCGGAATGGGAAAGCACATAGCGCTTCACGTCATCGGCGCTGGGGAACTGCTGCGTGGTCCAATGGGGACCGGCTTCGCGGGGCAGGCCGGAGCTATGCGTCAGCAACTCTTCGATGGTGATAGGCGGGTCGTCTGCCTCGGCGGGCTTGGGCTGGAACCAGGGCAGGTATTTGACGACTGGATCGTCTAGACGCAGCTTTCCTTGATCGCGGAGTTGCATCACGGCCGTGGCGGTGAAGAGCTTGGAATGGGATGCCATGCGGAAGTTGGTCGTGGGAGTGATGGCTGTCTTCTTTTCGATATCCGCATAGCCATAGCCCTTAGCCCAAACAAGTTCCTGATCGTGCACGACCCCCACCGCAACCCCCGGCAAGCCCCGGTAGGCCATTTGCCCTCGCAGCCAAGCTTCGAACAGGCGTTGGGCGCCGGTTACGTCTGGATGGTCCGCAACGCCCGCCCAGGAAGGCCCATAGAGAATTAACAGCAATAGGCATCGCATATGGGTGTCAGGGTAGCGCAACGGCGGGTGTTTATGGCCCTGCTGTATGCAGTGTCGCGCCAGGCGCGGCCTGCCGCATCGGCGGCAAGAATCGCGTCGGCGACCATGGTGGGCGTGACGTCGAAAGGCTCGTTGTGGATGGTTTCACCGGGTGCCGTTGTCCGGGCCGCCACTTGCAGCAGCAGGTCTCGCGGGAGTTCCGCACAGCCGATCTCCGCGAGCGTGATGGGTAAGCCCACGGCAGTGGAGAATCGGAAAACTTCGGCGAACTGCGCTTGAGACGCACCCTCCAGGACGAGTTGCACGAGCACACCGAACGCTACCTTCTCGCCATGGAAGAACTTGTGGGTTGGTGGCGCGGCGGTCAAGCCATTGTGTACCGCATGGGCGGCGGCTAATCCCGACGATTCGAAGCCGAGTCCCGACAGCAGCGTGTTGGCTTCCACAATACGTTCCAGCGCGGGAGTGACAACTTGTAAGGAAACGGCCCGCATCGCCTCCGGGCCATCTTCCATTAGCGTCTGGTAGCAGAGATGAGCCAGCGCGAGAGCGCTACGTGTGGAGGCGCCGCCGCGCATGTTGCGCACGTGCCCGGCCACGCAGGTCTTGGCTTCAAACCAAGTTGCCAGCGCATCGCCCATGCCCGCCGCCAGCAAGCGCGCAGGGCCTTGCGCCACCACCTCGGTGTCCACCAGAACCAGTTCCGGGTTCTTGCCGTAGAAGCGGTACTCCTGAAAGACGCCCTCATCGGTATAGATGACCGACAGCGCACTGCAGGGCGCATCACTGGAGGCAACGGTCGGGCAGTTGACGACGGGCAGGCTCAAGTCGGCAGCCGCGGCGCGCGCCGCATCGAGCACCTTACCTCCACCGGCTCCAACGATCGTCCGCGCACCGCATTCTTTCGCCGATGCAACGATGCGGGCGACCTCCGTATGCGAACATTCGCCGGCAAAGTCATGGACGGCGTAGGCATAGCCAGCGTCGCCCAGCGCTGTTCGCCAAGTGCCCGTCAATAGGCGTTTGGCGGCCCGCCCGGCGACAATTAGCACTGGGCCCGGCAGACCCAATCCCTTCATTTCCAAGCCAAGCTGGGCAGTAGCGCCGCGGCCCTGCGAGTAGCGGGCGGGCGAACAGAAGACGGAGAGCATGGGCATCAGTGTAACGCGGGGAAAGAAAAAAGCTTGACATGCTAAGCAGATCGTACTAATTAATTAGTATGAGGCCGGTTACTTCGACACTCACCGAGCAGGAACTCGAGATTATGAAGATCGTCTGGGAGCGGGGCGAGTCCACCGTTCGCGACGTTTACGAGACGCTGCTGGAAAAACGCAAGGTAGCATACACCACCGTCATGACGATGGTGAAGATCCTGGAACAGAAGGGGCATCTCAAACGTACCGGCGGCGATAAGGCCTATATTTACGCCCCAACGAAGCCCAAACAGCAGGTGATAGGCACGATGGTGAAGGACTTCATTGAACGTGTGTTCAATGGCTCGGCCGAACCGCTGGTGATGCACTTGGTGGAGCAGCAGCACTTGTCGGAGAGCGAGTGCAAGGAGATCGAGAAACTGCTGCGGGCGCGGAGGAAGTCATGATCACTTTCCTGTGGACCAACATCGCTCTGTATTCGGCGCAGATCGCGGTGCTGACGCTGGCGGGGGCAATGCTGGCGTTGCTATGGCGCGGGCGGGATGCGCATCCCCGGCTCTGGCACTGGCAGGCCTTGCTGGCCGCCATGGTTCTGCTGCCCTTACTGCAGCCATGGCAGAGGCAACCGGCGGCCGCGGTGCGGATCAGCATGGGTCCGGCAGTGCCGCTGGCGCCACAACAGCCGCGTAGCGCACCCTTTGCTTGGGACCGCATGGCGCTGGGGCTGCTTGTGGCCGGGTCGGCGCTGATGATGCTGCGATTGGTGACCGGCGCGGTACGCATTCGCCAATACCGGGCAGGCTCGCGGGCCATCGCGTCACCGTTCCCCGATGTAGAGGTGCGGGTGTCCGCCGGGATCCAGTCGCCGATCACCTTCGGGTACCGCCGTCCGGTGATTTTGATTCCGGAGACCTTCGCGAGCCTGCCGGAGCAGGAGCAACAGACCATTCTGGAACACGAGCACACGCACGTTCGCAGGAAGGATTGGCTCTTTGTTGTGGCGGAAGAGATCGTCCGCGCCGTGCTGTGGTTTCACCCGGCGGTGTGGTTCGTGATTAACAGGATCCACGTGGCCAGAGAGCAGGTCGTGGATCAGGAAGTGATTCGCACGCTAGGGCTGCGCGATCCGTATTTGAACGCGCTGCTATCCATGGCGGGCTACCCGGCCACCGGCCGTTACGTACCCGCCCCCCTATTCCTGAGACAACGCCACCTGACCGAACGCGTGGCGGCAATTTGTATGGAGGTAATTCCGATGAACCGCACCCGACAGATCCTTTCCCTGGCCGCCAGCGCCGCACTACTCACATTGACAGGCGTTGCCGCGGCTGTGCTACTCCCGCTGCAGTCCTCCGCGCAGGAGGCTACGACGGCGACGGTTGAATCCAAGGCGAAAGGCCGTATCTTACACAAGGTAGAGCCACAGTATTCGCCGGAGGCGCGCGCTAAACGCATTGAAGGCGTAGTGACGCTAAGTATCGCGATCGACGCCCGCGGCACGGTGTCCGATGCGCGTGTGGAATCCGGACCGGAGGAACTGCGCGCGGCGGCACTGCAGGCCGTGTTGCACTGGCAGTTCGTGCCGGACCAGCCCGGGCGGGCAACCATCGAGACGCATTTCCGGTTGAACGATAAGGAGCCGAATCGCACGCTGGGCACGGTGCAGAAGTTAGACCTGTCGCGAGTGCCGGAAGACATGCGTACGCGACTGGCACCGCGACTGGGTTTGAAGGAAGGCGATCTGCTGGATTCGGATCGGCTGGCGGCGATATCGTTGGCAATCCGCCAGATGGATAAGGGATTCGGCCTCAACTGGTCGGCCGAGACCAACACGCTCAGCATCACTCCCATCGTGGCGGCGCCGCAGATCCGGGTGGGCGGTAATGTCCAGAGCGCGAAGCTGGTGAGGAAAGTGCCACCGGTATATCCTCCATTGGCCAAGCAGGCGGGTATGCAGGGTCAGGTACGGATGCAGGTCGTAATCGACAAAGAAGGCAAGGTGTCGAAGCTCGACGTTGTCAGTGGCGACCCGCTGCTGGCCGATGCGGCGGCGAACGCCGTCAAGCAGTGGGAGTACGAGAAGACGCTCCTAAACGGGAACCCGGTGGATGTGCTCACCATGGTGGACGTCAACTTTACACTGACCAAGTAAGTGGGGTTCGGCCGCGCGCCTTCAGAGCTTGTACCGCTTCTTGAGGGCCGCGGCCGTTTTTGTGTCTGGAGCCAGTTCGATGTACTTCGCGTACGCTTCCTTGGCGCCATCGGCGTCGTTCAGTTTCTCGCGCACTTCGCCGAGTTTCAGGAAGGCATCGGCCAGGCTGGGATCCCAACGCGTGGCTTCCAGGTAGCGGCGGGAAGCGGCCTTATAGCTTTTCTTCCTCAGATAGAAGTCGCCTACCTTCACTTCCTTGGCGGCCTGCAAGGGGTTGAAGGCATACTCCTTGGGCTTGGCGGATTCGTCTTCTTCCGGCGGCTCCTGCTCCCGCGGCGGTTTCTGTTGGGCGTACACGGAGAGAGGGGCGAAGAAAAACAGCAGGTAGCGCCGGCTCAGCATCTCATTTTCGAGTATATCTCGCACTCCATGGGACAATGAAGGAAGCCCCGCCCCCGCCCACGATGAGTCTTCGAGATAAAGTCGCGTTGCTTCCCACCAACCCTGGCGTCTACCTGTACAAGGATGGGCAGGGCACCGTTATCTATGTGGGCAAAGCCAAGAATCTGCGCAGCCGGGTGCGGAGTTACTTCAACGACGATCGTCTCGCCGACCGCAAGACCGGCACGCTGATCTCGGTAGCCGCGGATATCGACTACATTCTGGTCGACAACGAGAAGGAAGCGCTGGCGCTGGAGAACAATCTCATCAAGCGTTACAAGCCGCGGTTCAATATCCTTCTTCGCGACGACAAGACCTACCCCTACATTCACCTGACAAACGAGAAGTATCCGCGAGTCTACGTGACGCGGCGATTGCGCAAAGGCGAGACTTACTACGGGCCGTACTTTCCAGGCAATCTGGCGCACCGGCTGGTGGACTTTATTCACCGCCAGTTCAAGGTGCCGTCGTGCAAGGTGGACCTGGAACGGAACCACCCGAATCCTTGTTTGGAGTATCACATCCATCGTTGCCATGGGCCGTGCGTGCGGCAGTTGGTGGATGACGCAACTTACGCGCAGTCGGTCCGTGACGTAAAGATGTTTCTGGAAGGGCGGCACCGGCATCTGATCGCCGAACTGCGCGCCCGTATGGAGAAGGCTGCCGAAGAACTGCGGTTCGAGCAATGCGCGTCGCTGCGGGACCTGATTTCCACGATTGAGGAGTTGGAACAGCGGCAGAAGATCGCGGCGGCGGAGGGTGACGACACGGATATCCTGGCGTACTACGCGGAGGGGCCGCTGATTGCGGTGAATCTGTTCCACCTGCGGGCGGGCAAGATCGTGGATCGACGCGAGTTCTTCTGGGAAGACCAGGATGAGTTCGATCCGCCTGAGTTTTTCACTGACCTGCTGCTGCAGTTGTACCTGGATCAAAGCTACGTGCCGGGGCGGATTCATGTGCCGGTGGAGTTTGAGGATCGGGAAGTGCTCGAGGAGTTGTTGAGCGAACGCCGTGGGCGAAAGGTGGAGATCCACACGCCGCAGCGCGGGCAAAAGAAGGCGATGCTGGAGTTGGTGGAGACGAACGCGAAGCACAGCTTCGACGCGCGATTCCGCGTGTTGAAGCCGAGTTCACAAGCCATCCAGCAGGCGATTCAGGACGCGCTTGGCACCGGGGACCCGGTGCGGCGCATAGAGTGCTTCGATATCTCGCACATCCAGGGGACCGACAAGGTGGCGAGCATGGTGGTGTGGGAAGACGGCAAGATGAAGAAGGCGGATTACCGCAAGTTCATCATCCGAACAGTAGAAGGCAATGACGATTTCGCCAGCATGCGAGAGGTGGTGACGCGCCGGTATAGGCGGCTACAGGAAGAGAATCAGCCGATGCCGGGTTTGGTTCTGATCGATGGGGGTTTGGGCCAGTTGCATGCGGCCGCGGAGGCTCTCGAAGCGATCGGCATCATCAACCAGCCGCTGGCGTCCATCGCCAAGCGGGAAGAGTGGATTTATGTGTTGGGGCGTGAAGAAGAACCCATTGTTCTGGATCGCTTCAGTCCGGTGCTGCACCTGGTAACGATGGTTCGGGACGAGGCGCACCGGTTCGCGGTTACCTTCCACAGAACGCGGCGGAATGCCTCGCGCCTGACGTCGGAACTGAACGATGTGCCGGGCGTCGGCCCAAGAACGGTGCAAAAGGTACTGAAGCATTTCGGAAGCCTGGAGCGGGTACGCTCAGCGACGGAAGCGGATCTGGTTCAGATCGCCGGCCGGGCGGCGGCACGGAAGTTGAAAGAGCACTTCGCGACGGCACGGCAGTAGGCGAAGTTTGACATCGCAAATTGCGATATCAAAGCGCGCGGCTTCAGCCTTGCCCTTCGCCGGCCACTTTGAACCCATACTTGCGCTTGGACCTTGGCGGTAGTGCTTTCATTTGCTTGATCTCCTGGGCAAGGCGGTCAAGGTCATCGGCGATGATCTCAATTACCGAAACCGTCCGGTTCTGCTTCTCTTCGAGTTTTTCCACCCGCTGCGCAATCTCGCGGTTGGTGGCAATTAACTCACGCATGCGGATGAACGCGCGCATGATCGTAATGTTCATATGGATGGCGCGTTCGCTGTTGAGGACGGAGGAGAGCATGGCGACGCCTGGCTCGGAAAAAGCGTAGGGCATGGTTCGCCGGCCGCCTCGTTTGGTGTTTGACATCGCAATTTGCGATGTCAAAGCTTTGAACTCAGCCGCCGTCAGCCGGATCATGAAGTCGGCGGGAAAGCGCTCCTTATTGCGTTTGATGGCTTCGTTGAGCCGGAAGGTCTGCACGCCGTACAGCGTCGCGAGATCGCTATCAAGCATCACCTTCATCCCGCGAACGTTGTGGATGAGGCTCTCTACCGGTCGAACTGGGGTAACAGCCCGGTTCGCACGGCTAGTCTTGGTGGCCATGGGAGATCTGCGTCCAGGATAACGCAGACAGCACCCCGCTATCTGGGCGAGGCTGATCCGCTTCAAATCTCCTTCAGCAGCACCGGGCCACGCACCAGCCAGCGGAAGATGAGGTAGGCAACTGGATGCATGAAGCCCATGATGACGAAGATGGCATCGTAGGAGTAGTACTGGACAATCCACCCAACCAGCCATGTAAACAGCGTGCCACCCAAGCCGTTGCCGAACGCAACGATACCGGCCAGTGAACCTACCACGTGCGTGGGGTAAATATCGTTGGTGATGGTCATGATGTTGGTCTTCCAGGCCATGTGAGCGAAGGTGACCACGCAGATGATGGCCAGCACGGCGATATTGTTCGGAGCGATGGGCACCAGCAGGCTCAGGGGCATGAGCAAGGCGAAGGGCCACATGCCGAAGGAGCGGGCGCGGACCACTTCCCAATTCCGCTTTACAAGGGCCCCCGAGAGGACACCGCCGGAAATCGAGCCAAGGTCGGCGGTGAGATACGGCAGCCACGCCAGCATGCCCACCTGATCCATGCTGAAGCCGCGTTTGTCGACGAGAAACTTCGGCAGCCAGAAGAGGTAGAACCACCAGACAGGATCGGAGAAGAATCGGCCCAACAGCAGTCCCCACGTCTGGCGATGGCCCAGCAGGGAGGCCCAGCGAACCTTGCCCACGGCTTTACTGGGCTGTGCCTCTTCGAGCAGCGCCAGTTCTTCCGGCGTGATGAGCGGGCTTTCCTTCGGTAGGCGGTAAAGGCACAACCATGCCGCCAGCCAGAAGAGGCCCAGGGCGCCAGTAGCGACGAAGGCCGTCTGCCAGCCATAGGCCTTCGAAAGCCATACCACAAGCGGCGGTGCGATGACCGCGCCAACCGAAGCGCCGGCCTGGACCAAGCCGTTGACAAAAGCGCGCTCGCTCGGGCGGTACCACTCGGAGATGGCCTTGGCGGCAGCCATGAAATTGCCGGGTTCGCCGAGCCCCAACAGCAGGCGTACAAACCCCAACTGCACCGCCGTGCGCGCGAAGGCGTGCAGAATGTTGCTGACGGACCACCAACCCACGAAGGCGGCCAAGGCCACGCGCGTGCCCCACCGGTCCACCAACACGCCGGAGCCCAGGTACATCAGCGTGTAGGCCACCAGGAACGCATTCAGGATGTTCGCATACGCGACCGGCGATAAACCGAGTTCCTTGGTGAGTTGCGGAGCCACGATGGACAAAGTCTGCCGGTCCACGTAGTTGATAACCGTGGACAGAAATAGCAGACCCGCGATCCACCAGCGGAGCCCGGCGATCTTCATGGCGTAGGGCTTAGAATACCAGCTTCATGGCGAACTGGATGATGCGTGCGTCCCGCGCGGAGTTGACGGTGCCAAAGGTGGCGCTGCGATTCCGGTTATCGGGTCCGGCGACGAAGGTATCATCGGCCAGGCCAAGGTTCACTTTGTTCATGAAGTTAAACGCTTCGGCACGGAACTCCAGCCGTAACCGTTCGGTGATCATGGTGTTTTTGATAGCCGACAAGTCCCAGTTCACGGCACCGGGATGGCGGATGTCGGGTATGGTCCGGCCAACGTTGCCAAGAGTGAAGTCGGGCGGATTTACGAACGCATCGGTATTGAACCAGCGCGTGCGGGTCGGGTTATCAAGCCTAGCGCTGATGCCCGTAGAATTCGGACGGTCGGCAAGGAAATTGCTGGCTCCGCGAACGGTGAGAGGCACACCGCTCTGCATGACACCGATGGAGTTGAGTTGCCATCCGCCAACCATCTTCCGCAGAACCACACTACTCGGATTGAACATCTTGCCGGGGCCGAAGGGTAGTTCGTAGAGCACGCTGAGGACAGCCCGCTGCGCGACGTCGGCGGCATCGACAGACTTGTTCAACTGCCGATTGAACAGGCCGTCCTGGAAGCTCCCTTCGTTCGTCTGCTCGACGGGGCCGAAGTTCACGGGAACAACGACGCCGTCACTCATCTTCTTGCCAGCGGTGTAGGCAAGATGTACTAGCAAGCCGCCGGACATGCGCTTCTTGGCGTTGATCTGAAGTTGGTGCGACAAATAGTTGCCGAATCTGGGGTCGGCAATCGAGATGCCTTGGTAGTGAGGATAAGGTAGCAGTGTGCGTTCGCGAGTTACCGTTGCCGCGCCCAAGCCGCCCGGCACGCGCCCCGCGTTGGGATTTGGCACAACATCCTGGAGCGACCGGCCAAGTTGCTGGCGCTGATCGACTGATAGAGCGTTGATGTTATAGGAGTTGCCAATGAAGTGGTTGCCTTTGTTGCCGGTATATGTGACATCAAACAGCCAGCCGCGAAGCTGGTTTTGCAATGAGAAGTTCCACTGCTGGGTGATGGGCGTTGTGGAGTCGTTCTCGCGAACCTGCACGCCCTGGCCGAGCAAGGCAGCAGGGCCGGCCTTGGCGCCGGGGGACTCCAGCGGAGCGCTCGGCAAGCCCTGTGAGAACTGGAAGGCTCGTTGCCCAGGAGTTGGGGTTACGTAGGATGTTGTCGTGGTGGAGAACAATTGAGTATTACCCATGAAGTTGCGCCAGAAGATGGCGGGATAGAAGATGCCGTACCCCCCGCGCACCACGAGTTTGCCGTCACCAAAGGTATCCAGAGCGAAGCCAAAGCGTGGACCGAAGTCGTTGTAATCCTCGCCAATGAAGGAACGAGGTTGGCCATCCACCCCGGCGTATACTGTGCGTCCGAGGAAGCCGCGGTCGTCGCGCCCGTTCAAGTCAAAATTGATATGGCCGTTGTGACGTTCCACGGGCTTCGACTGGTAGTCGTAGCGCATACCCAGATTCAACGTGAGGCGGCGGCTGACCTTCCAATCGTCCTGCAGAAAGCCGCTCATGGCGGTGCCGACGAACGTATTGCCCAGAATGCGGTCGATGGTCGCGCTCGATACCTCGCCCAGCAGGAACTGCGCCAAGCCGTTGCCCGTACCCGCCGGCACCTGCGGATTCGTAGTCAAGCCAGCGAATGCGAAGTTACCCGACAACGCCGCGCCCTGCAGGTTCCCGCCTTGCAGCAGGCGGTGATTGTAACCGATCTTCAGTGTGTGGTTCCCCGCGATCTTCGTCACGGTATCGGCGATGTCCCAGTTCAGGGATCCGCGGTTACCCGCCGCGCCGCCGCCGATCTCGCCGTAGCCGAAGTTGACGGTCGGCATCTGGTCGCGAGGCACAATGGCGGGCAAACCCAACTTCGTCGGCCAGTCCTGTCCGAAGTTGACGGCGACGAAGATAAAGCTCTGGCGCATGATGCCGACGCGCAGTTCGTTGATTAGGGTCGGCGAGAAGGTGTGCGTATCGGACACCACGGCGTTACGATTAGTCTGGTCGTCGGAGCGGTTCCCGCCCGCCGTGGGATCAAGGAAGAAAGAGTCCGAGAAGGGCTTGTGCTGCGCCGACGTGTAGCGAACGAACATGGAGTTCCGCTCGTTGAACCGATGGTCAATCTTGAAGTTCCATTGCGTCCAGTCAATAGTGCTCTTCGCCGCGTCCTGGTAATTCTGGGCTTGAGTAAAGGCGTTGGTAGGGGCGCGATTCGGCAGGGGATAAAGGTCCAGGATCTTCAATGACACCGGATCGAAGCGGTTGCGCGGCACCACGTTGCCGGGGAACTGATCGCGAATCTGGCCGGAGCCATTGGGATTCGCACGCGTCGTGGCGGGATCAAAAATCGGAATCTGGCGGCCGTTGTTATCCAGGAGATTGGCGAAGTTACCGCCGCGCCACTCCGCCGTAGGCATGCTGGCGATCCGCGGGTTGCCGCGGCGCGACTTGTAGGTTTCCCAGTTGAAGAAGCCGAAGGTGCGGTCTTTAATGACCTTGCCACCGAAGGTTCCGCCGAACTGGTTGTAACGGAACGGAAGCTTGTTCGCGGCGAAGGTGTTGCGCGCATCGAATTTATCGTTGCGCAGGAACTCATACAGCGAGCCGTGGTACTGATTCGTGCCGGACTTGGTAACAAGGTTTATGGTCCCGCCGGCGGTGAAACCGAACTCGGCCGACATGGGGCCACTCTGGACCTTGAACTCTTCCACCGCGTCGACGGCCGGCGGGATGCCAACCTCCCCTACGTAACTGAGGATGTTGTTGGCCCCGTCCAGCATCTGGGCGTTCATGGAGTTCGGACTGCCATTGATGGAGATGGAGGAGATCTGGATGCCGCGATCGCCAAAGCCGGAGTTCGTCGGACCCGCGTTAGAAATCACACCGGTGGTCAGCAGGGTCAGCGCCAGAGCGCCGCGCCCGTTCAAAGGCAGGTCGCTCACACGGCGGTTCTCGATGACCTCACCGACGGTGGCGTTAGCGGTATTGACCAGGGACGCCTCCCCCCGTATCTCGACGGACTCGGCCACTTGGCCGACCTCCAGACGAAAGTTCACCTGCGCGTTCTGATTTACCTGGAGCGTGATGCCGGTGCGCACGGCGCGCTTGAAGCCCGGCATCTCCGCCACCACTTCGTAGTCGCCGACGGCCAAACCGGGGGCGGTGTAGAAGCCGGCCTCGTTGGTACGCGTCCGGAAGGTGGCGTTAGTTTGGGTGTTACGGACGGTGACATCGGCATTAGCCGTGACGGCGTCCTGGGGGTCGGCGACGACACCGGAAATCGTGCCGGTACCTTGGGCAAAGGCGAAACTTGCCGCGAGCAAGGCGGGCAAAAGCAGACGAAGCATGCGGATAGACTCCTGAAGCGGGCCAAAACAGATCGGCTCCAGGAGAATATTTCAGATTTCACATCTTGTGTCAAGTTTTCCGCCTCCACCTCCCTATCCCCGCCTCACGCCGCCACCCCCTCCGCCCCCGCTTCCTGCTGCCGTGTCCGGATCCGCTCCCGCGACTGGAACAACACCCCCAACAACACGAGAATCACAAAGGCCCCAGCCGCCGACGATAACCAGAACGAGCGCCAATCCCTGCCTTGTGGCGTCGTGAAGAAATCGATTGTCCACCCCGACAGCAGAGAACCCAGGAACATCCCGACACCATAGGTCAGCACCATGACGAAGCCTTGCGCTGTCCCGCGAAGGTGCTGCGGCGCCTTCTGGTCGGTATACAACTGGCCGCTCATGAAGAAGAAGTCGTAGCAGATCCCGTGCAGCAGAATGGCGCCATAGAACAGCCACATACGGTCGCCGACGTTGCCATAGGCAAGCATCGCATAGCGCACGGACCAGGCGCCCAGGCCGATCAACAGGATGGGCTTCAGCGGCACGTGGCGGAAGAGAAACGGCATGGCCAGCATCATGACGGTTTCCGCCACCTGGCCCAGGGTCATCTTGCCCGCGGCGTTGGTGACGCCGGCTTCATTCAAATAGGCGTTGGTGAAGGAGAAATAGAACGCCAGCGGGATGCAGGCCAGCACGGACGCGATGACGAATACGGCAAAGGAACGATCCTTCATCATGACCAGGGCATCCAGGCCGATCGCCGTTCGCCACGACGAGGGTTGGCCCGTGGCCTTGGGCGGAGTATGGGGCAGTGTGAGGCAGTAGAGTCCCATCACGATGGAGGCGCCAGCGGAGATCACGAAAGGCATCGCGGAACGTTCCATGTTGAGAGAGCCGATCACGAGATTGATAAAGATATGGCCGAGCGTGGCGAACAGGCGGATACGCGGGAAGTCAGAGGCGGGATTACGAACGTTGCGTAAGGTCAGCGAGTTCGTAAGGGCGAGCGTCGGAAAGAAACAGAGGCAATAAGCCAGCATCAGCAGATACACCGCGGTAAACGTCGTGGCGGTGGATACCAGGTAGAGCAGCAGAGCGCCGGTCAGGTGCAGCGCGCACATCACGCGTTCGGCGGCAAAGAAGCGATCGGCAATCAAGCCGATGAAGAACGGGGAGACCATGCAGGCCAGGGCGGCAGTGCCAAAAACCGCGCCGGCCTGGGTGCCGGTGAAGTGCAGGGTCTGTGTCAGGTAGGTGCCGATGGTGACGTACCAGGCTCCCCAGACGACATAATTCAGGAACATCATCAGGCTGAGGCGCGGGGCAACGGCGGAGGGCATTAGACGAGTGTACCCGGCTTGACTCGCACCCCACACGGTGACAAAGTAATTCCATCCGTAGTTCAAGTCTGGGAGCCTATCTCGTGAAAGCACATCCAGTCCTCGCTTCCCTCTGTCTCGCCACGCTGGCGTTCACGCCCGCCGGTGCGGCCAACCTGAATTCTTCCCTCAAAGCCGGCAAAGCCGAACTCAAGTCCGCCGGCCCGCTCGCCTTCGCCCCCGAGGGCATCCTCTTCGTAGCCGACCCCGCCTCCGCCACCATCCTCGCCCTTGACCCCTCCGACAACAAAGGCGGCCAGCCCGTGGCCGACGTCACCGGCGTTAACGAAAAGGTCGCCGCGCTGCTCGGCACCACCCCGGACCAGATCCTCATCAACGACCTCGCCATTCACCCCGTTTCGAAAAAGGCCTATCTCTCGGTCTCTCGTGGCAAGGGAGCCGATGCCGCCGCCGTCCTCCTCCGCGTCGATGCCAAAGGCAAGATCGAAGAGGTTTCCCTCGACGGCGTGAAGCACTCCAAGGTCAGCCTCCCCAACGCGCCCTCGTCCGACGCCAAGGACCGGCGCGGCCAGTCCCTCCGCCAGGAAGCCATCACGGACCTCGCCTTCATGGACGGCAAAGTCATCGTAGCCGGCCTCTCCAACGAGGAGTTCGCCTCCAACCTCCGCGTCATCCCCTTCCCCTTCGCCGACGCCGCGCAGGGCTCCAGCGTCGAGATCTTCCACGGCGCCCACGGCCGCTTCGAAACCAACGCCCCCGTGCGCACCTTCGTCACCTACAAGATCCAGAACCAGCCGCATGTGCTCGCCGCCTATACCTGTACGCCGCTGGTCAAGTTCCCTCTCTCCGACCTCAAGCCCGGTAAGAAGGTCATGGGCACCACCATCGCCGAACTCGGCAACCGCAATCGCCCGCTCGACATGATCGTCTATAAGAAGAACGGCGTCGACTACATCCTGCTCAACAACTCCAGCCGCGGCGTCATGAAGCTTTCCACCGAAAAGATCGACAGCTACCAGGGCATCACCAAGCAGACCGACGTCACCGGCGTGCCCTATGAAACCATCGCCGCGCTGAAGGGCGTCGAACACCTCGACAAGATCGACGACACCCGCGGCATGATGCTCATCCGCGGCGACAACGGCTCGCTCGACCTCAAGCAACTGGCACTGCCGTAAATACTGTGTTCTGGCTGTTCAGCCTGTTCCTCGCGGGCATCACCATCCAACTCGAAGACGGCGCCGTCGTGGTCCGTGGCATCACGAGCCCCGGTGCCGTCGCTGTTTATATCGATGGCAAGGAACACCTCCCCGCCCTCGCCGGCGCGCAACAGCAGCGCCCTGGCGAAGTGCGCTTCCTGCCACGTTTCCCCTTGCAACCCGGGCTTTCCTACAAGGCCATCTATGGCGGCACCTCCGCCATCCTCCGCGTGCCCAAAGTCGAACGCCAGCCCACCGCCCGTATCGACCGCATCTACCCCACCGCGGACCGCCTGCCCTCCAACCAACTGAAGCTTTACCTGCATTTCACCGAGCCGATGAGCAAAGGCGAAGCCTTCCGCCGCATCCACCTCATCGACGACACCGGCAAGACCGTCGCCGATCCCTTCCTCGAAATCGAAGAGGAACTTTGGGACCCGGCCATGCGGCGGCTCACCATCCTCTTCGACCCCGGCCGCATCAAACGTGGCCTTGTCCCCCACAACGAAGTTGGCCCCGCCCTCCTCGAAGGCCGCCGCTACCACATCGACATCGATCAGGATTGGCCCGACGCCCACGGCACCCCTCTCGCCTCCGCCCATCGCAAGACTTTCGTGGTCACCGAAGCCGACCGCACTCCCCCGCAACTCGACACGTGGCGCATCCAATCTCCCCGCGCCGCCACGGTTGATCCCCTCACCATCACGTTTCCCGAACCGCTCGATGCCGCCCTCGCCCAACGCCTCATCCGCGTCGCCGGCACCGCCGGCACCATCAGCCTCCATCACGCCGAAACCGAGTGGCGCTTCACCCCCGATTCACCCTGGAAGCCTGGCCCCTATCGCCTCCTGATCGGAAGCATCGTCGAAGACCTCGCCGGCAACCGCATCGGACGCAAGTTCGACGTCGATGCCTTTGAAAAGGTCGAGATGCGCATGACGATCCAGACCCTCGAACTCCCCTTCAACGTCCAGCCTTAAGCAACGCCAGCACCGCCCAACCTGTGGTCGAGATGTGCTGCGCATAGCTCACTCCGCCAGACGGCCGCGTTGTCGCCGGCCAGCCCCCGTTCTCCAACTGCTGCTTCTCAATCCAAGCCACCGCGCGCGGCACCACGCCCGCCGGCACTGAACCCGCTTCCATTAACGCCAGGATCGCCAGAGCCGTGTCGAACACCTCCGAAGGCGCATGCCGGTACGGCCCCCAACCCCCATCCGCATTCTGCATCGCCAGCAAGCCCGCCGCCGGCATGCGCAATGCCAGCACCTGCGCCGCGTGCTCCGGCGTGTTCCGGGCCTTCATCGCGCGCAACGCCGCTTCCCGCGCTGTCGCCGCCAGCCCCGCCGCCCGCATCACCCGGATACTCGCCGCCAGCGACAACGCCTGCCCATAGGTCGCCGGCGATCCAATCTCGCTGTCTTCCTTAATCTCCGGAAGCAGCGCCGCGGCCCGCCGCAGCGCTTCCCGATCCCTCACCAGACCCCGCTCCACCGCCTCCGTCAGCGCAAACGCGAACTGCACCCGCGCCAGGTCCTTATCGCGAAACGCCGCGTCGGTCTGCTGCTGATCCCACGCCTCCGGCTTGCTCAACCACGCCAGCGTATCGGCAATCGCAGCGCCCCGTCCACCCGCCATCAGCGCGCGAGCCGCGTCGCCATTGTTATGGCACGAATAGCAGCCGTTCTCTGCCTTCCACCGCGGCACCTCCCGCGCCAGGTAGTCCAGCGCTCGCTCCACCGGCGTCATTGCGAAAAGGAAAAGCACGCCCCACATAAGCGATCCGCAAGCGTTAGTATAGTCGAGTCGCTGCAACACCCATGCTCTCCCGCCGCCAACTCCTGCTCTCCGCCCTCGCGCCATCCCCAACCGCAACCCATACCAACCTCATCGTCCTGTTCGCCGACGACCTTGGCTATGCCGACCTCGGCTGCTACGGCTCCACCACCATCCGCACCCCACGCCTCGACCGCATGGCCCGCGAAGGCATGCGCTTCACCCATTTCTATGCCGCCGCCCCCTTCTGCAGTCCCTCCCGCGCCGCCCTGCTCACTGGCCGCTACCCCATCCGCGCCGGGGTCCCTAACGTCCTGTTCCCCACCGAAAAGACCGGCCTTCCTCCTTCCGAAATCACCATCGCACGCCTGCTCAAACAGCAGGGCTACGCCACCGCGTGCATCGGCAAGTGGCACCTCGGCGACGAACCCGCCTTCCGCGCCCACCGCCATGGCTTCGACTCCTTCTACGGCCTGCCGTATTCCAATGACATGTTCCAACTGCGGGAAGGCGAAACCTTCCGCGCCCAGCATGCCCGCCAGGAACTGCCTCTCCGCGAGAACGACCGGGTTATCGAAGCCCCCGTGAATCAACACACCCTGACCCAGCGCTACACCGATCGCGCCATCGCTTTCCTCGAACAGAACCGCACCCGCCCGTTCTTCCTCTATCTCCCGCACACCTTTCCCGCACTCGCCCCAATATGCCTCGCCCGATTTCGAAGGCCGCTCGCCGCATGGCCTCTACGCCGACGCCGTCGAGGAACTCGACGCCAGCACCGGCCGCATCCTCGATGCTGTCACCCGGCTCAACCTCGCCCACAAGACCCTCGTTGTCTTCACTTCCGATAACGGCCCAGCTCCCGGCCGCAAGGACGAACCGCGCTGGATGGGCGGCAGCGCCGGTCCTCTCCGTGGCGCCAAGGGCAACACCTACGAAGGCGGCATGCGCGTCCCCGCTATCTTCTGGCAACCCACCAGAATCGCGGCGGGCAAAACCGTTGCCACCGTCGCCTCCGTCCTCGACATCCTTCCCACCGCCGCCCATCTCGCCGGCGCCTCCCTGCCCAAGGATCGCGTCATCGACGGCCAGTCCCTTCACACTATCCTTTACAGTGCGAGCCCACCCGCCCCCGAACGCCTCTTCTGCTATTACTTCGGAGGCCAGCTACAAGCCGTCCGCCGCGGCAAGTGGAAGTTGATCCTGCCTATCCACGAACTGCCCCCTCGCCCGCCATCGCTCTGGTATGAACTGATGCCCGCCCTGTTCGCGCGCCACTATCGGCTGAAGAAAGAGCCCGAACTCTACGACCTGACTTCCGACATTGCCGAGCGCGACAACCTTGCGGCGCAACACCCCGGCATTGTCCGCGACCTCACCCAAGCCGCCGCCCGCTTCGACCACGAACTCCAGGCGAACAAGCGGCCGATGGTCTTCGTCGATTAAACGGCATTGCGGTCTCGTTAGCGTATAAAACAGCCTCTCGCCTGTGGACTTCGGAGGGAGCCCGCCCGCCGTGTCGTTCCGGCCCTGCCAATCAAGATCGTGGCACCCGGACCTTCTGATGGCCAGTTCTTGTGATCTGGCACAGTATCGCATCGTCACTCCCCCGTGATGCCAGTACCAGCGCAGGGCGTCGTTTCGTCTGGCTGAGATCGGAGAACGGGAAGTTAAGGACGACGACCTCGCCCTTTACAAACTGGCCCAGGCTGCATCCTCCTCAGGAGTAAGCCAGTCCTTAGCAAGCGCGGACTCCGCGGCAATTATGGACACGGCGTCTTCGGAGTGGGCACTTTTGAGAAGTCGCAGGAAGTCCAACAACTTGTCGAGATCCTGTTCCGGAAGCCTCTCCAGTTCGGATACGATGACTTCGCGCGTGCTCATCCGCATATGGTACGGCATAAGTCTGGGGTCCATAGCGCGCCTTCCCCCAAGTTGACGCCACCCCCGCACTATCAGAGAATCGAGTCTGGAAAAACCATGCCCCGGCCGCCCCACCGTACCAAATCGCCCGTCCTCCTTCTTGCCGCCGCTTCCCTCCTCCCCGCCCAATCTCCCACCTCCGCCAACCTCGACCGCCAGTTCTCTCAATCCATCCGCCCCTTCCTCTCCACCTACTGCCTCACTTGCCACAACGCCAAGCAACCCGCCGCCCAACTCGACCTTACCCCCTTCACCTCCACTACCGCCCTCCTCCAGGACGGCCGCCGCTGGAGCCAGATCCTCGAACGCCTCGAAGCCGCCGAAATGCCCCCCAAAGGCGCGCGCCAGCCCCAACCCTCCGAGCGCGTGCAAACCCTCGCCTGGTTCCATACCGTCCGCGATCACGAACGCCGCCGCAATGCCGGCGACCCCGGTATCGTCCTTGCCCGCCGCCTCAGCAACTCCGAGTACAACTACTCCATCCGCGACCTCACCGGCGTCGATATCCGCCCCGCCCGCGAGTTCCCCGTCGACCCCGCCAACACCGCTGGCTTCGATAACTCCGGCGAAACCCTCACCATGTCCCCAACTCTCCTCAATAAGTACATCGCCGCCGCCCGCGAGGTGGCCAGCCACCTGTACCTCAAGGAGAAGGGGTTCGCCTTTGCCCCTCACCCCATGCTTGCGGAAACCGACCGCGACAAGTTCACCATCCACCGCATTATCGACTTCTATCACGCGCAGAACATCAACCTTGCCGATTACTTCGAAGCGGCGTGGCGCTACCGCAACCGCGCCGTGCTCGGCAAGCCCAACGCCACCCTGGCATCCGTCGCCCAACAGACGCGCGTCAGCCCCAAGTATCTGCAGACGGTCTGGTCCGCGCTGGAGGACCCGGAACCGCTAGGCCCCCTCGCCAGACTCCAGGCCATGTGGCGCACCCTCCCCGCGTCGCCGGCCCGCTCCCACTTCGAAGACATGCGCGCCTACATCGGCCGCGTTCGAGCCAAGGTGGAGCCCCGCTTCATCAACATCACCGCCGGCCCCATTGGCACCGCCTGGCAGCCGCTGCTCATCTGGAAGAACACCCAATACGCCACCCACCGCCGCAAGTTCGACCCCCGCCAGCTACAGGTGGAAGGCGAGCCGCCCTTCACCCAGCGCGACGTCGTCGAACCCGAATGGGACAATCCCTTCGGCCCCGGCAAAACCATCCTCGTCGAGAACGCGCCCGGCGATCCCGACCTGCACGTCCCGATGGGCCAGCGCGCCCGCTACGAAGCCGCCTGGGCGCGCTTCTGCGGCGTCTTTCCCGACATGTTCTACCGCGAATCGCGCGGCCGCAATTACTTCAAGACCGGTAAGGATGAGGGCCGCTACCTCAGCGCCGGCTTCCACAACGTCATGGGCTACTTCCGCGATGATCAGCCCCTCTACGAACTCCTCCTCGACGCCCAGCAGCAGGCCACTCTCGATGAGATGTGGCGCGCCATGGATTTCATCGCCTCCATCAACATCCGCACCTATATCGAATTCGCCAAGCTCGGCACCCGCGGCACCCGCGACGACTTCAAGGACGGCGAACCCGAAGTGAAGGAGATCGAAGTCGAAGCCATCATCTCCGAACCTCGAATCCGCGCCCTCGAAGCCGAGTACCTCACCATCGCCAAAGGCGGCAACCCCCTTGCCATCCAGGCCGTCAAGGATTTCTTCAACACCGCCAGCACCAGCATCCGCTGGGTCAAGCAGGCCCGCCGTGATGCCGAGCCCTCCCACCTCGAAGCCCTCGTCAATTTCGCGACTCGCGCCTATCGCCGTCCGCTCACTCCAGCCGACCGCACCGATATCCTCTCCTTCTACCAGGACGTCCGCCAGCGCTACAACCTCGACCACGAAGCCGCCATCCGCGAGACCGTCGTCCTAATCCTCACCTCGCCCAAGTTCTCCTACCGCATCGACAACAGCCGCGCCGGCACCGCCGCCCGCGTCCAACCCCTCTCCGCCTTCGACCTCGCCAGCCGCCTCAGTTACTTCCTGTGGTCCTCCCTGCCCGACGACGAGCTCCTGCGCCATGCCGCCGCCGGCGACCTCCACCAACCCGCCGTCCTCAAAGCCCAAACCCGCCGCATGCTCCAGGATCCGCGCCTTCGCGCCCTCGCCGTCGAATTCGGCGCCAACTGGCTCGACATCCGCGACTTCCCCCAAATCGGCACCGTCGACCGCGACCGCTTCCCCTCCTTCAATGACGCCCTCCGCGACGCCATGTTTGAAGAACCCGTCCGCTTCCTGCTCGACGTCTTCCGCCGCAACCGCCCGCTCACCGGCTTCCTCTATGCCCGCGATACCTTCGTCAACCCGGTTCTCGCCCGCCATTACGGCATGCCCACCACTGGCGACAACGAAAGCACCTGGACCCACATCGCCGATTCCACACCCTACGGCCGCGGCGGCCTCCTCACCATGGCTGCCTTCCTAACCAAGAACGCCCCCGGCCTTCGCACCAGCCCCGTCAAACGCGGCTATTGGGTCGCCAAGAACATCCTCGGCGAACAGATCCCCCCGCCGCCCCCCGTGGTTCCCGAACTGCCCGCCGACGAATCGAAGATGGAGATGTCCCTACCGCAAATGCTCGAGCGCCATCGCGCCAACCCCAGTTGCGCCGCCTGCCACGCCCGCTTCGATTCCTTCGGCCTCGCCTACGAAACCTTCAACCCCGTCGGCGCCCACCGCACCCATGACCTCGCCGGCCGCAAAGTAGATGCCCGCGCCACCTTCCCCAAAGGCTTCGAAGGCGAGGGCGTCGCCGGCCTCCGCGACTACATCCGCGCCCACCGCGAAACCAACTTCCTCCAGGGCTTCACCAGCAAACTCCTGGCCTACGCCCTCGGCCGCAGCCTCGCCCTCTCCGATGAACTGCTCATCGAAGACATCGTCGGCAAAGTAAAAGCCCGCAACGGCTGCTGCTTCGAAACCGTCCTCGACGCCATCGTCACCAGTCCCCAATTTCTCAACAAGCGCGGCGGCTCCGAACAACTCGCCGCCACCGGGAGGCTATCCAAATGAGCACCACCAAACCCGCATCCCGCCGCACCTTCCTGCGCGGCGCCGGCGTCGTCATGGGCTTGCCCTGGCTCGAATCCCTGGCGGCCACATCCCCCTCGCCCCAGCGCTTCGCCGTGCTCTTCATGGGCACCGGCATCAGCCCCGGCCGCTGGTGGGCCAAGGGCGCCGGCCCATCGCTCCAACTCAGCGAATCGCTCGCCCCGCTCGAACCCCTCAAAGCCAAGATCAACGTTCTTGACGGTCTCTTCAATAAGTACGCCACCGGCCAGGGCATCCATCCCGCCATGACCGGCAACCTGCTCTCCGGCGTACCCATCCGCAAAGGCTCCATCATCCAGGGCGGCATTACCATCGACCAGGTGCTCGCCAACCGCATCGGCCAGGACACCATCCAGCCCAGCATGGTCCTCGCCGTCGAGCGCGCCATGACCGGCTTCCACGAAACCAACTTCTCCAACGCCTACAGTTCCCACATTTCCTGGCAAAGCGCCGATTCGCCCGTACCCAATGAGATGTATCCCTCCCTCGCCTTCGACAGCCTCTTCGAGAACGGCGGCCGCCTCCGTAACACCAGCGTTCTCGACCGCGTCAAGGAGCACGCCCAATCCCTCACCCGCCAGATCAGTTCCACCGACAAGATCAAGCTCGACGAGTACCTCGCCAGCGTCCGCGAAGTCGAGCGTAGCATCGAACGCATGCGCACCGACAAGGAGAAAGCCGAAGACCGCGCCCGCGACGCCGGCCGTCCCCTCTCCACCATGCCGCGCCCCCAGGATGGCCTGCCCGAAGACATCCGCGACCACATCCGCCTGATGTGCGACATCATCGCCCTAGGCTTCCAGACCGACAAAACCCGCGTTGCCTCCCTGCTCTTAGCCCGCGACCTCTCCGCCCTCTACTACCCCTTCCTAAACGTCAGCAAACAACACCACGGCGCCTCCCATTACGACACCGAAGCCGATTACCAGAAGATCGTCCACTTCCACGTCACCCAACTCGCCTACCTCGCCCAGAAACTCGATGCCATGAAGGAAGGCGAGTCCAGCGTTCTTGATAACAGTTGCCTGCTCTTCCTCTCCAACATGTGGTCCGGCACCAAGCACGACAACAAGAAGGTGCCGGTGGTGACCATCGGCAGCCTCGGCGGCAAGCTCAAGACCGGCCGCGCCCTCGACTACGTCGAAGCCGGCGACGACAACCGCAAGCTCTGCAGCCTCTACCTCAACATTCTGGACGGCATGGGCGTCCAGCTACCCGAATTCGGCGACGCCAAAACCCGCCTCGCCCATTTCTGATGGGGGCGGGTCCCCAGACCCGCGCGCGACGCCCACGTCGCGCTCTTCCGTACTTTAATCGCCCAACACCCGCGCCTGGATATCCTCCCAGGCGGCCGCGATCAACGCCCGCAGCGCCTCCTCATCCACCGGCGTCTCCGCCCGTAGCTTCACATGCCGCATCGACTTGCCGGACCCCTCCAGCATCCGCAGGGGATCGGCCAACGAGGCCCCATGAAAGAACCCCACATTCATATGCCGCTGGAACACATTCACGTATCCAAAGGGAGCATCTCCCAGACACGCCACTGGACACCCATCGTGCAGCACTTCGCGCACCTCATCCCCACATCCCCGCATCACCGCGAACCACCGCCGCGCCAGTACTCCTAACGGTCCGCCCTCGCGCTCGGCCAACCATGCCTCGATCGTTGGGTCCCGCTCCACCGTACCGTTGAACCGCGGAATCTCGCTACGCATTCGGCTCCCCTACAGACAGCGGAGAGCCAAACGCCAGCAGCCGCCCATCGCCGTCCTGGACGACAAACTCGCGAGTCTCCCAGGGCGTGGTGCCGAGCTCCCGCGTGAACTCCACGCCGCGGGCCGCGTACTCCGCATGCAGAGCATCGGCATCCGCCACGCCTACGTACGCATCCAGCAGCTCCTCGGCGTACTTATCGGGATTCGCCACCGGAGGCGCCGCGCAACGCACGTGAATCGCCTGCCCGTCGCGCTCCAAAATCGCGTAAACAGGGGGATCCATCCACGTCCCCACACACGCGAATCCGAGCTTGTCCCTATAGTAGGCAAGCGTCGCTTCCATATTCGTGGAGAAGAACATCGGCACCACTTGGCGGATCATCTGCCAAGTCTACTGAAAGACCACCCCTCAAGGCCGGACCACGAACACCGGCGGCGCCAGCACCACCTGCGCATCCGGATTGTAGTAGTCGTACAGCACCGATTGCATACCCCGCGCCCTCATCGCATACCGCGGCCGGAAGTAGAACCGGAACTTCGTGTCGGCAGCCCGCGGCCAGACGTAGAACGTTACCTCGCCTGGAGCCACTTCGTAATGGTCCACCCCATTGTCCCCTCCTACAACTTCTTCCAGCATCCCGCGGTCAACCTCCGCCCCCGGTGGCAGCCCCACCTTCCCGATCAACATCCCGTAACCCCGAAACGCCGGCCGCGAGATCACGACATCGCACGCAATCCGATCATTCACCGCGGCTTCCAGCCTGTCATACGCAATCTCCATCGTGAAGTCCCGGCTGGCGCGGTCACCGGCCCACGGCTCATACCAGGCCGCCGATACTTGCACCTGCTGCATCCCCGCTTCGACGCCGGCCAGCGCCACCTGATTGTCCCCGGCTCGCAGAAATCGCGATACATCCACCAACACAGGCCCCTGCACGCCACGCCCCCCGTCCACCATCACCTTCCCCGCGCTCGCTCCGTTCACCATCACCGCGAACTGCGTTGGCTTCCCGAATCCCGTGGCCCCCTCGACCGCCAACAACGCCAGCAACGCCCGTACCGTCGACTGGGACGTCGCCCAAGCGCCCCGCGCCCCAGTATTCCGCAGCAGGAATAAAGAACCGCGCGCAATCAGCCTGTTCAAACTATCATCGGCGTGCCCCAACTTGCGCCACTCCGCCAACGCGCTCACCGCCAGAGCTGTGGTCTCCACCCGGCCCCACTGGCCCCACCCATGAAAGGGCGTGTTCGCCCGTAACGCCCACCACGCCGCGCCGCGCTCCTCCTGCGCCGCCCGCCGTAACTGCTCAATCACGGGAGCCGCCAATTCCTGCCGGTTGGCATGCATCGCGGCCAGGGCATACGCGGCCCAGGCATAAGGATCGCTATACTCAGCCGCCCGCCGCGCCATCTCCCCTAGTTCACGCTCCCCATCCCCGCCACCCAAGGCTCGCAGCCGCAGCGCATTCGTTGCCGCATCCGGCGAGGGCTGCCTCGCTAGCCAGGACCGCGCGCGCTCCACAACCTCCGCATCCACCTCCACGAATGCCGCCGCGTCGCGCAGAAACGTCAATGCATAAGACGTCAACGCCACATCGTTATCGCCGCGTGCCCAATAGGTAAAGCCACCCTGACGGCTCTGATAACGCAGCAATCGCTGACAGCCCGCCAGCAGGTTCCTTCGAGCTTTCGCCGCCAGCCGTTCCTCCTCTACCCCCGCCTGTCGCAACGCCTGCAGCAGCAGAAGATTCGGATAGGTAGACGAGATGGTCTGTTCCCCACACCCGTTCGGCGCCTCCAGCATTACCTCGATCGCCTCCATGATCCGCGCCAGCAGTGAGGGATACACCTTCACCTGCCCCTCGATACTGCCATCCATCGCATTCGACGGAACCCACAACGCCAGGCTCTCCCCCACATTTACTAAAGAAGCCGCCGCTGCGGTCCGCCTTTCCCCATCGGGCTGGATTACCACCGGCTTCTCCATGGCATCCGCTGCGGATGCTCCCCGCGCCGTCACCCGCACCAGCGCCCTCTTCCCGGCCCCGCCGGCCCGCAGCGAAACCACGGCGTTACCCGCAGCAGAGGCACCCACCGTCTCCGGTTGCCGGATCGCGCCCAGCAGCCCCAGTTCAGAGGACACCTTCGCGGTGACCACTACTTTCTGCGGCCGTTCCAGATAGTTCCGCACCGGAACCGGCAGCGCGATCTCATCCCCCACTGTCAGTTGCGCCGGAACATCCAAGTCCACCAGAAACGGCTGGAACGCACGGACCTCCGTACTGGCTTCTGTGATCCGCCCATCCAGCGTCGACCCCATCACCGCTACGTGCCACGACGTCACCGAATCGGCCAACTTCACCCGCACTGTCGCGCGCCCCGCTTCGTCCGTAATCAATTCTGGCTGCCAATAGAGCGTCTCGGGAAAATACTCGCGCACGCGCGGCGTCGAAAGCGGTTGCGGAGCAAACGCCGCCGCTCGCGACGCAACGCTCGCCGATGATGTGCTCAGCATCGACGGCGCCGCCGCTATCTGGAGCATCTCCGTCACCGAGCCCACCCGCAGCGTGATCTGGGCCTCCGTCACCTTGCCATCCTCGACAGGCACGCCTCCCACCACGCTCAACTGGAAACCCGCCGCCTGGCAGCTTATCCGGTACCTGCCCGGAGGCAGCGCGCCGAACACAAACCGGCCTTCCGCATCGGTACGCGCCTCATAGCGCTCGTTGAGCTTTACTTCCACAAACGGCACGACGCCGCCGGCCTGGTCGATCACTACACCCGCCAGAGTCCCTTTCCCCGATGCCGGCGCACCCGGCTGGACAGACACTGGCGCGGGTTGCCCCGCCGCGGGCTCCTCCATTACCCGGCGGAACACGGCTACCGCGAAGTCGTCATAGGTGTCCCTCTTGCTATCCTCGCCAACACTGCGGATCTCTACCACGCGTGTTGTTACCTTAACCGGTGTGATCTGCTTGCGTTCCTCCGGACCGCGGTTGTACTCCGCGTACGTGATGGTGCGAATCCGATCCGTGAAGGCCGGCTCATCGCGAAACGCGGAATAGTATGGCCGGCCCCACGGATCACGCAGGGTATCGAAGGCAATACCGCCGCGGGAGAGCACCGATCGCAGCGCGCCTTCGCTTCCGGGCAACTCCGGCACACTTCGCAGCAGCCGCTCCATCGTGCTTTCCATCTCCGAAAAGTACGTGACTTGCAACTCCGTCACCGGAACATCATCCGCGGTGCCAAACATACGGTCCGGCCCGGCACTAATGACCCGGATCATCCGGAGCTGCCGCCTATGCTCCATCTCCAATCGCAACCCGCTGCCCCAGGGATCCCGCAACCGGTCGAACCGTAATCCCGCGTTATCGAGCACAGCAAGCACCCCCTCGGGAGTTGCCGGAGCGTCCCGCTCTGGCGGAAGCGCCCGCCGCAGTAACGCCTCTTGCGGTGCAAACCACTGCCTTCCAACCTCCAAGGCCGGAAAGTCGTCCGCCGTGCCCATCAACTTATCCGCACCGGCACTCACGAACGTCACTTGCGCGGACCCGCGGCGGATGGCGAACTTTGGCCGGTACGGTTGTAACCACGGGTCCCGCGCGCGGCCCAGCGCGTAGCCCGCAATCCGCTGCAGCGCCCCATCCTCGCCAGGATGCTCCAGTGTGTCCAGATAGTGCGAATCCAAAGCCCGCTTCACTGGCTCCAGGCTGTGGGCCGCCACGGTCTGAAACCCGTTCCGCAGTTCCTCCGCGACATTGCGGGCGCTATGGAGGAGCTTACCGGCACCCCCTGCCAGCAGCTCCGCGGCCAGTTGTAGCTCCGCATCGTCCACCTTTGCAGGGTCCAGGTTCAGCAGACTGGCCTCCGTGATGCCACCCAGACTCACCGATTCTGGCTCCGCATGCTCAAACCACGACCTTCCCCCGAAGGCGCTGTCGGTGGCCGCCCGCTCCATCACACTCTGATCTACGATCGCAATGCCCAACGCCGCCCGCGGCGATGTCTCAAATTCCAGCACCGCGGTCTCGCCAGGCCGGTAGCTGCGCTGCACCGGCTTAGCCTTGATCACCAGTTCCGAAGGCCCCGGAAAGTACACCCGCCCGACGGGCGGCCGCTCCGGCCCTCCACTCGCGATAACCCCCACCGACAACGCCCGGCCGAATCTCCGCTCATACGGGATTTCCACTACCATCCGCCCTTTGTCCACGCGCACGCTTTTGCTGAACACCACCCGGTCCTGCTCATTAACCGCCAGCAACAGCACGGTCCGCGGCGCGCTCGTGGATTGCAAAATGCACTTCACCGGCTGGCCGGCGCGATACAGGGTTCGATCCGTCTCCAGCCAGAGCGTTGCCGGCTCGCCGTAATGAGGCGGTACTTGCATACGCGCGCTCTTTCGGTCCGCTGTTGTTGCCGTCACCTGCATCTCTGGTGCATTCGCGGTTCCTCCGAGGCCCGGTAGCTCAATCCGCGCTAAACCGAACCGGTTCGTCCGGCCACGGCCCAGCGTCCGCCCGCCTACCGCTACTTCCACTACGGCACCGTCCAGCGGCAATCCACCGGGGGAGTACGCGGTCACGTAAACCCGCCGGCCCTCCGCCACATCTTCCTGCCGGGCCACATACACGTGCACCGGATCCCGTGAGATGCGGATCGCAAACCTCCGCTGTTCGGTGCGGTTCGTCGATCCATCCGTCAAGAACGCGATGTACTGCCGGTCCCTAAACTTCGCGTACCGGCCCACATCCAGAGTTGCCGGAAGCACTGCCTGAAACCGCCCCTCGCGGCTCACCTCACCCTCCGCGATCACCTTGTCCACATTCTCCGCCGCAGCCACGCGCACCTTGCCCGCGCTGACCGGCTTACCAAACAGGTACTCGCCCTGAATCGTCACCCGCGCCGGGTCCCCAATTAGGAGAAACGGCCGGTCTGGCTGAACGGTCACTCGAAACGACGGCAGTTCATACCTGCGAATCTGAACCTCCCGCGAAAGAGACTGGCCGTCTTTTGTACTCACCCGAATGGTATACCGGCCGGACTCCGCGCTCGCTGGAATCTCCCAATCCGCGGAAGCGATACCGTAACGGGAAGTGCGCAGCGTCGTGCGGAACTGGAGTTCTCCCGCTTCCGTCATGACGCCCGCCTCGAACTCCCCACCTTCACGAGGCCGGCCGTTCTGTGCCAATGCCAACAGACGAACATGCATGGTCTGCCCCGGCTGGTAGATGGGCTTATCGGTGGACACCATCAGGCTCTCCCGGCGATTCAAGAGATAAGGCAATGCCGCCTGCCCCCGAAAATCCCCCAACTGCCCGTCCACTTTGATCGCCGTCTCGTCCTCCGGCCCACGGGTAATCTGCAGTAGTGCGAGGCCTTCTGCATCCGTCATTCCCGTCGACGGACCGGCACTCACCTTTACGCCCGCCACGGGCGCGCCGGTCATTGGGTGCGACGCCAACACGCGCACTTCAAAGGGCTCATTCGGCACGGGAGAGCCCGCCGTCAAGATACGCAGGCTAAAGGCATGCCCAGCGATATGCGGCAAGCTCAACACGCCCGGCACGGGCCGGGAGGCGTTGAAGTTCCGGCTGCCCGCTTGTACCAGGTACGCCAGCCGTAACAGCAGAGGATCGCAATCCTCACATAGTCCCAGCGGAATATGTATGGATGACTCCCCGGCAGGAAGAGTGGCATCCCGCTGGATTTGAGCCTCTCCCTCCCCATCCGGGCTCAGCCACTGCAGCGTGATGCGAACATCAACCGGCCGCGGTCCGCCATTGTTGACCGCGAGCGACACAACGGTACGCCCATCCACCAACAAAGCCCGCGTCGCCGGCTCAATCACCGCGACCTGAGCCACCGCGCCACTGGCGCACAGAAATAGGGACAGTGTTGTTGAGAGCCGCATACAACCAAAGCGTCAGACTGTCCCTTCATGGTAAGTCAAACGGCCGCGGAGCCCCGCGCCGTGCAAACAGAACCCGCTCCCCATGGCGCGTCCGAACCACTGGACGAAGCAAAGTAGCTTACTTTCAACCTGATACACTCGGAAGATCATGGTGCCCCGGATGACACGGTTGTCCGCGTCCGTCTGCTTATTGACGGCAAGCTGTTGGGCACAGAGCGCGGCTTCGTCGCCAAGCCTGTACCGCGACCAGATCAAACCGCTATTGGACCGTTCCTGCATTGCCTGCCATAACGCCAAGGTGAAGCAGGGCGGCCTTGACCTTTCCACCCGCGACGCGCTGCTGCGCGGCAGTGAGCACGGCAAAGTGGTCGTGCCCGGTGATCCCACCGAATCGCAACTTTACAAGCTGGTGGCCCACATCAGTGAGCCGGGGATGCCCTTCAAGGCGCCCAAATTACCAAACGAAGCCATTGAGCACTTGGCCGAATGGATCCGCGCCGGCGTGCCGTATGGCGAAAGCACCGAAGAAGCGGAGCTCTCCTTCGCGCAGGAGGCTGCGAAACACTGGGCTTTTCGCAAGCCCGTGAAGGTGGCGGTTCCTGCTGGCGCATCCAACCCCGTCGATGCCTTTCTGGCCGCGAAGTACAAGGAGAAGGGCCTCACGCCGCTGCCCGAAGCCGATCGCCGTACACTCATCCGCCGCGCCTACCTCGACCTCACCGGCCTTACGCCTTCGCCTGAAGCCGTTACCGCCTTCCTTGCCGACAAGTCGCCCAACGCCTGGGAAACCCTCATCGACAGGCTGCTCGCCAGCCCGCAATACGGCGAGCAGTGGGGCCGTCACTGGCTCGACATCTGGCGTTACTCCGATTGGTATGGCTATCGCAAGTCTGGCCAGGTGCGCTACTCGCAACGTCACATCTGGCGCTGGCGCGATTGGACGGTGGAAGCCCTGAACGCCAACAAGCCCTACGCGCGGATGATCACGGAGATGCTGGCTGGCGACGAGATCGCGCCCTCCGATCCGAAGACCGTGCGAGCCACGGGCTTCCTGGCCCGCAACTGGTACATGTTCAATCGCAACGTGTGGCTGCAGGACACCGTGGAATATACGTCCACGGCCTTCCTGGGCGTGACCCTGAAGTGCGCGCGCTGCCACAACCACAAGTACGATCCGATCCCGCAAACCGACTACTATCGCTTCCGTGCCTTCTTCGAACCGCACGATGTGCGCACCGACCGCGTACCTGGCGAGGCCGACACCTTGAAGGACGGGCTGCCGCGTGTCTATGATGCCGATGCCACCAAGCCCACCTACCGCTTCGTGCGCGGCAATGAGGCCAATCCGGACACCAGCGTCATCCTGCAGCCGGGTGTGCCGGTGCTATTCGGCCGCGCCGACATGAAGCCGCAGCCGGTGAAGCTGCCCATCGAGTCTTACTTCCCCGACGGCCGCTCGTTCGTCCCCAATGACCTGCTGGCGCAGGCCCGCGCGGCCATCGAGAAGGCCGAAGCCGATGTGCGTAAGGCGAAGGAGAAGCCCGAACCCGCACCGGTCATCGCGGCGGCGGAGAAGCGCCTGGAAGCGACGAAGGCCGCGCTGCCCGCGCTGCAGGCTCGCATTGATGCGGACCTCGCGGCGATGGCAACGCCCGTTCCGCCGAACACCGAGGAACTGGCCGTAAAGGCGCGGGAACTGGAGTTAGCCGCCAACCGGCTGAGGGCGGAAGCCGACATGATCCTCGGCCAGCATGAGTTCGAACTGGCCAAGAAGGATCCGAAGAAACTTGGCTCGGCTACGGCGAAGCTGGAAGCCGCCGTGAAGGCTTTGAAGGAGCCGGTGGAAGGCTATACGCCCATCGGTCCGAAGTATCCGGTTACCTCATCGGGACGCCGTCTGGCGTTGGCAGAGTGGATCGCGTCCAAAGACAATCCGCTCACCGCGCGGGTGGCCATTAATCACATCTGGCTACGGCATTTCGGCAAACCGCTGGTTCCAACGGTGTTCAACTTCGGCCGCAGCGGCAAGGCGCCTACGCATCCCGAACTGCTGGACTACCTGGCCGTGCAGTTCATGGATAGCGGCTGGGATCTGAAGGCCGTGCATAAGCTGCTGATGACTTCGAAGGCGTATCGCATGCAATCGGCCTGGACCGAAGTGATGCCGCAGGCGAAGGCTGATCCGGACAACACCTACCTGTGGCATATGAACACGCGCCGCATGAGCGCGGAGAATGTTCGCGACAACCTGCTGTCCATCGCCAACCTGCTCGACCCCGCGATGGGCGGCCCGGAGATCGACGAAACCAAGGGCCAGGACGTGTATCGCCGCAGCCTCTACTTCCGCCACACGCCGGATTTACAGATGGAGATGCTGAAGGTCTTCGACGCCGCCAGCCCTATCGAGTGCTTCCAACGCTCGGAGAGTATCGTGCCGCAGCAGGCCCTGGCATTAGCCAACAGCAAGCTCAGCCAGAAGGTGGCCGCCGAAATTGCTTCTAAACTGCCCGCCGATGTGGTGCCCGCGGCGTTCGAGAAGATCCTGGGCCGCGCGCCATCGGCCGCCGAGCGCGAAGAGACCACGAAGTTCCTGACCGATCAGGAAGCCTATTACCGCTCCGAAGCCAAGTCCGCCGGCGACCCTGCAGCCCGCGCCAGGCAAAGCCTGGTGCACGTGCTGCTCAACCATAACGACTTTGTGACCATACGCTAGAGAGGGAAGCCGCGCATGAAAACGCATCTCTGTTCCGACCGCCGTTCCCGCCGTGTCTTTCTGGCCGATACCTGCCAGGGGCTTACCGGGCTCGCGCTCGGCAGCCTGTTGCCGCAGCGCGCCGGAGCCGCCGCCGACAGTTGGTCGCCACCCACCGGCAAGCCGCACTTCCAGCCCAAGGCGAAGCGGGTGATCTGGCTGTTCATGCTGGGCGGCGTCAGCCACGTCGAGTCCTTCGATCCGAAGCCCGTGCTCAATCAGTTCGCGGGCAAGCAGCTTTCCGAGACGCCGTATAAAGAGGTGCTGCATAACCCGCTCACGAAGGAGAATCTGAAGGCTTTCGTGCCCGGGCAGCATGAGATCAAGCTCACGCTCTACCCGATGCAGACGGGCTTCAAGGAGCGCGGGAAGAACGGCGTGCCGGTGAGCGATTGGTTCCCGCACATGGGCGACCTGATGCACGAGGTGTCGCTGATTCGCTCCACCTGGACTACCGATAACGACCACGGCGCCATCCTGCAGTTCCACACCGGCCGTCACATCTTCGATGGCTATCTGCCGACGCTGGGTTCGTGGACTCACTATGGGCTTGGGTCGCTGAATGAGAACCTGCCGTCCTTCGTGGTGCTGGGCGAGCCGCCCGGCGATTGCTGCGGTGGCCAGGGCACGCATGGATCGGGCTACCTGGGACCGGAGCATGCCGGTGTCTATCTCGAGGTGAATCCGGATAACCCGCTGCCGTTCGTTTCGCCGGGACCGGAAGTGTCGAGCGAAGAACAGCGGCGCGAGTTTGCGTTGTTGAGCAAGCTGAACAATCTATCAGCGGTGGAATACCCCACCGACGCGGCCCTGCGCGCCCGCATCAAGAGCTACGAACTCGCGTACCGCATGCAGATGGCCGTGCCGGAAGCGATCACGTTCAAAGACGAGATCGAGGAGACCAAGAAGCTCTACGGTCTGGATAATGAGCTGACGAAGCCCTTCGGCGAAGTGTGCCTGGCGGCGCGGCGGCTGTCGGAACGCGGCGTGCGTTTCGTGCAGGTCTATCATGGCGGCGCGGGCAACGCGTGGGACGCGCATAAGGATCTGAAGAAGAACCACAGCGATCTTGCGGCAAAGGTGGACAAGCCTATCGCAGGCCTGTTGCGCGATCTGAAGCAGCGCGGTTTGTTGGATGAGACCATCGTGGTGTGGGCCACGGAGTTCGGCCGCACGCCGGGTGCGGAGGCTTCGAACGGCCGCGATCATCACCCCTACGGGTTCTCGGTGTGGATGGCGGGCGGCGGCATCAAGCAGGGCGTGGTGCATGGCGCCACCGATGAGATCGGCTTCCATGCGGTGGAGAACCGCCACTACGTCACCGATATCCACGCCACGGTGCTGCATCAATTGGGCATTGACCCGAGGAAGCTCGACGTGCCTGGCCGCCAGCGACTGGATATCGACTACGGAAAACCCATCCGTGACATCATTAGCTAGCTCTCTGGCACTGGCAGTCTGGACGATTGACGCCATCCTGAACTTGGCCAACCCTGGCGATCCGCAATTGCGGCCAGATGGGGCTGCTTACGCGTATATTTACAAGGGCGACATCTATACGGCACCGGTTAGCGGCGGTACCGGCACCAAAGTTGCGAAGGGGTCGCGACCGCAGTGGGTCGGCGCGAAGCTGGCGTTTCTGGCGGGTGGTCAGGTGAACCTTGGCGGCAAGGCTGTTACGAAGTCGGCGGCGCCGGTGCAGTCGTATGCCTTCGATCCGCGCGGCGAGGCGATCTTTTATCTGGCGAAAGAGCAAGGCCCCGCGCCCGATCCGATCGTCTCCACCGAGCTTCCACGCCCCGTGCGGCTCTACCGGCAGGCGCTCTCCGGTGGCGCGCCCAGAGCGGTCAGCAATGCGGAATGGCACGTGGTGAACTTCGCCGTCGCGCCAGACGCGTCAAAGGTGGTCTGCGCCGTGCAGAAGACACCGCTCAATCGCGACGTCTTCCACATCGACCTGCATGAGATCACGCTGGCCACCGGCGCGACGAAGGCCATTGTGGTGCAGCCCGGCCGTGATGCGGACCCTTCCTATTCGCCCGATGGCCGCTATATCGCCTTCCATTCGCAGGGCGGCACCCGGAATTACTTCGCCGCCCGCCACGTAGGTCTGGTGCCATCCGGCGGCGGCACGATCCGTTACCTCAGCGAAGGCCAGACCTTCGATGTGTTCCGCGGCGGCAACAGTTTCAGTTGGGCGGCCGATTCCAAATCCATCGTCTACACGGCAGGCACGGGAACGAAGGACGTTTTGATCAAGCAGGACATAGCGTCGGGGAAAAGCTCCGTGCTGGCGGAGCGCATCGCCGGTACTGCCAGTTTCAACGCCACGCTGGACACGGCGGCTTTCCTGAAGTCCAGCCCCAGCCGCCCACTGGAGATATTCGCACTGCGCGACGGAAAGGAACAGCAACTCACGCGCTTGCAGGATGGCGTCGCTGCGTTGCCGCCACTGCAATCACGCGTGATCCGCTGGAAAGCGTCCGACGGGCTCGACAACGAAGGCATCCTCTGGCTGCCCATTGGCTATCAGGAAGGCCGGCCCGTACCGATGCTAACCGAACTGCATGGCGGCCCCACGGGGGTGGCACTGGAAACATTTCCCAGCCCGCGCGTTTATCCCATCCAAGCCTTCCTACAGAAGGGCATCGCGGTGTTCGTTCCCAACTTCCGCGGCTCTTCCAACTACGGCGCGGCGTATCGCCTGAAGAACGCGCTGTCCCAGGGCGTTGGCGATTATGACGATGTCATGACCGGCATCGACACACTCGTGAAGCAGGGTATTGCGAACCCTGAGAAACTCGGCCTGATGGGCTGGAGCTATGGCGGCTACCTCACCGGCAACATGATCACCAAGACCAATCGCTTCAAGGCCGCCAGCGTCGGCGCACCGGCCACCGATTGGATCACCTACTACGGCGAGTTCGACGGCTCCAAAGAAGTCCTCTGGACTTACTTCGGCGGCAAGCCGTGGGACGTCCCGGAGAACTACATCCGCCACTCGTCGCGGGCCGGATTGAAGAACATCCGCACGCCGGCCCTGCTGCAGGTGGGCGGGGAGGATATCAATCACAACGCCGAGATCTACCAGGCCCTCACGGACCTGAATGTGCCGGTAGAGTACGTCGTGTACCCGCGCGAAGGGCACGGCATCGCGGAACCCGCGCACCAGCGCGACCTGCTGGAACGTAACCTGCGCTGGTTCACCAAATGGCTGGGACTTTGATCGAATCGCCGCTCACTGCCAGGGACTGTCTTTGACGAACCGGGCGTGCGCCGCCACCGGCAGGCCGGTCCGGAAGTGCTTCCGATACGCTGCAATCCAGTTCGTTGCGATCTCACGTTGCGCGGTGGCCAGGTCCATCTTGCCTTCGCACACCAGCGTTCGCAGGTGATCCTCCAGCGCATCCTTCACGCGTGACGTCCAGACGCCATCGGCATAGGGCACGGGCCACAAGTTCTGGATGGCCGTTGTGCCACCCAACGCGGGACTGATGAGGTAGTCCACCTCATACGTACCCGGTTTCGGATTCGCTATCCGGTATTGCTCAAAGACGCGTTGCGCCAGTTCCGCGGGAACCAAGCGCCCTTCATCCTCCAACGGCACGCGGCACACTTGCTGCGAAGACAGGAGCCGTACGGCGCCAGGAGTAAGCCGTGGATCGGGGAGCGGGCCGGGCGTCCCGAGGGCACCGCCGCTCATCCAGAGCAGCAGAGAGAACGGCGCCAGCACTCCTACAGCGGATGCCGCCAGCAACGCCGGACGCCACCACGACAACGCAGGCCGTCCCGGCTCCACGGCTGCAATAGCTGCAATAGCTGCCCGCAGCTTGGCTAGCGGCCCTTCGGCGGGAATCGCCGCCGCATCCTGCGCGATCGCCGTATGCACGGCCATGTAGTCGCCGATGGCCTGTTCCAGCCGCGTCTGTCGCGCGCGGCAATCCCAACAATGCCGCAAATGGCGGGACACCTCGCCGGCGCGCGGCTCTTCCAACTCGCCGTCCAGGGCCAGCAGCAGTTCCTCGTCGGCTATGTGCGCATCCCGCGGCATATCAAAGCTATATTCCCCCAACTGGGAGTTTGTTCACTCTATTTTCGGATTGCGTCGCGCGGGCGATGCGGCTCAGCGTACGGCTAAGGCTGGCCGCTACCGCACCGAGCGACATATCCAGCACGGATGCGATCTCCCTGTACCGCAGACCTTCGGCCCGCAGTTGGAGGCATTGGCGATCGAGCGGCGGCAGGGCTGCGATGACGCCCCGAATGGCGCGCTCCCGCTGGCTCATTACGGCGTGCTGTTCCGGATTGGCCGCGGGATCCACGGCGGCGGCAATCGCTTCGCTCGAGACTTCGGCCACAGCCCCGGCCTGGCTCATCCGTTTCCATGCCAGGTTGCGGGCGACGCGAAACACCCAGGCGCGCAGGTTATCGCGAGGCTTGCCGTCACAGAGGTGCCGGAAGAGCGCCAGGAACGCATCCTGGACGATATCTTCGGCATCGCCGGCCGGCATCCCGAGGCTATGCAGGTAGCGCAGAACGGGCGTTCGCAGTTCGCGGAACAGCTGCACTACCTCGTCCTGAACGGCCTTCTCCGCCGGATTCTGGGGCCGGCTAACCAGGCGAATGACTTGCGTCCAGGTGTTCTCGGACATCGTATAGAGAGGCGGCTGAACCGACACATGATGTTACCAGCAAGCCGCCCTGGAAAAAAGCCTGAACGGAATCGCGGCGGGCGGGATATACGCTATATGGCCCGTTTGCGTAGCCGCGCCTGCGGCTGGTTGCTGACTGTTTGCCTTCCGCTCTGCGGGGCGGAGATCAAAGTAGAGGTGAAGGATACCAGCGGGGCCGCCGTTCCCGACGCCGGTGGCTTGTTGGAAGGCCTCGAAATGAGCCAGTACCGCCGCTTCCGCACCGATGCCGAGGGAGGCGCCAGGCTGTCGAACCTGGCCGTGGGGCAATACCGGTTGCGTATCGCGAAAGAGGGCTTCTCGGCCTACGAGGCAACGGTGGAGGTGGACGGCAAGGCCCCCATCACCCACACCGTAACCCTCTCGCCCGGCGGGTCGGCCTACGCGGTGTCCGTGGTCAGCACCACGCCGCTGGCTGGGCTGGACCGTCCTATCGACGAGATCCCCGCGCCCACGCAGGCCGCCACCAGCCGCGACATCGAGGCCAGCGGCGCCTGGGACCTGGCCTCCTTCCTGAACCAGCGATTCAACAATGTCTTTCTCAACGAGATCCAGAACAACCCCTTCCAGGCGGATGTGAACTATCGCGGCTACACCGCATCGCCGCTGCTGGGAACGCCGCAGGGCCTGTCTATCTACATGGATGGCGTCCGCCTGAATCAGCCCTTCGGCGATGTGGTCAGTTGGGACCTCATCCCCCGCATCGCGATAGCGGAGATGGCGCTCATCCCCGGCTCGAATCCGCTGTTCGGCCTGAATACGTTGGGCGGCGCGCTATCCATCCGCACCAAGGATGGCTTGAGCCACGCGGGCACTTCGCTGCGGTTGCAGGGCGGCAGCTTCGGCCGCAAGATGGCCGACTTCGAACACGGCGGCGCGGCGGCCAGTGGCTTCGATTGGTTTTTGGCCAGTAGCCTGTTCTTCGAAGATGGATGGCGTCAGACCTCGCCCAGCAATGTTCGCCAATTCTTCGGCCGGCTTGGATCGCAGCGGGAACGGACGTCGCTGCACCTGACGCTGGCGTACGCCAACAACGCGCTGATCGGCAACGGTCTGCAGGCGCGTGGCTTCCTTGACCGCGACTACACCAGCGTCTATACCAAGCCCGACGTCACGGCCAATCGCGCCCCGTTTCTGAACCTCAGCGTACGGCGAAGCTTGACCAATTCGCTGTCCTTCTCCGGCAACGCGTACTTCCGCTACATTCGGACGCGGGCGTTGAACGGCGACATCAACGAGGACTCGCTGGACCAGGCGGTGTATCAACCGGGGGCGGCGGAACGGGCAGCGCTCACGGCGGCCGGCTATAGCGGATTCCCTACCTCCGGCGAGAACGCCGTCAATACGCCGTTCCCGCGCTGGCGCTGTATCGCCAATGCGCTGCTGGTGGATGAGCCGGCCGAGAAGTGCAACGGCCTGTTGACGAACTCCACCAGCCAGCAGCGAAACTACGGCGTAGCGGGCCAGGTTTCGTGGTTCACCCGCGGCGGCGCTATGCAGAACCAGCTCACCATCGGCGGCGCCTATGACGGCAACAGCGTGGGCTTCACGCAGTTGAGTGAACTAGGTTATCTGAATCCGGACCGGTCGGTGACGGGCGTTGGGGCGTTCGGCGATGGCGTCACGGGCGGCGATGAGGATGGCGAGCCGTTCGACACCCGCGTGAACCTGACCGGCCGCATTCATAGCGGCAGCTTCTACGCTACGAACACCCTCACCCGCGGCAAGCTCAGCATGACCCTTTCGGGCCGCTTCAACCGCACGACGATTGACAACCTCGACCGCATTCGTCCGCAAGCGGGCACGGGGTCGCTCACGGGCAAGCACTCCTTCCAGCGGCTTAATCCGGCGGTTGGCGCGACGTACCGGGTGGCGTCGCCGGTCACCGTGTATGGCAGCTATACCGAAGGCAGCCGCGCGCCCACGTCGATCGAACTGGGTTGCGCCGACCCCAATGCGCCCTGCAAGCTGCCGAACGCGATGGCCAGCGATCCACCGCTGGAGCAGGTACTGACCCGCACGTGGGAAGCCGGTATCCGCGGCGCGGGGGAAGGATCGCTTCGCTGGAGCGCCGGCTGGTTCCACGCCACCAATCGCGACGACATTCTGTTCGTGGCCTCGGAACAGACGGGCTTCGGCTATTTCAAGAACTTCGAGAAGACGCGCCGCCAGGGTGTGGAACTCGACGCGAACTACCGCATCGGGCGGCTGACGCTGGGTGGAGGTTATACGTTCCTGGACGCCACCTTTCAAAGCGAGGAGGAAGTGAACGGCACCGGCAACAGCAGCAATGAAGAAGCCCTGGATGGGGTGCCCGGGACCGAAGGCAGCATCGAGATTGCAGCGGGCGACCGCATCCCTTTGACGCCGCACCATATGGCCAAGGCTTATGCCGACGTTCAGGTGACATCCAAAGCCACCGTCAATCTCAACATTCTCGGCGTGTCGAGTTCCATCGCCAGGGGCAACGAAAACAACCAGCACCGTCCCGACGGCCGCTACTACCTGGGCGAGGGCCACTCCCCCGGTTATGCCGTGGTCAACCTCGGGGCCAGTTACCAGATCCACAGCCGTCTTCGATTCTTTGTTCAGGTGAATAACCTGATGAACCGGCGCTACTACACAGGCGCGCAACTGGGCGCGACCGGCTTCAACGCGGCGGGCAACTTCATCGCGCGGCCCTTCCCGGCGATCAACGGCGAGTTCCCGCTGTTAGGCGACACGTTCTTCGCACCGGGCGCGCCGCGCGGAGCCTGGGCCGGATTGCGGCTGCGGTTCTGACGCGCGCTCAACTTGTCAAAAGCTTGGCATACAGGCCCGCGAGATCACTCGCGCCGCCGCGCGATTCCACCCTAACCCTGCCACCATACAAGCTCCGCGCCTTCTCCACCGGCACGCGGCGCTTCATGGCGTCCACCGGATCCATCACCGTCACCCGCCCACGCACCAGGCCCGCCACGTGTGGCAGGTCAAAGTGCCGCAGTAGGCCCGGAGTCATGATGTTCGCCCCGTGCAGATACCGGTCATTCCCATCAATCAGGGTGCGGTACGAAAGCAGCCCGCCCTGGCAAATCACCGAAGATATCCGCGGATCCAGCGCGGCCGCGAACAGCGCCCAAAGCGCGCCCATATCCTTGCCGATCACCCAAACCTGCTGCCCACGTGCGTCCGCCCGGCTTAGGGCGTAGTCTACCGTACGCAGCACATCCTGCACTCGCATCCCAAATAGCGACGACTCCAGGAACCACGTCATGTAGGCCATCGCCGTCTCGGTGTCGAACAGGTGCGAGAACGGATTGCCGCCCGACGCCGCTCGGTGTCCCGTACGCGTTCCGCCGATGCCACGCACATCCGCCGCAATCACCTGGTACCCGCGCCGCGTCAGCGTCGCCAACACGCCCGGATTCACCCCCGCCGCCTCGGCATTCTCGAACTCCATCCCATCGCTGTCCTTGCCGGAATCGTTGAAATAGAGGATAGCCGGCGTGTTTGCCAGCCGCTGCCGTGGCTGAAAGACCCAGGTGGGAATGTAGATCCCAGGCTCGGACAGGAACTGCACCTTCTCAATCGTGTAGGCTTCCCGTTCCACCGTCGCAACCGCACGCGGCTCCAACGGCGATTGCAACTCCCGTAGCCGGAGCACCTGGCGCACCACACCTGTGGTAACCGGCTTCGAAGGAGGCAATGCACTCGCCTTCGCCCACAAGTCCGTCCACACTGTCTCGCCCTTGCGCGAAGCCCGCAGCGATCCGGTCGGCAGGCATCGCAAGTCCTCCGGCTTCTCGGGCGTCAGCTCCCCCTCGCTCGCGGGACCGGGCTTCCCCAACAGCCAGCGGCTGAACCAATCCGTCGTCGCACGCCGCAGCCGGTACGTGAACGCATGCGGATCACCGGCTTCCACCGTTGTAAACCGGTCCTCCAGTCCCAGCAGCTTATACCGCGCCCGGATCTTATCCGCCGCGCTGTTGAAGCTTTCCGAATAGTTCTCGATAGTAGCCATCAAGGGGCGCGGCGCAATCGCGATATGCAGGTCCGGATGGTCAATGCCGCGCGCCGCGCCGGGGAACAGGTTCTGCTCCACATCCGACGGCCCCAGCGGCGCTTGTGGGGAAAGCTGTATCGGCCATCTCCCGCGCGTGCCGCCTTCATGCACTACGGCACAGGCAATACGCTCATCCACGGCGCTGGTGAACATGGTCAACGTGCCGCCGCCTGAATGGCCCGTACACCCAATCCGCGACCCATCCACCTCCGGCCGCGTCAACAGATAGTCCACCGCGCGCATCGCATCCCACACGCGGTAGCCGGTCAAGGTTTGTCCGAGCAGGATCTGCAACTGCCCCGGCATCGAATGCTCCATCGTGGCGTTGAAGCCCTCGGAACTGTCCGTCTCCGGATTCCAGTATTGCCGCCGCTCGCCCTGGCCAATGGGGTCGAAGGCCAGGACCACGAAGCCCGCCTTCACCAGGCTCAGATACGCCATTTGATACGAAGGCAGCATGCGCGCCAGCGGGTAATGCCCGCACGGCGAGATGATCCCCGGAGCCTTCGATGCGCCCGCCGGCACATAGAGGTTACCCGTCACCCAGAAGTTCGGACGGCTCTGGAACATCACGTTCTCCACGCGATATCCCTCACGCTCCGTTACCTTCACCACTTCGGGTCCAAGCGGATTCCGGTCCGGAAAGCCGCCCACCATCTCCACCACCTGCTTGCGGATCTCGCGGTTCCGCGCATGCAAGGCATCCGCCGTCGTGATCGCCGCGCGCTTCTGGTCCCACTCGGCGGCAAGCCGGTTTAAGCGGCCAACCAGGTACGCCGCCAGCATGTCCGGATACTGCTCTTCATATCCCGCGGCACGCAGAGGCAGGGCGTGCAGCATCGACAAAGCACCCGCTTGTCCGAGAAACCGGCGCCGGTCCATGATGCTCTAAACCAGGCCTGGGATCGGCTTGCGCCCCGTCGGGAAGCCTTCCAAACTCACGCCGAGAATCTCGTTGGCGACACTCAGATACAGATCGCCCAGCGTACCCGCGGCCTTGGTATGCACCCCCGTTTTGAGCTTGCTCGAATACCCCGCGACAATCGCCGGCAGCCCGTTGTTCTTATGTGGATTCGCCTCCGCGTGCTCATGCACGTAGAGCAGGCAAGTATGATCTAACAGCGTCCCATCGCCCTCTTTCACCGACTTCAACTTCGCCAAGAGATACGCGAACTCCTCCACATGCCATCGGCAAATGTCGCGCATGATTCGCTGCCCCTGCGGCGTATCCGCGGCGGTGTGCGTATAGTCGTGATGCCGCAGAGTGGTATATCCCAGCCATGGCAGCCGCACCAGGCTCTGGCACTTCGTCAGCATATAGCTCGCCACCCGCGTTTGCCGCGACGCCAGCGCATGCACCAGCAAATCCGACTGGATCTTCGCGATCCGTGGGTAGTCCTTCACATCGCCACCCAACGGCGGCTCCTTCGCCTCCCGATACTCTGGCGGCAGGCTCGCAATGGACCGCTCCAGATCCCGCACCGCCGCCAGATGCTCGTCCATGCGTTGCTTGTCCGTCTTACTCAGTGCGGGCTGCAGGTCCCGGAAGTCCTCCTGAACGGCATCCAGAATGCTCCGCTTGCCTTCCACCCACGTCTGCTCGCGAGTGCCGAACATCCGGTTGAACAGGTTGTGTGGAATCAACTCCGGGGGCAGCGCCCGTTCATACCCCGCCCAACTCAAATTGCGCTGGATGCTTTCCCCATGCGACTCCTGGCACACGCCAAGCTGCAGCGAGCGGAAGCGCGAGTCGCCCCCCAGCTTCGCCGCAATCATCTGGTCGATCGACACGCCCCCGGAACCACGCCCCGTAAACGATGTGCCGGACACCAGCGCGCTCATCGAGCGGTGGTGATCGTTGCCCGGCCCGGGCATCCGCGCCGCTGGGTTATCCAGCCCGCTCAGCACGTGGATCTGATCGCGAAACGGCAGCAGCGGATTCAGACACGGCGTCATGGCGAACTCCGGACCCGTCTCCGCCGGGATCCAAAACCGCTCCGGCACGCCGTTGCCGTTGAACCAAAAAACAAAACGCGACGGAATTGGTTTTGCCGCCTCTTTGCCGCCCGCCGGAGCCGCGTACGCCGTGCCATGAGGATTGAGCAAAGCCTCCAAAGGCGGCAGGCCGATGCGGAGCAGCGCTCCACCCATGCCGATCCCGCGCAGGAACCGGCGCCGTCCGAGTGTCTCTCTCCAGGCCATCAATTCGCTCCTTTCGCCAGCGCGGTGGCGTAGTAGGTCATCAGTTCTTTCCAGCGGAAGCCGGAGTTGCGGAATACCTCGACCGCACCTTGGATCAACTCCCGGTCGCCGGCTGTCTCGCCGCGACCGAACGCATAGCGGAACAACTGCTTCGCCATGCACTCCTGGCAAACCGGGCTATTGGCCAATATCCGGCCCAGTTCCTTGGGTGACGTGAAGTTCGAATTCGGAATACCGTTCACCGACGCGCTCGGGTCAATCTCCAACTCCAGCCGCGTGGCCCGCATGCGGCGATCCGGCGGCATCACCATGACCGCCTGCTTCTTCTGATACTGGCCAATCGCGTCGAAACGCTCAAATCCGAACCCGATCGGATCAATTAGCACATGGCAGCCCGAGCAGCTCCGGTTGATCATGTGCTCCTGCAGCCGCTGGCGGTTCGTCATCGGTTTGGCCACCGTCACCGGAGGCAGCGTCGCGTTCACGCCCGGCGGCGGATCCGGCACCTTCTGGCAAAGCAACTGGTCCCGTACAAACAGCCCGCGGACGGTAGGCGAGGTCTCGCCCGGCTTGCTGGTCATGGCCAGGAACGCCGCTTGTCCCAATACGCCGGAGCGCTCCGAATCCGGGGGAAACGGCACCTTGGCAAACTCTGAAGGCGGCGCGGGCAGGCCGTACAGCGTGGCCAGGTCCGAGTTCACGAACGCATAGTCCGCGCGGAAGAAATCCATGAAGTCGCGGTCGTTCCAGACCAGATCGGCCACCAGTCGCCGCGATTCCTCAGTCATCGCCGTGGCCAGTTGCAGATTGAACTGCGGGTAGAGGGTGCGATCCTTCACGGCGTTGATCACCAGGTCAAAACGAAGCCACTGCGACGTGAACTCGTCCAGGGCTTGGCGGGCTTTCGCATCGGCCAGCAGCCGCTGCGCCTGTTTTTTAATGCCAGCTTCGTTGCCCAGTTCGCCGCCAGCCGCCGCACGGAACAACTCCGCGTCGGGCATCGTGTCCCACAGGAAATAGGACAGGTCCGCCGCCGCCCGATGCGCCCCCGCCTCCACACGGAACAGGAACTTCGGCGATTGCAGCATCGCCTCCACCAGAAACTGCGCCCCTCGCAGAAACTGACCCGACCGTGCCGATTCCTTCAGCAGCAGCGCCGTGTACCGCTGCGCCTCCGATTCACTCAACGGACGGCGGAACGCCTTGCCTCCGAAGCTGCGCACGAAGCGCGCCGCACAATCCCGGTCCGAAGCGCTCTTTGGTTTGCACGGCAGCAAGCCGTTGCGGTCCTCCCCACCGGGAAAGGCATTCCGCGCCAGCCGCTCGGCCGACGCGTTGTAGGACTCCGCTAGCAGCGGCGAGATCTCCTGTGTGCTGGCCTGGTTCTTAAAGCCGTGTAGAAAGTCTTCCGGCGGAAACGAATCGGCGGGGCGTGTCTGATCGCCTAACAAGTCCCGAACTGTATTGTTGTACTGGCTATGCGTCAGGCGGCGAAGCTGGTTCGCCGTCGAGCCTGCCTCTGGAGCGGCCCAACCGGCAGCCAGTATCGCGAAGAAAGCCAGGTGCAAACGGACGGTCATGGTTGCGGAACCCAGTCAATCCGGCAGTCCGGACGGCTTTGCCGTAGGCGGGCGACGGCATCGGCCGTTACCTTGGTACCCGTCAAGTATATCGAACGCAGTTGCGCCGCCTTACCCAGCCTGTCCAGCGCGATGTCCGTAATCGCCGTATCGGTCAGGTCCAGCGTTGTCAGGCTCTTCATGGAAGCCAGCGAGGGCACTGCCTTGTCGTCGATCCCTTTCGCGTTCCACAGATTCAGCCGCCGCAACCGCGGCAGCGCTGTCAGCGCCTCGATGCCGGAGGCTGTCACGCGCGTGCCGCCCAAGTCCAACGTCTCCAGGTTCGTCAGCTTGCGCAGGTGCGATACCCCCAGGTCCGTGATCTTGATGCCGCTCAGGTCCAGCCACTGCAACTGCCCTAGCGACGCCACCGTCTCCACATCCAGGTCCGTCATCGCCAGCGTCCAAATGCCCGTGTTGCGCTTCTGGTTGCCACGCAGGCTCAGCGTAGTCAACTTCGGCAGCAGCTTCAGAACATGCAGGCTGGCCCCGGTCATCAGGTTGCCGCCCATGTGCAGTTCTTCCAGATTGCGAAAGCCGCCCAGAAACTCCATCCCGTTGTTCGTGACCTGCGTGAAGCTGATGTCCAGCGCCCGCAGCGTGCTCAGTCCGGCGATATATCGCAGCGTGGTGTCGGTGATATCGGTGCCGCGCAGGTTCAGCCGCTCGATCTTCTTCCACGGCCGGATATAGGCCAGCCCGGCGTCGGTGATGCGTTCCACCGCGTACAGGTTCAGGTCGCGGATGTTCTCCAGCGCCGCCATGCGCTCCATCCCGCTGTCCGTAATCTGCGACAGGGACAGGTCCAGCTTCTGCAGATCCTTGAACCCCAGGATATGGTTGAGTTCCAAATCGCTTACCCATTGAAAGCCGAGCGTCACCCCAACCACCCGGCCCTGCTTGTCGGTCTCCACCGAACCGCCGATCTCCGTGATGGGGTTCGCCGTAGGGGCCGCAAACGCCACGGCCGCAGTCAATAGCAATAGGAAGCGCATCGGGCTCAACTCCCTCTCCGGACCGGCAGGTTAGAGCCGCGATCCCAAATGATGCTGCAACTCGGGATGGCCTTCTTCAGCGCCTCAACGGCATTCTCCGTCGCCAGCGTGTGATACAGGTTCAGCCGCTTCAATGCCGGGAACGTCTTGAAAGCATCCAGAGCACCGTCGTTGATGCCGGCCGTATCCAGGCTCAGGTCTTCCAGTTGTGGCAATGCGGCCAGCGCTGGTAGCGCCTTATCGGTCACATTGGTGTAGTCCAGGTTCAGACGCCGTAGCTTCTTCAGATGCGGCAGCAGCTTCTCCAGCGAATCGTTGGTCGTGCGTGTCCGCACCAGTTCCAGCCGTGTAAGGTTGGTCAGCCCGTGCAGATTCTCCAACCCCTCCGCCATGAACCGGCCGTAGTTGAGCAGCAGTTCCCGCAGGCTAACCATCGGCTTCAATGCCGCTAAGCCATCGTCGGTGAGGTCCACTGCCGTCAGGTTCAGATACGTCAGCCGTTGCAGAACGGCCACCGCTTGCAGATCCTTATCGTTGACCTCGGAGTAGCTCAGATCCAGCCGTTCCAGATTCGGGAATCGCACCAGCGCCTGCACGCCCTTTTCGGAGAACGCATTGCCTTTAAAGTCGAGATCCACCAGGGAGCCGGTCGCTTCCAAGTGGGCCAGGCCTTCCCCTTGCACCAGCGTGTAGCCCAACCCTAGATGCCGCAGGTTGCGGCAAGCCGCGATCGCGCGCAGGCCGGCATCGGAAACCGTCGTGTTGGCAAGCTCCAGGCTTGTCAACTCGCAGGCGGCCAGCCCCAGTTTCGAGAGTCCCAGGTCCCCCGCCTGTGTGCCGCGGAGATCGAGTTTCCGCAATCGGAGGCCTTTCAAGTGCTCGACATCCGCATCGGTAGCCTGCGTCCCAGACAGGCTCACCTCGACGATCTGCCCGTCCTCCAACACCACCTTCCCCCCGAGCGATCGGATCCAATCCGCAACAGCCTTCGGATCCCGCGATGCCGGCGCCTTCTTCGCAACCTTGCCACCGGCCGCCGAAGTATCCAGGAAGTCGATTCGCACGGTGGGCTTCACCGCACGCAACGCCGCGATGCCGCCACTATTCACCGCCGTGTAGCGTACGTCCAATTGCTGCAGCTTCGGATAGGCCTTCAACTTCTCCAACCCCGCATTGGTCACCCGCGTCCGGTACAGGTTCAGTTCCTCCAGATCCTTCATGCCCGCCAGGTTGTCCAAGCCCGCGTCCGTGATCGTCGAGCCCAGCAGATTCAGCTTCCGCAGCCTGGTCAGCCCGCGCAGATGCACCAGCCCGGCATCGGTAATGCGCGCCGCGTAGCAATCCAACTCCGTCAGATTCGTCAGCCCCCGCAGATGCTGCAAGCCCTCATCGGTAATTAAGGCATCGTGAGCGATCAACTTCTCCAGCTTCGTCATGTTGGCGATGGCCTTCATGCCTTCATCGTCCAGACGCGTATTGGTCAGGTCCAGACTGCGCATTTCGGTGAAGGGCGCCAGAGTACGGCCCTTGATCCGCGTCTGCGCCAGCCGCATCTCGCGCAGTTCTCGCAGCGGTGCCATGTTCGCAATGGCCACGTCCTCGATCGGGATCTCCGCCTGCACCGGCAACGTAATAATGAAGCGCTGCAAGGCGGCCAGCCCCGCCAATTGCTTCAGACTGGCCGCCGTCGTAGGCACCGGCACGTTATGCCAGGTGCGCCCCGACAGCCACAGTTCCTTCAGCTTCGGCAGGTTGCCGATCCGCTTTAACTCCAGCGGCGGCACGACGGCTTCGGTCAGATTGATGATGCGGATCTCGAAGTTGTCCGCGGGCAGTTCCGTGATATCGCCGATATGCCCGGGCCGGTCATACAAGATCACCGTGCCGCCCATATGGATGACCCATTGGGCCGCGACGCGATCGGCATCGGCGGCCCAACTCAGGGTACAGGCAAAGGTGGAGAATAGCGCAAAACGCCACAGCACGAAAATTAGCCCTCGTGCTGGAAATTATATCGGGTTCCTAGAATTCGAACTTGGCGACCACCTGCAACTGCCGGCCGAAACCGGTGACGGTGCGGGTGATGGTGGCGCTGGCGGGCAGGCCGATGCGGAACTCCGGCAGCACGAAGTTGGCGTTATTGAAGGCGTTGAAGGCCTCCAGGCGCAACTGCAACCGCGAGGTCTCGTTCCAAAGCGCGAAGTTCTTGTGGGCAGCGAAGTCCACCGAACTAAAGCCCGGCCCGCGCAGGATGTTGATACCGGTGTTGCCATACTGCAGGGCGGGTGGCGCCACAAAGGCGCTGGTGTCGAAGTAGCGCTGGATGGTGCGGCTGTCCTTCGGCAGCGACCCTTCCCCGATGCGATTCGGCAACTGATACGCCCCGCCGTTGTTCAACCCGTTCGCCGCCATTGTGGGCGTGAACGGCAGCCCGGTCTGCAGCGTCGTGATGGTGGTCAATTGCCAGCCCCCTATGATCTTGTCCGTGACCCCGCCGCCGGAGGCAAAGCGCTTCCCTTTCCCGAACGGCAGCTCATAGGCGCCGCTGAGGACGAAGCGATGCGCGATGTCGAAGGTGGACGGCCCGCGGGCGGCGCGGCGGTTGTTGATGTCCTGATACCCGCCCACGCGATTGTTCTGGCCGCTGGAGCCGGAGATGGAATCGTCAATCGACTTCGACCACGTATACACCGCCAGGATGTTGATGCCGTTGTTGAACTGCTGGGTGAACTTGCTCTGCAGGCCGTGATAGGTGGATGCGCCGTAATACCCCAGGAAGTTCACGTTGGCGATATTTGAGATCGGCTGCAGCGGCCGCCGCGAGGCGATGCTGCCGGTGCCCGGCTGCGCCTGGTTCAGATTGTATGAAGAGAACAAGTGCAGGCCGCGCGTGCCGACATAGCCGACATCCAGCAGCGAGCCGGGGCGCAGTTCATGCTGGATATTGAAACTCCACTGCGGCGCATAGCTGATCTTGGTCTGACGGTCAACCGCCTGCACCGTGCCGACAGCACCCGCCGCCGCGCCCGCCTGCAGTTTCTCCGCCGTATCGAACACCGCACCCGTGGGAATGGGGATGCCATCGGTCAGGTTGCGGCCTACCGTGATATTGCCAGGCAGGAAGTTCTGGATCGGCATGAAGGGCACGTTGCGCCCCAGCGCTCCTTGGCCGGCATAGTGCACGCTGACGTAGTGCAGGCCATACGAGGCGCGCACCACGGTACGGCCGCTGTTGGTCAACTGGTAGGCCAAGCCCACCCGGGGCGCGAAGTTGTTCTTGTCCACGCTGCGGCCGGCGTACTTGTCGCCACCGCGCGCCGGGATCAGATCCACCGCCGGATTGGTGGGGCTGAAGTTGAAGTTCGCCAGACGGCCCGCGGCTTCGGTCAACGGCAGGAACAGTTCATAGCGCAGGCCCAGGTTTAGGGTCAGGCGGCGGCTGACGCGGAAGTCGTCCTGCACGTAGAGGCTGTGCTCCCAGGCGCGCAGGCCGAAGGTGCCGAACAGCGTGGCGCGCGTGATCTGCTGCGGAAAGCCCAGCAGCAGCGACGCGATCGAATTGCCGCCCGCGCCGTTGGCGTTATTGGTGAACTCCGGGTTGAAGGCAAAGAAGCCGCGCGCCGGATCCTGCGATTCAAAGAAGTTCAGATGGCGGCGGATGGTCTGGAAGCCGAACTTCAGCGAGTGCTTGCCGCGGATGTAGGTGAGGTTATCGGAAAGCTGGTAATTCGTGTTCTGCGAAATGCTGGGGATGGGGGTGTTCGCTCCCAGGAACGCGTAGCCGGCCGGGCGTATGGCGGGCATGCCACCGGAAAAGGGCGGCAGTGCCTCATTCACACCGGGAATGCCCAGCGCCTGCGCCGAGTTGATGTTCATGTCCTTCGGCGCGGCGTTGAGGTCAAAGCGCGAAAAGCCGATGCGGAAGTCGTTCAACAGGTTCGGGCGGAAGATGTGCGTATCGGAGAGAACGGCGCCCCAGGTCACCAGCCGGAAGTCGGCGGCATCGGCCAACTGCGCGGTATCGCCGCCGGCATAGGGGCCGATAGGGAAGCCGGCATCGGCGGGAGCGGGGATGGCTCCGGGCAGATCCGTCTTGTTGTAACCCCGGCTGACGCGCGTGAACAGGTTGTTCTTATTGGTCGCGATGACCTTGTCACTGCGGACGTTGAACGCATCGTCGCGCTGGATGCGATTCGGCGAGAAGAAGAAGTTGCTGCCCGCGTTGGCGTTTGGATAAAGATTCGCCAGCAGCCGGGACGGGCGTGGGATTCGCGAGGCCGGAATGACGTTGTTGGCGAACTGGTCGCGAATAAACTGGCCGGGACGGGCCGGGTCGGGGCGGGTGGTCAGCGGATCGAAGATGTTGATGGTCCCGAAGTTCCCCGAACGTTGGGCGGCGGTGGGCACCACGGACGTCACGTTCAACCCACGGCCCTGGCGCAGACCCTGGTAGTCGCCGAAAATAAACCAGTTGTTCTTGATGATCGGACCGCCGTAGGTGGCGCCGAACTGGTTCTGGCGGAAGGCCGGGATGCGGCGCTGGTTGAGGTCGGTCTTGCGTTGGAAGAAGTCGCGGGCATCGAGAGCGGAGTTGCGCAGGTAGTTGTAGACGCTGCCATGCATCTCATTGGTGCCGGAGCGCGTCTGCACGTTGACGATGCCGCCGGAGGAGCGGCCGAACTCCGCCGGTGCGTTGGCCGTGTAGACCTTGAACTCCTGCGTGGCCTCCACCGAAGGCTGCAGGATGGTGGAGTTGATCCAGCTTTCGTTGTTGTCGATGCCGTCGACCATGAAGTTGTTGTTTTGCCCGCGCTGGCCGTTGGCGTTGAAGCTGCCGGTGCCGCGAGGGACAAAGGCGCCGGCGCCTTCAATGTTGCCGCCCTGCTGGCCAGTTGTAACGCCCGCCGTCAGATGCACCAACTGGACATAATTGCGGCCATTCAGCGGCAATTCCTGCACGGCGCGTTTGCCCACCACTTCTCCTACTTCCGACGAGTCCGCCTTCACCAGCGGCGGCGCTTCGGTTACCGTCACGGTCTCGCTCGTCTCGCCGACCTGCAGATTGAAATCGATGCGGGCCTTCTGGTCCACCTGCAGTGTGATGCCGTTGCGTTCCACCTTGCGGAAGCCGGCCGCCTGGACGCTGATGCTATAGGTTCCGATGGGGACATAGGGCGCCTCATACTCGCCCGAGCCGCCGCTGTTCAGTTCTCTCCGGAAGCCAGTGTCGCGATTGACGATAGCGATCCGCGCGTTGGTTATCGCCGCTCCGGATGGATCCTGGATGATCCCGAGAAAGGTGCCGGATGCCGATTGGGCGTAAGCGGAAGCAGCAGCGAGCAGCCATAGCGCCGCCACCGTATGTAACAAGCGTGACATTGAGACCCCCAGTTAGAAAATAATGCATAGACAGTAGCAGGGAATTCGGCTGAGCGCCACAACCTCCGGAGTTCGATAGAATGGCGGCATTCCATGGACTGCCTTCGATTCCTCTTGCTGTTGCCCGCGATGGCCCTTGCCAGCGACGAAGCTGCCTTCCAGAAGCTGCAACCGGTGCTAAAGACGAACTGCGCGGGATGCCATACCGGCGCCAACGCCCAGGCGGGGCTGTCGGTGACCACGTTGGCGGATCTGCTGCGGGGCGGCAAGCGAGGGCCGGCGATTGTGCCGGGAGCGTCGAAGAGCAGCCTCCTGATCCAGTTCGCACGCGGGGAACAGAATCCGCGTATGCCAGTAGGTGGGAAGCCGCTGGCCGACGGCGTGATTGCCGAACTTGCAGCGGCCATCGACTCCATGCAGCCGGTCAAGACGGCAAAGCCTGACGCGCACATGACGTGGCTGCTAACGAAACCAATGGCGGTGGCCTCCCCCGTGGTGACGAACACCGCCTGGGTAAGGAATCCGATCGATGCGTTTGTGCTGGCGAAGCTGGAAGCCAAGGGCATGCAGCCCGCGCCCGCGGCGGATAAGCGCGCCCTCCTGCGGCGCGTTTACTTCGACCTGATCGGCCTTCCGCCCACTGTCGAAGAGGCGGAAGCCTTTCTTGAGGACGCCAGTCCGGACGCCTATGCGAAGCTCATCGACCGCCTGCTCGCGGACCGGCGTTACGGCGAACGCTGGGGACGGCACTGGCTGGACATTGTGCGATTCGCCGAATCCGACGGCTTTGCCATTGACGGCGAGCGCCCCACGGCATGGCGGTACCGCGATTACGTAATCCGGGCCTTCAACAAGGACAAGCCGTACGACCTTTTCCTGCAAGAGCAACTCGCCGGGGATGAGATCGAACGTACGGACCGCCGCAAAGGCGACGCAGGTGAGGCTCTGCTGGCCCTGGGCTATCTGCGCCTGGGCACTTGGGAGCAGGACGCTAACTTCGACGATCAATTACGGCTGGACTGGCTGAATGAAATGACCACCACCACCAGCCAGACCTTCCTCGGGCTGACGGTTGGCTGCGCACGCTGCCATGACCACAAGTACGACCCCATTCCCCAGCGCGACTTCTATCGCATGCAGGCCTTCTTCGCTTCGACACGCATTGACGAGCGGCCCGTGGCCTTTCTGGAGTCCGAGAACCGCCGCAAGATGCGTGACACGCTACGCGGCTATGAAGACTCCATTGACGCGCTCAACGATGAGGTGAAGGCCATGGAAACCGGCCTCCGCGCCAAGCTGAAGGACGCGAAGGAGGACTTCAATAAGGTCATCGCGGATAAGCCCAACCCAACCTACACGGAATCGGAACGCAAGGCCTACGCCGACCTACAAGAGAAAATCAGGCGCGTGACGCAGGAATCGCAACGCTACCGGCCCGTTGGCTACAGCGTGAATGAAGTCGCGCCCCCGGCCGTGCTGGAGGTCGCGCCGACATACATCCTGGCAGGTGGCGAACTTGCCGCCAAGGGCGACAGGGTAGAACCCGGCTTCCTGAAATGCGTCACGGGCACTGAGGAAATCGCGAAGCTGCCCTTTAGCGGGCGTTACAAGACCGGTCGCCGGCGCGCGCTCGCCGAGTGGATCGCCAGCCCCGAGAATCCGCTCACGGCGCGGGTGATGGTAAACCGCATCTGGCAGCATCATTTCGGCGAGGGCCTGGTGCGGACGCCCTCCGACTTCGGCCGCAACGGCGACCGGCCTTCGCACCCGGAACTGCTGGACTGGCTGGCAGCGAAGTTCGTGGAGAACAAATGGAGCGTCAAAGCCATGCACCGGCTGATGCTGACCTCCAACGCGTACATGCAGTCCACGCGCCATCCCGAAGCAAAGGCCAATGCCGAGAAGGATGCGGAGAACCGCCTGCTCTGGCGCATGAATTGGTTGCGGCTGGAAGCCGAGGTGTTGCGCGATTCCATGCTGGCTCTTAGCGGGCGGCTGAACCCGGAGGCCGGTGGTCCAGGCATGTTCTTCACCGTCAAGGATGAGGTGGCGCAAGGTTTTCAAATGTTCAAATGGTACGCCTCGAGCGAGGAGCAGCAACGCCGCCGGTCGATTTACGCCTTCCAACGCCGGTCGCTGATGATGCCGATGTTGGAGGTCTTCGATGGGGCCAACATGAGCGAAAGCTGCTCGCGGCGCGGCGTTACTACGGTGGCCCCACAGGCGCTGACGCTACTGAACGGATCGCTGACAGCCAGCGAGTCGGCGGCCTTCGCCAGGCGAGTGCTGGAAGTAGCACCGCACGACGCCGCAAGGCAGATCGACACGGCATTCCGGTTGACCCTGATGCGCAGTGCATCGGAAGCGGAAAAACAGAAGGCGCTTCCCCTGTTTCAGGGCCGCACGCCGGAACAGGCCCTGACGCGGCTGGCCACCGTGCTTTTCAATCTCAACGAATTTCTCTACCTGGAGTAAGCCATGGACTTCAATCAGGCACGGCGGCGATTTCTGTATCAGAGCCTTGTGGGCGGGGGTGGGACCGCGCTCATGCACCTGTTGAACAACAGCCTGCAGGCGGCTCCGGCGCACCATCCACCTAAAGCAAAGGCATGCATCTTCCTGACCATGCTGGGCGGCGTGAGCCAGATGGATACCTTCGATCCGAAACCCGCTCTCGATAAGTTCGACAACACGGTGATGGATTGGAGCAAGGAGAAACTCACCGACCAGGTGAACCTCTTCGCCAAGCCGCGCCTGGTCCTCAAGAGCCCCTGGAAGTTCGCGAAGCACGGCCAGTGCGGCATGGACGTTTCGGAGTTGCTACCGAACCTGGCAACGTGCGTCGATGACCTGGCGTTCGTGAAGTCCGTCGTCACCGAGAACGGCAACCATCCGGCGGCTACATTCCTCATGAACACGGGCCTGGTGTTGCCGGGACGGCCATCAGTGGGCTCCTGGGTCACCTATGGCTTGGGCACGGAAAACCGGAACCTGCCGGCATTCGTGGTGTTGCCGGATTACCGCGCGCTGCCGTTTAGCGGATCGCAGCAATGGGGCCCCGGCTTTCTCCCCGCCAGTTACCAGGGCACGGTAATGCAGTGGAAGGGCGATCCGGTGAATGACCTGAAGCCCGCGTCTCCGCTATCGGAAGCCGACGCCACGGCGCAGATAGAACTGCTGCGCGCCTACAACCATTCCTACCTGGAGAACAACTTCACAAATCCCGATCTGCAGGGCCGCATAGACGCTTATGAGTTGGCGTATCGGATGCAAACCGAAGTACCCTCGGTGCTGAGCATCGAGAAGGAATCGGCGGCCACGCGCGAGATGTATGGCATTGAGAACGAAGACACGCGCTCGTTCGGCACCCGTTGCCTGATGGCCCGCCAACTGGTGGAGAAGGGCGTGCGCTTCGTCCAGCTCTACACGCCAAGCCAGTCCTGGGACAGCCACACCGACATCCTCAAGGGCCATGCCAAAAACGCACGGGAGACCGACCAGCCCATCGCCGCACTGATCAAGGATCTAAAGCAGCGCGGCCTCTTGGATTCCACCCTGATTGTCTGGATGGGCGAGTTTGGCCGCACTCCCGACAACCCCTCCGATATGCGTGCCAAGCCAGGCCGCGATCACAACACCAAGGCGATGACGATGTTCTTCGCGGGAGGTGGCATCAAGAAGGGCGTGTCCGTAGGGGCCACCGACGAGTTGGGCTGGAAGGCCGTGGACAAGATCTATCGCATGCGCGATGTGCATGCCACCATCCTCCACGCACTGGGGTTGAACGATATGCGGCTCAATTACTACCACGGCGGCCGCAACATGCGCCTGACCGATACGGGTGGCGTTGTAATAAAGGAAGTCCTGGCGTAGTTGTGATAGACTGGCCGGACCCTAAGGAGGGGATCCATGTCCAGACTTGCCCTGCGAGCACTGTCGCTCGCAGCCATCGTCTTCTCGCTATCGGCACAGGAATATCGCGGCCGTGTCCAGGGGTCGGTGACCGACACCACCCAGGCGGTTATCGCCGGAGCTACCGTCACGCTCTCGAACACGCAGACTGGCGTCACGAGCACGCGCCAGACCAATGAACAGGGCCGCTATATCTTCGACCTGGTCCTGCCCGGCACCTATAACGTGACCGTATCCATGCAGGGCTTCCAGAAGTACGTACAGGAGAACGTCTTCCTGCAGGCACGCGCCGACGTGACCGTGGATGCCTCCCTTCGTCCCGGCGACATCCGCGAAGCAGTTACCGTCAGCGATCAGGCCAGTTCGGTGCAGTTCAACACAAGCAAGTTGGAGACAACCGTGGATAGCGCGCTGGTCTCGAACCTGCCGCAGATGTCGCGGAATCCCATCCTCCTGGCGCGCTTGGACCCCGCCGTTGTGCAGCAGGACACCGCCAGGGAAGTCGAGCCCTACTTCACGTGGTCGGGCAACCGGCAGGAAGTAGGCGGCGGCCGCAACTACTCAAACGATTTACAGGTGGATGGCAGCCCAATCGGGATTGGCTACAAGACCAGCTACATGCCTTCGCCGGATGCGGTGCAGGAAGTGGCGGTGCAGCAGAACGCCATCGACGCGGAGTATGGACACTCGTCGGGCTCGGCCATCACGTTGACGATGAAGTCCGGCACCAACCAGTGGCATGGGAACACGTTCTACCAGGGCCAATATCCCTGGGCGAACGCTCTGGAGAACCGCGTGCTGCGTTCCGTGAACCAAGGCCGCGTACACATGTGGGGCGGCACCCTGGGGAATCCGATCATCAAGAACAAGCTTTTCAATTTCTTCTCTTACGAGCAGTGGCGCAAGACGGATCCCAACGATTTCATCAACACCGTTCCGACGGATCTGGAGCGGCAGGGCAACTTTTCGCAGTCTTTGAACGCGGCCCTGGGCCAGCGGACGATCTATGATCCGTTCACCACGGAGACTTCGCCGGACGGCCGCATCGTGACGCGCCAGCCGTTTCCCGGCAACATCATTCCGCGGTCCCAGCAGGATCCGGTCGCGACGCAGTACATGGCCGGGCTGTGGAAGTCGAACCGTCCCGGACAGGGGCCGTACAACATCCAGAACTACTACGTGCCGCTGCCGATCCGTTACGACTATCACAACATCTCAAACCGCACCGATTACACGTTTAGTGAACGGCTGCGTTTCTCCGGCCGTTACAGCAAGCTATGGACGCCGGTGACCACGTCGAACCCGACTGGTTCGGAGTTCTTCGTCAACGACCGCGGCAGCCAGCGCGACGCGACGTCGATTGCTGGCGACGCCGTGTGGACCCCCACGGCGACCACAGTAGTCAACGTTAACGCCACCTACCATAGCTTTATCGATGCTTCGCGCTATGCATCCACCTGCGAAGGCTGCTGGAAGAAGTACTGGCCGAACTCCAACTTCTACAACACGGTTTTCGGGAATAAGGTAGTGCCCGAACTGTTGCCGCGTATGTCCGTGATGGGCACCGGCACCGGCGAATACTGGACTTCGATGGGGCCGCGCGGCGGCACGTGGGATCAGCGTCCGGATGCCGATAGCGTCAGCGTGAAAGTGGCTAAGCAGCAGGGCAAGCACTATCTGAAGATGGGGGCCGACACGCGCGGGAGCCGCACCACCAGCCTTATCGTGAGCAACAATCCGGGCTTTGGCTTCCAGGCCGACGGCACCTCCGCCACTTACGTGAACCCCGACCTGCGCACCTCCGGCGATGGCTACGCGACGTTCCTCCTGGGCGCGGTGCAACCTGCCGGCAACGGCGCCGATAGCTGGGACAGCGGCTCCACCTCCATGACGGCGACCATCCTGCCGCAAGGCCAGAATCGCTTCTACGGCGCGTTCCTCAACGACGATTGGAAGATCACCCGCGACCTAACCATCAACATGGGTCTCCGCTATGAATTCGAGACCGCCTATACGGATCCCGAAGACCGGCTGACGCGCCCGCTCGACCTGACTTCTCCGATTCCGGAGATGCAGGGCGCCGGCCGGCCGCAGATGCCCGCGGAAGTCGCGCAGTACTACAAGGGGCCGACCACCCTCAATGGGGCCTTCCAGTTCGCCGACTCCAACAACCGCGGCCAGTGGAACTCCGGCCGCGGCGGCTTCTCCCCCCGCATTGGCGCCGCTTACCGCGTCAACGACAAGACCTCGTTCCGCGTTGGCTACGGCCGTTACCTTACCCCGTGGACCGGCGGCACGTTCAACATTTTCGACACCTACTATGTCGGCTATAAGAACGTCACCGGCGCCTATCCCGCCGTGCTCGGCGTGCCCTCGGCCCGCCTGCGCGATCCGTTCCCGTCCTCGCAACCCGTCGTACCGGCCTATGAGAAGAGCCTGGGGCGCTACACCTCGCTCGGCGACTCCCTTTCGTTCGTCCGCGGCGACCGTCCGCGCAGCTATAGCGATCGCATCAACGTCTCCCTGCAGCGCCAGTTGCCCCAAATGATCGTGCTGGACGTAACGTTCTACATGAATCTCACGGGCCAGTTGGTGGGCAGCTATAACATCAACCAGACCGACCCGCGTATCGCCTACGAACAGAAGGATGCGATCAACAAGGCTGTTGCCAACCCCTTCTTCAACTTCTCCACCCTGGACAAATTCCCCGGCGCGTTGCGCTACCAGCGCAACGTTCAACTGACCACGCTGTTCCGGCAGTATCCGCAGTACGGCAACCTGAACGTGATAGACGGCATCAACGGCGGGTCCAGCCGCTACAAGTCGTTCCAACTCCGGCTGAACCGCCGCTTTGCTCAAGGCTACTCCGCGTTGGTCGGCTACAACTACGCCCGCCAGCAGGACGAGGTGTTCTTCAACGATATCGATGCCTATCTACAGACGTTCTCGTGGCAGGAGAGCGACCGCCCGCGGCACCGGGTGACGTTCGCCGGTACTTGGGAACTGCCGGTCGGGCGCAAACGGCAGTTCGGGTCGAACATGCCGCGTGCGCTCGATTACGCGCTGGGCGGTTGGGATCTTAGCGGCATCATGACATGGCGCTCCGGCTTCTTCGTTCGCTTCGGGGCGATGCAGGTGAATGGGGATCCGATCATTGAGAATCCGGCGCCTGGGCGCTGGTTCAACACGGCGGCCTTCTCGCGCCTGCCGAACTTCACGCCGCGCACGAATCCCTGGCAGTACGAGGGACTCACGAACCCCGGCCTGTTCAATGTGGATATGAGCATCGTCAAGCGCATGCCGGTTACCGAGAAGTACCGCGTCGAGATGCGCATGGACGTGTTCAACGCCGCCAATAACATGACCTGGGCGAACCCCAACACGAACGTCCAGAGCAGCTTGTTCGGCATCAGCAACAACACGCTGGCTGCCTCGTTCGGGCGCCGCGCGCAACTCGGTCTGCGTCTTGAGTTTTAGGCTCCTTGCGCTGACGGTAAGCCTTGCCGGAGCGGCTGCCCAACAGCCCGTTCCGGACTTGAGAGAAGCCGCCCGGTTGGATCAGGCCGGGCGCTGTCGGGAATCGGAGTTGATTTACAAGCGGGCCCTGGCGCAACCAACGCCAGGGCCCGCTTTATTGAATAACGCAGGCAATCACTACCTGATCTGTGGGCAGTTGGAGCAGGCGCGCGTCTACTTTGAACGGCTGCTGCGGGTGCAGCCAGGACATGCGAATGGCAATCTGCAACTGGCGCGGATAGCGATAGCCGGAGGGGATTTCGCAAAGGCCGAGGCCTTGCTTGACAAGCTGGCTGACGCGCGGCCTGATGACTTCGATGTACTGCTTCTGCTTGGCCGTGCCGCGGGCCGGGCCGGTCATCCGTCCAAGGCGCGAGTGGCGTTGGAGGCGGCCCTGCGGTTGCGCCCGGATGATCCGGCGGCGATGACCGAAGCCGGCTTGGCGAGTGCTGCCCTAGGTGATCATCCACGCGCCGTGTTCCTGCTGGCGCGGGCACGGGCGCGCAATCCCAAACATGCGGGAATAACGCTGGCGTTGGCGCGAGCTGCCGAAGATGCGGGCTTTCTGGGCGATGCGGTGGCGGCTTATGAGTCGTACCTGGCATTGCAGCCGAACGATGCGGGAGCGCGCCGCGATCAGGCTCGGGCGCGGGGGTTGACGGCGGCCGGGCGGGAGCAGGGCGCACGCGATCTCCAGGCTTACGTCAAGCAGTTTCCGGGCGATGCGTTGGGACACTTTGCCATTGCGCAGGTGGTCTGGCGTGAGGAGCCGGAGGCCGCGCTGCGGCATCTGGCGGAGGCCGTGCGCCTGGATCCGAAGCTGGCCGCCGCGCACGTGGCTTATGGCTGGATGCTGCATCGCAATGGCCGTTCGGAAGAGGCGCTGACGCCATTGCGGGCGGCGTTGCAGTTGGAGCCCGTGAATGTGCGGGCGTTGGATCAACTCGGTGTGGTGTTGCTGGCGCTGGAGCGGCCGAATGAAGCCGAGGGGCCGCTACGGAAGGCTGCCGCCGCGTCCCCGAATGATCCGGATGTACTGTTGCACTTGGGCCGCGTGCTGATGGATCAGGGCCGCGAAGCAGAAGGGCAGCTGTACCTGGACGCCTATCAGAAGTTGCGACCGTCCCGGCAGCGCGATGCACGGCGCGAGGCTGGTTTGATCGAACTGGCCACGCTGGATCCGGCTGCCCGTCGCGCCCGCGAGATTGAACGGTTCACGGCTATGTCGCAGGCCCGCCCCGATGATCCGCTGCTGCGCTTGCATCTGGCTCGTCTGCTGGCCGCCGATGGGCAGGTAGACAAGGCCGTGCCGCTGCTGCGCTCCCTGGGCGCGGCGCAGGATGCCGATGTCGCCGCGCAGGCGCGGTTGGAACTGGAGCGATTGCAGCCGGGGCGGATACAATAGGGCCGATGTTTTGGCCCGCGTTTTTAACGGCATTCGCCGCGACGGCGTCCTTCACCGACGTTGCCCCCAACAGCCGTATCTCCTACGTCACAAATAACGGCTTCGATGGACACCGCAAGTACTTCCCGCAACCGCTCTGCGGGGGAGTGGCGATGCTTGACTATGATAACGACGGCTTGCTCGATCTGTTCTTCACCAACGGGGCGAAGTTTCCGGAACTGACGAAGCCGGCGCCATTCCGGCACGCGCTGCTGCGAAACAAGGGCAACGGACAGTTTGAAGACGTCACGGAGAAGGCGGGATTAAAGGGCGAGTTGCTCGGCTACAGCCTCGGCGTCGCCGCGGCTGATTTCGATAACGATGGCTTCACGGATCTATTCCTCGCCAACGCCGGGCCGAACACCCTGTACCGGAACAAGGGTGACGGCACATTCGCGGACATCAGCGCGGCGGCGGGTTTAGGCAAGCCCGACGCCGTGTTGAGCGTCCAAGGCGCATGGCTGGATTACAACAACGACGGGCTCTTGGACCTGGTGGTTTCAAACTACACGTTGTGGACGGCCGCCACGGACCAGCGATGCGTGCGCGAAGACAAAGTCGATTTCTATTGCCATCCCAAGACCTATCCCGCCGTTCCGCACCGGCTCTACCGCAACATGGGCGGCGGCCGTTTCGCCGATGTGACCGAGCCGGCGGGCTTGGGCAAGGCGAAGGGCAAAGGCATGGGAATCGCCATTGCCGATATGAACGCGGACGGCCTGCTGGATATCTTTATCGCCAACGACACCGAGCCCAACTTCCTTTATGTCAACCGCGGCGACGGCACGTTTCAGGAACGCGGGTTACCGCTAGGCGTGGCTTACGACGACGCTGGCGCCACGGTTTCCGCCATGGGCGCCGACGCCCGCGATTACGATAACGACGGGCAACCGGATATCTTCTACAACAACCTGATCAACCAGGTATGGGGCCTGTTCCGCAACCTGGGGCGCACGTTCCGCTATGCCTCGTTGCATACCGGGTTGGCCGTCTTGAGCGCGCCGTACTCGGGCTGGAGCGCGGGGTTCCTCGACTACAACAACGATGGCTGGCGGGACCTGTATTCGGCCAATGGAGATGTGGACAACCTGCGAGCCAATGCCGCGCAGCACGATACGTTGTTCGAAAACCAGGGCGGCAAGCGTTTTGTGGACGTCTCGGCGAAGGCTGGGCCACACTTCGCGCGCAAGGGATTCCAACGCGGGTCGGCATTTGGAGATCTCAACAACGACGGCTTCCTTGACATCGTAGTGACCAGCCTCGGGCGCGGGCCAGCGGTGTTGTTGAACAGCGGCGTGCCGAACGCCCATTGGATCGCCCTGAAGCTAACGGGCACTCTTTCAAACCGCGATGCTATTGGGGCGCGCATCAAGGTGACCACCGCTTCGGGCCGCACTCTCCACGACCAGCTAAGCCCGAGCGTGGGCTTTCTATCGTCCAGTACAAAAACAGTGCACTTTGGTTTGGGGGAGGAGACGAAGGTTGCGTCGGTCGAGGTGCGGTGGCCGAGCGGAGTAGTAACGCAACTGACCGCGCCCGCTGCCGGTCAGGTGCACGCGGTCAGCGAACCGCGCCAGCCGTAGATTGGTGTAACGCCGCGATTCCTCAGTACTGCGGCTTCATTGGGAAGAAGTCCGGGCGGGACGGATCGAGATAGGCATTCTGGATGCGGTCCGTGGCCAGGCGCTGCAAGTGGGCCGGGTCCGGCGTCACGCCTAGCCCCGCTCCGCGCGGGGCGCGCATCACGCCTCCCGCGAAGTCGAAAGGCTCCGTAATGATGTCTTCGGTCTGGTTAGGGTACTGCGTGTCGATGGCCAGAATGAGGTTCGGAATGCTGGTGGCCAGATGGAGGTTGGCGGCCGTGGAGATGCCGAGTTCGGCGCCGCTATGCAGGGTTACCGGGATGCCCGCGGCTTCACAGACGGCGGCCGCTTTGCGTGTGGGCAACAGGCCGCCGGCTTCATGCGCGTCCAGCAGGATCACGTCGGCGGCATCGGCGCGAATGATGGCGGATACATCCTGAAGCGTGTAGGCGCTTTCGTCCAGGGCAATCGGGATGCAGGTCTGGCGGCGTAGCAGGGCGTGGCCGGCCAGGTCTTCGAGTGGCAGCGGCTGTTCGACGTACTCCAGATCGAAGCGCTCCAATTTGCGCAGTTGGCGCTTGGCGGTGCCGATGGTCCAGGCGCCGTTGGCATCGCCGCGCAAACGGATGGCCGGACCCACGGCATCACGCACCAGACGCACGTGCTCAATGTCGGCCGTTTCGCTCATGCCCATTTTGAGCTTGATAGTGCGGAAGCCGGCGGCCACCGCCGCCACGGCCTCTTTCTCCAACAGCGCCGGATCGTTGCTTTGAATATAGGCCACCAGGGGCACTTCGTTACGAAAGGCGCCGCCCCAGAGTTGGTACACGGGCAGGCCCGCGTATTTGCCGACGATATCCCACAGCGCCATTTCCATCGCGGCCACCGCCGCTACCATCGCGCGCTTGTGATGATAGAAGCCGGCGCCCTCCACGCGCTTCAGAATGCGTTCGATACGGAAGGCATCGTCCCCGGTGACCAGGGGGATGAGCGTTTTGGCGAAGAGCGGCTCGACGAAATCCCACAGGCAGTTGGTTTCGCCCCAGCCGGTGACGCCGTCTTCGGTTTCCACTTCGGCAATCAGCCGGGTCGTGCCGGGGCGGATGCCGGCGCTCCATTCCACCACGTGGCGATAGGGCACGAAAACTTTGTGATAGGAGACGCGGCGGATGATGGCCATTTTGCTTTCAGGCATGCACTGTTCTTTGATGATAGGCAATCGCCCGCGGCAGCAGCAGCCAGAGCGAAAGCCAGGCCAGGGGATGCAGCAGGCTCATGGCGGTAAACGCCGGCGTGTAGGAATAGTGCGTCACCAGGTAGCCGACTGCGCCGGAGGACAGGAAGCCGCCGATAGATCCGCCCGCGCCGATGATGCCCTGCACCGAGCCGATGACTTCCTTGCCGAAGATATCCAAGGGTAAGGTGACGGAGTTGGTCATCCAAACCATCACGGCACAGGTGGAGAGGCTGGCCAGTGCGAGTGCGCCGGTCTTTCCGGGCAGCCATGGCATCAGGAAACTGCATCCCAGAACGGCAGCCGCGCCGGCCATCACCAACAGCCGCGCGCGGGTGGCAGCGACGCCACGGGCCGTGAGTTCTCCGGAGAGCCAGCCGCCCAACAGCGAGCCGATATCGGCCGAAACATAGACGATCCAGAGTGTTTTGCCGACATCGGCCAACGTGAAGCCACGCGATTCCTGCAGGTACTTCGGAAACCAGAACAGATAGAAGAGCCAGACGGGGTCGGTGATGGCGCGCGTTAGCAGTACGATCCATAGCGGGCGGAAGGCCAACACGTTCCGCCAGGGCGTCCGCGGCTTGCCGCCGGTTTCGGCTTTCACGGGACTGCGGTACAGCCACGCCCAGAGCGCAGCGGGAACAAGCCCGATGGCGCCCGTCACGACGAAGGCCATGCGCCACCCGTGCGCCAGTGCCAGCCAGGAGACCAGGGGCGCGGCCAGCGCGGCCCCTAACGTTCCACCCATGACGTACATGCCAACGGCAATGGCCCGCTCCTTGGGTGGGAACCATTCGGCCACGGCTTTGCCTGAAGCCGAGTAGTGGCCCGGCTCTCCCAGCCCCAACAGCATGCGGCACAGGGCCAGCGAATAGAAGCCAGTGGCAAAGCCGGTGAGCATGTTGGCCACCGACCACCACAGCACGAATACGGTTTCGGCAAGGCGCGGCCCAACGCGGTCGACGAAGGCGCCGCCGGCCAGGTGCATCACGGTATATGCGGCCAGGAACGCCTGTACCACCATGGCGTATTGCGCGGTGGAAATGCTCAGGTCGCGTTGGATGGTAGGGGCCAGGATGGAGAGCGTCTGCCGGTCCAGGTAGTTGATGACGGAAACGAGCATCAATAAGGACGCCAGGACCCAGCGTAGTGGCGGGTGTGCGCGTCGCGGTTCCGGCATCCTTCGAGGGTAACCCGAGCCCGCCGCGCGGGTATACCCTATAGGAATGCTGCTGACGCTTGCCCTTCTCGCCCTGCATATTGTCCCGGACGTACCGGAGATCGAGTTCCGCCAGCCGCAACTTGCCACGGATGGCAAGCGGATCGTGGTCGCGTTTGGCGCTGGACACAACGTCTACTTCTCCGCTTCCAACGATCAGGGCAAAACATTCTCTAAGCCGGTGATCGTGTCCCAGTCCGGGAAGCTCTCGCTGGGCCGTCATCGCGGGCCGCGCATTGCCCTGACTCGCGATAGCATCGTCATCTCCGCCATCGTGGGAGAGAAGGGCGGCGGCGCCGATGGGGATGTGATGAGCTGGCGTTCCACCGATAAGGGCCGCACTTGGTCGGCGGCGGTCCCGGTGAACGATGTGCCCGGCGCGGCGCGGGAAGGGCTGCACGCCATGGCCGGCCGCGATGGGATCCTGTTTGCCACTTGGCTGGACCTGCGTTCGCAGGGCACGAAGCTGTATGGCTCTGTTTCCCGCGACGGCGGCCGGAGTTGGGCGAAGAACGTGTTGGTGTATGAGTCGCCCTCCGGGACGATCTGCCAGTGCTGTCATCCGTCAGTGGCCATCTCTCCGGCGGGCGCCGTCACGGTGATGTTCCGCAACGCGCTCGATGGGGCCCGCGATATGTACCTGACCGAGTCGAAGGATGGCGCGCGCTTCTCGCCGGCACGCAAGCTGGGCGAGGGCACCTGGATGCTGAACGCTTGCCCGATGGACGGCGGCGGGCTTGGCTTCGACGCCCAGGCGAAGCCGGTCACCGCGTGGCGCCGCGAGAAGCAGATCTTCTTAACGGACGCCGCGGGCATGGAGCGGCGGATCGGGGATGGCAAGGACCCCGCGGTGGCCACGGGACGGAAAGGCGTGTATACCGCCTGGACCTCGCCGGCGGGTGTTGTCGCGCTGGCGCCGGGACAAGCGGAGCCGGTGGTGTTGAGCAAGGAAGCCGCCGCGGGTTACCCGCAACTCCTGCCTCTGCCCGGCGGGAGCGTGCTGGCCGCCTGGGAGTGGAAGGGCCGGCTGGAGTTCGCGGTACTGCCGTAAGGTTACGATTTCGCTTTCCGCCCAGCGCGGTTCTGTAGTCTAATGGGCAAAATGCTACAGCCCCGTGTCGCTGTTCTATTCGTACTAAGCCGTATTCTATTGGCAGATAAGCCCGATCTCATCATCGTGGGTGGCGGCATCGCCGGGCTCTCCGCCGCGCTGGAAGGAACGCGGGCCGGGCTGAAGGTTACGGTGGTGGAACTGAACACGCAGCCGGGCGGCCATGCGGTGATCTCCTCGGGCGGGCTCAGCCTGGTGGGTACACCGCTGCAGGAGAAATTGAGCATCGCCGATACGCCGGAGATCGCCGAGCGCGATTTCCTGACTTGGGGCGAAGATGCGGATCCAGCCTGGGTGCGCTACTACGTGCGCAACTCGAAGACCGAAATCCATGATTGGATGGTAGCGCTGGGTACGGAGTTCCTCAGCGTCAGCCTGAACGGCGCGGGCAACAGCGTGGCGCGCTTTCATTCCCCGAACCAGCAGGGCATCGGGCTGACCGTTCCCATCTACCGTGAAATCCTGCGCCAAGGCGGGGTGACGTTTCTGTTCGGCCACAAGGTGACTGGGCTCCTGGTGGAGAATGGCCGCGTGACCGGCGTGAAGATGCGCAATCTGCGAGAGGGTAAGGACGGGACGCTGAGCGGCAGTAATGTTTTGCTGAGTACTGGCGGCTTTGCGGCCAATCAGGACCTGGTGCGTGCGTCGTGGCCGAAATCGATGCGAGTGCCGGAGCGCGTGCTGACGGGCGGCGGCTTCTTTGCCAATGGCGAAGGCATGAGGCTGGCGAAGGAAGCGGGTGGGACCTCGCAATGGCTGGATCATCAGTGGAACTACGCGACGGGGCTGCCCGATCCGTTCGATGCCGAAGGCAAGCGCGGCTTCTTTGCGATGGCCTTTAGCGCCATTTGGGTCAATGCGCGGGGCAAGCGATTTACCTTGGAGCAGCATGAGCCACGGGTGACGATTCCGCAGATCGCGGCGCAGGATCCGGCGCGCTTCTGGGCCGTCATGGATGCCAGTGGCCGCCAGGGATTCCGGATCGTACACGCAGGCTTCGCCCAGGATCGGATTGAGGAAGTGCTGAACTATCCAGGACTGCTGGCGAAGGGGGATTCGATCGACGAACTCGCGCGGAATGCTGGACTGCCGGCGGATGCGTTGCGTACCACCGTCGAGCGTTACAACGCCCTGGTGGACGCCGGCGAGGACCTTGATTTCCAACGCTTCGGTCCGAAGGTGCCGCAGCGGGGCGGCTTCGTGATTCCCATTCGCAAGATTGAGAAGCCTCCGTTCTACGCCGCTCCGATGTACATCCTCATCCGCAAGAGTATGGGCGGCATTCGCGTCGATACGTCTTGCCGGGTGTTGGATAGCAACGGTCACGCCGTTCCGGGCCTGCTGGCGGCGGGCGAGGCCACCGGCTTCGGCGGCTTGAATGGACGCAACGGCATGGAAGGCACCTTCCTGGGGCCCGCTATCCTGATGGGCCGCGTGGCTGCCAGGACCGTGGCCGCGGGGATCAAGAGCAAGCCCGCGCCTGCTCCTACGGTGGCGCTGCGCTTAACGCCGCCCGCCGCGCATCCGAAGTTAGCCGGGACCTGCAACGGCTGCCACAATGTTCCGGAGCTGGTGAAGACCTCGCGCCAAGGCTACTGGCACTTTGAGAATGTCCACAAACTTGTGCTGGCGCGCAAGCTGAACTGCACGGGTTGCCACGCGGAGATGGCGCCCTTCAACGCCACGAGACACAAGATCGACCGCGCGCTGCAGACCACGGTGTGCCAGCACTGCCACGCGAGCCCGCCCTTCTCGCTGCGCCGCGCGGTGGCCGCCGAATAAGGCCGCTACTTGCCTTTCAGGAACGCCAGCAGCCAGTCGTTGACCGCGGCCACCTGCTCCGGCACGTTGTTATGGCCGGTCTCCAGGGCAAGCAGCAGCTTCTTCTGCGCGGGAATCACGTTATAGGCGGCATACATGGACGTGGGCGGGCAGGTTTCGTCGTTGAAGCCCCACGTATACAGGCCAGGCACTTTGACGCGGCGCGCGAAGTTGACCACATCGTAGTAGCGCGAGGTTTCGATCTTCTCCGGCAGGCGGTGCGCCAGCCCTTCGCTGGCGCGGAACATGTGCGGCCAGCCCCCGGCACGGTTATGGATATAGCCGGTGACGTCCGATAGCGCCGGGTAGTAGGCGGCCAGACCGCGCACTCGCGGGTCGAGCCCGGCGGTGACAATCGACAGCGCGCCACCCTGACTCCCGCCCGTTACCGCGAGATTCGTCCCATCCCATTTCGGATGGCTGACCAGAAAGTCGTTGGCGCGCACGCAACCAAGATAGACGCGGCGATAGTAGTAGCGGTCGCGGTTGTCCAGTCCGAAGGTGTTGTATCCCGCGAGGGCGCCCGCCCCCAGCGACTCGTAGACCGAAGCATCCAGGGTGACAGGGATGCCGTGAATGCCCACCTGCAACGCGATCACCCCCTTCGCGGCCATTTCCGCCAAGCCACGATAAGCGCGCACGCCGGCGCCGGGCACGCTGAGCAGCGCCGGATACTTGCCCGGAGCCTTCGGTTCGCACAGCACGCCATAGAACCGCGACGGCGCCGCGCCTACGCCCACATTCTGCAGATTCACGTGATAGCAATCGGCGCCGGCGTTGCCATAGTCGGGTAGCGGCGTGACTTTGGCATCCACCGGCAGCTTGGCGAGCGCTGCTTTGCCCGCCGCCCAAAAGGCATCGAAGTCTTGGGGGTTCTGCTGGGTGGGCTGCAGCTTCTCCGGTTGGAATGCCGCGGTGGCCAGACCGCGATAGGTTTTGCCGTTCCACTCCACCGTGGCGATGCAACGCAGGAAACCGGGCTCATGCATGGTGCCGCCATCCACGGTGAGGGCGTCGCCGGTGAGCGTGGAGGTCTGGTCGATCTTCGGCGGCATCATCTCCGGACCGATGCGATAGGTGACCTTCGCCCCGGTTAGCGGATGGCCATCCTGGACGGCGGCGATGCGGAACTTCACCGGCTGGCCGGGCTGGTAGCGCCAGTCGGCATGATCCGTGGAGACGCGGACCTGGACGGTGCCGATGCGGTCCTGGGCGGCGGCGGACAGGGCAAGGAGGCAGAGGAACACGAGGCGGGGCATGATGACTTTACACAATACCGCAGGCGCGTGGCTCCGCGGCGGGGTGAACTGGTGATCACCGGGCGCGGCAACCAGCCGAACTGGATCCGAAAGTGAGCCGCGGACCCAACCGGCGGAGAGGCTGCTACCTTTGCGCGAGATCCGTTGATCCTTACGGCGATGCAGCAGCTAGCTGGCGGCACTGCCTAACAACGGCGGAGACAGCGGCATCCAACGGCCCGGTCATATCCACCGGCACCACCGGCCAAGGCAGCGGCTCCCAACTCGCCGCAATGCGTTCCACCAGTTCCCTATTACGATTCCCCGCCAAGTGGCCCGGCGCGGCTTCCACCCTGGCGATCGCCACATCCACCGGGCACTCGCACTCCACAATCACCAACCGCGCCTCACACTCTTCACAGAACCGCCGCACCCGCTCCACCTGCGCCACGCGTCCATGCGGACGCCCATCCAGGATCAGGCTGCGTTTCGGCAAATGCCACGCTGCGGCCAGTAGCATCGCGTCGATCACCAGATCATCCTGGTCGCTGGAATACTCCACCGTGCCGTCAGGAAACAACGCCGCCCGCACTACATCCTTATCCAGCACGACAGCCGGAAGCGCTGCCGCCAGGGCTCGGGCGAGCGTGCTTTTGCCGCTGCCCGGCAGCCCTCGCAGCAAAACCAGCATCAGGCCAGGATCTCGCGGATCACGTGGCCATGCACGTCGGTCAACCGGCGATTCAGGCCGTTGTGATAGAACGTCAGCCGCGTATGGTCGATGCCCATGAGGTGCAGCAGGGTCGCATGCAGATCGTACACCGTGATGGGCTTCTCCGCCTTGTAGCCCAGCTCGTCGGTGGACCCGAAAGACATACCGGGCTTCAGTCCGGCGCCCACCATGAAGCTGGTATAGCCTTCGGGGTTATGATCGCGGCCGCCTTCGCCCAAGCCTTCGCTGATGGGCAGGCGCCCAAACTCGGTGGTGAACACAACCAGCGTCTTCGCCAGCAGTCCGCGCTGCTTCAAGTCCGCCAGCAGCGCCGCTACCGGCTGATCCAGCACCCGCGCGTTCTTGCTGTGATTCGCCACCAGGTCTTCATGGGCATCCCAGTTGACTCGCGGCGCGCCGAAGTGGCCGCCATTGAACAACTGCACGCAGCGCACGCCCTTCTCGACCAGCCGCCGCGCCAGCAGGCAGTTGTAGCCGAAAGGCCGCGTCACTGGATCATTCAGCCCATAGCTGGCCTTCGTCGCTTCGCTCTCACCGGCGATGCTGGTCACCTCCGGAGCCGTCACCTGCATGCGAGCCGCAAGCTGATAGGCCTTGATGCGGGCGACCAGAGCATCCTCGCCAGGGTTCTGCTTGAGGTGCTCTTCGTTCAATTCGGTCAGCAGATCGTAGGTGGCGGCCTGCTCCATCTCGCTGATGGAAGCGGGCGGGCGCAGGTCGGCGATTGGGGTCTTCTCTTCGCCAAAGATCACGCCCTGGTGCGCCGCGGGCAGGAAGCCATTGCCCCAATTCGCCACGCCGCAGGGCGGTAAGCCACGCGGATCGGGCAACACCACGAACGACGGCAGATTCTCATTCCCTGGCCCCAGCCCATAGCTGATCCACGAGCCTACCGAAGGAAAGCCCTGGAAGATGAAGCCAGTGGACATTTGGAAGATCGCGGGCCCATGTGCGTTGCTGCGCGACACCATGCCGTGCAGGAACGTGATGTCGTCCACGCGCTTGGCCAGGTGCGGCAGCATGTCCGATACCCACTGGCCGCTTTGCCCGTACTGCTGGAAGGCCCAGGGGCTCTTCATCACCGTGCCGCGCTTGCCGAAGAAGGGCTTGATGGTGTTGGCGCCCTGCGTCTCTTTGCCGTGATGCTTGGCAAGCTCCGGCTTATAGTCGAACGTGTCGATGTGGCTGATGCCGCCGGGCAGCGAGATCATGATCAGGTGCTCGGCCTTGGGCGTGTGATGCGTGCCGGTGGGCGCGGCTTTGGCCTCCATCTGCGCCAAGGCCAGACCGGCCAGGCCGCCGCCGATCTCCCACAGCAGTTCGCGTCGTGTTGGTTTGCGGTTGGTCTCACGGCACATAGAGGAACTCATTGGAATTGAATAGGGCACGGCAGAAGGCGGTGAGGCTTTGTTTGGCTAGGAAGCGGTTGGCGCGGGCGACTTCGCTGGCCGTCGCTTCTCTTCCGAACAACAACGAATAAGCACGCTGCACGCGTGCTTCGGGCGTGGCGGCTTCGCTCTCCAGTCGCTTGGCGAACAGGCCCGCCTGCTTGATAACGAACTCATGGTTCATCATCGTGAGCGCCTGCACGGGCGTGTTCGACACGGCCCTCTGCGGCGTGGCCACCGACGGATCGGGACAGTCGAAGCTGTCCATCATGATGCGCTCGCCACCGCGCACGACGAAGCGGTACACGGCCCGGCGCCACACCTCGGGACCATCATTGTTGAGCGCCGCATAGATGTACGATCCGCCGCCGCCCTTCTTCTGCAGCAGGTAGCTGGGGCCGCCGGCTTGCAGGCTCAGGTTGCCGGTAACGGCGAGCATGGAATCGCGAAGCATCTCGGCATCCATGCGCTTCAGCGGCATGTGCCACAGCAGGCGATTGCCGGCATCCACGGCATGCGCCTTCTCGTTCATCGCGGAGGTTTGACGATACGCCTCCGTCATCACGATCTGGCGGTGCAGCCACTTCATGCTCCAGCCGCTCTCCATAAAGCCAATGGCGAGATGATCGAGCAACTCCGGGTGGGAAGGCCGGTCGCCATTGATGCCGAAGTCGCTGGGCGTGCCGACGATGCCCGTGCCGAAGTGGCCCTGCCAGATGCGGTTCACCATCACACGGGCGGTAAGCGGATTGCGCTTGTCGGCGATCCAATTGGCTAAGGCCAGGCGGCGCTCGGCGGACGTTGCCGTGGCGGGTAGATCGCCGCCGATGGCGCTGAGGATACCCGGCGTCAGCTCTTCGGTCTTACGGCGAACGTTGCCACGCTCCAGCAGGAAGGACTTCTCGGGATCCCGCGGCTTGGCGGCATACAGTATCGAGACCGGCGGCGCCTGGTTCATCTGCTGCTGTACGGCCTTGATCTCGGCGAGCACCGCTTCGCGTTTGGTGCGGGCATCGGCGCTGAGTTGTGCCACGACTTCTTCCTCGCTCACCGACGGCACGTCCACCTCATTGCGGTTAACGTGGTCCATCGATGATGCGACTTCCTTGCCATCGGCTTCGAAGCGGTACACCGTCACCGAGCCGGTAGCCGAGCCGCGAACGGGGTCGCTGGCGAAGCGGATCTCGGAGACCGCGGCGGGCGCGTCCAAATCGATGGTCAGTACTTGCGGCTGATCGGAACTGGCGGCGGCGGTGCCGGTCCAGTTGTCGATGCGCCTGCCGGCGGGCAGCAGTTCGACGTACGCCAGCTTCGGCGAAGCCTTGCCATTGTTGCCGGTGACCACGAAGCGGAACTGCTTCGCCGTGACAGTTTGAAATACGTTGCGATTGAAGACGGGGTTGACGGGAATGCGGCGCGGTTCGGCGGCCCGCTGTCGGTCGAAGTCCTTCATCTTGGCGAGCAGTAAGCGGGCACGCACCGGATCTTCGATGTCGCTAAAACGCGCCCTGATCCCCTCCATCTGTTTGCGCAGCGGCTTCAGGTAAGCCTCGCGGGCGGCGCGCGCTTCTTCGGTGCCGACTTCGCGTTCGCCAAAGCCTACGGCGTTGAAGAAGGCCGTCATGCGGTAGTAGTCGCGGGTGGGGATGGGGTCGAACTTATGGTCATGGCAGCGGGCGCAGTTCACCGTCATGGCCAGGAAGCTGTGCGCGGTGGTGGTGACCATGTCGTCGAGCTCGTCGTAGCGGGCCTGCTCGCGCAGCGCCTCATCCTTATTGAGGACGGCGCTGACGGAATCCCAGGGCCCCGCGACCAGGAAGCCGGTAGCGGCTACCTTCTTGGGGTCTTGCGGGAAGAGGATGTCGCCGGCGAGTTGTTCGCGGATAAAGTCGGTATAGGGCTTGTCGGCGTTGATGGAGTGGATGACCCAATCGCGATAGGGCCAGGCGTTAAAGCGCTCGTAGTTGTGTTCGCCGCCATCGGTCTCGCCAAAGCGGACGACGTCGAGCCAGTGGCGTCCCCAGCGTTCGCCATACTGCGGCGAGGCGAGGAGCTTATCCACCGCCGCTTCATACGACTGGTTGTAGTCTTCGGACTTCGGAGGCAGGCCGGTGAGATCGAAGTAGAGGCGGCGGATGAGGGTGCGGTGGTCGGCCTTGGGGTTGTAGGCGAGACCCTTTTCCTTCAGCTTGGCGAGCAGGAAGGCGTCAATGGATTCGAAGCCTGGGGTTTTCCGAGGGGCTTCGAAGGCCCACCAGGAGCGCTTGGGTTTGGCGGAGGTTGCCGAATCGGCCATCGCGGCGCCGGCGTCGATCCAGGATTTGAGGGTAGCGACTTCGGTGGGGTCGAGACGACCGCCGGGGGGCATCTTGCCTTCGCTGACGAGTTGGAAGAGGTGGCTCTTGGCGGAGTCGCCGGGGACGATAGCTGGGCCGTGCTTACCGCCCTTCAGCAAGCCGGTGCGGGAGGTAACGTCGAGGCCGGAAAGCTGCGCGCCCGCTCCGTGACACTTGGCGCACTTCTGGGTGAGGAGCGCCGGGGCGCCGGCGGCGGCGAACGCCGGGAGGGAGGCTAGGAGGGCGGAGAGTATCCAGCGCATGGCGAGATACTCTCTATGCTAAACCGGCGGGGGGAGGATGGGTGTGGCCGTGTCCAGGGCTGCGGACAAGGCACGGCCTGGAGGCCGTGTGCAGACCTGAAGGTCTGCCCCACTTTAGTTGATGGTGGGGTCGGCCAGGATGGCGTTGGCTAGCACTTGCTGGCCCCTCAGCGAGGGGTGCTGGCCGCAGGTGGTGGGGGAAGCGCGAACCAGCAGGCCGGCGGCGCAGGGGTCGCCACCGTACGGCGCGGCGGCCTGTAGGAAGGCAGTGTAGCCGTCGGCGAACGTCGCTCCAAAGGCCGTCCCTACGGCGTGCATCGCGGTGTTTAAGGTTTGGACAGCGAGGTGAGTGATGGGCTGGGTATCGGGAGCGAAAAGCTTGACCAGCACGATCTTACCTGTATAGCCGCCCTGTCGGATGGCGGCCAAGATGGTCCCGAGGTTCTGGCCATAGCGGGTCAGAACGGCGGGCAACTGGCCAGCGGCGCATTCCGCGAAGCCCGGTCCCGGAGGGCAGACGGCAGCCAGGAGCAACAGGTCGTTCGCGCCGATACTCAGCGTAATGAGGTCGAGCTTCTTGTTGGTCTTGATGGTTTCCAGGGCATAGGCCATTTGAGACCCCGTATAGTTCACGTGAAGGTATTCGGATAGGGGGCGGGCCCAAGTAGCCGAGCCGGGTCGAGACCGAAGGTGATGGAGTCTCCGAGAGCAAGATGGGTGTCGACATGCGGGCTGGCGGCCCACGCGGCACCGGTAAACAAAAATACCGCGAAAGCGCGGGAAACATTGCTGCTTTTTCGTGGCAGGGGAAGCTGCATGGGCGCGAGTCTAACATGTCGAACATGTTGAATCACGGGTTGAAAGGCAGCGCTCGTACAGCTTAATACCTTAACGAAAGTTACGACAGCTTAACGAAGGCTTAACCAACCGTTCCAGAGGCGGATCCATCTCACAATCATGAGCCGCAAGACACACATCGCGATTCTGCTGTTGGCAACCGGTTTGACGACCCACGCCCCGGCCGCCTCCCGCATCACGCCTCCCCTGGTGGCCGAGGGCGGCTTTGCCGACATCGTCGAACGGACGCTGCCGAGTGTGGTTCGTCTCCTGGTGACCGCGCCGGGAGCGAATGGCAAATCGCAGAGCGAAGGCTCGGGCGTCGTCGTCTCGGCCGATGGTTACCTCCTCACCAACCGGCATGTCGTCGACGGCGCCTCTAAAGTTGTGGTGCAGTTCCATGACGATAAGGAGCTGCCCGCGAAGGTGGTCGCCTCCGATGGGCCGACGGATGTGGCGGTGTTGAAGGTGGAAGCCAGCGGGCTGCGGAGCATCGAGTTCGCTAATAGTGACCGCGTCCGTATCGGCGACTACGCCCTGGCGGTGGGCAATCCCTTCGGCGTGGGCACCACGGTGACGCTGGGCATCATCAGTGCGAAGGCCGAAGGCGACTATATCCAGACCGACGCCGCCATCAACCCCGGCAACTCCGGCGGACCGCTGCTGAACACCAACGGGCAGATGATCGGCATCAATACGGCCATCATCTCGCCGTCGGGCGGCAGCAGCGGGGTGGGACTGGCGCTGCCCTCGAACACGGCACGGCAGGTGATGAGTGACCTGGTGGTGAATGGCCGGGTGTCGCGCGGATATCTGGGAGTGGGTCTACAGTCGATGACGGACGGGTTACAGCAGGCGCTGGGTGTGACCCGCGGGGCGGCACTGATCAGCGATGTGGCGCCCGACAGCCCGGCGGCGAAGGCTGGGCTCGTGCGTGGCGACGTGGTGGTGGCGATCAACGGCCGCGTGCTGCGCGACTTCCGCCGCATGCAGTTGTACGCCGCCCAGGCCCGCCCGCACACCACGCTGCAGTTGACCGTGGCGAGGGAAGGCGAAGAGACGGTGATCCCGGTGAAGTTGGGGGAGGCGCCGAAGCCTGTGGATGCAGATGCCACGGTGGAGGCGGGGGAATTGCTGTCAGGCGCGGTGTTGGCCGAGCGCGATGGGCTGGTGGTGACGGACGTCAATCCGGAGAGCGCGAGCGCGCAGGCCGGGTTGCAGCCGGGGGATGTGATCCTGGCGGCGAACCGGAAGCCGGTGAGCGGGATCGAGGCGCTGCGTGCCCAGGTGAGCGGGACGCCGGACAAGCCGGTGCTGTTGGAAGTGAGCCGGGGCGGATCGACGTGGTTCGTGGCGGTTCCGAGGTAGCAGGGAGAGGGGGGCGAGCGGGATTATTGATAATCATGATATGATCCCTCCTCATGAGGTCACCCCTCACCCTTGTTGGCCCGCTCGCCGCCCTACTCCCGTCCCTTCTCTCCGCCCAATCCCCTTCCGCGCAGGCCATCCTCTCTTCTAAATGCGTGGTCTGCCACGGGGCCACGCAGATGTCCGGCCTCGATCTGCGATCCCGTGAATCGCTTCTGAAAGGCGGCAAACGTGGGCCTGGCGTGGTGCCGGGCAAGGCCGCCGAGAGCCTGCTGTTCCAAGCCATTCAAGGACAAGGCAACCTTAAGATGCCGCCCGGCAAGGCCAGTTTGACGGCCGCCGAGATCCAGACGATTCAGAAATGGATTGACGCCGGTGCTGCGTTTGACAGCAAGGCCAAGGTGGATGCGGTGTGGTGGTCCTTTAAGAAGCCGGTGCGGCCGCCGGTGCCCGCTGGCAGTGCTAATCCCGTCGACGCGTTCGTGCTGGCGAAGCTGAAGGAAAAGGGACTGCAGCAAGTAGGTGATGCCGACAGGAGCACGCTGGTGCGGCGCGCCTACTTCGATCTACATGGGTTGCCGCCAACGCCGGAGCAGGTGGATGAGTTCCTCAAAGACAGCTCGCCGGATGCTTGGGCGAAGTTGGTCGACAAGCTGCTGGAATCGCCTCGCTATGGGGAGCGCTGGGGCCGGTATTGGCTGGACCTGGTGCGCTACGCCGATACGTCGGGCTTTGAGACGGATCACTTCTTCGTCAGCGCATGGCGCTATCGCGACTACGTCATTGAAAGCTTCAACAACGATAAGCCTTACCATACGTTCCTGCAGGAGCAGGTGGCGGCGGATGAGTTGTGGTCGACGAGCACCGATCTGGAAGGTACGTCGAAGCTGCCGAAGGAGAAGGAGATCAATCTGAAGCGGCGCATCGGGACGGCGCTGTTTACGATTGGCTCATTCCCGATCGAGTACACCTATTACGGCGATCAGTTCCGGGCCGAGTGGCAGGCCGAAGCGGTTGATACGATCGGCGCGGCGTTTCTGGGGTTGACGGTAGGCTGCGCGCGCTGTCACGACCATAAGTTCGACCCATTCACGCAGAAGGATTACTACAAGATGGCGGCGATGTTCTCCGGCAGCACGGAGCGCGAAATCCCGCTGGGCAGCCTGTTCGATGTGCAGACAAGCACGCGCAGTTTCCCGTTATTGGCGCATGCCGAGGCGACCAAGCGCATGGCTCGGGGGAATAGGGCCAGGGGTTCGGCTCGTGGCGGAGCGGGCGCGCCTCCGAAGCCGGCTGAGGAAGGCGATGCGCCACCTCCGCCACCGGTGGCTCCTGATCCGGCAAGGGCGGCCATGCTGCAGAAGCTGGGCGAGGCATATCTGCGGGCTCCCGAGCGCCCGCAGACGGCGCATGTGCTGGGGCATGACGAATCGGTGCCACCGACGCACATCCTGATCAAGGGCGATTGGAAGAACAAGGGCGAGAAGGTAGAGCCCGGGTTTCCGGCGGCATTGCCCGGGCCGAAGATCGTTGAGCCGGATACGTACGAGTTCATTCCAAAGCGGCGCAAGGCGCTGGCGTTATGGCTGACCGATGCGGAGCATCCGCTGACGGCGCGGGTGATGGTGAACCGCATCTGGCAGGGGCACTTCGGCGAGGGCCTGGTGCGGACGCCAAACGACTTCGGGCGGCAGGGCGACGCGCCCACGCATCCGGAGTTGCTGGACTGGCTGGCGACGGAGTTCGTGCAGCAGGGCTGGAGCATCAAGAAGATGCACCGGCTACTGATGCTGTCGCAGACGTACCGGGCTTCGAGCGTCGCCAGCAAGGATGCGCTGGAGAAGGACCCGGCGAACTACTATCTGAGCCGCATGAACCGGCGGCGGCTGGATGGCGATGCGATGCGTGACACGGTGCTGGCGGTGGCGGGGTCGCTGAATCTGAAGATGGGCGGCGTGGGCATCATTCCGCCGCTAACGAAGGAAGAGATTCTGGCGGCGCGGATGCCGGAGTTGTGGCCAGCGCATCCGGATCCGGCGGAACATAACCGGCGCAGTGTGTACCTGCAGATGAAGCGGTCGTTAACGCTACCGCTGTTGCAGATCTTCGATGCGCCGGATTCGGCGGCGAGTTGCGCGCGTCGGGAGCGGTCGACGGTGGCCCCGCAGGCACTGGCGTTGATGAACAGCGAGTTCAGTGCGACGCAGGCGAAGCGCTTCGCGGCGCGTGTGGCCGGAAAGGCCGGCGAGGATAAGGGCGCGCGGGTGGAGTGGGCGTGGCGCATGGCATTAGGACGAACGCCCCGTGACGAGGAACGAACGACGGCGCTGGCGTATCTGGAGCGCAATTCGCTGGAGCGGCTGTGCCTGCTGGTATTCAACATGAGCGAGTTTCTGTATGCCGATTGATGGAGCATCGCGGCGGCGCTTTCTGCAGAGTGCCGGCTTAGGGATCGGATGGCTAGCGGCGGCGGATCTGCTGGCGGGAGAAGGCGGGCGTGCGCCCCAGGCGGCCACGTTACCGGCTACGGCCAAGCGGGTGATCTCGCTATTCATGCAGGGCGGCCCAAGCCAGGTGGATACGTTCGACCCGAAGCCGCTGTTGCAGAAGCTGCATGGCAAGCATCCACCGGCGAGCTTCGGCAATGAAGACTTCCAGAACGGCAAGTTCAGTGAGCAGGTGATTCTGGGGTCGGCATGGCAGTTCGCGAAGCATGGGCAGTCGGGACTGGAGGTGTCGAACCTGCTGCCGCATTCGGCGAAGTGCGCCGATGATCTGGCGGTGATTCGCTCCTGCTATCACGAAGGGTTTACGCATTCGCAGGCGCAGTTCCTGATCAACAACGGCTGGCCACGGATTGGGCGGCCGAGTTTGGGGTCGTGGATCCTATATGGGTTGGGCTCGGAGAACCAGAACCTGCCGGGCTTTGTAGTGTTGCTGGAAGGCGGGGTGCGGTCGGGTCCGGCGGTGTATGGCCAGGGTTTTCTGCCCGCGGAGTTCCAAGGGACGTCGTTCCGGCCGGGGCGGAATCCGATTCTGAATCTGCGGCCCTCGACGGGCATGACCGCGGACGAACAGAAGGATCTGCTGCAAACTTTGAAGACGTTCAACCAGCAGCATCTGGAGGCTCGCAACGGCGATTCGGAGTTGAGTGCGCGGCTGTCTTCCTATGAGCTGGCTTTTCGGATGCAGATGGCGGCGCCCGAAGCGACGGACATCAGCAGCGAGTCGGATGCGACCAAGAAGCTGTATGGGTTGGACGATCCGGTGAGCGCCGATTTTGGCGGGCGCTGTTTGCTGGCGCGGCGGCTGGTGGAGCGCGGCGTGCGGTTCGTGCAGGTGTGGTCCGGGAACGGCATGAATGCCACCGATTGGGACGGGCATATCGACTGCGATAAGAACCATGCCGCGAAAGCCGCGCAGACCGATAGGGCCGTGGCCGGGCTGTTGACGGACTTGAAGTCGCGCGGGCTGTTGGACGACACGTTAGTCATATGGGGCGGCGAATTTGGCCGCAGTCCAACGTCCGATGGCGGGCAAGGCGGCGCGGCGGGCCGGGATCACAATCCGTATGGGTTCACGATCTGGATGGCCGGCGGCGGCGTGAAGGGCGGGCAGGTGATCGGCGGGACGGATGAACTCGGGCTGCGTGCCGTGAAGGATCCGGTGCATCTGCACGATCTGCATGCCAGCATCCTCGCGCTGCTGGGGTTGGATCATTTGAAGCTGACGTATCCGTATAACGGCCGCGATTTCCGGTTGACCGATGTGGGTGGGAAGACGGATCTGGCCGAAAGACTTCGCAAAGGATAGAAGCCATGCGTGCCCTTTTTCTTGCAGTGACATTGACGATGGCTGCGTATGCCGCCGGCCCCCAGGACGGGGTGAAGGAAGCGGCGGAGGGTTGGACGCAGGGCGCCGTGAAGCAGGACGCGGCGGCATTGCAGCGCTATCTGGCCGACGATCTGCAGTACGCCCATGCGGGCGGGCAGTTGCAGAACAAACAGGAATACATTCGCGCGGTGGCGACGGGTCCGGCGCGGTATGAGAGCTTTACGTTTTCCGATTGGAAAGTGGTTTCGTACGGGAAGGCTGCCGTGCTCACGGCGTTTGTGGATGTAAAGATGGTGGGCCGCGACAGCTTCCGTGTTCGCACGTTGCAGGTGTATGTGGAGAATAGCGGCCAGTGGCAAATGGCCGCGCATCAATCGACTCGACTGAACCGATAAAGAAACGCCTCCTGGGAGGGCTCAGTGAATAGGACCTTGTTGTTTCTAACGCTTGTGGTGTGTCTGCCGGTGGCGGGCATCGCGCAGGAATCCCGCGGGACTCTTCTGGGAAGAGTTACCGACCAGACCGAAGCCGTGATCGCCGGCGCCAGTGTGGAGGCGCTGAATGTCGATACGGGTATCCGGCTGAACTCGAAGACCAACAGCACCGGGGACTATATTTTCCCGCTGCTGGTGCCCGGCAACTACACAGTGAAGGTGGAAGGCCAGGGCTTCAAGACCGCGACGCGCAGCGGCATCCAAGTGCGCGTGAACGATCAGGTGACGATCAATGTGGCGCTGGAGTTGGGGCAGGCGTCGCAGGTGGTGGAAGTGACGAGCGCGACGCCGCTGCTGGATACTTCGTCGACCTCGATTGGATTTGTCGTTGACAGCAAGACCATTCTGGAACTGCCGTTGAAGGATGGCATGGTGTTAACAATGGCGACGCTGGCTCCGGGGGTGATCTTCACGCCGGAATCGGCGGGCTATGTGCGGCCGTTCGATACGAGTTCGCCGTCGACGATGTCGATTGACGGCACGCGGTCCGGCAGCAACCAATTCATGATGGACGGCGCGCCGAACATGCAGGGCACGCAGGTGGCGTATTCGCCGCCGCCGGGCGTGGTGGAGGAATTCAAGGTGCAGGCAGCAACGTTCGATGCTTCGTCGGGCTTTATGGGCGGGGCATCGATCAACATGAGCTTGAAGTCGGGGACGAACTCGCTGCACGGGCAGGTTTACGGGTTTATCCAGAACCCCGTGTTGAACGCGGATCGCTTCTTCCGGCTGCGGTCGGGCAAGCCGCAGTTCCGGCTGTACCGGTATGGCGGGAGCGTGAGCGGGCCGGTGAAGATTCCGAAGCTATATGACGGGAAGAACCGGACCTTCTTCATGTACGGGTATGAGGGGATCTGGAGCTTTGATCCCTCGCCGTTCATTGTGGAGTCGGTGCCCAACGCGGCGGAGCGGGGCGGCAACTTCTCGGGGCTGTTGAACACGTATGGATCGCGGTATCAGATCTACGATCCCTATTCAATCGCGGCGGCGGGGAATGGGCGGTTCAGCCGGCAGCCACTGCCGAACAACATCATTCCGGCGAGCCGCATGGATCCGATCGCGAGAAACATCGCGCAGTTGTGGGATCCGGCGAACCAGCCCGGGGCCGGCGACGGGACGAATAACTACGTGCGGGGGCGCAATTCGCAGGACACCTATTGGAACCACATTGTTCGCATCGACCACAACATTTCGGCGCAAAACCGTTTTTACGTGCGGACGAACTTCACGGACCTGCAGCGGCCGCAGAACATCAAGCACAACAATGCCGTTGGGGATAACTTCTACCGGTACAACAAAGGGTTCGGGTTTGACGATGTGCATATGGTGTCGCCGGGCATGGTGCTGAACATGCGGTACACGTTGACGCGCTTCATCACGGGCAACACGCCGTACCAGTTGGATTGGGATCTGGCGGGATTGGGTTTCTCGCAGGACTACATCCGGCAGATCAACGGCGTGGATCCGCGTTATTTGAAGCTGCCGAACATCAATCCAGCGGGCTACGCGGGATTGGGCGGCGTGAATGCCCGCAACAATACGGCAACGGACATTCATGAGGCGGCGATCAATGCGACGTCGGTGATGGGGTCGCACACCCTGCGGTATGGTTTTGCCTATCGCGTCTACCGGAGGAACACGTTCAACTTCGGCAACTCGGCCGGGACGTTGAACTTCGATACGACTTGGACGCGGGGGCCGCTGGACAACTCGCCCTCGGCGCCGATGGGGCAATCGCTGGCGGCATTCCTGTACGGTCTGCCGACGTCGGGCAACTTCGTTATCCAGGACAGCTATGCGGAGCAATCAAAGGTGCCAGCGCTGTTCCTGCAGAACGATTGGAAGGTGACGCGGAAGCTGACGTTGTCGATGGGTTTGCGTTATGAACGGCCGTCGCCGGTGACGGAGCGGTTCAACCGCAGCATTCGCGGCTTCGACAACACGGTGGCGAGTCCGATTCAGGCGCAGGCGCAGGCCAACTACGCGCGCAGCCCGATCGCGGAGGTGCCGGTGAGCCAGTTCCGGGTGATGGGCGGGTTGAACTTCGCGGGCGTGAACGGGCAGCCGCGCGAGTTGTGGAAGAGCAACCAGAACTTCTTTATGCCGCGGTTTGGGTTTGCGTACTCGCTGAATGAGAAGACGGTGATTCGCGGCGGGTACGGGGTGTTCTTCGACGCGCTGGGCGTGGTGAACGTGCATGTGAACCAGGCCGGGTTTAGCCAGTCGACGGATCTGGTGTCGTCGGTGGATAACGGGCTGACGTTCCAATCGCTGCTGCGGAATCCGTTCCCGGGCACGCTGCTGCAGCCGCTGGGCGCGGCCGGAGGCTTGAGCACGAATCTGGGGCAGAACGTCAGCTTCTTCCAGAACGATACGACGTCGTCGTACATGCAGCGGTGGCAGGTGGCGGTGCAGCGGGAGTTGCCGGGGCGGGCGCTGATTGAGGCGTCTTACGTGGGCAACCGCGGCACGCGGATGCAGATCAACCGCGACTTGAATCCGATTCCGGAGCAGTATCTGAGCAAGTCTCCGGTGCGCGATGATGGGGCGATCAACTTCCTGAGCGCGCAGGTGGCGAATCCGTTCTATCCGCTGCTGCCGAAGACGAATCTGGCGGGGACGACGGTGCAGCGGGCGCAGTTGCTGCGGCCGTATCCGCATTTGAACAGCCTGAGCGCGAATGAGAACAACGGGTATTCGTGGTATCACTCGGCGCAGGTGCGAGTGGAGAAGCGGCTGTCGCACGGCATATCGACGTCGTTAAGCTATACGTTCTCGAAGCTGATGGAAGCGACGTCGTATTTGAACGCGTTCGACATTCTGCCCGAGGAGGTGATCTCGAGCCAGGACCGGCCGCACCGGACGACGCTGACGTTCCTGTACGAGATGCCGTTCGGGAAGGGGCGGACTTTCGTGGGTCCGGAGAACCGGGTGGTATCGACGCTGCTGAGCGGGTGGCAGGTGCAGGGCATCTTCACGGCACAGAGCGGCGCGCCGCTGGCGTTTGGCAACGTGATCTTCCGGGGGAGTCTGAAGGATGTGCAGTTGCCTTCCAATCAGCAGACGGTGGACCGCTGGTTCAACACGAGCGGCTTTGAGCGCGACCCGCGGCTGCAATTGGCTTCGAATGTCCGGCGGTTCAACAGCCGGTTTGCGGGGATTCGGGCGGATGGACCGAACAACTGGGACCTGTCGTTCATCAAGAATACGCGGATCAACGAGCGGGCGCAGGTGCAGTTCCGGGCCGAGGCGATCAACGCGATGAACCATCCGCAATTCACGCCGCCGAACACGACGCCAACCAGCACGGCGTTCGGGCAGGTGACGGGCGAGTTCGCGTGGCCGCGCGTGATTCAATTTGGATTGAAGGTGCTTTTCTAACGATGGCAAATCGAGTAGCGTTGGTGACCGGCGCCGGCAGCGGCATCGGGCGCGCTTCGGCGCTGGCATTGCAGGCCGGTGGTTACGATGTGGTGATCGCCGGCCGGCGGGCTTCGGAGTTGGATAAGACCGTGGCGAGGGCAGCGCCAGACGGTGGGCGGATGGTGGCGATGGTGTGCGACGTAAGCCAACCGGATGCGGTGAACGGGCTGTTTGCGCGGATCAAGGACGAATTCGGACGGCTGGATGTGCTGTTCAACAATGCGGGGTTGAATGCGCCGGGGATTCCGATTGAGGACCTGCCGTATGAGACGTGGAAGGCGATTGTGGACGTGAACCTGACGGGCACGTTTCTGTGCGCGCAGGCGGCGTTCCGGATGATGAAGGAGCAGGTTCCGCGGGGCGGGCGGATCATTAACAATGGGTCGATTGCGGCGTTTGCGCCGCGGCCGAATCATGTGCCGTATACGGCGACCAAGCACGCGGTGACGGGGATTACGAAGTGCTTTTCTCTGGATGGGCGCAAGTACGACATTGCGTGCAGCCAGATCGATATTGGGAATGCGGCGACGGAGATGACGGACCGCATTGAGAGCGGCGTGATGCAGGCGGATGGGACGAAGAAGGTGGAGCCGCGGATGGATGTGAAGCACGTGGCGAACATGGTGGTGCAGATCGCGAATCTGCCGCTGGAGGCGAACGTGCAGTGGATGACGATCATGGCGACGAAGATGCCTTTAGTGGGGCGGGGCTGAGGCATCATAGGGATGTGCCGTTTGCAAGCCTGTTAGCCGAGTTGCTGCCCGTGGATTTGCCGCATCGGGAGGTGTGTGTCGAGAAGGCCGCACGGCATTTGGGTTTGATTGTCGAGATCAATGAGCAGTTCAACCTGACGCGGATTGTGGAAGAGCGCGAGGCGGTGATCAAGCATGTGGTGGATTGCCTGATGCCGTGGACGCTGTTCGTGGGGGCTCGGCGCGTGGTGGATGCCGGGACGGGCGCGGGGTTTCCGGGGATTCCGCTGGCGGTGGTGTTTCCGGAGACGCAGTTTACGCTGATTGAATCGACGCAGAAGAAGGCGCGATTCGTGGAAGATGTGGTGGAGAAGTTGGGGCTGGAGAATGTGGATGTGGAGCCGGTGCGAGCCGAGGACTGGCTGTCGTCGCACACGGTGGATATTGTGACGGCGCGGGCGGTGGCTCCGCTGGCGAAGGGGATCCCGCTGTTTGCTCCGGCGTTGAAGAAAGGGGCGCGGTTGTTGTTGTATAAGGGGCCGGATATGGAGGCGGAGATTGCCGAGGCCGGGGTGGAGTTAAGGAAGAGGAAGGCGGCGGCGCGAGTGGTGATGCGGTATGAGCTGCCGGAGGAAATGGGGCGGCGGAGCGTGGTGGAGGTGGTGGCGGGGTAGGGGTTAGCGGGCGAGGGGATTGTTCCAGCGCAGTCCTTCAAAGCGGGCGAAATCGCCGTCGCTGGAGCATAAGGTGAGTCCGTGCTCGATTGCGATTGCGGCAAGATGAGCATCCGGGACAAGATTTCCGCTCGCACCGGTTTGGGCTAATAGACGAGCCAGTATGGCTCGGTGGCGATCTCCTGGTTCCGGCACCCAGACGTTCGGACATTCGAGCCATTGCTCGACCTGCTGCCATGCATCATGGATGCTGTCGGGCTTCTCGTACATTCGGACATTGGTGACGATCCGGAGAAAGGCTAAGAGGCTGGACCAAGGTAAGGCAACGCGATCTTCCCCGTTCAGTTGTTTATCCAGCCAAGTGTGAGCAGCTACGTGCTGTGGCAAACCTGTCGCGCGGGCATAGACGAGCAGGTTGGCATCAACCAGGATCATCGGAAGTTCTCGCCCTCGATGGCAGCAAGAACGGAGGCAACGTCATCGACGTCCGGAAGAGAGCAACGCCCCAGCGATTTGGCTTGTGTTCGGAAAGGCGTCCGGGAAGATTGCTGGGGTTGGAGCATGGCGAGCAAGCCCCGGCGTAGAGCCTGATTGACAACGTCTTTGCGCGAAGCGTTAGAGCGCTTCTCGACGGACTCGATCATGGCGACGATGTCGGGATCGAGGGTCAATGTAGTTCTCATACTTCACAGCATCGCACATTTGATGCGTAGATGCTTCCGGCAGGCGATAGCCGCCCCCGGCGCTGTCACGTGCAGCGCCGGGGGACACGTCTCGCATGGTTGTGACCGGCGGTGAGGAGGATGTCAAAGAACGGGCCGGACGATCAGCCGATGAGGGGAAGGGCTGAGGGCCGGGGGATGCTGAGTAGTTCCGTAGTTCAGCGCTTGTTCAGGTTGCAGGCGATGAGGATCTCTTTGGAGGTCTCGACGCGCAGCGGGTTGACGGACTTGACGATGGCTTCAGCCGGGGATGGCGGCTTGGCGGGAATCGTGGGCGCGGGCTTCGGAGCCGGCGCGGGGGCGGCCGCGGGCATTGTAGGCCGTTGCGGCGGCGGGGCTTCGAGGACCGCGCGGACGTGCGTCAGGTCGGCCTGATTATTGCGAAGGCGCTCGGAGACGAGGTCCTTGATGACGGCCTTGGTTTCGACGAGCGGCGAGATGTCGTCCGGGAGGCCGGATTCGTTACGATAGAAGATCTCGGTCTGGAGGGGGCGCAGTTCGCGGGCGGTCTGGGACATGGACCGCTCGGCACGGCTGTAATAGAGACCAATGAGCTTGAGTTGGGCGTAGTTGTCCTGGACGGTGAGGATGTCTGTGTTCGGATCGGCGAGGGCGGCCTGGAGATCGAATTCGGCTTTACGGCAGCGCTCCATGTTCCAGGCGGCGTGGAGGATCTGCTTGAAGAGGATCATCTGGTAGGCGCCCTCGGGCAGGAACTCGGCATCCAGGGCTTCGGAGAACGCGGCGAACTCTTCTTCCTGACCGGGGAGGAGGATGGTGTACTTGCTGGTCAGGCCGTGGGTGGTGGCGTTCTGCGACGAGGACGCTTTGCCGGCATCGGTGCGAGGGCCGGTGGAGTGCTGGGCGTTGGCCTGGTTGGCGATGGTCTGGGCTGCGGTGGCCATTTGGGTTGCTCCTTAATTGGGTTTGATCCCGATTGGAGCGTAGCAGGGGGATTTTGGGCTGGGCGGGGGCGGAGGGCTGTAGATTATTGAAAAGAATCGGATGATTTTTTTACAACTCTTGTGATCGTGGTTTACGGGGGTAGTTATGTTTCGCGCGGAGGGCTCAGAGGCGCAGAGAAGCCCAGAACGCTCTTCTCCGCGTGCTTTGCGGCTTTGCGCGCGATTCTGTTCTTTTGCTACCTTGGCTGGCACAGGCGGCGTGTTTTTGCGCGCGGTAGAGTAGGAGGGAGTTCCATTGACGGTCCACCCTCCCCTCGTCGAACCGGACAAGCGGATTTCCCGGCATCCGGCTCTCGTGAAGCACATTAGTCGCAGGCATGCACCGGCAGTTGCGCGTTCCCAGCTTGCAGTCGCACGAGTCCCAAGCGGTACAGGTGCGCGTAGAAACTGGTCCCCTCCGGTGGCCGGTAAGGGCGCTGGCTGCGCCGTCTCAAATGCTGCTTGAGACGGCCTCGGACATAGAAGTCGATCTTGCCAAAAGCTTGCGCCGGATAGCCATAGCAGAAGTAGTTCCGCCAGCCTTTCAAATGCCGGTTGATCTGCTTTAGTAGTAGCGGTAGCGGCTGGTGACAATGCCGGTGATCCGTCATCTCATGTAGCTTCTCCCGTTCCCTCTTAAGCGACTTCGCCGACGGACTCACATTCAGATATCGCCACGACCGACCTTTCAGGTCGGCCCAGTAGCAGAATGTGTATCCCAGAAAGGTGCGATCCAATGCCCATCCGATCACCCGGCGTGAGAACGCATCGAGAATCACGGCCAAATAGACAAACTCGATCTCCAGCCGGATATAGGTTATGTCGGCGATCCACAACTGGTTGATGCCCGTCAGGGTCATGCTCTTGGCCAAGTTCGGGTACACCCGGTGGCCGTGATTGGAATTCGTGGTCGCGATCACGAACTTGCGGCGTCGCAGACACAGAAGGTTATCCTCCCGCATGATGCGAGCCACCCGCCGGTGACCCACCTGCCAACCCCGCTCCTGCAGCGCCCGCACCATCCTCGGCCGCCCATAGTAGGGAAACTCCAGCGCGATCCGTTGAATCTCATCGCGCAGATCCATATCCCGGTCGTCGGGTTTTAGCTCCGGGTCGAACCGATAGAGGCCCGCACGGCTTACCTGGCCCAACTCGCACATCCGCTCGATCGTCATCGCAGAGCCTTTCCCGACTTGCTCTTGGATGTAGTCGTAGGTTGCGGCTTTCCACTTAAAGCCTGCAGCATCCGCTCTTCCTCGACTCGCTGCAAGCACCCCTTTAAAAAATCGATTTCCAGGGCTTGTTGGCCAACCTTGCGCTCCAATTGCGCGACCTTGCTCTCGTCCCAGCGCCGCTTGCCCATCCCCGGGAATGCGTTTCCAGGTCCCTGGCGGAACTCCTTACGCCAGCGGTGCAGCAGGTTCGGATTCATCTCAAAGGCCCGCGCCACTTCTGCCACCGAGGCGCCGGCGTCCAGCCGCTGCAGCGCGGCCATCTTCATTTCCTTACTGAACTTCCTTCGTGATACAGCCACGAGTCGATCTCCCTTTCGATGATTATCGACTCTTAACTGTTTGTCTCAAAAACCGTTACAAGTCCATATCGCCTTCGACCGCGAGGATATCGCCTATCCGAGCTTTAAAGAATTGCATGTTTATGCCGGAGGCAACAACGCCATAGACTTGCCTGGCCATATAGTCGTTGTCTGCAAACGATTCGCCGTGAGCCCTTTCCCAGTCCTCGAGTTGATGCAGTCTGCCCTCTATAAACGTCTTGGCATAAAAGAAACAGTTATAGCTGCCGGGAGAGAGGCCTTTGACGAATTGATCCACCTGCAGACCAGACGCCTTCAAGTCGACGCAATTCGGGGCATCCGATCTCCGCCAGGTTCGAAGGGTCCGTTACGGTTTTCCGGGGGGTGGACGGGGGTGCGTCCTTCGCCTGCGGCGGGGGACTCCCCCGATCCGGCCGGCGCGGGGAATTCGCACCTCCCGGCCGGCGGTCCCGATCGGAAGGACCCGGCACCGACGGCTCTTTCGGTGCGGCGGGACTACGGTTCGGGCCGGAGCAAGGGCCAGCGTCGATCCCGGCAACCGCCCGGGCATGGCGAGAGATCTCCGTTTCCGCCTGCATCTGCAACTGCCGTTCCCGCGCTCCGTGGGCCTTCGCCACTCGATCGAAGCAGCTTTGCTCCCCCTGGCAGGAGATCATGGCGCGTTCGCGTTCACTGCCGGCCTCGATACGTTCGTTGGCGATCTTCAACCAATTCGCCTGGTGGAGGCGCTTCTCCGCATCGCGCGCGGCCTGACAGCGGCTGCCCGCGCCAGAATGGAATTCATCCTGGGCAGGCAGAAGAGGAACATGCCCTCCCAGTAACAAACAGGCAACGGAAACCAAACCTGCAGCCTTCAAGGTGATCCTCCTGCCATAGCGATAGCAAGGTCCTGCGTTGACGCTGGGAATGACCGTTGAGCCAAACCGAGGCGTGGCACCAACCGACACTTAGAATTTACGTGGAAAGGGCACCCTATTGCATGCGGCCCGTTCCACCACATAGTTTCACCGCATGAACCAGGGCGGTGCCGAATCGAAGCGGCATTCCGTCGACGCGACTGATCGGAATGACCGCGGTGCGCTCCGTCGTGAAACGGTCCGGGGCGCGAGTGACCATGCGCCCGTTTTCCTTCTTCCAAAACCTCTCCTGCAGCTTCAGTAGGCCCACCGGCGAGTGCTGCGTGGAGATGCGCACGGAATCGCCCGTGGGATGAACCAGTCCATAAGAAATATCAATGTCCTTGAGGTTGATTCGGAAGATATTCTCATTGACCATCTGGCCCATGTCCAAAGATTGGGTTGTCGTCCATGTCATGGAGCAACCCTCGAAGCTTGAAGCGGAAGTGCTGAACACGTCCTGTGGGAGGGAGCCATACTGGTCCAGGGCCCAGTTCATCCAGGAGGTGGTTTCGGCGAGAGTACGAGGACTTGTTACGTCCGGACGGATGACCTGCGCGCTGGCTTGCCGGGGTTTGCCGTCATTCTGTTCCCAATCGATGGGTGAGGCAGTGCGGCCGGAAAGCGGCGGCTCTCGCCGAGGCCTGGAACTGACCTCCACCGGAGGGGCGCTGGACGGCGTGCGTGGCAAATCGCCGCAGGCTGCGAGAGATAACAGCGAGCTTAACGTAGCAAGACGGCGCAGGGATGGACCCAGCATACAAGGAGAGTACGCCTGTTGTGTTGCCTCTGGATTTCAGGCCTCTATGAGCGTGAATGGCGGCGGCCCGCGGGTTTTCCACACTTCTCAATTTGATATGGCGCATGAAGCGGCCGCTACTTGCAGCAGGCGCGCAGGATCCGGGCTGCGCGGGGCGGGACGATCGACGGCAATATAGTGCCGCCGGGATTCCGAAGAAGTCGCGGGATATGGAAACGCGTCCGGTCTTCCGGGTGAGGCTGGGCCGGCGCAGGGGAGAAGTATCCTCCCTTGGTATGATACTTAATATGCCGCGCGGAAACCCTTCTCCCAAGCTCGCCATCACGGTCGATCCTGAAGTTCACGCCGGCATTCTGTCGGCGGCGGCGCGGGAAGGGGTGAGCGTCTCGGCTTGGATGACTGCCGCCGCGCGGGAAACGCTGCAGCGGAGAGCGGGCCTGGCGGCGATCGCTGAATGGGAGAAGCAGCACGAGCCCTTCCGCCTGGAGGAGATGGAAGAGGCCCGGAGCACAGTGCGGTCGCAACTTCGAGCGGGGCGCAAGATCCGGCGTCCGGCATGAGCATCGTGGTCTATGACGCCGCGGTTCTGGTGGCAGCGGATCGAGGCGACCGCAGGACATGGGCAGACCATAAGGCGAGATTGGAATTAGGGGTGATTCCGTCGGTACCCGCACCTGTGGTGGCCCAGGTGAGCCGGTCCCCTCGGCAGGCACAGCTCCGGCGATTCCTGGCCGGTTGCGATGTGATTGCACTCGGTGAAGCCGACGCTCACGAAGCGGGACGCCTCCTTGGAAAGAGCAGAACCTCCGATGTGGTGGATGCGGCAGTAGTTGTAACCGCCGTTCGCCACGATGCCCTGATTCTCACGGGTGACCCGAAGGATATGCAGCGGCTGGTGGCGGCATCGGGAGTGGCGGTTGCCGTAATCGCGGTCTGAGCGCATCGGCGTGCGGCGGCGACGTTAATCGTAGTTGCGGGTGCAGGCGCAGCGATTACGGGGAAGAAAGGCTCCTACCCGCCGTGGCACGAATCATTCGCCAGAGATTCCGAAGACGCCGCTTGCCGTAAGTCAGCCCGTATTGCAGCCGGCGCTTGCCGAGTACGGGGAGTGCGGCGAGTAGTAGCAATTCCGGCAAGCCGACCGCCAGGAAGGTGGAGAGCGCCGCCTTGGCGGGAATCGACAGTGGCGTTGCCCAAACGAGCGGGATGGTGAGCGGTACCAGCAAGCCGGCGGCGACGAGGGCGAAACCCAGCTTCACGCGCCATTGGGAATCGGTTGGTGCGGCAGTCATACGTATCCCAACTCGATGCCGCGCAGGACGGCCCTGGTCCGGTCGCGGGCGCCAAGTTTAGACAGGATGCTTGAGGTGTGGTTCTTGACGGAGCCCTCACTCATGATGAGCACCTCGGCGATCTCGCGGTTGCTGTAGCCTCCCGCGATGAGGCGGAGGACATCCGCTTCGCGGGGGGTGAGGCGGTCGGGCAAGGAGGCGGAGTCGAAGGTAGTGCCCTTTTCCTGGATGGCGCGAACGACCCGTTCCGTCATGGCCGGGCGGAGCAGCGTCCCACCGGCGGCGGCGATGCGGAGCGCGGCGGCGAGCCGTTCCACCGAAACGTCCTTGAGCAGGAAGCCCTTGGCGCCGGCCTGCACGGCTTGCAGAAACAGAGGGTCCTCGTCGAAGGTAGTCAGCAGGACGGCCGGGGTCGGGACGCCGAGGGCATGGAGTTCCTGAAGCACTTCGAGGCCGGTGCGTTTGGGCATCCGGATGTCGAGCAGGGCAACGTCGGGCTTGAGGGCGAGGATGGCGGCGAGCGCCTCTTCGCCGTCGGCGGCTTCGGCCACGACGCGGATGTCCTCGGTGGTATGGAGGAGGCTGACAATGCCGTGACGGACGATCGTCTGGTCCTCGGCGAAGACGATTTGGATCACAGGCTCCCTTCCCTGACCGGCCAGGCATGACGGCCGGTCTTCAACACCGCCCAGCGCTCCATCCAGGCTTGCACCGCGATCACGTCGGGGCCAGGCGGTATAGCCACGGTCAGGAGGGGTCCGCCGGCGTTGATAGCGGTGAGTTGGATCTCGCGCTCGCGGATCAGGGCGACCATCTGGGTTGCGCCGATCCGGTCGGAACGATTGAGCAACTCGGCCATCGACGCCACCGTGCGATGCAACAGGGCCCACTGGTCTTCGCCGGTGGAACAGGCCGGACAAACGGCGTCTACATCACGATGGAACAGACACTGCACGGTGTTGCCGCGCCACGCCGCGGCCCAGAGGACGGGCAGGCTGGGGTCGCCTACAAAGTCCCACTGCGATGGGCACGGCTGCATAACTCCCACGTTACTTTGCATGATCATGATTCTCCTGAAGTCTCGTTGCGCGCGAACCTGGACATGGACGGGAAGGCTTGGTCACGCCGCCTCCTTGCTGGGTAAATGCACTTCGACGACGAAACCGGAGCCAGCGCGGGTTTCGCATTTCATCATGCCGCCGAGTTCCTGGACTCGTTCGCGCATGCCGGTCAACCCGTGGCCATAGAAGATGTCGGTGGCTCCGCGGCCGTCGTCGCGGGCGAGGAATTGATAGCCGCCGGCCGTTCTGGCGATGCGAATCCACAAGTTGTTGGCCTCGGCGTGGCGAACGGCGTTGGTGATGGCTTCCTGGGCGCAGCGAAACAGGGTGTGTCCGGGGAGCGCGCCGATCTGGCCCAAGCTGTCGTCGAAGTCGATAGTGATGGTTGGGCGGACGATGCTGGCGGCCATGGTTTCGATGGCTTCGCGCAGGCTGGCGGCATCGAGTTCCTTGAGATCGGTGACCAGGGTGCGAATCTCGCTGAGCAGCATTCTGGCGAGCAGATAGGCTTCGTCTACGGCGCGGCGGGCCGGGGGGCCATCGAGGCGGGTGGCCAGTTGGAGATTAACGCTGAGGGCGGCCAGGTGATGGCCGAGGGCGTCGTGGACTTCGCGGGCGATGGTCATCCGCTCGGCGATTCTTGCCGATTGCGCCTCCATCTGCCGCGTGGCCGTGAGTTCGGCATTGAGGCGGCGCAACTCCGTGTTGGCGGCGAGAACGGTGTTGTGGGCCTGGACCAGGTCCTGGCGCTGTCTGGCCTCGACGGCGCCCAACATGCCGAGGCTGTAGGCGAGCAGGTGAAAGATGGGGATGGACACGAATTGAAGAAGCGTGGCGTAGCCGCCGGCCAGCCGGGAAACAAAAGCCGGCTGCATCCAAGCCAAGGCGCCAGGCAGCAGAGTGCAGACCATTAGTTGCAAGGCCATTTGGGCGCCGATCCAGACTTGCCCGATACGGCCCGGCAGGAGCAGTCCTACCTGGGCGGCGACGAGGGGCAAGAGATCCCCCGCGCTTAGGGTGGCTACCAGTACCTGTAGTCCGATGAACGTCATGCGGCGGCGATCGGTGGCCGTTTGGATGCTGGGTGTGGTGCCGTGCCAGAACAGGAAGGTCAGTAGCCAGATGGATGCCTGTTCAACGACGAGGAAGGCGGCGGGGGTCATGTGGGAGGCGAGAGTCGCTTCGAGGACGGTGATGGGCTCGCCGGGACTGCCGGTGAGGCGGACGAGCAGGTATTGACACGCCGTGACGGCGTAGGCCAAGGCTCCGGCGATACGGAGTAGATTTGCGGGTTTCCCAATCATAGTGGCAACCTATTTCCACCTTAACTGGAGTGCGGTTGGATTGCCCCTGCCAAAAGTCAGGAGTTTGCGGGGGGATTGTGGAACGCGTCGATGCGCCGCATGCGGCGGTCGTGCGGTCGCGGCTTAAGGGAATCGGCGACTTGCGCTGCCCGAGCCGCCCTTCGGTTGATTCCAAACTTCCGGCACGGGATCCGGCGGTGCATCCTCTTTATGCTCAGTTCAGGCACAGAAAAGAGGAGGACGGCGCACTTGCGGAGATGGAGATTTTTGGGAGTTCTGCACGCGGCGGCAATGGTCTTATCCGCGCAGACACCGCGACTGCCTTTGACATTGAGGGAAGCGGTACAGCGGGCGATGGAGGGGAGTCCGGAGGTCGCCGCCGAGCGGATCTATACGCAGCGGGCGGACGCGGCGCTTCGGGCCGCGAGGGGAGTCTTTGACCCGGTGATCCGGCTGGGCGGCGACTTCCGGCGGGAGTCGCGTCCGAGCAGTTCCGTGTTGGAAGCTCCGAACGGGCGCGTGGACGAACATGTGGCGAGCGGATCGGTGTCGCTGCAACAGAAGCTTCCCTGGAATGGCATCAGCGCCGATGGCTCGTTCGAGAACCTGCGGCAGTCCAGCACCAATCCGTTTTTCGCTCTGAATCCCTTTTATACGCCGCGGGTGCGGTTTGGTCTGAACATACCGTTGCTGCGGGGGCGCGTGACCGATGCGGAGCGGACGGAGATTGTGGTGAGGCGGAGGGAGTCGCGCTTGTCGCGGTGGGAGTTGCAAAACCGGCTGCTGGAGCGGGCGTCGCGAGTAGTGGTGGCGTACTGGCGTCTGGTGGGGGCAAGGCAACGGTTGGAGGCCGCGCGGCAGACGCGGACATCGGCGGCGGATTCGCTCGCCTCGACGGAGCGGCTGGTGGGCGAGGGTGAGCAGGCGACGGCGGAAGTGTATGGGGCGCGGGGGCAGTTGCAGCGGGCCGAGGAGGCGTTGGCGGAGGCCGGCGGAGCGGAGTTGCAGGCCCAGAATGCTTTGAAGCTGCTACTGGCGGCATCGGAGCAGGATGAGGTGCTGGCGGCTTCGATTGATCCAGCGGATCGCGAGGCCGCGCCGCCGGGGGACGGATTGGAAGAGCAAACGGCAAGAGCCTGGGAAAGCCGGCCGGATCTGCGGGGTTGGGTGGAGCGGCTGGAGGCGCAGAAGGCGCGGGTAGGACTGGCAAGCAACGATACTTTGCCGCGCGCCGATCTGCAGTTCAGTTACATCAGCCAGGGATTGAGTGGACGGCCCCAGGACGCCGGGCTAGCGATCATTCCCGGGTTCGACCTGCAGCCGCCGGCCAGCCTGGTGGGCAGCACATGGAGCGGCCTGAGCCAGATCCGGGGGAACCAGTTTCCGACGTACGCGGCGAGTCTGCGGATCGAGCTGCCGCTGCGAAACCGGGGCGCCGAGGGCCGGCTCCTGGAGGCCCGGCTGGCGGAGCGGCAGATGCAGCTTCTGCAAAGCCAGCTCAAGATCCAGATCGCGCTGGAGGTACGGCAGGCGTTGGACGCTTTGTCGGCGGCGAAGGCGCGGATGCGGGCGGCGGAGTTGGCGGAATCGGCCTCGGCGGAGCGGCTGGCGAGCGAGTTCCGGCTCTACCGGGAGGGGCAATCGAACAATCTGAATCTGAACATTCGCCAGAACGAGTTGTCCGAGTCGCGGCAACTTACGGTTCAGGCGAGGGAGTTGTACAACTCGGCAACGGCGGAGTTACTGCGGGCGACCGGCCAAACCTTGGCGGCGTTCGGAATTCATCTGGAGGAGCCAGCAAAGAAATGAGACAGGAAGCGAGTTGGCGAGTGTGGATGGCATTGCTGGGCAGTGCCCTGTTGAGCGGCTGCGGGGTGCAGAAGGCCGCGCAGCCTGTTATGGACAAGCGTCCGCCGGTGGCGGTGAGGACGGTGGAGGCCGTGGCGCGAGCCGAAGAACAGACGATCCAGGCGTCGGGGAGTTTGGTGGCGGCGGAGTCCTCTTCGTTGACTGCGCCGGTGGAAGGGCTGGTGGTGGCGACACCGGCCAGTCTTGGCCAGTATCTGGCGCAGGGGGCTCCGGTGATGATCCTGGATCCGGAAGGGCCGCGCCTGCGGCTGCGGGAAGCGGAGGGGAGGGAGAAAGAAGCCGAGGCCGCGCTGGCACAGGCGGAGGCGCGGCTGGGAAAGGCGTCGCTGAGCGGCACGCGGGTGGAGGCCGTTCCGGAGGTGCGGTCGGCGAAGGCGGCTTTGGAGGTGGTAAGGGCGGAGTTGCGGCTGGCGCAGACGGAAGAGGCGCGAGCGTCAAACCTGCTGAAGTCGGGAGATGTTTCGAAGTCGAGTTACGACCGTGCGCTGGCGTCGCTGCGGATGGCGGAGGCGCGGCTGGCGAATGCCGAGGAGCAGTTGGAGGCGGCAAAGAACCAGGCGACGCAAGGGAGCGGGGCGATCGACGGCGCGAAGGCAACGCTGCTGGCGGCGCGGGCACAAACGGGGTTGGCGCGGAAGGCGCTGGCGGACACGGTGGTACGGGCTCCGTTCGCGGGATTCTTAAGCGAACGGGCGGTATCGGTGGGTGAGTACGTCACGACTACAACGAAGTTAGGCCGGCTGGATAAGGTGCAGCCGCTGAAGCTGCAGATGCTGGTTGCGGAAGCGGACTCCGCGCGGATGCGATTGGGCGCGGCGGTGCGGGTGACGGCGCAGGCTTTCGAAGGCGAGGTGTTCGGGGGGACGGTGAGCATGGTGAACTCGGCGCTGGAGACGGCGTCGCGGACGATTCTGGTCGAGGCGACTTTACCCAACGCAGACCGGCGGTTGAAGCCTGGGATGTACGCGACGGCGACGGTAGCGTTAGGGGCATCCGAACAGCGGGTGGCGGTGCCGGAGAAGGCGGTCCAGCGCGACGACCGGACCGATACTTTTCATGTATGGGTGGCGGTGAATGGGCAGGCCCGCATGCGGTTGGTGAATCCCGGCCGGCAGCGCGAGGGCGAGCGGTTATTACTGTCCGGCGTGAATGCGGGCGAGCGGGTGATTACGGGCGATGCGGTGGGCAGGCTGGTGGATGGCGCGGCGATAACGGCCGGCGCCGGCTCACAAAGCGAGGGGAGATAGACCATGCAGAAGCTGGCGGAGATTTGTGTGCGGCGGCCGGTGCTGGCCACGATGCTGATTCTGGCCCTCACCGTGATAGGGGCGTTCTCTTATAGTCAACTGGGCCTCGACCGGCTGCCCAACGTGGACCTGCCGGTGATCACGGTTACGACGACCAATCCGGGTGGGGCTCCGGAAGAGATCGAAAGGGAGATCACGGACCGGATTGAAGGGGCGGTGAATACGGTCTCCGGTATCGAAGAACTGCGCTCGAGTTCGGTGGAAGGCCTGTCGCAGGTGATGATCCAGTTCCAGTTGGAGAAGAATGTGGACGTGGCGGCGCAGGAGGTACGGCAGAAGGTGGATGGAGTGCTGCGCGATTTGCCGGCGACGGCGGATCCGCCGGTGGTACAGAAGGTGAACTCCGATGCGGCGGCGGTGCTGCTGTATGCCGTCCGGGGACCGCAATCTCTGGTTGCGTTGACGGAGATCGTGGACAGGCAAATCGTGGACCGGCTGGAGCCGGTGCCGGGGGTGGGCAACATCCAGATCTACGGGGGCCGGCGGCGCGAGGTGACGATACGGGTGGATCCGGCGCGCTTGAGGGCGTTTCAATTGACGATCGCGGACGTGGCGCGGGCGTTACGAACGCAGAATCTCGACGTGCCGGGCGGGAATCTGAATCAGTCGAAGGAAAGGCTGACGGTGCGGACTTTGGGCAAGGTTCAAACGGTGGCGGCGTTTGAGGAGTTGGTGGTGGCGACGAGGAAAGGGTACGGCGTTCGGGTACGGGACATCGGTTACGCGGAGGATGCCGGCGCCGATCCGAAATCGGTGGCCCTGCAGAATGGACAGACGGCGGTAGTGATCGCGGTGCAGAAGCAGTCGGGCACCAATACGGTGGCGGTGATCGATGCGATTAAGGAGAGATTGGCGGAGATCCAGCCATCGCTGCCGCCGGGATTGGCGTTCGACATCGTGCGAGACCAGAGCCTGTTCATCAAGGACTCGATGCACGCCATCCAGGAGCATCTCATTCTGGGGGGAATTCTGGCGGCGGTCGTGGTTTATGTGTTCCTGCGCAACCTGCGGTCGACGGTGATCACCGCGTTGGCGATTCCGACATCGATCATCGCGTCGTTCTCGCTGATGGCGGCGCTCGGCTACACGATGAACCTGATGACGATGCTGGCGCTGACGTTGATGGTCGGCATTGTGATTGATGACGCGATCGTGGTCCTGGAGAACATTTACCGGTTTGTGGAAGAGAAGGGCATGGACCCGTTCGATGCCGCGATCGAGGGTACGAGGGAGATTGGATTGGCGGTGATGGCGACCACGCTCTCGCTGCTGGCGGTGTTCGTTCCGATTGGGTTCATGGGCGGCTTGCTTGGCAAGTTTTTCTCCTCGTTTGGATTTACGGCGGCGGCGGCGATCGCGGTGAGTCTGATCGTCTCCTTTACGTTGACGCCGAGCCTGGCGGCGCGCTGGATCAAGCCTTCCACGGGCAAGGGGGGCAAGCGGCACGGATCGGACGAGGGAGGCTTTTACGGCTATATCGAAAAGGCCTACCTGCGGATGCTGGATTGGTCGATGGCGCACCGGGGGAGCATCGTGGCGCTGTGCGTGGTGGTGATGGTGTCGATTGTTCCGCTGGGGAGCATCACGGGGTTTAGCTTCGTCCCCGCCGACGATGAGAACGAGTTCGAGGTGGTGGTGCGCTCGGGAGAAGGCGCCAGCCTGGCGGCGCACCTGGGGGTTATGGAGGACATGGCGCGGTCCATTCGCGGCAATCTGGACGGCGTGGCGGCGACGCTGGCGGTGGCGGGATACGACCCGCAGGAGCAGCCGAACGTAGGCACGATCTTTGTGCGGTTGAAGCCTTCGGCGGAGCGGTCCGTGGGCCAGGCGGAGCTGATCGACCGGACACGGGAGCTGTTGAAGGGCTATCCGGGCGAGGTGCGCACCTCGACACAAGCCATCAGCCCGGTAGGCGCGGGGGATCGGAATACGGCGGTGCAGTTCGTGCTGTCGGGTCCGGATCTGGGGCGGCTGGAAACGTACTCGGCGGAGTTACTGCGGCGGATGCGGGCGGATCCGAACCTTGTCGACGCGGACCGGTCGCTGGCGCCGGGCAAGCCGGAGTTGCGGCTGGCGGTGGACCGGCGGAGAGCGGCGGATTTGGGAGTGGAAGTGCAGGACATCGCCTCGACAGTCAACACGCTGCTTTCGGGACAGGAAGCGGGCACGTTCAGCATGGGCAAGGATCAATACGACATCCGCGTGCGGGCGACGCGGGAAACGCAGCGCAGCCGCGATTCGTTGCTGGATGCGACGGTGCCGTCGGGTTCCGGAGTTCCAATGGACCTTCGCAATGTCATTTCGTGGGAACGGAGCAGCGGTCCCGGGTCGATTGATCGGATTAATCGGGAGCGGCAGGTCACGCTGTACGCGAACATTCCGAAGGATGGCTCGGAATCCGAGGCGCTGGCGATCATCCGGCGCCATGTGGAGGATCTCAAGCTGCCTTCGGACTACCGCCCGGCGTTGACGGGAAACTCGAAGGAGTTGGAGAAGACGGGCTATTACTTTGGGGTCGCGGTGCTACTGACGTTCGTGTTTATGTACATCGTGCTGGCGGCGCAGTTTGAGAGCTTCCTGCATCCGGTGACGATTCTGCTGACGCTGCCTCTGTCGATTCCGTTTGCGCTGTTGTCGTCCGCCATCGCGGGGCAGAAGCTGAATATCTTCTCGATGCTGGGAGTGCTGCTGCTGTTCGGCGTGGTGAAGAAGAACGCGATTCTGCAGATTGATCACACGAATGAGTTGCGGCGGCGTGGGATGGAGAGGCTGGCGGCCATTCGCGAGGCGAATCGCGACCGGCTGCGGCCGATCCTGATGACGACGATTGCGCTGGTGGCGGGGATGATTCCGCTGATTGTGAGTGGAGGAACGGCGGCGGCGACGAACCGGTCGATTGGTGTGCTGGTGGTGGGGGGCCAGTCGTTGTGTTTGCTGCTGACGTTGCTGGCGGTGCCGGTCTTTTATTCGTTGTTTGAGGATTTGAAGGGTGCGTGGGCCCGGCGGTAGGGGAATCCGCGAGCTATCTATTTCCTGACAAGGAGAGTTCTATTGCGAACAGCAACGCTATTTTTGTGTCTGTGCGCGGCAAACCTGCCGGCGCAGGACTATCCGAAGAACGAGATTCAGGCGCTTTATCTGCATGGGCAGATGGATGGCCTTCTGGGTAGACAAGATCCCGCTCTGGCCGGCAGGTTCCAGCAGCGGCGCCCGCATCATGGATTCGCGTTCGCCTATGTGCGTAACGCGTCGCCGATCAGCGGTCTGAAGGTGGAGGTTTCCTGGATGCGGGATGAGCACACGGTGCGAGGCGGGGGGCAGGCCTTCGCTTATCGCCAGGAACCGTTGTGGATTCTGGCGGGGTCGCAGTTCAAGCGGAATCGCGCGGGTGTAAGGCTGAAGCCATTCGCGCACATTCTGGGCGGAGCGAGCCGTTACCGAACCTCGCTGCCTTCCGGGGGCGCGGCCACCTGCGGAGCGGCGTTTGGGACGGCGGCCTGTCCGGCGCGCTTTGCCTCGAATCGTTGGACCATGGCAACGGTCATTGGAGGAGGCATCGATATTCGGGTTACGGAGCGGGTTGACCTGCGGCTGGCGCAGGTCGATTACACGCCCATGAGCCGTTTTGGGAAGACCGCCCACAACGTGCGGTTTGGCGTGGGCTTTCTATTTCACTAAAGGCATAAATCAAAGGAGCATGATTATGATTTCGATCCGATTGATCGCGGTTGGTCTGGGTTTACTGGCGGGCGTGGCGTGGGGCCAGCCGGAGTCGCCGTTGGCGTTTCAAGGCTTATGGATGACGGAGGACGGCAAAGGCGTCTATAAGGTTGGCCGTTGCGGCGAGGGGCTGTGTGCCAGCATCGTGGGCGTGAAGCCGCATGTGGACAGCAAGGGGAAACCGGATGCCAGTTGCGGACTTCAGGTACTCACGCTGCCGGCTTGGAGCGGAGAGAAGAATCGTTGGGAGGGTAAGGTGGTGGACCCCAGTTCGCGGAAGAGCTATAGCGCTTCCCTGGAGTTGGGGAAAGGCGGCAACCCGGTGATGCGAGCGAGTTGGGGCTTGATCCGGTTCAGCGACAAGTGGACCAGATTTACGGGTTCGGTTGGCGATAGCTGCGAGATCAAGTAGGGAGTACTTATGGACTCGATGTTGATGATCCACGTTGTTGTTCTGCTGGTGGCATCCAGTGAGGTTGTGGCGGCGCAGGAGCGCGCCGCCGGAGTGCCCGCTAAGGTGTCGAATGGCGTGTTCGTGTACTACCGGAGCGGTAAGGATTTGTGCGCCAGCGACGATCTCACGTTGCTTCCGGCGCGCCTG
>CAYLPH010000008.1:0-172722 GCA_964385495.1 uncultured Candidatus Solibacter sp.
ATTGCGGCGGGCTCCAACTCGCTCCTTAGCCAGCCACTAACAATCCTGTAGAGCCGGCTTTCATGGCGGTATCTTCAATTACCTTCGCAACGATCAACTCGATGCCCGTGGCTTCTTCGCCCGTACCCGTCCCGTCAACCGCCAGAACGAATACGGCGCCTATATCGGTGGTCCGGTGCTGCTGCCGAAGCTCTACAACGGCAAGAACCGCACCTTCTTTCACTTCGTCTGGTCCGGCTTCCGCTTCCGCCAGGGCGCTCTGAACGAACTCTACACCCTCCCCACCGCGGCGATGCGCAATGGCGACTTCAGCGGAGTCAACCGTCCCATCTACGACCCGGCCACGACTCGCACCGACGCCAGCGGCAACTTCATCCGCGATCAGTTTCCCGGAAACATGATCCCTGCTTCCCGTTTCTCGCGGGTCTCGCGGAACTCCCTGCCGTTTATCCCGGGAGTCTCGAATCCGAACCTCACGCTGAACTACCAGGCTGTGGGCGCCCGCACCTTCGACCGCGATCAGTACAACGTCAAGGTCGATCATAACTTCAGCGACCGCCAGCGCTTCAACGTCTACTACTACCAGAACAGCCAGAACGACGTAGGCGCGGCGCAGTTGGAAGGGCCGCTGTCCCCCGCGCGGGCCACACAACGGCCCGGCGTCTGGATTCGCCTCAACCACGACTCGGTCATCAGCGCCACGATGCTGAACAACTTCCGCGCCGGCTTCACGCGCGAGCCGGAGCGCTTTCAGCGCACCAATGTCAATGAGGACTGGCCAACGAAGCTGGGTCTGACGGGTATCAACACCGGCCCCGGCAACGTGTTCCCACGCGTCACCTTCACCGACGGCCTGACGAACTGGTCCGATGAGACCAAAAACGCCGGCGAGCAGGTGAACAATACCTACCAGTTCGCCGACACGCTGAGCGTCGTCACCGGCAAGCACACGCTCAAGTTCGGCATGGACGCGCGCTGGCTACAGACCAACGGCGCCGACCCTTTCGATCAACAGGGCATCTTCCGCTTCAGCAATCTGGAGACCGCGCTGCCGGCTTCGCGCGCCAACACCGGCCATGCGTTTGCCAGCTACCTGCTTGGGCTGACTAATAGCGCGCAGGCGAACTTCCTGTTCGTCGTGCCCGCCAACCGCTACCGGTACCTGGCGTTCTTCGCGCAGGACGACTGGAAGATCACGCGGCGGCTGACCTTGAATCTGGGCTTGCGCTACGACATCTTCTTCCCGCGCACGGAGAAGTATGGCAACTTCTCGGGGTTCGATCCGCTGCTGCCGAACCCAGGCGCGGGGAATCTGCCAGGCGCGGTGGCATTTCTGGGCGAAGGCCCCGGCCGGGATAATTCCCGTTCGAGCTTCGCGAACACGGACTACAAGAACCTCGGCCCGCGGGTGGGCTTCGCCTACGCCCTCGGAGACAAGACGGTACTGCGCGGGGGCTATGGAATCTACTACGCGGCGGGCAACGCCACCACGGGCCTGCGCTGCAGCCAGTGCTTCATCTTCGGCTTCAATGCCGCGCCGGCCTACCAATCGCCGGACGCCGGAATCACGCCCGCGCTGCGTTGGGACAACGGCTTTCCGGCGGACTATCCGCGGCCGCCCTTCATCAATCCAACCGTGCAGAACCGGTCGAACGTCAACATGATCGGCGTTGAGGATGGACGGGCGCCGTACTTCCAGAACTACTCGTTCGGCATCCAGCGGGAACTGGCCGGGACGGTGTTCGATGTTTCCTACGTGGGCGTGAAGGGAACGCGCCTGGGCACCGGCTTGTTCGGCAACGTCAACCAGGTGGACTCGCGCTATCTGGCGCAAGGGGCGCTGCTGACGCAGCCCATCACGTCGCCGCAGGCGGTGGCGGCGGGCTTCCGGCCACCGTATGCCGGGTTCACCGGTTCGGTGGCACAGGCGCTGCGCCCCTATCCGCAATACCTCAACGTCGAGAACCGCTCCAATCCGAATGGCAATTCCACCTATCATGCCCTGCAAGTGAAGGTGGAAAAGCGGATGCGGGCCGGCCTGACGTTCCTCGGCAGTTACACCTGGTCGAAGAACATCTCGGATGGGGACATCATGGCGGGCGGCGGTCCCGGCGGCCAGGATTTCTATAACCGGAGGCTGGAGAAAACAATTTCGACCAACGATGTTCCACACGTGGCGGCGATCAGCGCGCTATACGAACTGCCGGTTTTCAGGACAAACAAGTGGCTGGGTGGGTGGACGCTGACGGGCATCGCGCAATACCAGGCGGGCCGCCCGATCGCGCTAACGGCTAACAATACGCTGCCCCTGTTCAACAATACGCTGCGGCCGGACGTGGTGATCGGGCAAACAAAGGAGGCCGCGTTCGCGGACCCGGCAACGGATTACTGGATTAACCGCGCCGCCTTCGCCTCCCCCGCGCCGTTGCGGTTCGGCACGTCGGCGCGCGCCTACACCGACTTGCGCGCGCCGGCGTTCCTCAACGAAAGCCTCGGCTTGATCAAGCGCACCAATCTCACGGAGCGGCTGCTGCTGCCGTGCCGCGCCGAATTCTTCAACGTGTTCAACCGGACGGTGTTCGCGGCTCCGAACGCGAATGTGAATAACCTGCAGTTCGGGCGTATCAGCGGACAGGCGAACTCTCCGCGGCAAGGCCAGGTGGCCTTGCGGCTGGAGTTCTAGACAACGGGATCAGGCAGGTTGCGGGGCCCGCAGGAACTTGTCGAACCAGAGCATGGTCTTGCTCCAGGCGTCGTCCGCGGCCGGTCCGTTGTAAGCGGCGCCGGTGTCGTTATGGAAGGCATGGCCGACGCCTTCGTAGATATTCATGCCGAAGCTCTTTTGGAGCCGGATCATCTCTACCGCCACGGGGAAGAGATTGGTCGTCAGGTTGCGATCGCGTTCGGCATAGAGGGCGAGCACCGGGGCGTTGATCCTGGGCAGGTCGGCCACCGCGGCAGGAGCTCCGTAGAAGGGGACCGCAGCCGCCAGTTCGGGTACGTTAACCGCGAAGTCCCAGGTATTGGCGCCGCCGGCGCAGAAGCCGGTTATTCCGATCTTCGTAGCGCCCATGCTCTTGAGCAGTTCGAAGCCGGCCAGCAAGTCGGCGCGGCGGTCGGGCTGGTTAGTACGTCCGTAGGCCTGCGTTTGTTGGGCCGGTTCGGTGAAGTTCTGAACGCCGCCCTGGCGTGACAACAGATCGACACCAAGCGCCAGGAAGCCACCGCGCGCGGCACGCCGGGTGACGTCCTTGATGTGCTCCACAAGCCCGCGATTTTCGTGAACGACGAGCACCGCGGTCCTGCCATCCCATTGGAGCGGTTTGGCGAGATGCGCGTACAGCGTGCTCGCGGGACCAGTAAACTCCATATCGTTGGCTTCGATATCGAAGGCATCGCGGGGAACGCGAACGGCGGCGCGGGCTTTCTCCTCTTCCGGAGTGGGCTCGGCGGCCTTAAGTTCTTCATAGCCGGCCAAAGCGCCCATGGCGGCCGCGAGGCTGCCGGTTCTTTGCATGACGCGTTTAACGAGTTCGCGCCGGTTGAATGCGCCGTCCACATAAAGATGGACAAGCTGGTCGATAGGGTTATCGCTTTCGTACATAATGCCCCTGCCTTTCGAGATGAGAGTGTTGCAACGGGATTCGTTGGCTCCCCGATTGGCCATAGTGTAGCCTATCCGCGCGCCGGACGGCGGCGATACGGAATCCACGTGGCTTCCCTCACCTGGCAAAATACCCAGCCACCTCCAGTGCAACGTGCGTGGGGTTGGTAACCTTCACCAGAATCCCTCCAGTAGCCGAACCGGGTACGATCGCTGAGTTCGACACCGTCTGGCCCTGAAAGGCATTCAGTTGCGAAATAGCCGGCCATCCGCTGCCGCCCGCCCAAAGGCTTAGAAAGGCGAGCGGGGTCCCGCTTGGAATCGCGGTAACATTTAGCGCCCAGGCCTTCGCTGTGGCCGGCAATCCGGGGCAGCGGGTGGAAGTCGCCAGAGTGATCTCGCGATCGGCGTCCGGCGCCATTCGCGGAGGACCGAAGGGAGCGGGGAGAGTGGCATCGGTTGTGTTCATCACGCGGCATTGCGTGACGGGATAGTACAGTAGCCCGCGGCCGGTGTTGTCCTCCGGTCCGAAGTACCCATTCACATCGGCAAGGAAGTTCGTCGCGTTGAAGGTCTTTACATCAATGCTGCCATCGCTCCGCGCCGGCACGATGGCGCTGTTGGACATCACGGAGCCTGACAGCGAATTGAGATTCGATACGGGAGGTTCGCCTCCTCCGGTATTCCATGCACTCAAGTATGCTACCGGATTTCCGTCCGCCTCCGCGCCGGGCGTGAGGGTGAACTGCATCGAGTAGGCTTGGGCCGCCGGAATCTGGCAGCGCGTCGAAGCCGGAAGGCGGAGGGTGCGGGTCTCCTGGGCTTGCATTCGCTGGTTACCGAACGGGGGTGGCAAGCCCGCGGTATAGGCGGGAATCGACCGGGTGTCTACCGGGCGGCAAGACGCCGTCGGATAAAACAACAAGCCGGATGCGTCAGCGGTAAAGTAGCCGCTGATGTCCACGACCAGATTCAGGTTGTCGGAACTGTAAAGCTTGATCGCCCCATCGGTTCCCGCTTTCACAATGGCGCTATTCGCGACATAGCCGCCTGTGCTGGTCCGCAAGGTCCAGAAGTCCGGCCGGGCCTCCCCGTTCGGCCATATCGTCAGGAAATCGACTGGCCCTGTATTTGCAAATACCGTATCCGTCGTGACATTGAGAACGAAGGCGCGCGCGGATGCGGGAATATTACAGCGCGAGTTGCTGACCGGGAGCGTCCGCTCCACGCCGGCACTTAGCCCCGGCGGTCCGCCAGCTCCCGTCCAGGTGTTCCCCGCGTACAAAGGGCGTGTCTCCAACAACCGGCAGGGAGTGATGGGTACGAATCGCAATCCAGCCGGGCTGCCCAGAGTCCTGGCGCGTTGCTGCTCGACGGTCACCTGCCGGCCATCGGGCAAAGACACCGCCCCGCTTCGAGTGGTGGCGGTGGTGTTAGCATCGACCGTATACGTTATCTCGGCGTTGCCATGGGCCTCGGAGACGTTGAACCGGATCCACGGTACGGAACTGCTGATGCGCCATGGTCCGCAGGCCCAGATCGAAATGGTGCCCGTTGCTCCGTCCCCGGAAGGTGATGGGATGGAGGAAACGGCGGGCAGGCACCGTTCCAGGGCGTCGGAGGTAGTGCTGTAATCCGATGCCACGCTCACCTCCAGCCGTACCTCGCTCGCGTTCGGTGCGTCGAAGCGGATCTCGGCTCCGATTGTTGCGGTCACCAGTTCCCCAGGGTCCAATCGAGGGTATCGGACGACGAAGTCTTCCCCATCGACGGCACAGCTGGCTCCGGAGCGGCCGGCGTCGCACCTCGCGGACTGGAAACTCGATCCGGCCGAAACGTTACCTCGCACCACCACACCCTCCGCCGGGACGCTGCTGTCATTCGCCGTTTCCACGGGAACAAGATACGTCCGATTACCGGTTGGCGCACGGAACGGAAGCTGCCGAAACGCCGCCGGCGAGGCCCCCTCCACGGCGGCCCGGACTCGCGTGTTCAAGCGTGGCCGGTTTACCAAGGGATCGCTGAATCGCGGCACTGGCTGTGTCGCGAACGCCCCAGCGGCTGCTCCGAGGGGGAGAGGAGCGAAGGATGCCTGGGACACGGTCCGGATCTGATCCACCATGGCAGCGGTGGTGCCGCGGAACACTAAGGGAAAGGTCAGTAACTCGGGCGAAGAGGGATTGGCCGCGGTAATCTCCCACGTCAGAGTCACCTGCCCATCCACCGCCGGGACCTCGATGAGCGTGCTATCGCCCAAGCTGCCGAGAGCGGCGCCAAATCGATCCGTAGTGATTAACTGCGCCGAAGCTCCGGCAGACACGGCGCCCGGCGCGAACACCCGTGCGCCCGGCGGTATGCCGCGAAGCCGCACGAGGAGCCGCGTCGCACTGTTGGCAACGCCCACGGCGGGGCCAAGGAGCGATGTATTCATGAACCCGCTTTCCGATGCCGATTCGATGCCAGGCTGGCCGGGATCCTCCCCCGCGACCTGCCGCACCCGGAAGGCGCTGGCCGTCAGTTCCCGGAAGGTAACGGGCAGGGTGATGTCACCACTACCGCTGGCAGCGCCGAACGTGGTTTCCAGAGACCGGCGGCTTTGGGCGATGACCAACGGGGCGGCCGCCCGGACGCTGACTACGTTCAGATCCCCCTGCGCTTCGACCGCCGCTACAATGTCGCCGCCCAGATTCGGGACGCTCGCATCGGCCCGCAGGTTCAGGATGCGGTACGTCTGGATAGCGTTCGCTCCTTGCCGCGCAAGCGGTATCCCGGTAAACCGTACACTATCACCGCCAATCAGGGACCCTCCGAAGACGTTTTGTCCAGGAACCAGGCTCGCCGGTGTCCCCACCACTAGCAGCGCTTCCACATTACTGCCGAAGGGCGTGAGCACGCGGCTGGCGAGGCTGGTATTCAGCCGCACGGTCACGCTGCCCGAGAATGCCCGAGCGGCCGCGCCGCCGCAGCGCAGCAGGAGATCCGAAGTTAACTCGGCGGCCCCTTCCACTCGCACCTGCCGCGGCGCGCCCGCCACCTCCGCGGTGCAGGCAAACGCCGCGGAACCCTCTTGCGTCACGCGCACCAGCCGCTGCGCGATTGTGAGCTCGCCGTTCCGCGGCAGGCCTCCCGCCGGTTGCGGCTGTACTCGTATCGTCACCATGCCGTTGCCGCTTCCGGATCCACCCGATACGATCCCGGCCCAGTCGAGGCTTTCCGACGCAGTCCAGGCGCATCCCGCCGCGGCCGTGACGGCGATACGGAGGTCGGCTCCTTCGGGGGGGCTAGCCAGCGACTGCGCGGATAGGGAATACTCGCAACCCTGGCCCTGCTGCGTGACGACAAACGTCTGGCCGGCTATCAGGAGGGTTCCGGTTCGCGAGGACGCCCCAGGATTCGGCGCCAGCGTGAACAGGACCGCCCCCGTACCCGTTGCGGAGACGCCGGAAACGATCCGGATCCAGGAATCCCCGCTCACCGCCGTCCAGGCGCAAGGCGTGTTCACTTCGAGCTGCCCTTGCCCTCCGGTCCACCGGTACACCGCCTTATCGGGCACCAATGCCGCCTGGCAGGTATTCCCGGCTTGCTGCGACACCGTCACACGCTGGCCGGCAATCGTCACCGAGCCATTGCGCGCCGTGCCGGTGTTGGGCTGGATCGAGAGCGCCACGTTTCCGGTCAGACTGCCGTTGCCGCCGGAGGTTACGGTAATCCAGGCGTCCGTGCTGACCGCCGTCCAGGCGCAACCCCCCGGATTTGTTACGTTCGCGAACTGTGTTCCACCTCCGGACAGCGCAGCGAGAGTCATAGGCGACACTGTCAGTGTGCAAGAAGCGGCGTTCTGCGACAGGAAGAACCGCGTTCCGTTCACTGATACCGTTCCGGTTCGCGAGCCGGCGCCCAAGGCATCGACGCGATAGCCGACCGTCCCCGTCCCAGCGCCCTGCGCCCCGGACGTCACCTGAACCCAAGGCGCCTCGCTCACGGCCGTGAACGAGCAAGGCGCCGATACCTGGAACGTGCCGGCTCCCGCGGCGCCCGTCAGCAAGGCAGATTGCGGCGATAGAGTTACTACGCATTCGCTGGCGCCAATCTGCTGCACTTGTACGATCTGCGACCCGATCAAGATGGTTCCCTCGCGCCCCGCTCCACTGTTGGCGGCTACGGTGTACGTTACCGTTCCGGGCCCTCCCCCAGCGCCTGAACCGCTGATGGCGATCCAGGGACTCTGTGAGATCGGAACCCATGTACAGGTTGTGGAAGTGGTTACCTGGATAGATCCGCTGGCGCCACCGGGGCCAATGCCGGTGACGGAACTTGGGCTTACCGCGTATGCGCACGCCCCTTCCTGGGTGACGGTATAGGCTTGCCCGGAAATGACCAGCGTAGCCTGCCGCGCGGACGGCGTCTGATTCGCCTGGACCGAAAACGTGACCGGACCGGCTCCCGTCCCTTGCAGATTGGCGGGCGCTTGGATGGTTATCCAGGTCGGCGGCACATTGGTGATGGCCCACTGGCAAGCCGGTAGACTGGGTGTGACGGTGACCGTCCCGCTGCCGCCGGAGGCGGGAAAAGCCTGACTGGGGGCCGACAAGCCGTAGCTACAGGAAGCGGCGGCCTGATTGACGGTGTAAGTCTGTCCGGCGATGGTCAGGTTCGCGGTGCGTGTCGAAAAAGTGGCATTCGCCTGGACGGAGTAGGAGACCGCTCCGCTTCCCGATCCCTGAAGACTTGCCGGAGTCTGAATGGTGACCCACGCCGGCACCGAGGCCGCGGCAATCGTCCAGGCACAGCCCGGCGGAGCGGTGATTGACAAGGAGTTATTGCTGCTACTTTGCGCGGGGAGGGACGCCTGCGCGGGATTAATGTTATAGCTGCAAGAGGCTGCCAGGTTGAGTGTCACGGGTACACTGAGTGGTGCTCCGGAAGTAGCGCTTTGCAGAGATCCCGAGTAAGTGCCCGCCGCGAGTCCCACCGTGTTGACCGAGACAGAGTGCTGGGTTGGCGTGATTCCACTTGCCGGGTTGACGGAAAGCCAGTTCCCGCCGCTCTGGGTGGTCGCTCCCAGGTTGTAGCCGGCGCCGGGTATGGGAGTTGTCACGGTAAACTGCTGCGGGGCGGGCGCAGTTCCGCCAGCGGTGCCATTGAAGGTGAGGCTGGCTGGAGAGGAGGTGGGAGTATTGGGCACGAGCCAAGCCAAGACGGCTGTTTGGTTGTTGCCGGGATTCGAACCGTCGATGTTCGCATCGGTTGAACCAGCCAAGTACACGGTACCCCCGGCGCCGGCGGCGATAGCCCAGGCCAAGTCTTCCCCGTCCAAAAGGTCTTGGGCAAACTCCCAAACTACGGAACCGCCGGCAACTCTCGTGGCGCCGAGATCGGTTGTAGACGAGTTTCGAAATCTGGCCACCGTCGCCCCGCCGCCGCTCTCATCCGCCGCGACGGCGGTCGCGCTTGCGATGGGAATTGGCGGGTCATTGACTCCCGAAGCGTTATAGCGATGTATGTAGGATGTGCCGTCCGTCTGTGTCACGGCAAATGCGGCGCCATCTCCCGAAGCGGAAACCCCATACAAGGTGTCGTTCGCGGCGGTGCCAAATTGCCTCGTCCACAGCACGTTCCCGTTGGCGTCATAGCGGAGGACGAATGCGTCCTGCCCGCCGCTGCTGACGTTCGGCCCCGGCAAAGTGGCGCTGGTGCTGCCGCCGGCGAAGATGAAGCCGTTGCGGGCTGACATCGAAACGACACTGGTGATTGTGTTGCCCGTCGGGCCGAACTGGCGCGTCCACTGGACGTTTCCATTAATGTCGTACTTTCGAACGAAGGCGGATCGAAAACCGATCGCTGGCCCCTCCAATGCCCCTTCGGTAAAGCCGCCGGCATAGACGCCCGTTGTATCCACCGCGACCCCGCGCGCCTCATCACTGCTGGAGGTACCAAACTGCCGGGTCCATTGCAGGGCGCCGGCGGAGTTGTATTTCAGGACGAACGCATCGGCGAAGCCACCCAAGAAGCTGAATCCGGGAAGGGCAGACGTTGTATAGCCCGCAACGTACACGTCGCCGGAGCTGTCCAGGGCAATACTGGAGGCCCGGTCTTCGGACGGCGTCCCAAACTGCCGGATCCACTGTAGATCGCCGGCGGCGTTGTACTTTACGAGGAATCCATCCAGGTTGCCGATGGGTGTCTGGCCCAGCATGGAGCCCGAACCCCAGCCGGTCATGTACACATTGCCGGAAGCGTCCACCGCTACGCCAAAGGCCACACTATTGGTATTGAGTTGGCGGTACCGCAGGGCAACGGGCGCTTGCGCGTCGAGCCGGGTTGGCAGCCAGGCGCTCGCGGCGAATAGCCATGCGCTTCCGAACCAGACGGCACGCTGGAACGTACGCAGGCGGCGAGTAGAAGACATCATCTAGAGACTCCCGGGAACACAACCAGTGGAGGAGCACAATGGAACGGCACGCAGCCCAAAGCCTTCCAGGGCGTCCCGCGCTCGAAATCAGTCGGCGCTCACGACAGCGCGTGTGGTGAGGGTGATCCGCCGGTTCGGAATCCCCACGATCATCCCGGCGACCCTCGCCGTGGCGGCACGAAGGGCGTTCTCTCCTACTGATCCTTGCATCGGCAACTGGACCGGTGAGCCCTTCGGCGGGTAGTACAGATAGCGGATCCCGCCCTGGGTGGCTGTGTTAGTGGGTGCTTCGGCGGCATTTTTCATCGTCCGTGCCCGTCATTACTTGGAGCGCGCGCCAGATGCGCGCGGAATCACCGGCACACGCCAATCCGTTATCACACGGACCAGACGATGGTGTCACTACACAATCGGGTAGGATTCGTTGAATCCGTCAAGCGCACCCCACGCCGGGGCTTTCGTTTGCGTTTGCAAACCGAGCACCGGCCCTTGGCACGGCAAGCGGTCGAGTTACCGTACCAATCCCTTCCGCAGAGCCTTGGATACAACCTCGGCGCGGGAGTGAACCTCGAGCTTCGTGTAGATGCTCTTGCTGTGAAAGCGGATCGTGTTAGGACTCACGCCAAGTTGCTTGGCGGCGGTCCGGTAACTGTGACCTTCGACGATAAGTCGCAGCACGCGCAGTTCATGCGGGGTGAGATCGTGAGCGGCCACCGGCGGCCGAAAGTCACGGAACAGCTCGATCACGCGGCGGGCGACGCCCGGCGACATGGGAGCACCGCCTGCGAGCACTTCCTTTATACCGTCCAAGAGGCGCCGCGGCGGGACGTTCTTGAGCAGATAGCCATTGGCACCCGCGCAGATGGCATTGAAGATACGGCCATCGTCGTCGAATACCGTGAGCGCGATAAGGGCGACGCCAGGATAGCGCTCGCGTAGGATTGCAATGCCTTCGATCCCCGACATGCCCGGCAGGCCCACGTCGATCAGCATGACGTCCGGCAACGGCGATACGGCGGCGAGCCCCTCGATCGTTCGTTCCATTGAGGAATACTGCCCACAGAGCGCGTAACCGGGCTCGGAGGCGAGTAGCTCGACGAGGCTTAGACGGTACTCCGGCCTGTCTTCGACGATGGCAACCCGAATCGGGACGATCTGCTCCATGGAGACTTGATTTATCGTAGCGGGTCGGACCGGCCGCGGCCATCGCGATGATTGGGCCGGTTGGCGAGCAAGCCGAAGGTTGCACTGCCGCCGGCTTGGGTGTCATAATCCGGTGCTGCCAATCTATGTCCCGGCTTCTGCGATTTGCGATGCTGGCTTGGCCCCTGCTGGCCCGTTGCGAGAGGCTTTCCGTCTGGCATTACGGGGTATCGGACGGTCTCACCGACCATAGCGCAAGACTTCTGTGTTCGAGCCGGGAGGGGTATTCCTGGGTATCGAGCGGCGTGGATCTTGCCCGCTTCGACGGACATGGCTTCCGGATCTTTTCAGCAGCCGAGGGATGGACCGGCGGGCGTCCGTCCTCGATGCTGGAGACAGCGGCGGGGGAGTTGCTGATTGGAGCTGGACTTGGGCTCTACCGCTTCGACCCGCGAGCCACTTCCCCGGAGCGAAGATTCACCCGCCTCACGCTTCCGGGCCCGGCACGTGAAATGGAGTTTCTATTCGAAGATAGCCAGCGGCGCGTGTGGGTTTCGTCGTTGGATGGAGGCTACCTCCGGGACCATCGGGGCGTCTGGCGGGAGTTGGCCGAGTTCCGTCCGGTAAGCCAGCAGAACCAGCGCCGCGTGGGCCAAGTGGCCGAAGATGCTTCCGGAGTGTGGGCGGCTACTTACAGCGGCATCTACTGCTTTAGAAGGGATGGGGTGTTGGAACGTTACTCCAACGCCGATCACAGCCTGTTCAACGAAGCCGCGATATCGCTGGCGATCGGTCCGGACAGCAAGCTCTATGCCGGCACGGAGCAGGGGATCTTCCGGCTCACGCGGCCATCGCCCCTGTCCCGTGCCGTGATCGATCGCGTTTGGACGCTACGCGAAGGTTTGCCGGGCATGTTCATTCCCGCGATGGCCTTCTGGAAGGATGCGCTATGGGCGGCGACACCGGGGGGAGTGGTGCGGATCGACCTCAAGGGGCGGGTCGAGGTATACCAGGAGCTTGCCGGCAGACGCGAGCCGGCGGTTGAGCATCTGGCCGTCGACCGGACCGGCGCCCTCTGGATGGGCAGCGATGGAGCGGGGCTGTTTGTGGCGCGGAACCGCGGGTTCACGAACTTCGGACCCGCGGACGGGTTGGTGTTTGCGCATGCGGAACAGGTTATCGAGAACGGTGCCGGCCATGTAGTGGCGGTGAGCAAGACCGAACGGGAACTCTCCCTGAATGTGTTCAACGGACGCGACGGATTCAGTCCCGGCCCCGTGCGGCTTCCCAGGCAGACTCGGCTGCCGTGGGCCTGGTCGCAGATCGCGGTGCGGCCCCGTACGGGCGGTTTCTGGATCGCTTCCAGCGAAGGGGTGCTTGTGCTCCGGGATGGTGGAGCCGCGGAGATTTGGCGAGGTCCGCTGGAAGGTATCCGGGGTTATGTTTTCCGTCTGTTCGAGGATTCGCAGGGCGGGGTCTGGGCGTCGCTGGCCGGTCTGACGCACCATCATGTGGCGCGCTGGGATCCGGGCTCCAATCGGTGGCGAAGCTACGCGGAGGAGGCCGTAGCCAAGGCCGCGCCCGGCGGCTTCTCGAATTCCGTTGCCTCCTTCGCCGAGGACCGCGCGGGCAACATCTGGATGGGCTGCCTCTCAAAAGGGCTTTGGCGATATCGTGCGGGCAAGTTCGAGAATATGCATTTCGACGAGTGGGGCGGTGTGCGCGCGTTGCACGTCGACGGCCGGGGCCGCCTGTGGGCCGGGACCCAGGCCGGTGGACTGTTGCGTGTGGATAATCCAACGGCCCCGCGGCCTCGCTTCGAGCGATACACCAAGGCCGAGGGCCTTTCCGGCGAGATGATCGCCTGCCTCACCTCCGGCGCCGACGGATCCATCTACGTTTGTACGGGCCGCGGAGTGGACCGGCTGGATCCCGAGACCCGGCGCATCCGAGGCTACACGATAGCGGATGGTCTGATCACGGGAGGGCTTCGCGCCGCCTACCGTGACCGCCAGGGCGCCATTTGGTTTGGAACCCCGGACGGGCTCTCCCGATTTGTTCCCCCGGCCGAATCACAGGCCGCGCCAAGCGGGGTCCGGATCCAGAGCCTACGGGTAGCCAATCGGACGGTGCCGATGGCCGCCTCGGGTGCGGTTAGCGCCGAAGGAATCGTACTGGCGACAGATGAGCGCCGCCTTGAAGTCGAGTACGTTGCCTTCGACCCGGCAGCCAGGTACCAGCACCGGCTGGCGGGGATAAACGACTGGAGCGAGCCTTCGGCGGCACGCAACCTGCACTTCGAAGGACTATCGCCGGGCGCATACCGCTTCGAGGTCCGTGCCGTGGGCCAGAATGGCGCTACAACGGCGGAGTTGGCGACGGTAGACTTTCGCGTCACGCCGCCGGTCTGGCAGCGATGGTGGTTCGCCGGGACATGCGGCGCGGTCCTGATGGGACTGGCCTATGCGCTGCACCGGTATCAATTGCAACAGGCCATCGCCGTGGAGCGGATCCGGCTGCGAATCGCAGCCGATCTGCACGACGACATCGGAGCGAGCCTCTCGCAAGTCTCGATCCTTGGAGAACTGGCCCGGCGTTCACTCGATTCCGGCAATTCGGCCACCGCCGAGTTCCTCGAGCGCATGGCCGAAGCAAGCCGCGAGGCCGTGAGCGCGATGTCCGATATCGTTTGGTCGATCCATCCGAACCAGGACAAAGTGGGCGATCTGGCGCAGCGAATGCGCCGGTATGCCGCCGATCTCCTGGAGTCCCGCGGCATCGAGTTCGACCTGGTGACCCCATCAGCCGGTGCGCTGGCCACGCTCCGCTTGGAGACGCGCCGGGACGTAATGCTGATCTTCAAGGAAGCCATCCACAACGCGGCGCGCCATTCCGGTTGCACGCACGTGCGTGCGGAACTCCTGCTCCAGCAGGCACATCTACATATCAGCGTTGAAGACAACGGACGGGGAGGCGCCACTCCCTCGATGGACGGCCGGGGCCTACGGTCCATGGAAGCCCGCGCGCAGCGGCTGGGCGGGCGTTTCCAGATCAGGAGCCGCGCGCCCTCCGGTACGATCGTCTCGGTTGCACTTCCCGCTTGAAGCCCGCGGCAGGGCCGTTGCAGGGCCGTGTGACACCTAAGAAGCAATCCGCGTATCCTACAACCAATGCCACCCCAACTCCTCCTCCTCTCCCTCCTCCTCCTAACCACCGCCTGCTCCTCCCCCACCGCCGAAACCACAATCGGGACAGCCATCACCCCACCCCCCATCTACCGTGTAAAGCTCAGCACTTCCAAAGGCGACATCATCCTCGAAGCCCGTCGCGAATGGGCGCCCCTCGCCTCCGGCCGTTTCTACGAACTCACCCGCACCGGCTTCTATAACGACGCCCGTTTCTTCCGCGTCCTACGCAAGTTCATTGCTCAGTTCGGCGTCGCGGCCGACCCCAAACTCATGCAACTCTGGAACGCCCGGCCGCCGCTGCTCGACGACAAACGCGTCCTCTCCAACCAGCGCGGCACGCTCAGCTTCGCCAAAACCGGCCCCAACTCCCGCCGCACGCAAGTGTTCATCAACCTCGCCGACAACAGCAAAGCCCTCGACGCCGAAGGCTTCACCCCATTCGCCAAGATCGTAGACGGACTCCCGGTGATCGACGAACTCTACGCCAAGTATGGCGAACTGGAATCCCGCGGCGGCGCCGGCCCGGACCCCACCAAGCTCGACCTCATGGGCAACGCCTACCTCATCCGGCTGTTCGGCAGCCTCGACTACATCAAGGACACCGAAATCCTCCCGTAAACGCCGCGCTACGGCATCACCGCCCCATACCGCCGTAGCCGCGGAATCGTCCCTACCTGCACCGGCTTCGAGACCCGAAACCCCCGCAACACCACCTCGGGCGCGCCATCCCCCGAGAAGGACAGCCAGTAATTCTCCTCCGCCTGAAGCGCCACCGTCGCGGGAACGCTAGGTAACGTGCCTACCCCGTCCAGCGCCACCCCCCAAGCCTCCCGCCCATCCTTCGTCACGATCCCAAACCGCACCAGCCCCTTCCGCACTTCCATCTCCCCGGTATAACGTAGCAGCCGCGCCTGGGCCCCTTGCCCGATCGGAATCCGCCATCGAACGGCCTTCCCCACACTCCGCAGTTCCGCCGGTGGCTGCAGTGGATTGCTCACTCCCGCGGGCATCGCCTCCTCCCGGCCCGCAAAAGTATGCACATAAAACGTGGGCACAGGCGTCACTACCGGCGCTCCATTGTCATAGCGCGGCACGTGCGCGTTCCCAATCCATTTATCGAAGATCCCGAAGTAAGCCGTCATTACCTCCAGCACGCCGTAGTAATTGCGCTCGCCCCTTTGCGTCGCCTCCAGCCGCCATGCCAGTTCCGCATTCCCCGCCACAACTTCATCCGCTGGCCGCGAAGACAGCAGCGCGAACCGCTCCCCCGGTATCCCTTCCTGCGCGATTGCCTGCACCGGAAACCGCCGCGTCCCATAAAACCGCGGCCCGTAGATGCCAAAGAAGAGCCGCGCCGTGCCTTGATACTCCAACCCCACGTCTTCGTTCACGCCGCTCGTCGCCAGCCGGTACCCCGCCGCCCCCTTCGCCTCCAGCAGATTGATCGCCTCACCGCACTCGTTCAACAACTGCTGATAGGCAAGCTCCTGCGCGAACAGATCCCCGGCCGTTAGGAGCGGATACAGCGTCAAGAATCCCGCCAGCGCGAAGGCCGGTGGCCGCAACTGGCGCAGCGCCAAACCCATCGGAATCGCCATCAGGTAGATCGCTGGAATGGTGTACCGCGCCGCCGCAACACCCGTGGTCGACGTGAACACCAGCGTCGCGAACGCCGCTAAAAGGCAGAACAGAATCAGTGCACGGTCCCCCGGACGGCGCATCGCCAGCCACAGCGCATACCCGCACAGCAGCGCCACCGCCACCGTCAACAATCCCAGCGGCGACGACGGCACCAGCATGGAAGCATGCGCCGCGACGTCCCTTACCAGCCTGCCCACCGACAGCCCTTTAGCCCGCCCACCAGCCTCCGCGAACAGCCACGTCCAGTACAACATCACGCCGCACAATGGGAGCAACCGCGGCAGCGGCCGCCTTCCGCCACACACCGCCAACGCCAGGGTCAGCACCCCACAAAACGCATAGGCAACCTCTTTGATCCCGAGCGTGACGTAAAACACGGCAAGGAATAGCGCGTACCGACGGTAGCTCATGCTCGCCAGCACGAACGGCTTCTCCCCTTTGGGTGCCGCCAGCCAGAGCAAGGCCACCGCCCCCAGCGCCACGAACCCGTCCGGCGCGCTCAACATCAACTTGAAGGAGGTCGTATGAAAAAGCAGGTATGCGACTGCCGTGGCCGACACTGCCCAACTCGCGCCCCTGTCCCGCAACAGGCGCGCTACCACTACCAGCGCGCCTCCCATCGCCACCCACTTGAATACGTACCACAGCCAGAACTGCCCATGAAACAGCAGCATTTGCAGGTCGTGCATTACCGCCGTGGTCGGCCGCACAATGTAGGCGTTGTGGAACGCGCGCCAATACCCAGGCAGCAGGTTCTCCCACGACACCGGCAGACCGTGAAACAGATGCGGCAGCGTCAGCAGATCCCACCAGGCAAACGGCCGGCTCATCGACGCCAGCAGCAGTGGACCCAGAAACACCGCCCACCACAACGCCAGCCACACGTAAAACGCCGGCCTCTCCATGGCCCCCGCCAGCCGCTCCGCCGCCCGCGTCACCCGCCCCCTCTCTTCATGACCCAGCCTCAAATTGCCAGGCGCCCGGATTTCTTCAGGGAATACAGGCGGAATAACTGCTGAAACGACTCCTTAATCGATCCGGCACTTACATTGTGGCTCGCCATGGAGTAAGTGATCGGTACCTCCGCAAAGCGCCGGTTCATGCAATACGCTTTCATCTCCGTCTGGAAAAAGGGACTACGTGAGACGATGCCCTTGCGTAGAATCTCTTCCAGTACATCCCGCCGGAACAGTTGGAAGCCACTGGTCATATCGCTCAGTTTCGTGCGCAGAAGCAGGTTCGTCACCAGCGTACCACCCTGGCTGATCACCCTGCGTTTCATCGAACTGTTAACCAGCTTGCCACCTTTGCCAAACCGTGTCCCGAACGCGCATTCATATCCTTGTCCAATCGTCTCCAGGAAGTCCGGGATGTCCGCGGGCCTGTGACTGTAACCGGCGTCAATCTCCAGAATCCAATCCGCCCCAGTGGCCAGCGCCTCCCGATAACCTCGCACATACGCGTCCACGACGCACCGGTTCTCCGGCGCCCAAACGACGTGGAGCCGCCGTTCGCTGACCGCCATGGTCCGCAACAGATCCCGAGTGCCATCCTTTGAAACACGATCCAGCACAGCGAAGAGGTCTACCTGCCCAAGAGCCTCGCAGGCCGCTAACACTTCGGTGATGAATGCCTCTGCCGTCTCCGCTTCATTCGCCATCGGACACACAATAGCCAGACGAAGGGAAGAAAGTGTATTAAATCGCACCACTCGCCGAATTACTCCTCTATTGTCGGCCGACCGCCATTCGATTGACCGTCTCCAATCTACCATCCGTTATAATTAAAAACCGAAGTATTGCTTTCGCAGTTGTGCTGTTTCATAAATTTGTCATAATTACTACCATCCATCTCCCTACCCGGGCGGTGCGGCAGATCGCCGCCAACTGTCCGGATTGGACCTTGCTGGTCGTGGGAGATCGCAAAACTCCCGAAGGCTGGAACTGGCCGGGTGCGCGGTTCCTTCCCCTATCCGAGCAACTCGAGTCCGGCGGCGCCTTCGCCGCCAAATGCCCGCTCAACCACTACGCGCGCAAGAACATCGGCTACCTTTGGGCTATCGCCAACGGAGCGGAACTGATCGCCGAAACCGATGACGACAACATCCCCTACCCGAACTTCCTGCGGAACATCCATCATCAAGTGAATGGCCGCCCCGTGCGCAAGTCCGGCTGGGAGAACGTCTACGCTCACTTCACGGAACAGAAGATCTGGCCCCGGGGCTTTCCCCTGGAACTCATTACGGAGAGCCTCAATAACCGCAGTCCGCTAGGCGAACCCGCGCTCTTCGATTGCCCCGTGCAACAGTACCTGGCCGATGGCGACCCGGACGTCGACGCCGTCTACCGCCTGACAACCGTGGCCGAAACCAAGTTCCAAGCGAACACCGTCATCCTATCGAAGGGGACGTATTGCCCCTTCAACTCCCAGAACACGCTCTTCTGGCCGGACGCCTACCCGCTGCTGTATTTACCTGCCTACGTCAGCTTCCGTATGACCGACATCTGGCGATCGTTCATTGCCCAGGTCTGCCTCCACGCCCTCGATCTGCACATCGCCTTCCGCGAACCCACCGTCTTCCAGGACCGCAACCAGCATTCGCTCCTCGGCGACTTCGCCGACGAGGTTCCCGGTTACCTGAACAACGCCCGCATACTGGACATCCTGACCGCGCTCCCGCTCTCCCCGGATCCCTCCCGCACGGGAGAGAACCTCTGGCGCTGCTACGAAGCGCTTGTCCAGGCCGGCATTGTGCCGGCCAAGGAATTGGAACTCCTCGAACTGTGGCTGCAAGCGCTGCCAGCGGCTCGTCAGTAAACACTGGGTGCTCAAGACACGCGCAGAGCCCATGGCATACTGGAGCCATGGTGCTGCATGACGTCGAAATCCCCACGGAGGAACTCCGGCGCTTTTGCGAGCGGAACAAGATCCGAAAGCTGTCGCTCTTTGGGTCAATCTTGACACCTCGTTTTCGCGAGGAGAGCGATGTGGACATGCTCGTGGAGTTCGAACCGGAAGGGATTCCGACGTTGGCGAAACTCGCGCGGTTAGAAGAAGAGTTGTCTCTGCTGGTCGGCCGCAAGGTCGATCTTCGAACCCCCCGTGAATTAAGCCGGTACTTTCGGGACACGGTGGTCGCCAACGCGAAAGTTCAATATGAACGAGTCTGACCTGACTCGCCTGGGCCATATGCGAGATGCGGCTCGCGAGGCGCTTTCCTTTCTTTCCGGCCGAACGCGGGCCGACCTGGACACGAACCGCATGCTGCTGCTTGCTGTATGTAAGGAGATTGAGATCATCGGCGAGGCGGCGAACCAGATTGGACCGGCAGCGCGGGCAGAATTGCCGGACGCCCCTTGGCTCGATGCCATCCGCATGCGCAACCGGCTCATCCATGGATACTCTGACCTGGACCCCGATGTGATTTGGCGAACCACACAGGAGGATCTGCCCCCCTTGCTTGAGGTTCTGGACCGCTATTTGGCCGGGTAAGCTCACGCCTCCCCTAGTGACACCGCTGTCCGCTCCATTGACCGCCCAGTCATCCCGCTGTATCCTGGGTCAATGCCGGTTCTGGGTAGAACCAAAAAAGACGTCCTCCAGGAGTTCCGCACCGCCGAAATCCTAGAGGCCGCGCGCCGCGTCTTCGCGCGCAACGGATACAACGAGACAACCGTCGATCAGATCGCCGAAGAGGCCGGGGTCGCCAAAGGCACCGTCTACCTCTACTTCTCTTCCAAACACGATCTGTTCTGCGCTGCCATGCGTAGCGGATTAAGCGATCTCTACGAGCGCGCTCAACTCGAAATCACCGCCGCCGACACTACCGCTGGCCGCCTCCGCGCCTTTATTGGCGCCCGGCTGCGCTATTGCAGCGAAAATCGAGACTTTTTCCGTATCTATTACACGGAATTCGCCAGTCTCAAGGTGCGCCGCGGCGTATCCCAACCCGAGTTTCAGGACCTCTACGACCAGCAGTTGGCGGTGCTCGAATCGCTGCTGGCGGCGGGCGTCCGGGGTGGGGAATTGCGCGCCAGCCTCGACACCCACAAAGCCGCCCATCTGCTGTTTGAGTACATCCGCGCGGCGGTGGCTAAACATGTGATGGAGTGGCCCGGCGATCCGATCGAATCCACGTTGTCCCTGGTCTCTGAGCTGTTATGGAGAGGAATCGCATGCGAAGGCAAGTAGGCGCGGCGCTGGCGGCGTTCGCGTTTCTTTCAGCGGCCGGTTGCAATAAGTCCGGAGGCACTTCGGCGGTCAAAGCCGCCGCCGCTCCGGAAGCGCTGGTCAAAGTGGCAACCTCGGAAACCCGCAATGTTCCCATCGAACTGAAAACCATCGGCACGGTCGACCCCGTGACCACCATCGTCGTGCGCGCCCGCATCGGCGGCGCCCTTACTAAGGTCTACTTCACCGAAGGCCAGTTAGTAAAGCAAGGCGACCTCCTCTTCGAGATCGACCCGCGCCCCTATGAACAGGCCTTGAAACAGGCCGAAGCGAATCTCGCCCGCGACCGGGCGCTGCTGGCCCAATCCGAGGCCAACCTCGCCCGCGCCGAAAACCAGGAAGCCCACTACGGCAAGCAGGCCGAGCGCTATGTGAAACTCGCCGAGCAGGGCATCTTCTCCCGCGAACAAGCTGATCAGGCCGAAGTCGAGGCCAAGGCCCGCCGCACCGGCGTGCGTGCCGAGCGCGCCGCCGTACAGAGCGCGCGCGCCGCCATCGAAGCCGACCAGTCGGCGGTCGAGGCCGCGAAACTCAACCTCTCCTACTGCACGATCCGCTCCCCCATCACCGGCCGCACCGGCCAGATCCTGGTCAAGCAGGACAACCTCGTGAAAGCTAATGACGTCGACTTGGTTACCATTCACCAGATCCAGCCCGTCAACGTGGCGTTCGGCATAACCGAGAATTACCTGCCTGAGATTCGCGCCCGCGGCGGGAAGCTTACCGTCACCGCTACCGTTCCCAACACCCAGGTGGCGCCCTCCAGCGGCACGGTCGCCTTTGTCGACAACATGGTGGACCGCACCACCGGCACTATCCGCCTCAAAGCCGTATTCCCCAACGCCGACACCCGCCTCTGGCCCGGCCAGTTCGTCGAGGTCTCGATGAGGCTGGATGAGCGCGCCAATGCCGTCATCGTTCCCGGCAACGCCGTCCAGGTCGGCCAGGCCGGGTCCTTCGTCTATGTTGTCCGCGGCGACAGGACCGTCGAACTGCGGCCCATCAAGACCGGCGCCCGCATCGACCGCATGCTCGTCGTCGAGGACGGTCTCCAGGCCGGCGAAACCGTCGTCACCGAAGGCCAGATCCGCCTTGCCCCCGGCATGCGCGTGAAGGTGGCGTCATGAAGTTCCCCGACTATTCCGGCAGCGGCGTCAGCGCGCTCTTCATTCGCCGCTCCGTTGCCACCACGCTCGTCATGTTCGCCATCGTGCTGTTCGGCGCCCTGGCCTACAAGAGACTTCCGGTCTCCGATCTCCCCAACGTCGACCTGCCCACGCTCGTCGTCAGCGCCAATCTTCCGGGCGCTAACCCGGAGACCATGGCCGCCGCCATCGCCACGCCGCTCGAACGCCAGTTCTCCACCATCGAGGGCCTGGAGTCCATGACGTCGGTCAACGCGCTCGGCAGCACCTCGATCACCATCCAGTTCGCCCTCAACCGCTCGCTCGACGGCGCCGCCCAGGACGTGCAGGCCGCCATCACCCAAGCCAATCCGCTGCTGCCCCCCGGCATGCCCAATCCGCCGTCCTTCCGCAAGGTCAATCCGGCCGATCAGCCCATCCTCTACCTTGCCATCAGCTCCAAGGTGCTGCCCACCTACCGCCTCCATGAATACGCCGACACTCTGATGGCCCAGCGCATCTCCATGGTCTCCGGCGTGGCCCAAGTCCAGATCATGGGCTCGCAGAAGTACGCCGTGCGCATCCAGGTGAATCCGCGTACGCTGGCCCAGCGCGGCATCGGCATCGACGAAGTCGAAGCGGCCATCCGCCAGAACAACGTGAACATCCCCACCGGCACCCTCTACGGCGCCAGCCAGATGATGACCATCCAGGCCTCCGGCCAGCTCCGTAGCGCCGAAGCCTACAAGCCCGTCATCGTCACCTATAAGAACGGCCTGCCCGTGCGCCTGGGCGAACTTGCCACCATTTACGACGGCGTCGAGGACGACAAAGCCTTCGCCTGGTACAACAAGCCGGACTCCTCCACCCGCGCCATCGTCCTCGCCGTCCTCCGCCAGCCCGGCACCAATACGGTTGAAGTCGCCGACAACGTGAAGGCGCTGCTCAAACAGTTCCGGACACAGTTGCCGCCCTCGGTCAACCTCGAAATCCTCACCGACCGCTCCGCCACTATCCGCGAGTCCTTCGACGACGTGCAGTTCACCATGCTGCTCACGCTTGGCCTCGTGATCATGGTGATCTTCCTGTTCCTTCGCAACTTCTCCGCAACGGTGATTCCCTCGCTCGCGCTGCCGGTGTCGGTCATCGGCACCTTCTGCGTGATGTACCTCTGCGGCTTCAGCCTCAATAACCTCTCCATGATGGCGCTCATTCTCGCCATCGGCTTCGTTGTCGACGACGCCATCGTCGTCTTGGAGAACATCGTCCGCCACATGGAAATGGGTGCGCCGCCCATGCACGCCGCCTTCGAAGGAACGCGCGAGGTCGGCTTCACCATCGTCTCGATGACGGTTTCCCTGGCCGCCGTCTTCATTCCGCTGCTGTTCATGGGAGGCATCCTCGGCCGCCTCTTCCAGGAGTTCGCCGTCACCATTTGCGTGGCCATCCTCGTCTCCGGCTTCGTGTCGGTAACGCTCACGCCCATGCTCTGCGCGCGCTTCCTCCGTCACAATCACGCCAATCCCGGCCGCTTCTACCTGGTCACCGAAAAGTTCTTCGAAGGCATGCTGCGGCTGTATGACCGCACGCTGGTTTTCACCCTCCGCTGGAAGATGGCCGTTCTCCTGCTGTCGTTCGCCGTGCTCGGCGGATCCATCTGGCTGTTCCAGAAGATCCCCAAAGGCTTTCTGCCCAGCGAAGACCAAAGCCAGATCTTCACCACGCTCGAAGCCAACCAGGGCATCTCGCATCTGGAGATGTACGACAACATTCAGAAGCTGATCAAAGTCGCCCAGCAGGATGAGAACGTCCGCGCCTTCTTCGCCGGCTTCGGCGGCACCTCCGGTTCGGTCCAGTCCGCCGGTCCTAACTTCGGCCGCCTGTTCTTCCATTTGAAAGACCGGCAGGAGCGCCCCCTGCACGTCGATCAGGTGATCGAGCAACTGCGCCCCAAACTGAACGCCACCCCCGGCATGCGCGCCTTCCTCCAGAATCCGCCGCCCATCCGCCTCGGCGGGTCGCTCACCAAGAGCCTCTACCAGTTCACCCTGATGGGCACCGACACCCAGCAGCTTTACTCCAGCGCGCAGAGCTTCGAAACCGAGATGGCCAAGATCCCCGGGCTTCAGGACGTCACCAGCGACCTCCAGATCAAATCGCCCGAACTGCACGTCGTCATCGACCGCGATAAAGCCGCGAGCCTCCGCGTAACCCCGGAACAAATTGAGAACGCTTTGTTCGATGCCTACGGTCCGCGCTGGGTCTCCACCATCTATGCGCCCGAGAACCAGTACCGCGTTCTGCTGGAAGTCGAGCGCGCCTTCCAGGAGGACCCGTCGCTGCTCTCCTCGCTCTACATCCGCTCGGCCGCCACCGGCAACCTGGTGCCGCTCACGGGCCTGGCGCGCCTGGAATCCAAAGCCGGACCGCTCTCCATCAACCACTACGGCCAGTTGCCCGCCATCACGCTTTCCTTCAACCTCAAGCCTGGCGTCTCGCTGGGGGATGCCGTCACGCGCATCGAAGAACTGGCTGCTGAGAAACTGCCGGACACCGTTAGCACCGCCTTCCAGGGCGCCGCCCAGGCCTTCCAATCCTCTCTCGACAGCCTTTGGATCCTGCTCATTGTGGCTATCCTCGTGGTTTACATCGTGCTCGGCATCCTCTATGAGAGCTTCATCCACCCCATCACGATTCTCTCTGGCCTGCCGTCGGCCGGCTTCGGCGCGCTCCTCACTCTCTACTGGTTCAAGCTCGACTTGAATATCTACAGCTTCGTCGGCCTGATCCTGCTCATCGGCATCGTCAAGAAGAACGCCATCATGCAGATCGACTTTGCCCTCGACGCCCAGCGCAACCAGGGCATGAGCCCTTATGACGCCATCTACCAGGGCTGTCTCACCCGCTTCCGCCCTATCATGATGACCACGATGGCCGCCCTGCTCGGCGCACTGCCCATCGCCCTCGGCCATGGCGCCGGCGGCGAGGCGCGCCGCCCGTTAGGTCTCTGCGTCGTCGGTGGCCTCGTCTTCTCGCAGTTGATCACGCTGTACCTGACACCGGTGGTTTACCTCTACCTCTCCGCGGTGCAGGAGAAGTTCCAACGGCGCGTCAGCCGTACGCCCCGGCCGGGCGGCGTGGAAGCCGTCAGCACAGGAGATTGAGTCAGGCCAGCCTGTCACACAACGCACATGATCGCGATCGGACGTATCGGGGTACGATCTGGCGCGATCCGGCCGCGGCGAGACGATTCAGGATGTAGTAGCGGAATCGCTCGCGTTTCGGAGTTACGCCGCGGGATATAGGGGATCCCTATCCTCGGCGGTGTTGGCTCCGGTTTCGGTTTCGGTGGGTTCATCGTGAAAATTTAATTTTTCGCCGTTGGGACGGAGGGCCAGCGCGTCGTGAATGGCCTCTTTGGCGCGAAGGCGCTCGCGGGAGAGGCGGGCGAGATGGCGGTCCATGTTGCGATGGGCGGCGGAGTGCTCGTCTAGCGACTTATAACCGAGGATAAGGGCGCCGGTTTCATCCATGGATTGAAAGGCGCGCTCGATTTCGGGACCGACGATGTCGGTTTCGAGGTCGATCATGGCGTGTTGGAGGCGCTCGGCGCGATCATGCTGGAACCCGGCGCGAGCAAGCTTCTCGACGAGGTAATGCTCGTAGGAACACTGGGGGTTCCTGAATTCGACGAGAGCGTCGAGGTGCTGGCGGAAGGCGTCGCGATCACCAGGCGTAGCGAGGAAGTTTTTGGCGGTGAGACCATGCCGGAAGTTGTTGCGGCGGGCGATGTCCGCCTTGGTGAGTTTGGCGATCATGGTGAACTCCTTAATGCCTTTCTCTTTCTGGGAAACGCGCATGCCTTTTTATCCCGGTTTGAGAATAGCAGTGTGGTTCCAAGAGACTGCAAGGGATTGGCTCGGGATTGAGAGATGGGACGACTGGGAAGTTGTTGCTGTAGAGCGGCTTAGAGAAAAGTGCCGGGAAACCGCAACTCTTGTGACTGGCTTTCTAGGGCGCCCGCGTCGATCCGCCGCTGGGTAGCTTGCTGAGCAAGCACCGCTTGGGCGTCACCTACTCCTGGCACTGGCCGTGACGGCCACGCTGGCAGGGCAACCCGGCCGGTTCGGCCTCCCCGCCTGCCAGGGCCAGCGGCACGAACTCGCCGATCGTGCCTACTTCCTCCTCTGTCACGACGCCGAACGCAAGGGCCACCGTATTCACCACCGTGGACGAAAGTGGAACGCCGCACCGGCCTCGACTTCTTCGCGGCGTTGGAAGATGACGAGGAGAATGCCCTCGAAGGCGCCGCCCACGGAGGCGCAAGCCGGTAACCGAATCGTGTGCGCCTGCGACAACGACCGCAGCCTCGTCAACATCTGATTCGTGTAACGGAGGCGCCTCAGGCGGCTCAACGTCTGGCCGCTGACAAGATTCGCGCCAGGAACGCGCCAAAGTAAGGCATCGCATGAAGGCGAAGGTGGACGCAGTCTGCCGCAGGGGGCGTGCAGCGTGCGGGGTTCGTCGTTCGGTTCCGTGATATGCACACGACTGAAGAAGACTGGAAGGCGACGGCGGAGTGGTGTCGAGGGTCGAACCGGCCGCTGGCGTCCAGTTGACCTCCGAAAATTCGCGGTTGTATCGTAGCTCATGGGTATTCGTTATGTTCTGGCGCTAAGTCTGGGGCTGAGCGCCGGGTTACTCGGCCAGAAAACCAACCCTTCGGAGGGGCAACCCAGCGGCCGTGTCACCATCGTGCAGCCGGGTGCGGTTGGCAAACCGGCGAAGGTACTTTCCGCGGCGGAGGCGACGAAGGCCGGGCGGCTCCCCACCAGCGAGGATATCCAGTTTATGCAGGGAATGATCCACCATCATGCCCAGGCCGTGGAGATGGTGGAGTTGCTGCGGACGCGGGGGCTCCGGAAGGATCTACTGGCGTTTGGCGAGCGCATCGCGATATCCCAGAGCGATGAAATCGACTACATGAAACGGTGGCTGGCGCATTACGGCAAGCCCGCCGCCGCGGCGCATGAGCATGCCGCCCATCAGGCCGCGGCGATGCCGTTGATGCCAGGGATGCTGACCACGCTGCAGATGGCGGAACTCGCCGCCGCAAAAGACGCCGGCTTCGACCGGTTGTTCCTGACGGGAATGATCCAGCATCACGACGGGGCGCTCGTAATGGTGAAGCAACTTCTGGAAACGCCAGGGGCAGGGCAGGATCCGGCGCTGTATGATTTCGCTACCGATATCGACAACACGCAGCGGGCCGAGATCGACTTGATGCGGCGGATGCTCAACGACGAGCCCGTGGATGTGGGCGGCAAGCCGGAAGCGAAGAAGGCCACGACACCGGCGAAGGCTTCGGCCGTATACGTAAATGCGCGGGCGGATTCGCGGGATCCAAGAGTGGGGTTACGGGCCGGTTTGCAGGATGCGGGCGAGGCGGCATTCGGACTTCAGTTTATTGCGACGCTGCCGAAGCCGGCCGGTTTTGCCCCCGGGGATGCGGTGGCGCGACAGGCGCCGGCGCCGCCCTCACCGGCGCGCAAGGAGCGCCCCCGGCCGCCGGGAGTGGAGTTCGGGACGGCCAACACCGACCTGGCGTTTCGGGGCAATCACCTGTTTATCGGCAACTATAACGGAATCAACTTCTACGACATCGACAATCCGGGCAAGATTAAGCTGCGGACTTCGCTGCTGTGCCCCGGCGGGCAAGGCGATGTTTCCGTCTACCGCAACCTGCTGTTTATGTCGGCGGAGACCATGAACGGACGCATCGATTGCGGAACGGAGGGAATCGGCATCCCCCTGGGTTACAAGCCGCCGCCCGCGGAGAAGCCGGAAGAAAAGCAGGCCGGGGAGTCAGAGAAAGGTCCGAGGCGGCCGCCCCCGCCGGCAAGTCCGGAGCGGTTCCGTGGCGTGCGCATCTTCGATATCAGCGACCTGTCGCGGCCAAAGCAGGTGGCCGCCGTGCAGACCTGCCGCGGGTCGCATACGCACACGCTGGTCGTCGATCCGAAGGACAAACAGAACGTTTACATCTACGTTTCGGGAATCGGAACCGTCCGCCAGAAAGAGGAGTTGGGCGATTGCTCCGGCGGCGAACCGGACAAGAACCCCGACACCGCGCTGTTCCGCATCGACATCATCCAGGTGCCGCTGGCCAATCCCGACCGGGCCCGGATCGTCAACCGCCCGCGGATCTTTGGCGATGAAAAGAGCGGAGCGGCGAACGCCTTGTGGAAGGGCGGGTCGCACGGGGAAGGCACACAGGAAACTTCCAAGACCGATAAGTGCCATGACGTTACGGTCTATTCGGAACTGGGTCTGGCGGCCGGAGCGTGTTCGGGAAACGGCATTCTGCTGGACATTTCGAATCCCGTACATCCCAAGCGCATTGATGCCGTTACGGATGCTAACTTCGCGTTCTGGCATTCGGCGAGCTTCAACAACGACGGCACGAAGGTGCTGTTCACCGATGAATGGGGCGGCGGCGCGCAACCGCGTTGCCGGGAGTCCGACCCCATGCACTGGGGCGCGAACGCCATCTTCACCCTGGAGAAGGGGAAGATGAAGCTGGCCTCCTATTTCAAGATGCCGGCATCGCAGACGGAGACCGAGAATTGCGTGGCGCACAACGGATCGCTGATCCCGGTTCCCGGGCGCGACCTGATGGTGCAGGCCTGGTATCAGGGCGGCATTTCGGTTGTGGACTTTACGGATGCTTCCCATCCGTTCGAAGTGGCGTACTTCGACCGCGGGCCGGCGGATGCCAAACAGCGCGGACTTGGCGGGCACTGGTCGGCTTACTGGTACAACGGGTACATCTATGGCGCGGAGATCGCACGCGGCGTCGACGTGTTGAGGCTGGTCCCAAGTCCGTTTTTGACGCAGAACGAGATCGATGCGGCGAACCAGGTGCATTTCGACGAACTGAATGTCCAGAACCAGCCCAAGATCGTTTGGCCTTCGAATTTCATTGTCGGGCGCGCGTACGTGGATCAACTGGAACGCAGCGGGGCCCTGAGCCCGGAACGTAGCGGAGGCTTGCGGACTTTGATGCTGGCGGCCGAAGGGTCGCGGCCGGACCGCAAGCGGCGGGCGGAACTGCTGGCCGCCGCCGATACTTTGGAGAGAGGCGCGGCGGAGGCCAAGACCCCAGCGGACGGGCAACGCCTGCGGGCCCTGGCGGGGATTTTGAAGGAGCGTGGGGCAGCGCGGCGTTGACGATTGCCCTCGCGTGCCGGTAAAGAACCTCGCAACCCCGCTCCCTTGCGGGTTCCGGCACAGCGCGGATTCGCGCCTCTACCACTTACCCAATCGTCGCACGCACCCGCCGCAGAGCATCGACGGCGAAAATCAACGGATAGAGCTTCTCGTAATACCAAAGCCGGGCAAAGTAGAAGCCTAACGGGAAGACGGGCGTCCGCTCCCCCCGTTGCGTGGCGTCGATCAGCCACCGTGCGCCGCGTTCGCCCGATGGGGTACCAGCGGCCGCGGCCGTGGCCACCGCCGTCTCTTCTATGGTCGAGGCCAGGCTCCTGTCTCCCCCCCAGCCACCGTCGCTGTTCTGCGCCGCCAGCAGCCAGCGCATGCCGCTTGGATCGCCGATCGCGCACAAGACCCTTGCGGTCCCATACACCGGATTCTCATCGTTCCCCGCATGCTGATTCCCAAACCACAACGGCACCCAAGCCCCATCCTTGCGCTGCGCCCGTCGCAGAAACCCCCTCGCCCGTTCCACCGCCCGCTCCGGCACCGGCACCACATCCTTCCAAGCCACCCAAGCCTGCAGCGCGTGCGCCGTAATATCCGGACTACTCCGGTCAAACGGCAACTTCCCCCAACCTCTACAAAACGTCGGGATCCCCCCATCGCGGTTCTGCAAATCCAACAACCACTGGATGCCCGCCGTCGCCGCCTCCACCACCCGCGGGCTATGATCCCCTAGCGTATGCAGCGCCAGCACCGCACCCGACGTATCGTCCGCATCCGGCACACCGCCCGGCAAATCCGTCCAGGCCCAACATCCCGGCGGCGCCCCCGTGTACGGATGCACCTCCCGATACTGCTGTCCCAGCAGCCACTCCACAATTCCCGCCCGCTCCCCTACCGGCAGCCGCTCCCGCAGCGCATTCACCGCCAGCGTCGTCACCCACGTCGACAGATTCGTATCAATCGGCCAACTCCCATCGGCCCGCACCGACGCCCGCAGAAACGCCAACCCCCTATCGAGCACCCGGCTCTGCCGGTACCCCGCCGCCAGCAAACTCAACGTCACAAAGCTCGTCAACGGCGTCGCTTCCAGATACCCGCCGTTCTCCGGCTGGATCTCCTCCAACACCCGCAGCGTCGCCTCACTCGTGGCCCCCCGCAACGTTCGCGTCAAGGGATTCCAGGCCGGCCGCAAGCGGTGATGCACATGCCCAATCGCAATCAGCGCCGGCAATGCATAACTCACCACCGGCAACCCCAACCATCGATACCAGCCGCGCGGAAACGCCGCCAACTCAAACGGCAACTGCGGCACCAACCCCCACGGCACCTTGCCCGCAATCGCCAGCACCGTCAGGATCGGCACGCTGAACGTCTGATCCCGCCCGTAACGGCTCGCAATCGCCTTCGACAACGGCTCCGGCTCCAGCGAACCCGCCGCCCGCGTCAGCCAGACCTCGCACCGCTCCACGGCCTTCCCAAACCGCCCGCCACCGCCAATGGTAAACGCGGCCCAACAGAGCGCCGTCGTGCTGATGTTGCTGATGCTGAGCACCGTATCGCCCCAGCCGCCATCCTCGTTCTGCGTCCGTTCCAGCCAGCGCAGGCCGCCCTCCACCAACTGTTCCGACCCACCCGCCAGCGCCAAGGCAATGCTCGCCGTAGCCGTCGACAACGCACTGCTCGACAGCTCCCCCGTCCAATGCGCCGCCCCCTCGCGAGCCGCCAGCAGCCGCTCCGTCAGCCGCGCCAGCGTCGCATCCAGGTCCGCCACCCTCATAAACTCAGATGACCCAGCGCCAGCAGCCCGTAATAGGTATACTCGCAGTCCGCCGTATCATCCATCCAATTCCCATAAAAGGCCCCGCGATTCGTCCACAGCGTGTCGACGAAGTCCAGGCAAGCCTCGCGCACCGGCTCAATCGGAGCCTTCAAACACGCCAGCGCATGCAGCGCCGTCGCCGTGGATAACAGATCCGGAATCGGCGCCGAAGGCGTTGCGTAGAACCCGCCATCGGGATGACACCGGCCCAACAACCACTCGGCCAACCCCTCCGGTACCGGTTGATCCAGATGCCGTAACAGCGTCGCCGCCGCGGCCGTCGGCGGCGTCAATCCCATCGGCAACTCCACCATGTTCGCGTACCCGCCATCGCCGGCCCGCAACGACTCCATGCACCGCAGCAGCCCCGCCGTATCGGGCGCCGGCTGCTGCAAATCTTCATACGCGCCGAACACCAGCATGCAGCCGTACGTGGTCCCGCTCGATCCCCCGGGCACCGTGTGATACCCGCCATCCGGCGTCCGATGCTCCTCCAACCGCGCCATCACCCGCCCCGCATCCACCGGCGGCACGCCACGCCGCAGCGTCGCCCAACACCGCACCAGGCAGCACAGGTGAACCAGGTCCAACCCATCGCCATCGCCGAACGAGCGCAGATATCCCTCGGTCGACACAGGCAAAGCCGCGCCCATCGCCACCAGGCTTTCTAATCCGAATACCGTGTAATAGAGGTCGCTGCGGTCCGAGCGGTCGCGAAAACCGCCATCGGCGTTCAATTGCGATTCGAGAAAACCAGTGACCAGCCCCGCCGACTCACCCAACTGTCTGGGCGACAGCCTGGCGATCTGCAGCATTTCCAGTCTCAAACTCACTGCACCAACCCTTGATCTCCACTTGGAATATCTTGCCCACCACCCGCCGCAACAGCCCCTTCAACGATGGATGGCTCAGCGCCGGCAGCGTCCGCACCGCCTGCTCTTTATACGACTCCAGCAACTCCCGGCACCGCGGCAGGGCCAACTCCTCCAGCAACGGCTCCATACCCGCCACCGGCTCCATTCGCCGCCACACCCGGTCCAGCCGCTCCTTATCCTCGCCGCGCGCCCGTTCGAACGCCAACGCCAGCGGCAGGGAAGGCCGCGTATCGGCCGGAGCCAGATCCTCCAAATCGTCGCGAATCTGATAGGCAATGCCCAGAGCTTCGCTATACGCCGCCAACACACCCATCACCTCGTCGCCGGCGCCCGCCAGCGCCGCGCCCATCTGCAACGCCACCTCAAACGCCGGAGCCGTCTTCTGTTTGAAGATCCGCAGCACTTCGAGCGACCGCATCGGCTTCGGCTTCCGAATCCAGCACAACTCCGCACCCTGGCCGACGCACAACGTCCGGTGCCCGCGCGCCGCAATCGGCATCATCCGCGCCACGGCCTGCGCCGGCGCACCCGACTCCGCAATCAGCCGGTAGCCTTCGCCCAACAGCAAATCGCCCACATTCAACGCCACCGGCACGCCATACTCGGCATGCAGCGAAGGCTGCCCATAGCGCTCCGCATCTTCGTCTTCAATATCGTCGTGGATCAGCGAAGCCTTGTGGAAGCACTCCACCGCCAACGCCAGCTTCTTTAACGATTCCGGAATCTCCGCATGCGGATCCTCCTGCAGCGCCGCCCACGCGCACACCGTCAGAAACGGACGCCAACGCTTGCCCGCGCGCGCCAACCACTCCCGCGCGATGTTCTCGGTCTCTTCCCCCGTCGACGGCCCCATCAGATCATGCAGCGCCGCCGGCTCGAACCAGGTCTGCACCGTGTGCCGCAGCGTATCCAGGTTCATCCGGTACGTGCGGTCTTCACTGCTCAGGTGCACCATGTCCCACACCCATTCGATATCCACCGACGTGTCCCGGCAGTCGTCCTGCAGCAGCGGTAGCGCAATCCCCGGAATCGCCGCCGACTCCATATACGGAAACGCCCGCTCCAGCACCGACAGGCAACTCACCCCGACAATCGCATCGATCTTGCCCGTCTGGATCAGCGCCATCACAAGAGCCGATCCCTCAGCCACCAGCACCGCGTACCCCAACTTCTCAGCCTCTTCCTGCAAGTCCTGGATGGAACACAGCCCGCACTGCTTGCACAGCAGACCGAATTCATCGAACGGGGCGGGGCACTTGTCTTCGATCCGCAGGCACTTCGGCAGCAACAGCAACCGCCGCTCATACGGCACCGTCGCCAATTGCTCCCGCCAGACTTCGTTGTTAATCAGAACGCCGCAGTAATCCACATACAGCGGGTCCAAGCCAGCCCATGCGACGAAATCCTCCGCCGCCCGCCGCAACTCATCCAGCACCAGCGGTGGTACCAGGCGCTCGGCGTGCGCGGCGCAATACTCCGCTACTCGCCCCTTGATCCGCTCCCGCTCCGCGCGCGCCTGGGGAATGTTCGCCTGCGGCGCGCGCGCCGGAAGCATCGGCACGGCTTTCGGTAAGGTCAGTATCGGAAGCTGCTGCACGTCGTCGCCCTCAATCTCTTAAGTGTACGCCCCGAATCCAAAAAACCAGTGCTTCTTGGCAAACCGGTACATCCAGTTCTCTTCCGGCAACTCCTGCCCCGGCAGATGCTGGCTGCCGCGCGGTTGCAACGCCAACAACTCGTCCATGGCCCGCTGCCGCTGCGTGGTATCCCGCGCATCATGGCGCGTCACCAGGTCGCGGACAAGGTCCGGACGTTCCAGCATGACACATCCACGCGTAGCCTTGGCCGACGTCTGGCGGAAGTCCTTCAGATACTCCGAGTTGTTCAGAACATGGAACAGGTCCCGCCCATCGTGGATGCTCTCCCGCGCAAACTGGATGATCGGGCAGGGCTCCACATCACCACCAGGCCCAATGTGATGGCTCACGCCCGTCGCCATCGGACACAGCGCCTCGCCCTTGTCGTCCCAATAGGCGTCCACAATCGCAATCGGCAGCTTCCCGCGCATCTCCACGATAAACCGCCGCACCCGCAACACCTGCTCCGGCGTCAACGCCAGGTGCGCCGACGGCTTCGGCCCCACCACCCGGTACGTATGGAACCAGGCGTAATGCACGCCCATATCAATCAGCCGCCGCAGCCAGCTCTCGCTGACCAGCTCAATATTCGACTGGCACACGCTCGTCGCCACGCCAATGATCAGCTTATTGCGCCGGCAGGCCTCCAACCCCTTCAACGTATGGTTGTAAACCTGCAACCGCCCGCGCCGCTCATCGCTGACAATCTCCGACCCCTCAATGCTAATCAGCGGCGACACATTCCCCAACTCCCGCAGCCGCGCCGCCACCTCATCCGTAATGAACTGCCCGTTGGTGAACACCTGGAAGTACACATCCGGATGCGCCGCGAAGATATCCATGATCTGCGGATGCATGAATGGCTCGCCGCCGAGAATCCCGAAGAAGCTGTTCCCCCGCGCCTTCGCATCGTTCACAATGCGATTCATATCCGCCAGTTCAATCTTCTTGCCCGGCCCCTCCACGTCCACCCAACATCCCTGGCAGCGCAGGTTGCAATTCGAGATCACCGAAATAAACAGGAACGGCGGAAAATGTTCTCCCCGCTTCAGCCGCTGCTTATACAGCTCTACGCTGCGCACGCCCTTCACGCCGAAGTTATAGCCGAACTTGAACAGCACCTTCGGATCGGCCTCCGTCAGCATGCGCTTGGCGAACTGCGCCATTACCATCAGGCACCCTCCTCCGCGGATTTCACGCCGGCCAGCGCCGCATCCGCCTTCGCCTTGGCCGCCTCCGCCCGCGCCCGGATCTCATCCACGCTGGGCAGCGCCGCCAGAACTTCGGCCGGAATATCCATGCTCTTCTGCAGCTTATTCATGCAATTCAGCCGCTCCTTCAACGCCCGGTCCTCATCGCGTTCCTTGGAAAACCGCGACTTAGCCTTCGCGCTGCGGTCCCGCAGCATGCTGTAGATATCGCCGCCCAACAGCGCCGAGATATCCACCTTCATCGCTTCCCGCCGCACATCGTCGTCCTGTACCTCGCCGCCGTGAATCGGGCCGTGGCGGTACTTCGGAAACAGGATCGCCACCTCCGGGCACACCCGCGAACAGGCCGGACACTCAGTCTTGCAATTGGCTTGGTTCTGCACCTGGATCTTGCCCGCCTTGCTCACCCCATACACATCGAACAGGCAGAAGCTCAGGCACTGCATGCAATTGGTGCAGCGCTGGTAATCGATCACCGGAAACCACGGCTTCCACTGCCCGGGCGCCGGCAGCGCGTTCTCCTCCCGCACCTGCTCCACCACGCCCACTACGCCCGCCGCGTCCATTCCTTCCACATTGCGCACCGCCAGCGTCTCGCCTGTAAACGGCGGCGCCGACGGCATCCGCCCCACCACCACCGTCCGCACGCCTTCGGGCAGCGCGATGTCCGCCGTCCGCTGCGCCTTTACCGGATAGCCCTTCTCCAGCAACCCCCGCAGCACGCCCGCCCGCAACACCGGCTCCAACGGCTGGCTGCCCGCCCCTTCATACAGCACCACCTGCACCCGAAACTGCGTCGCGCTCATGCCTGGGCTCCCAAAATCGACTCCACAATCTCCGCCGCCGCCTGTTCCCTCATATTCAACACCCGAGCCCCCTCGGGCAACTCCGCCCCCGCCGAAGCGAATAGCCATTTCACCGCCCGCGGATAGCAGGCCGCGATCGTCGGCCCCTCGGCCGCCAGTTCCTGCAAGCGCGGATCCGCGTTCGCCGACATCTCACACAAATCCGGCACGGCGTCGAACCCCACCCCGGACGCCGCCAACTGCTCCAACACCTGCTGCTTCACTTCCGCCGGCACCACCCGCGCATAGGCGCAATGGCAATACAACACCCGACGCCCATCCGTCATAGCGCGGCCATCCGGTGCGTCGGCGTCGGCCGCCCCGGCCGGAAGAACTGCAGATTGCGCACCTCCGCCCCACAGCCGGCCTGCGCCAGCGCCGTCAACACACTCTGCTGCAGCACCGCCGGATCGGCCTCCGCCCGCAGATTGATCAACAGGTTTCCGCCCGCCAGCGGAGCCTTCAAGCTATGCGAAATCTCCGCCACGCCATCGCTCCGTACCAGGTTCACCACCCCCACATCGCCGCCTTCCACGCTCGGGACGAGCGTCATCTTTAGATGCGCGATCTCGATATCCGTTAGCGCCGCCCGCGTCTTCGCCACCAGCCCGCGCAGCAGTTCATTGCCATCTACCTCCCCGGCCGCCTCGATGTGAATGGATGCGTTCAGCCAGCCCAACAGCGCTTCCCCTTCGGCATAGGTGTCGTAATCCACCTCCATCGCCGTCCCCGACTCCGCGCCGCCCGCCGCAAGCCGCTCCAGCCAAGCCTCCATCCCCAAACCACTGCGAGCCGAGATCCGCATCACCTCGGCCCCCGGATACGCCGCCCGCAGCGCCGCCTCTAACCGGTCCGCCCGCGCCGCGTCCAGCACATCGCACTTGTTGATGACGATGACCTCCGCCTCTTCCAACTGCTTGCCGTACACGTACAGCACCTTGCTCGAGAAACTACCCCCCGGAGCCAATCCCAACACCCGCTCGGCACGCACCGGATCCACCAGCACGCTCAGCGGAGCCACCTGGTAGCTATCGCCATAAATTTTGCGTAGCGGGAAACTCACCGTCGCCACCAAATCCGTGCAACTGCCCACCGGCTCGGCCAAAAACACCTCCGGACTCGCCGCCTTCGTCAGCCGTTCGCTCGCCTCCACCAGGCTGTTGAACCGGCAACAGAAGCATCCGCCCGTAATCTCTTCCACCGGAAGCTGCGTGGTGCCCATCACGACCGAATCCACCAGCCCGACGCTCTGATCGTTCGAAATCAGCCCAACGCGCTGCCCGCGCTCGCCCAGCATCTGCGCCAACCGCACAATCGCCGTGGTCTTGCCGGCGCCGAGGAAGCCGCCCACCATGAGATACAGCGCTTTACGCATCGTTACCGCCTTCGTGCCGGCCCGCCAGCATTTTGTCTATTGTCGCATCCAGTATGGATGCGTATCCATTGGCGTCCACCGCCCCAGGATCCGCCTCCCCCTCCAAACGGTACAGCCACCCCGTCCCATACGGATCGCCTTCTATCAATGTTATGTCTTCCTTCAACAACGCGTTCCCGCCAGAGAAGGTTCCGCTGCCGGCGGCGTAAACGTCGCTTACGGCTTTGAACCCCTCCATCCAGCCCAACCGCTCGCCCAGCGCGATCGCCGCCCCCGGCTCGACGTCGAACTGGTATTCGACGATATCGCCCAGCATCCGCGTGGCAAACCGCGTGAACCCGACCTCATACACGCCACCGCCGGTATCGCGCACCCAGTAATGGGCGCGGGTGTACAGCCGGTCCAGCGGCAGCCGCGTGCCGAAGCGCTCCCGCCGGTATGCCAACGTCGGTCCGTCTACCGGCATGGCACCTCCTGGAGCGCCGCCACCATGGCCGAGGTATCCGGCATCGGCGTCAAATGGCACCACGAAAACCGCACCGCCCCCGCCGCCCGCCGCGCCTCCACTCCCATTGCGCTCAGTACATGGCTGCAGGTGTAATGCGCCGACGAGCACGCCGCCCCATCCGACGCCGCCACCCACGGACTCCACTCCTCCAGCAACACGCCCGATTCCCACTGCGGAAACGACACGTTCACAATAAACGGAAGACTGCACGCCGGATCGCCATTAACCACCGGCTCCAATGGAGCCAACCCTTCCAGCAGCTTCGCCCGAAACGCCACCCCCGCCTCCCAACGCGCCGCCGCTTCCCGCGACCACAACTCCGCCGCCTCCCCCAACGCCGCGATCAGCGCCACTGGAGCCGTACCCGGACGGAACCCGCGCTCCTGCCCGCCGCCATGCAGCAACGGCTGCAGCGGAGCCCGCGCCTTCCCCCCGCGCCTCTTCATCACCAGCGCCCCCACGCCCTTTGGTGCGCAGAGCTTATGTCCGCTGAGGCTGATCAGGTCAATCCGAGGATGGCGCAGGCTCTCGATCTCTTTGCCAAACCCCTGCGCCGCATCGGTATGAAAAAAGGCCGGGTGGTCCCCGAGCCGCTCCGCAATCTCCGCCAACGGCTGCCGCACGCCGGTTTCATTATTCACCTGCATTACCGACACCAGCAGCGTATCCGGCCGCAGAGCGTCCGCCACCGCCTCCGCGGAAACCCGCCCATCCGCCCCAGGCCGCACCAGACTCAGCGCGAAGCCGCGCCGCGCCAATACCTGCAACGGCTCCAACACCGCGCTATGCTCGATCGCCGTACTAACCAGGTGCCGCCGCCCGTGCTCCCGGCCGTAATCTTCCAATCCCAGAATGGCGAGGTTATTGCTCTCCGTAGCCCCGCTGGTGAACACGATATCGCCGCGCCCGGCCCCGCACACCGCCGCCACCTGGTCCCGAGCCCGCTCCACCGCCTTCCGCGCCGAAGCCCCAAACCCATGCGTGCGGCTGGCCGCATTGCCGAAGTCGTCGCGCAGATAGCGGACGCAGACCTCCAGAACGGCGGGGTCGATCGGCGTAGTGGCGGCGCAGTCCAGGTATACGGGCATCCCGATCTCTCTACCATCGGTTATGCTCCACGCTAGAGTCAAATGAGCATGCCCCCGCGCGACCTACTCGCCGAAGACGACCGCCTCCTCGACCAGCGCCAAGAAACCCTGCGCGTCTGGGAGCCCACCACCCCGTTCGTCGTCCTAGGCCGTACCTGCCGCCTCGAAGACACCGTGTACCCGGACGCGTGCGCTGCCGATGCCATCCCCATCCTAAGGCGCTCCACCGGAGGCGGCACCGTCCTCCAAGCCCCCGGTTGTCTAAACTTCACCTATATCCTGAATCTGCAAGCCCGCCCGCGGTTACAGAACGTAGCGCAAAGTTACAACATGATCCTGCAATGGGTGATAGACGAGTTGGCCCTACCTGGCCTAACCATCGCCGGAACCGATCTTCTCCATAACGGCCGCAAAGTAAGTGGTAACGCGCAACGCCGCGCCAATGGCTGGTTACTCCACCACGGAACCTTACTCTATGCTATGGATCTCACCCTGGTCACCAGATATCTCCGCGAGCCCCCCCGCCAACCGCCACACCGCGCCGGACGCAACCACGCGGCTTTCCTCACTAACCTCCCGCCATTACGGGCGAAAACAGAAAGCCGGGACCCGGACGTGACCAACGTCCGAACCCCGGCAAGCGCACCCATCCTCCAACGGTTGTGCTCCTCTCCGGCGGCTCTCTCAAACCGCCGAAGTTATCCAATTCCTACTGACGAAACCTACCGTCCCCAGTAACCGCCACCGCCGCGGTAGCCATCTCCATACCCGCCACCAAATCCACCCCGGCTCCGCAAATCCCGTAACATCGCCACATTCCGGCCAATCAGATTCCGGTCCTGCGGATGTAACTGGTGCGCGCGCGCCAAGTCATCCATGTTATCGATGGCCTTATCCAGGGCCCCGCGGTCGAACCGCCCCTGCCGCGCCCGGTCCTCGAACTTCCGCAACTCCGACTGGGCCCGGTCGAAATGCTCCCGCTCATGGCGGTCGACCGAGTTATACGCCCGCCGCGCGACCATGTTGAGATCGCTCAACGCGCGCCCCACCGGACTCCCGCCGTTGTACCCATAGCGCCCGTTATCGCCATACCGGCCGCCGTACCCACCCCCGTAGTTACCGCCGCGGCGGCCATAGCCGTCGTCATACCAGGGCCCGCGCGGCCCCTGCGCGAGCGCGACGCCGCTCTGCAGCATCACACCCAATCCCAGTGCCAGAACTACGCGATTTGTGTACGTCATTGAGGTTGCGTCTCCTGCCCTCTGTGACGCGCCGCAACTATGCGGGCGTTTCGGGATTATCGTAAACGAACCTTCATCTTGGTTGACGCGCACTGTGCCCTGCGCCGGCGGCACTCACAAGACGTAGAAGCTCTCGTCCCGAGGCAAAGCGCCAGCCCCGTGTACGAACGTGCGCGCCGAGCATTCCCCGCACAGCGCGAAGATGTGGAGGCGGTCGTCGCCGTCGATGAGCCGTGAAGCCTGCTCCCGCATTTGCGCCGCGAGGCCGCCATCAAGATCCGCCACAAACACGCTGAACTGCACCCGCTGGCCGTAGTTCTTGAGAACATCCGCCATGCGGTCCCGCCGCCGGTCGTCCGCGATGTCGTAGCAGATGATGTAGCGTTGGGTGGACATGGGTGGGATCGGGTACCGAGTGTAGGGTCGCCGGGAGCTTTCGCCGGAGTCCCTCGCGATCTTACTACAATCTCCCGGCGAGCTTCCGAACCAAGTCGGCTACGTCTCAATCCCCTCTCGTCGGGGAGTCCGTCGGGACATCTCCGGGCAACGAACGGGCGGGGTCTTCAGTGCCAGCTCAGTCTCAATCCCCTTCTCATCGGGGAGTCCGTCGGGACTTGCGGTATTCGTTCGTACGAAAGGCCTGACCTTGCGTCGTCTCAATCCCCTTCTCATCGGGGAGTCCGTCGGGACCGCTGGCTTTGAAATCGTGCAGACCACCTATCTGGTGTCTCAATCCCCTTCTCATCGGGGAGTCCGTCGGGACTCCCTCCCGATGGAAAGAGCCATCGCGCGAAAGATGGGTCTCAATCCCCTTCTCATCGGGGAGTCCGTCGGGACTGCCGCGGCACAGCTCCGGCTGAATGATCGTGGAATGTCTCAATCCCCTTCTCATCGGGGAGTCCGTCGGGACCGTTTCTTTTCGCCCTCGGCACTGGCCGTTCGACAAGTCTCAATCCCCTTCTCATCGGGGAGTCCGTCGGGACTGCGTCGATCCTGAAATTGTTCAACTCCATGGGGGTGGCGTCTCAATCCCCTTCTCATCGGGGAGTCCGTCGGGACATTTCGAGAACGAGATGCACCCCAACTTAACCCTGTGTCTCAATCCCCTTCTCATCGGGGAGTCCGTCGGGACTCGAACTACCGATCGTTCCGATGATGCATGTCGACGTCTCAATCCCCTTCTCATCGGGGAGTCCGTCGGGACTCCGTCCAATTTGGCCCCCACAGAATCAACAACTTACAACCCACTTTTCGCACACCCCTAAAAACCGCCGCGCAACCCCCTTCACTTACAGACTTTCCCAACCTCCCAAATCCGTCTAACTCCCACCCACCAATCAACTTACGCGAAATCCCAACACCCCCCACCCAAAAACCGCCGCCAACCAAAAGCCGGGAACCCCGCGTCCATCAACAACATCCGCATCAACCCACAAACCGCCGCCACGCACAAGGCCCTCAAATCATCCCCAACACCCACGCGCCAACCTCAAAGTCAAGCGTGCAACGGATCGCCCTCGCCGTCAAGTCCCAATCTCCACAACTACATCCGTCAAACCGTCGCAGCGCGGTTCTCGCCGTCCCCCTCCCCCCGATCCTCCTCCCAATCCGCCCACGCAAACGGCCGCCACTCCGCCCCATCCCGCGCCACCGCCAGAAACCGCTCGCACTCTTGCCGCAACGCCCGCCGGTACCCCGGCCTCTCTCCCTCCCCGAGCATCCACCGCTCATACAGCCCCAAAAACCGCCGCAACCCGTCCTGCGTCAGTACCACCCCGCCGTTGGCGTTCGGCGACTCCACAAAATCCTCCCTCGCAAACGTCCCGCGATTGGCCAGCGTCAACACCAGACGGTCGGCGACCGGATGCCGGAACGGCTCCAACAAATCCAACGCCAGCGACATTCGCCGGTCTTCCAGCCGGTGCAGGAAGCCCACATAGGCGTCCAGTCCCAACCCGTGGAGCACCCCCGCCAACTCGTTCATCAGCAGCATATAGGTCAGCGATAAGAGCGCGTTTAGCGGATCGGGCGATGGCCGCTTCGCCCGTCCCTCCCAGCGGAACGGACTGCGGTTGAACTCCATCACGGCGTCGAAATACGCCCGCGCGCCGGTCCCTTCCACCCCCAGCAGCGTCTCCAGGCTCCCCGCCGTACCCGCCGCCTCACGGGCATGCGCCAGCACCGTGCGCCGCTCGCCGAACGCCCGGCTCGTCTCCACCCGCCCGGCGTAGCGATCCACCACCGCAAGCGCATTCCCCAATTTCGCCTGCACGGTCGCGCGTGCCATCAGCAACGAACGCTCCGCGTCCCCATAGAGCGCGAATTGCGACTGCCGCGCGCTTACCGCCGCCCCACGCGCCGGCCACAGCGACCCGCGGTACCGTCCCTGGCGGTGGAACAGGCTGAGCGGGATGCCGCGCTCGAGCAACTCGCCCATCGCTTGCGTCGTTACCTGCACGCGCCCAAAAAGCAGGACTGCTTCGAGCTTGTGATACGGCAGATCGAGCACTACGCGCCCAGCCGCTTCGACCAGAAAACGGTCGCCGGATTTGCGCAGCACGCTGCCCTGTTCGGTGATGTAGAGGTAGGCCACCAGCGGTCCTCCTGGAGCGGGTTGGGTTGCATGGGGCGGCGCCGGGATGGGTTGCGGCCGCCCGCGTTTGGCCTCGGCGAAGGCGAGTTCCATCTCGGTACTGCCGCGTGACGATTCGTAGCGGGCCAGCAGGTGGGCGGGCATGGGTTGCGCGCAGAACAGCATGCGCCCTTCGGCTTTCGCGGCGTGTTTCCAAGGGATCCAGGCGCGATTGCCGAAGAAATAGACGCCCAGGTATGTGAAGCCTTCATGGAAATGCGTGAGCCGCGTCTTTTCCGGATGCAGCGCCAGGTTCAGTTGCGCCAGGTGTGCGCGCGTGTCTTCCATGGCGGCGCCGGCGGCTTCTTGCGTCGGACAAAGGATCACGAAGTCATCGGCATACCTCACCAGATGATTGCCCTTCCTGCTAAGGGCGCGGTCGAAGCCGGTGAGGAAGAAATTGGCAAGCAGCGGGGAAATTGGTGAACCTTGCGCGACGCCTCGCCGCAGCGGGCGCACGCGCGCGCCATCCCAATAATCGGCGCGGATCCAGAGGGTGAGGAGTTCTATCGCCTCCTCGCTGGCCTCCTGCCGCCGCAGCAGGTCGAGGAGGAGCGAATGGTCAACTTGATCGAAAAATTGGCGGATGTCCGCATCGACGATGTGCTCGAAACTGAGGTCGCGCAGTTGCAGGATGCGGGCGACGGCGCGGTCCACGCCACGGCCTGGGCGGTAGGCGAAGCTGGCTTCGAGGAACTCTTCCTCGAACGACAGGGAGAGTGCACGGGCGGCGGCGGTTTGCAGCACGCGGTCGCGCACGGCGGGGACCAGCAGGCGCCGCATCTTGCCCGAGCCGGGCGATTTCTCGATGACGATTTTGCGCAGGGGCAGCGGACGGTAGGTGCGGTCGCGGAGTTTCGTAAGGAGTGCGGCGTGCTCCTTGGCCTCGCGGCGGCGATAGTCGTCGATGGTGATGCCGTCGACCCCGGCACAGCCTTCGTTTTCGGCCACCCGCTCGAAGGCGGCTTCGAGGTCGGAGGTGGTGAGGTCGAGGCGGTTCATTTGGGAGGGGCTATAGGAGGTTTCGGGACGGCGGTCCCTCAACCCGGCGTCTTGAATGATAACTCGGACCGGTGTGGGCACGGAGCCTGAGCACAATGCTTTGGCCCCTTCACCTACGGAGTCCATCGGAACACAACCGGCAGATCACGCCGCTCGGAACCGGTTGTGCTGCGCCCGGAGGCACCACCAGGGAGTCCTCGTGCTTCTGTTCCTGTCTGACCTCACCCATCGCCGGGAGCGCGACCGGCATGACTGCACCGGCTCGCGAAGCGCCGCGGTTCAACCCCTTGCCGAGCCCGCGCGATCAAGACAAGTCGAGAGCCCCAAGCAGCCATGCCGGTGGATCTAAAGCTGACACCCCGTCGGATCGAGCCCATGACAAAGGCCTCGATTTCGCGATTTACCTGTTGCCTGACTCTTACTGGAATCGCGACGTAGGATCCCCCGTTCAACTCAGCAGCACGATCGTCCGCGTTGCAGTAGGCGCATCCGAAACTGGACAGAGGGTAAAGGGTAGACCTACCGCTTCCGGGAGGCCCGGCAACGACGGTCATACGGGGCGGCATTAACCACCGAAGTCACGATCCTTGCCTTCTTGCATGTCGGTGGGGAGGCCGGTCCGAATCCGGCGCCCATTCTGATCGAGGATGCCCTGCTCCTGAAGCCTACGGACAGCGGCCCGTCCCCGTTCTACTGCGGCGGCATGGTGGGGGTCGCTTCTTGGCTGCTGACTCTTGGCCCTCGGGATGAGAATCGCCTTCATAAAAACAGTTTACCTCCGTGCAAGATGATTAACGCTGCAAACGCGAGCAGCTCAGTAGAAGGAACGTGCCACCGCGAGGCAATCATGGATGGCGTCCTTGATGTTGGCGAGGGCCTCTTTTTCGGTTTCACCTTGCGACCAGCAGCCGGGCAGTCCCGGACAGCATACGCTGTACCCTTAGTCGGTTTGGGTTAGGGCTACGGAGTACTTCATGGGTTCTTATGATGAGGATACTGGTTGTTTGGGGGGCGTGGTTTCGACGGATTCCTCGTTGCTCCGGCTACCGCGTTTCAATCCCCTTCGCATCGGGGAGTCCGTCGGGACGAAGTCGACCCGGACGCCAACACCGAAGCCGACCCGGGTCTCAATCCCCTTCGCATCGGGGAGTCCGTCGGGACCCCGTCCATTTTGGGCCCCACAAGATCAAGGACTTACAGCCCAGTTTTCGCACACCCCACGAAAACTCTGCGCAACCACCTTCACTTACAGGTCCACTCCACCTCCAAAATCACGATAACCCATTGCAAACACGGAATCTACACGAAATCCCCACACCCCCCTCCGAAAACTGCTTCCCAGGAAAAGCCGGAAAACCCGCACGGCTCAACAAGCTCCGCATTAACTCATAAATCTTCGCCAGGCGCAAGGGGCGGAATTCAGTTCCAAGACTCAGAGAACGCCGCCACAGTCAAGCGTGCAACGATTTCCGTCTGACGTCAAGACCCAAACTCGATGCCATTCTAGCCCCAAAAGCAAGGGGCACCCCGGCTCCTCCTGATGCGTGTTATCCTTCCGCTTCATGCCACTCCCCGCTCACCAGCGGCAAGCCCGCGAGATCCCAGTCCGTTCCTTCTCCACGAATCTCATATGGCCCCTGCGCCTGTCGGCCCATGGCGGCCTCTACTGTACTCGCAAGAGCAACGATGCCTGCGCTTCCCACTTCATCCGCGACTGCGTCACCCTCCTTAAGGACCACAAGCCGCACCCGTGGGAACCCATCGACTACCTCCAAACCGACGGCTGCCAATCTCCTGCACCCAGCCACGACCGATACTCCGAGTTCCTCTACTTTCATCCCTTCATCCAAAGTTGCTTCTACGGCAAGCAGGGCCCGGTTGCCATTCTTCGTCAACCTCATATCCGCGGAGCCCGGATCCGTCTGCGGCCGGGAGACACGACGTGGGAGTTCAACGTTCCGCGCGTGCTTCTGTTCCTCTTCCCAACCGATGTCGCTATTGCGGTCGTCGAACTGGCATCGCCACAGGCCTGGAATGCGGCGGGAATGACTTCGCCCGAGCGCGAACCTGCGCAGTTTACCCTCGCTGACGCCATGGATACGCTCGACTGGGCCCGCCGGATCTACCCTCCATACTTCATGTCGGATGGTGCCTTGAAGCTTTCCCCAGGCGGTGTGCCCGATCTCATGGAGTGGGTCCTCGATTCGCCCGGCAGCTTCCCTGCTCACGTCTCCAGCAATTTCAACGATGCCTCGGCCTTTGTTGATCCTGTTCTGAAAACGCGCACCACGCCCGTCGCCACGCATTGGCAGCATCTTTTAATGCCTTTGCTCCCGGAGCAACCGGCCGCTCTCGCCGGCGAATCCGAAGCCGATCGCGGCAAGGGGCCTTCCTCGCTCCGCTACGCACAAGTCGAGGATGATCGGATCCCGGTGTGGGCCTATATCGCCGTCGACGATCCTACCCAGATCAGCCGTTGGGATTGGATCCGGCTGGCCGTTTGCGACGCTGCGCCGGACGATTCCGCCAAGCCACCCTACGGTCGCCGGTTCCTCAAACAGGATTCCCAGATGTATTACTACGACCGCTTCTGGGACCCGAAGGCCGGCTTCACTACCCGCTACCTCATAACCGGCTACAGCCTCCTCGCCGTCGGCCGTAAGGAAGACTGGTTCTTCTGCAATCTCGTTCGCATGCACATGCACCAGCACTACTTCATGCTGGGCATCATCGCCCACATGCAAAAGGCTTCGCTATTGGTGTTTTGGCGGCGCCTTGGTGAGATGATTCACACCTTCGAGGCGGCCCCTGCCAATCCTCAGAGTCGCCTCGAACTCTTCAACAGCCAGAAGTGGCTACTGTCGGATCTGATGGACTTTGTCTCCCGCTTCTATTTCCTCGAAGTCTCGAACCAGTTGCAGGCGATGGAAATGTATGACCTTATCAGCAACAAACTCCGCATCGGCGCCACCTTCACTGAGGTCAAGGAACAGAGTGAATTCGTGGGGAAGGTGCTGTTTGAGAACTGGCAGGAGGAAACCTCGGCTTACCAGACCAAACTCGCAACGCTTGCGCAACGCTGGGTCCCTCCCGCCTTCGCCGCGGCATTACTGGGGACCAATTTCGGATTGAATCAGATCGACATCGATGCTCGCGCCTGGCTCCAGGTGATGGCCCCCTTCAAGTACTTAACGGCGACCCAGGTCGCCATGTTTCTCTGGGCTATCACATTCCTTGTCACTTGGGCCGCCCTATACGCAATCACCAAAGCGACGATTGCCGGGTTCACCACACAGAAAAAGCAATCGTAACGGTGTGTCTCACCATTGCCGCGGCGGCGGATCATCCCACTCTAACTCCACCAGCGGCTCCAACCTCGCCCCCGCCTTCGCACTCACCGGCTTCAGGCTCTGGAATGCTGGCGACATCCCCACCCGCTGTTCTTTCTGTCCCCCGTTAAACACGAACCACTTGTAATGTTCCGTCTCCTTATCATTCTGCTCGGCCAGCGTCGGATAACGCACATCCTTCGCTAACGGCGCGTTCGCATAGTCACCCAACACCTTCAGTACATTCCGCAGCCGCTCCGGAATCACGCCACCGCACGCTACCTCCCGGCACTGCTCCAGAACCGTCGTCTCCCCCCAACCGCCACCCAACTCCTCCATGTACCGCGCCGGCCATTTCTGAACCGCCTGCAATTCCTTACCCGCCGCCGTCAGTTCCGCCTCGTGATACCGCCCACTCCGCAATCCCTCCAGGCTGTAGCGCTTCTCCCGGTTCACCCGGAAGTACCCCAGGACCTCCAGTTTCACGGATCCAAGCCCCAGCGGACGCCCCAACCCAATCTTATGGTGAAATCCCTCGTTCGGCTCAAGAGCGTACAGCAGCACTCCCAACTCCACATCGCTCAGATTGTCAAAATCAACGTGAAAGTAAAAATCCTTACCCGCCTTGATCGGCTTCACCCGGTTCTTCTGGTCCCGCGACTCACCGGGCTGTCCTGTCTCCCACGGCTTACCGTTCCCTTCGTGGCGTCCATGTAAGTACCACTTCCGCCCGTTCGGCCGGTGCTGGCTGACCGCCAGATCCGTCTTCGCGATGTACCGCGCCTGCCCTCCGTCTCCTTGAAAATAAAGCGAAGGGCAGGGAAGCTTCGGGGAACTCAGAATCTTCAGCCGCACTTCGTTATCCAGCAGATCGCTATCCCCTGGCTCCACCGGTAGCGCGTCGTGGAACCGCAAGCGGCTTGCCAGTGCCAGCGCCTCAATCGGCGGTTTCTCTTCCTTTTTCGCTTTATCCTCCGCCTCTTTCGGTACCTCCTCCACGAACCCCATCAGCAGGTCGGTCAGCGTGAGGCTCCGCTGCTTGTCGGTCGCCAGCAGCGGCAGCACGTCCGCGCCGAAATGCCGGAAGAACGCGTGGACCCTCGTCGCCCGTCCCTCGCTATCTTCCACACGCCCACGCCATATCGAGGACAGTGCCAGTTCGGTGACTTCTCCCTTCGCGTTGATGTCGAAATACACCATGTCTCCCGACTTTAGCCGGAACTTCTTTCCGTACTTGTCCGGGTCGATGTTGCGTGTTGTCTCTTTAGGCTCAAAAGGGTAGCCGCGGGTCGGCCGCGGTGCGTTCGTCGGCTAACTCGTGGAATCGGTCAATTGCATTCTGCTGAATAGGCAGTGTTCTCACCGCCCCTGGTGGAGGGAGAGGAACCCACAATTCGTGCTTCTTGCCCGGAGGAATGTCCTCCTTCCGATCACCCCAACAGCCCAATACGCGATACAACCCCAATCGTGCCTTGGCCTTCGGATCCCGATCCCAATCCTGCGCAATCGCATACATCTTCTTCTTGACAACAAGCGATGTGTCCACAACTGCGTTCCCTTGCCATTCTAGTTGCTTCACCGGTAACGCTGCGTACTCCTGCGGGGACTGCGCCGTGCGAAATGTGAGCTTTTCGGAACGAATCTCGGCAGGTCCTTCCAGGAAGACCTTGAGTTGTGGCTTCGGGAAAACGTCCCTGTACCCTCTTGGGGCTACAAAACTCTTCCCCCCATCCTTGCTCTCCAATACCGGCAGGCACAGCGGCAACAGCCGCAATTCGCCCTTCTCCATCTGCAACATGCCAATCGCCGATAGCGGCTTTGCCATTGGCTTGCGGTACGACAAGGCCCGGTCCGTCAACACCCGCAGCGGTCCATCCGTTGCCGCCTCAATCACCGAACTCGTCAGACCGCGTATACTCGATCCCGGGATCGCCACCCGCCCGCCTGCCCGGTACGGCTTCACCTCCGTGAAGTCCTTCTCCTTCCGGATCTGTTCGCCACCCACCACCACGGGAGTCACCGTTCTCAGGCGCACCACCAATCGCCCGGAATGCTTGCCCGGCACATACCGTTCATGCGTAACATGCTTAGGCCGCTTCTCTGGGTCGGGAAACTCCTCCCGCGTGCACGACGCGCGCTTCTGCGCGTCGTTGGGCCGCTCCACCGGCACAAACTGATAGGGGTTGTAAAAGTTCGGCATCTCAGTTCTCTCCCTCCCGCTCATCCAGCGCCGCCTGCAACGCTTCGTCCCATTCCTTCAGCAGTGGCACATCCGGCCGCTTGCCCGCCACAATATCCCGTAGCAACGCTGCCTCCAGGCCATTCCCCTCCACCGTAACCGTCGCCCGGAACTCGCCATACCCCTTGGCCTGCCACGCTCCCAGCCGGGCATCGCCCTCCATCCAATCCCGAAGCGTGTACGCCAGCAACAACCACGGCCAACTGTCTTCATTGAGGAGCCACCGGTCCGTCCGGATAACGATCTCTCCGTGAAACGATGGCGCGTGCAACGCTTCCGCCCGGAACTTCCGCTCCTCCGCCGCGCCGCCCGTAAACCGGTCGATGGCCACAAACTCCTGTGGATGAGGACTGGAACTCCCACACGCAAAGTCCGGGATCACCAGCGGCGACTTCCACCCTGTCGCCCCAAACGCCCGATAGAATGCCCCGAGTTCAGTCCTCACCTTCGCCAACGATGCCACCGCGTCCACGCTCCGGTTCAAATCCTGATTTCGATGCCATGCCAGCGTCTGCCAGATCCGTCGCGCTTGCCCTCGCAACACCCCCCGCACCGACTTCGCCGGCAGCACATACCCGCCTTCCAACTTCTGAATCGCGACGTGACTAACCGGCGTTACCCCCTCGCTCTTCTTACGCTGTCGCGTCGGGTCGTTTACCAGCATCGGCCCCTGGAACCGCAGTTCCATCTTCAACTTCACTGCCGTCGCCGGGGGCTGCCCGCTAAGCGCCCCCTTTGCCGCCGGAACACTCCCCGGAACCTTCCGGAATACCTCTGTCCAACTCTTCTTTTCCGGCGCGGCCAGCCAGTCCCTAATCGCGTTGGCATCCACGAACTGCTCTTTGCCCCCCTGCCACGCCACTTCGCCCCAGCCGTTACCTGTCTCGCTTCCTAACCGCGCTGGACGCACCCCGTCACGCCACGCGTTCTCCAACACGATTAGCAGCAGTTCCCGCCCTTGCTCGGACAAATTCTGCGCCGTCACCATAACGTGGAACTGCGCCCCGGCTGGTACGTATTCGACGTAGTACAGCAACCCCTGTTCCGCGCTCCGCGTCCGCGGATCCAGCACCACGTGCGGCGCCAGCGCCGTGCTCTCCGTCCCCGACCAGAACTGATACTTCGGCTCCTTGGGCTCCGGTGCCGATACCAACACCGCGTCGTGAAACGTCACCCGCCCGCCTTGCTCCTCTGTGCCAAATATCTCTTTGCACGCCGGATCCGGCAGTCCCGCCGCTTTGGCCCACGCCCGCAGCGATCCTTTCCACGAAGTCCCCGGCACAATCGGCTTGCCTTCATAGTTCCGGAACACCGTCGCGTACTTTGGATCGCCGTCCATTCCCTCCGGGTTAAAGCAGACGCGCTCGCTGAGTGGCCTCCGGTCCCCATCGCCCACATGCAACGGTGACTTGGTGCGGAAAGTGCCCGCCATCCGCCAGCGTTTCACCTCCGGCACTATTTCTTTGTACATACGTCCCCCAACACTGGCTGCGCCTGGTCGATCGTCGCTTCCCCATAGCCGTTCTCCGGCAGGTACGGACAGCGTTGCCACCAGTCTTCTCGTCGAACATTCGCAAATCTGTAGAACTCCCGCAGCGCGCCCCGCACCGGCAGGCCGCGCCGCGTCCACTCGCGCAACAGCACCCCCGCCTTGGCAACATCATTCACCCGCAACAGAAACACCGTGCCGGGCTCAGTCAGCAGGTACGGCTTATACGGGTTCTTCGATTCCTGGAACCGCCGCCACATGTAGCCCCCGCCCGCCAGCGCCGTCCGCTGGAAGAAGTTCTCCAAAGTTAGGCTCCCACCGCTCAGTTCCAAAAAGGCCTTCTCATAGGCGCCATGCAAGGAATCACCGGCAGCGCCCAAATCATCGGGCGACAGCAGCAGCGCCTGCGACTGCAAGGTCAGCCGTACCGTCGCTCCCGGCGGCGTTTCCTCCTGCGGCGCGCTCGTGATGGCCAGTTCCGCCCGTGCTTTCGTTTTGCCCAACGGCTCCAAGCCCAACTCCAGCAAGTCCAATAGCTGCTGTCTGGCTTCCGCCGGAAGCCCCTCCATGTCGACGCTCGCAATCCACTCCAGGCCTCCGGGCTTTTTTGTCGTCCAGGCAAACAGCGAACCGGCTACGTCCTTTCCCTCCTCCATACGAACTTCCGCTCTGCGTTGGTTGCTGTCGATCGCCGTCCGTACCCGCAGTTCGGTCTCAACCTTCGGCCACCCGTAGCCGCGCCACACTTTCCGCGCCAACTCCCCCTTCCAGTCGATATCAAAGTCGCCCGCCGCCAGATGCCCTTCCGCGTCCGGCATCAGCCTCGCTTCCTTCTCCGCCACAGAATCGGCAACCCACCACTCATGCTGGCCCTTCTTCCAGGCCGCCAGCGACAGGGGCGGATAGCTGGGCCTCGCCCCCCCGCGCGCCGCCGGGAACGCATGCGAGAACCGCACTCGCCAAAGATGACCCTGCAGAACCTTGTAGGCCTCCGCTTTCCGGCTCATCATCGTCGCTAGCGCCCCCTTCAGCGCAGCGCCCGGTATGTGATCCTCCGACTCGAACAGGTTGCCCGCTACCCGTCGCTTGGCAAACACTACCGGACTGGAGAACCGCAGCCGCAATTCCCAACGATCTCCTGCCGGCGGCTCCTTCCTCACCGCTTCCTGCGCCTGTGGCGGATCCACCGCTACTTCCAGAACCTCTCCAAAGCCCACCGACCGGACCCCGCCCACCGCGCTCGCCCACGCCAGCCCATCCCGCAGATCCGTCCGTAGACGCTCCAGCATCGCCGCGTCTACCTCTCCCAACAGCCGAACCACGCCCTTGAAGGTCACCCGCTGGCCGGCGCCGTACGGCGACTCCATCACTTGCAGAAATCCTTGCTTCGCTGCCCCCGTGGCTTCCTCCACCGCGATCCGGTACCGGATGCGTGCATTAGGACTCTCGTCCTTGCCGGCCTCCGTCTCTGTCTGTTCATCAAGAAAATCTTCGAAAAACAGCAGTCCAGGATCCGGCGTTTGGGCGCTGTCCTTCGGCGACTCAGTCCCCAGCCACTTGGACGGTAGCGTCCGATAGTGGTCCTCCACCGTGCCCAACTCCTGCCAGGCTTCCCGCAGCAGCCCTTTAACCAGCGACCCAGCAAGGTAGAAGCGCGTGCGTTCCTCCCCATCTGCCCCCTCGACGCTCCGCTTTGCCATTACCGCGTCAATACCCGGCCGTCCGATCGACGACGACTTTGTCAGAATCGGCCCGCGTACCGTCAACGTAATTGGAATCGAGATCCGCTTCATTGCCCTGCCTCCAGTTCCGGCTGCGCGTAGTCCCAGAGTTCCAGCAAATGCACAAAGGCCGCCGCCCCCACCGACTGCGCAAACTTTTCCAACTCCTCCTTCTTCGACGTCTTGCTCTTGGTCTCCAACAATCCAGGCACCTCGGCCACAGGATTAGACACCGTGGCCGTTCGGTCTGGATCCGCAAGCGCGTGCAACCGTTTCCGGCTGATAGCCATCCGCCACTGGCCCATGTTCCGGTTCAGCATGTCAATCTGCCTTGCATCAAGCGCGACACCCTGTCCCCCACTCATCCGGAACCTTTCCTTCAGATGATCTTCCACACCCCGCCCAAGCGCATCGAAGCTCTCCAGCACTTGATAGGTGGCCCGGTTCCCCTTACCTCCCGTACCGTCGTAAAATCTCGCGTCTTTCGCCACATCTACCAAATCGCCAACCAAGCGCCTCACTGAGTGAATCGGCGTCTTCGCATGGCAGAACACCAGCCCTGCCGAATACGTTTCGTTGGCGCCGGTTTCCCCCAGTGTCCTGTACAACTCTGACAGCGCGTGCCACCCCAGCCACGCCGGCACCACAAGCGTGATCTCATCGCCCCCATACACCAACAGTTCCAACTGGATCTTCTCCTTGTACCTGCCGTGTTTCCGGAACTCATCGGAATCAGCCAATGCACGGAGGTAAGTTGTGTGTTGTAGCTGAATTCGTCGCGAGAAATCCTGTAACTTCTGAGGGCTCATCTGACCCGTTTGTGCCCCGAAATCGTTGCCGTCAAAGGAAAGCACCGCCAACTTGTCCCGCAGATTCCCGTAAGCCCCCAGCGGCGCGCTCGCAAGGTCCTCAAAGTCCTGCGGCACTCCGACCTCCACGGGATCCCAGCCCAGAACTTGCGCCAACAACTCCCGCCGCCCACGGCCCCGCTTGCGCCGTTCGAAAGTCAGTTCGCTCTGCACCTTGATGCGCCCAGGCTCGCCGGCACGTTCCCGTCCAGGGCGCACTAGATCGACATCACACACCCCCATCTCGGGCGCCGGATACCTCACCGTAGGCGCCTGCATCTGCCGCCACCGCAACCGAGCCCGCAACTCCTGCCGCTGCTCGGCAAACCGAGCCTCGTCGTACGGAGTCGCTGCCACCAGCACCGTGCCATGCTGCAGCACGCGCCACGTATCCAGCTTCTTCAACCCATCGCGGACAAGTTCCTCCGCCGCATCCTGTGACGCCGCCTCTAAAACGAACAAACCCTGCGAGGCGCTTGCCACGATGTTGTCCACCTTAAGCGCTTTGGCAACCTCGGCCCCCACCTTCAAGGCAGCCAGCCCGCCACCACGGATCGTGCTCAGATCCTGGCAGTCCTGATAGAGCCCGTCAAGATTGAAAACCTCGATATGACACAGAAATTGCATTACCCGATTCTCTTTCTGATGTAGCAAAAAGCCAACCCGCCCATGAGTGAAACGAGCGCAACCACTATTCCTAACTCCACTTTCAATATGCCAAGTCCCGATTCTAGGACGTACAGAAACACCTCCCTTACCACAAAGGCGCCGCCCCATTCGGCCTCGCCGACCTCAAGCGTCGTAACCCCCTCCCGCTTAAATATCCAGAATGCCCCGCCGTCCTTGGGATCCTTATACAGCAGTCTCTGAATACAGCAGTCTCTGAACAAAGGGGTGAAAGTAGTTCCACTCGGCATAAGCGAAACCCAACGACGACTCTGCGATCCCCCGGCCGACCCGATCCTCTACTGGCCGCCAACCCCCATCCGAACCCAACGCGTCCCGAACCGCCGCAAAGGCGAACCCGCCCTTCTCATCCGTAGCCAGCCGCATCGGCCAAACCAAAGTGAGGTCGAAGGGGGAAATGGAGAGGGTGTTCGAATCCATCGCGTGATCGCACCAACACAAGGTGTGCCTCAGTATACAAAGAACGCTGGCCCGAGTGGCGGGACGATCATATACCTTCGAAATTGAGGTGGTTGGTCCCTGCGGGGATCCCCGCCGCCTGTCACCACACCCCGCGTGGGCTATCCTCTAGCCCCACCAGCAAGAATCCGCTAACGAAAGAAAAAGGGCCTATCCTTTCGTTAGCCCCACGCTAACGAAAGGATTTTTGAACAGGCCCCTCCAATGCCGCCCGTCGAATCCTCACCCTCTTCGATCGGCACCGATCAGCACCTCCCCCAGATCAAAGGACTCGGCCGCCAGCGCCACCGAGCCGATCCGCTAACAATCCAAAACCCCGTTCACAGCACTTGCAAATAAATCTGAATCTATTTCCCTCCTATTTCCAACAACTTCTATCCCCACCCTCCTTCCACCCCCAATTTCCCGCAATCCCACCCGCTATAACAAATCAGGAGAAGTCTACTATGCGCACACTCGCACCGATAACCGAGCCGTCCCGCTCCCACGCGCAAGCCAGTGCTCTCCCGCAAACGCACCGCACGTTCTTCGAGACAGGCTTCCACCGGAATCACCCGGAAAAAAAGCCCCCTGGAGCAAACGAACCTGAGACTTCTCCCGAGCCGGAGGTGTCTCTCCAATGACCCGCTGTCCCCTACCCTACACATTCGCTCGCAGCGTCGTAAACAGCGTCACCTGTGCCTACATCTGCCACGGCAAGCGCTGCCACTGTGGCTTCGCCGCGCTTGCGAGGGTCGCCGCTTCCACCACGCCGCCACCGGCTTCGCCACAGTCACCGCCATCACCGAAGCCGAAGCCAGCCGCCACCGCCAAGCCGCCGAACCCCGACATCATCTACGCTCCCGGCGACCTGCCCGATGAGCCGGCCACCCCCGACACGCCTAACGGCACCCCCGTCACCCCCATTGCCACTGGGCCGGACGGCGAACCTCTCATCTCGCTCCGCCTCGCCAACCGTTACTTCATGTTGCTCTGGGGTGCCCTCCTCCGTGGGCTCGCGCCATACCCCGAAGCCCGCAACTCCATCGCTACGGCCCTCGACGCCTACACCCGCTACTATCCCGCTCCCTTTGCCATGGGCTGACCACAAAGCCCCTTACCGCGCCTTCTCCAGCACGGCGATATCCCGGAACCACACCTCCGTCTGGCGCCCATTCGCCACCTGCAGCGCGACGTGGCCTCCCTTGCGGCCCTGCGAGTCGTCGGCCAACTCCACCGTGCGAGTGCCGTTGACCGTCACCGCAATCCGCCCCCCATGCAAGGACGCCACCATCTCGTTCCACTCGCCCTTCCGCACAACGGCGTTATCCTCGGGGCCGCCCAGCCATCGCCGCCCGCCCACTTCGCTGATACCGCCGGTCCGCTTGTCTTCCTCGATCTGGATCTCGTAGCCGGCATGCGCCTTCGGGTCATAGCGCACAAACAAGCCGCTATTCCCGCTCGCCATCTTGAACTGGACCTTGACGGTAGCATCCGCAAAGGATTGCCCAAACACCAGGAAACCGGCCTGCTTCTCGCCGCTCACGCTCTTTCCATGGAACGCGCCATCCGCCACCGTCCACTCCCCCGGACCCACCTTCTCCCACCCCTTCATCCCCTTCCCATCAAACAAACTGCGCCACCGGTGTTTTCCCAGATCCTGGATCCGGATATTGCGCCAACTCACCTCCGCCGGCGTCTCTCCTTTAAAGGAATGCACCTGCAGCGCGATAAACCCCGTCAGGTCCGCCGCATCGCGCAGGTCCGCGCACGGCACCCCGTTCACCCACACCCGCATATGGTCGCCAATCGCTTCAATCCGGTAATGGTTCCACTCGTTATCCTTGATCGCCTTGCTCGCCTTCGGATCCTTCTGGATGTTGTGTACCCAACCGCGCCGCGCCTCGTCGTAAATGCCGCCCGACGCCCCCGACGACAACATCGCCACCTCCACCTGGTAGCCGTACACACGCCCCGCCGGGTGCTTCGAACTGTTCACCGTCTTCCCGTTGAACGTCTGCACCACCGTCTCCGCCGCGTACCGGTGCGACCGGATCTGGATCCCCGAATTCAGCCTCGGGTCGAACTTCGTCTCCAACTCCAACACGAAATCGCCGTACTCGCGGTCCGTACACAGAAAGCTATTCGGACTGCCCTCGGCCGTCTTTCCTATAATGATGCCGTTCTCCACCCGATACGTCGCCTTGCCGTTGCACTGCGTCCAACCCTTCAGCGACTTGCCGTCGAACAGCGGTTGCCACGCCGCCGCCGGAAGCAGCGCCGCCAGCCCGCCAAGCAATATAAGTAAATTCATGGCCATCAGTATACTCCCGGCGAACCTTTTGCCTCCCCTCCCGTACAACACCCATGGCCCACCTCCTCTCGGACCTTCGCTACGGCTGGCGCCAACTGGCTCGCGCGCCCGGCTTCGCTTCCGTGGCGATCCTCACCCTCGCCCTCGGCATCGGAGCCAACACCGCCATCTTCAGCCTCATCGATGGCGTGCTCCTCCGCCCCATGCCCTACCATGACGCCGACCGCCTCGTCGCCGTCTGGGAAGATGCCAGCTTCGTCTCCTTCCCCAAAAACACCCCCGCCCCCGCCAATTGGGTGGACTGGAGCAAACGCAACCGCTCCTTCACCGGCATGGCCGCCATCCGTAGCCACAACGCCAACTTGAGCGAAGGCGGCGCCCCGGAGATGGTCTTCGGCCGCGGCGTCACCGCCAACTTCTTCGAGATCCTCGGCGTCCCACCGCTCTATGGCCGCGCCTTCACCGAAGCCGAGGACCGCCCCGATGCCCGCCTCGTCGTCCTCAGCCACGGCCTTTGGAAACGCCGCTTTGGGGGCGACCCCAACTTGATCGGCAAGTCCATCGCCCTCGGCGGCCAGCGCTTCGAAGTCACCGGCATCATGCCGCCCGCCTTCCGCTTCCCTCTCCAGGAGACCGAATACTGGGTGCCCGCCGGCTTCACCCCCCGCGACCTCTCCTCCCGCGGCAGTCACTTCCTCCGCGTCATCGCCCGCCTCAAGCCTGGCGTCACCCTCGAACAGGCCCGCCAGGACATGCGCCGCGTCGCCGCCGAGCTTAGCCGCGAGTACCCGGATACGAACCGGCAGGTGGGTTCGGTGGTGGTTCCCTTGCGCGAGGAGCTGTCCGGCGGCGCCCAAGTCAGCCTGCTTGTGCTGAGTGCCGCGGCAGCCGCGATCCTCCTGATCGGCTGCGCGAACCTCGCCAACCTCCTGCTCGCCCGCGCCACCTCGCGCCACAAAGAGATTGCCGTCCGCATCGCCCTCGGTGCAGGACGCCGCCGCCTCATCGTGCAACTCCTCACCGAAAGCCTCTTACTGTCGACGGTCGGCGGCGCTCTCGGCGTGCTGCTGGCGTCCTGGAGCCTCAGACTGCTCGCCGCCCTGGTCCCTCTCAATATGACCAGCTATGTCACCCTCGCACTCAACGGCCGCCTGCTCCTGTTCGCTATCCTCACGTCCCTTGCCACCGGCCTGCTGTTCGGCCTCTTCCCTGCCAAGCAGGCCGGCAGCTACTCGTTGGCCGAACGCCTGCGCGAGACCGGCCGCGGCGGTATCGGCGCCCGCAGCCATCGTCTCCGCGAAGCCCTCGTCATCGCCGAAGTCGCCCTGGCCGTCGTGCTGCTGGCCGGCGCCGGTCTCCTCATCCGTGTCCTCCAACAACTGGGCGACATCGAGCCCGGCTATCGCGCCAACAACCTGCTCACCGCCACCCTGATGCTCTCGCCCACCCGCTACACACGCCCCGAAGACCGCCTGCGCTTCTATGACTCCGTGCTCGCCAACGTGCGTGCGCTCCCCGGTGTACAGGCCGCCAGCTTCGCCGGCAACGTGCCGCTCTCCAGTTCTGGCAACACCGTCGGCTTCTTCGTCGAAGGCCGCCCCAATGAAGGCAACCAGGATGCGCTCTACCGGCCGTCGCTCCCCGGCTATCTCGAAACGCTCGGCGCACGCCTCAAGGAAGGCCGCTTCCACGATGCCCGCGATACAGCCCAGACCCAACAGGTCGTTGTCGTCAACGAAACCTTCGCCCGCCGCTACTGGCCCGATACCACCGCCGTTGGCAAGCGCATGCGCATCAATGAAACCGCCTGGCGCGAGATCGTTGGCGTCGTCCAGGACCTGCAAGAGCGTGATCTCGAAACCGACGCCAAACCGGCCCTCTACGTGCCCTTCCTCCAGTTCGGCGGCAGCGGCAATGGCCAGGTCCCATTCCTCGTCGTCCGCACCGCCGGCGACCCGATGGCCGTGCTGCCCGCCGTGCGCGAAGCCGTCTGGGCCGTCGACCGCCAACAGCCCGTCTCCGGCGTGCGTACCGGCGAAGAGTGGATGGCACGCCAACTCGCCACCCGCAAACAACAGGTGTCGCTGCTCGGCGCCTTCGCCGCGCTCGCGCTGCTGTTGGCCGGCATCGGCATCTATGGCGTTCTCAGTTACGCTGTCTCGCAGCGCACCCGTGAGATCGGCCTGCGCCTCGCCTTGGGCGCCACGCCGCGGCAGGTGCTGCGCAACATCTTCGGGCAGGGCTTCCGGCTCGCGCTCATTGGCCTCGCCGCCGGCGTTGCCGCGTCCCTCGCCGCCGCCCGCGCCATCCAATCCCTTCTCTACCGCGTCCCAGCGAACGACGCCCCGTCCTTTGCGTCAGCCGTGTTGCTGCTGGGCCTCGTGGCCGCCGTGGCGTGTTACCTTCCCGCCCGGCGCGCCACCCTGGTCGACCCGATGGAGGCGCTGCGCCAGGACTAAGTACACTGAAGGCAGGTGAGCATCGCAGTCTTCGTATTCCTCGCTGGCGTGACCGCCCTGTTGGCGCAGGAGCCCGAGGTGACGTTCCGTACCGGCGTCTCGCTGGTCCGCATCGATACCCAGGTCATGCAGGGCAACCGCCCTGTCCCCGGCCTCACCAAGGACGACTTCGTCATCTATGACCAGGGCGCGCCGCAGCCCATCAACTACGTTGCCGCCGACCAGGAGCCGCTCGATCTGCTGCTGCTGCTCGACGTCAGCGACAGCATGCGCGACGCCATCAAAGCCGTCAACAGCGTCACCGGCAAGGCGCTCGAACAGTTGAAGGAGGGCGACCGCGTGGCGCTCGCCCGCTTCACCTCGCAGTGGAACCTCGTCGTGCCCTTCACCGAGGAACTGTCGAAGATCCGAACGGCCTCCGAAGTGATCGCCGCCCAGGACTTCTCCGGCGGCACCGACATCATCCGCGCACTGGATGATTCGGCCGCCGCCTTCCAAGCCGAGAAGCGCACCGCCCGCCGCCGCGCCGTGTTGATGATCACCGACGGCAAAGCCCCTCATTACTTCCGCGACGAGGATACGATGCGGCGCCTCTGGGCCGCCGATGTGGTGGTGCATGCGCTGCTGGTGAAGTCGAAGTCCAAGGAATCCTCGCTGCCCATCGACATGCCCAAGCTCACCGACTCCACCGGCGGCGAGGCCATCCGCGCCGATCAGCCCGGCGCCGCCTTCGAAGAGCTGATGGAACGCGTGCGCCGCCGCTACAGCATCCTCTATCCCTTGCCCGCCGGCAACGCCGAGCAGCAGCGCTCCGTGCGCGTCGAACTGAGTGAGGCCGCGAAGAAGCGCTATCCCAAAGCCACCGTGCGCGCCCGCCGCGGTTATGTCTGGAGCCCCGATGCCGGTGCCGGGTCAGCGGAGCTTCGCCAGTAGCTCCTTCGACGCCGCATGCGTGGGGTTCAACTCCACCGCTCGCGCCAGATCCTTGCGCGCTCCGTCGCGGTCGCCAATCAACGACAGCGCGGTGCCGCGGTTGAAGCGCACCCAGAACTCCTCATACCGCAATTCCAGCGCCCGGCTGTAGTGTGGGATGGCCTCCGCCGGCTTACCGCTCACATGCAGCGTATAGCCCATGCTGTACTGCGCTTCTGGCAGTTCCGGCCGCTCGCGCAGCACCGGCTCCAGCGCATGCCGGGCTTCCTCCAGCCTGCCGGCATACCAGAGCTTCTCCACGGCGGCACGCAGTTGGAACATGTGGATGGGCTTGTCGATGACGACGACGGCCAGCAGATCGGCGGGCAGCTTCGCCGGGTCGCCGGCCAGCCGTAAGGCGTCAGGCAGGCGGGCGCGGCGGTCGGCCATATCGATGGCATGACCCACCGCCGCCGTGAACAGGCGCTGCCGGCAGTCGTTGGTCACCTCGCGGAGAACCAGCGTGGCGCCGCGCCAGGCCTCGGGCGCGCCGCACTTCACGATGCCGTTGTCGATCGAGTCGCGGCCCGCTGGCAGCAGGATGTAGTCGTTGGCCCAGATGCCGGTAAGCATAGTTGGCGGCAGGGCGGGCGTGGTGGTGGTGATCGGCAGGTAGCCCGGGGGAGCGGGGATGGGATCAGGACGTATGCTGTTGCCTGGTCGATCAAGGGCTGCCTGCCAGGTGCCGCTGCGCGGGTCGAAGGCAGCGACACGGGCACTCAGCGGCGCGTGCTCCGCCAGCCAGGTCCGCGCGGCTTGCCTGTCGCCCGATAACCGCATCGGCCCTTCGACGAAACTGGCGAAGGAGCGCCGCAGCCAGGCGACGTCCGGCTGCTGTTCGGCCTCGCCGCGCAGCACCGACACATGAATAATGAGGATCGTGGCCAGCGCCAGTGCGGCTAACCCGGCACCCATCCGGCTGCGTCGAACCGCGGCATAGACCAGCAGCGCGAGGATCCCAACCAGCGACACGTCCGTCCGCGAAGCCGCCGCGGCGGTCACCGCCAAAGCCGCGGCCAGCGGGTAGCCACTCACCATCCAAACGCCGGCCTGCACCCAAGCCATCGGCCCCAACAGAACCAAAGGCAGCGCCGCGGATGCTGGCAGCCAAGGTAGCCAAGCCAGTATTGCCGCCGGTAGCACATCATGACCAACCGGGCCGATCAGGTAGCGTTGCAGCAACTGGGGATCGCGCAGCGGGAAGCCGTAGGCTGCGAGCGACACCGCAGGAGCACTCGCCGGCAGTAGCACCGCCGCCGCGACAACACCCATCGCCACCGCCGCCAATGCCAACTGCAACGGCCGGGAGGTGGCGCGCCGCACACGCCACGCCGCCAGCACCCCAGGCACTTCCGAAGCCCCATCCGGCCGGTACAGGTACAAGCCCAGCGCCATCAGCAGCACCGCCGGAATCACGGCGCGCGCACTCAGGCTCATCGCCAGCGCCACATATCCCAACACCGCCCATCCCGGCACGCCCACCAGAACGGCGACCTCCGGCAAGCGCGCACGGAGCAGGGAAGTGCGAAACAGCCAGTGGCCCAGAGCCTCGCCCAATGCCACGGCCAGAACCAGTTCCAGCAGCAGTGCGGCGCCGGTCATCATTCCACGGCCTTCGTCAGTGGCTGGCTGGACAGCTTCCGGCGAACGCGCACCAGCCCCAGGAACGCCTTCCAGGAATTGGCCGGCACCGAGCCGGGCGTCAATCCGCGGCTCAGGCCAAAGATCCGCGGGCGATGGTGAACGCGGACGGGCTGGATGCGATAGCCCAACGCATGTGCATAGATCGTCACTTCGGCGTTCAATAGAGTGGGCAGGTCGCCGCATCGTTCCAGGCAGTCGAGAACGGCGTCGCGGCGGGCCAGGCGAAAGCCGAAGTTGATGTCGTGCCCCGGCACGGCGAACAGCGCGCGGGCGATGCCGTTGAACACCCGCGAGGTGGCGCGGCGGATGGCCGGATCATAGCGGACGCGCTTCACGCCCAGCACGAAGTGATTGCTCTCCATGGCAGCCGCCAGCCGCCAGAACTCGCTCGCCACACACTGCCCGTCCGAGTCGCTAAAGAAGACCCAGGGGCAGCGGGCCCGCCGGTACAAGGCGCGAGCCGCCGCGCCAAAGCCCTCTCTCCGCTCGTTGTAAACCACGTTGAGAAACGGCCAGCGCCGCTGCAGATCCTGCAGCAGTTCCTTTGTCCCATCCTTGCTGCCGCTTTCTTCGATGAGGAACTCGGAGCCTTCCGGCAGATGGCGGAACACCACTTCGACCAGTTCCGCCAGCACGCTTTCGATGCCTTCCACCTCATCGCAGACGGGCAGGAGAATCGAGACCGGTTCCGGCAGCCGAGGTCTGACCATCGCTAAATAGCTTGGAAGCCCGCCCGCAGCTTTTCCCAGGTGACGGGCAGTTCTTCGGGCATGACGCGGGTTTCCCCAACGGTGGAGAGGAAATTGGCGTCGCCGGTCCAGCGCGGCAGCACATGCATGTGGATGTGGGCGGCAATGCCGGCTCCGGCGCAAGCCCCCAGATTCATCCCAAGGTTCATGCCGTCCGGCCGGTAGGTGGCGCGGAGGATGCGCGAGGCATGGCGGGTCAATTCCATCAGTTCGCGGGAAGCCTCTTCAGCAGCCTCCTCCAGCGTTGAGACGTGCTCGTAGGGAACCACCATCAAGTGGCCGGTAGTATAAGGATAGAGATTCAGCAATGCGTAGCAGTTTGTGCCGCGGTGCAGAATGAAGTTTTCGCGATCCTGGTTTTCCGCCGGCTTGCGGCAGAACACACAACCCTGCTTAGGCTCAGCGCTGGTCACGTAGCGGTAACGCCACGGGCTCCACAGGTGATCCATCGGCTCTTAATCGTCGTCACCTTCATCGTCGTCGTCGCCGTCATCGGCGATGGCGCCGCTGTTCTTGTTGACGAGATCCTTCAGTTCCTTGCTGGGCTTGAAGTACGGGATGCGCTTGGAGGGCACCTCAACGCGCGAGCCGGTCTTGGGATTACGGCCGACGCGTGCCTGGCGCTGGCGGGTGCGGAAACTGCCAAAGCCGCGGATTTCGATCTTGTCTCCCGTGCGCAGGGAACGCACCACGCTATCAAAGATCGCCTCGACAATGACTTCCGAGTCTTTACGAGTCATTTCCACCACACGCGCGACTTCTTCGATCAGATCCGCTTTCGTCATTCTTCTTGTCCTCTGATGATGCTCAATTTTGTTTTATGACGACCAGTACTGTCCAACTAACTAGCTCTCGCCCTGACCCTTCAGGTGCATGACCTCTTCGATGGTCATGGTCGCTGCCGTGGCCTGCCGCTGGTAATCCTCCAGCCGCGTCCGCTCTTCGTCTTCACTGACGGCCCGCACGCTCAAGCCGATCTTTTTTTCCGGCTCATTCATCTTGATGATCTTGAAGTCCGCCTCTTCGCCGATCGGCAGTCCTGGATCTTCGCGGTTGCCGCGGGTACCGGGGATCTCGGAGTTATGGCAAAGCCCCTCGACACCGGGCGCCAACTCCACGAAGACGCCGAAACTGGAGGCGCGGCAGACGCGTCCGCGGAGAATATCGCCCACCTGGTGCGAGCGGAAGAAGGTCTCCCAGGCATCGGGCTGCAACTGCTTCACGCCGAGAGACAGGCGCCGGTTGCGGCCATCGATATTCAGAATGACGGCCTGCACCACCTGGCCTTTCTTCAACATTTCCGACGGATGCTTGATGCGCTTGGTCCAACTCAGGTCCGAGATATGGACCAAGCCGTCGATACCTTCTTCAATCTCGATGAAGGCGCCGAAGTCGGTGAGCTTGCGGACACGGCCTTCGACGACCGAGCCAATGCTATAGCGGGATTCAACGGTAGTCCAGGGGTCGGCTTCCAATTGCTTGATGCCGAGCGAAACGCGCTTTTCGCCGGGCTTCACTTCGAGCACGACCACCTCGACTGTGTCGCCCACCTTCACTACTTTCGAAGGATGCTTCAGGCGCCGCGACCACGTCATTTCGGTGATGTGGATCAGGCCTTCCACCCCGGCTTCCAATTCGACGAAGGCGCCGTAGTCGGTGATGCTGACCACCCGGCCGATGACCCGCAGCCCGATGGGGTAGCGTTCAATCACGGATTCCCAGGGGTCCGCCTGCAGTTGCTTCAGGCCGAGCGAAATGCGCTCTTTATCCTTATCGAACTTGAGGACCTTGACGCTGATGGAATCGCCCACGTGGAGCAGTTCGGCGGGGTGCCCAACGCGGCCGAAGCTCATATCGCTGACGTGGAGGAGCCCGTCGATGCCGCCCAGATCAATGAAGGCGCCGTAGTCGGTGAGGTTCTTCACCACGCCGGTGATAACGGCATTCTCTTCAATGACGCCGAGCGCCTGTTCCTTGCGGCTGGCGAGATCCTCTTCGAGCGCCGACTTACGCGAGACGACAACGTTGCCGCGGCGGCGGTTTAGCTTGACGATCTTGACCGCGATGTCCTGGCCGATGAGCGAATCGAAGTTATGGATGGGCCGGACGTCCACCTGGGAGCCGGGCATGAAGGCCTTGGCGCCGACGTCCACCAGCAGACCGCCCTTGATGCGGCCAAGGACGCGGCCGGAGATGAGCAGGTTTTCCTGGAAGGCTTTCTCTAAGGTGTCCCAACTGCGCAGGCGAACGGCGCGGTCATGCGAGAGCGTGACGTAGCCTTCCACGTGCGGGGCGTGGCGGTCCACCATGACGTCGATGGTGTCGCCGCGCTTGACCGTGACGGTGCCATCGGGCAGCGTAAATTCGGAAATGGGAGCGATGCCTTCGGACTTATAGCCGAAGTCGATGATAACTTCCTTGTCGGTGACCTTTAAAACATGGCCCTGCAGAACCTCGCCATCGGCTGGTGCGGCAAAATGCGAGTAGTCATCGAGCATTTGCTCATACTCGTCCTCCGACCCACCATACGGTTGTTCGAGTTGATCCTCTGGTTGATTGGCCATGGCCAGAACTCCAAGCTAAGCGCGCTATCTGCTCCGGAAAGCATCGACGACCAGGTCCCAAATTTTCCGGCGAGGGATGAGAATCATGCAGCCCCTGGTACCGACAAGCCCTTGAAAGATCAGTACTTCAGCACTATAGCCGAGTGTGTGGGGCTTGTCAACCGCGCGTAGGCTTGGGGGTAGGCGGGGCTGCGGCGGGAATCCGGAAGCGCCCCGCGGCGGATGGTTGCAGTGCTACGCGGCCTTCTTCTTTTTGGGAGCCGCCGGTAGCGCGTAGGCCTGGACTTCGGCCTTGATCTCGTCGATGGTCATGAACGGATAGCGCCGCCAAAGGTCGCCGCCGGCTTTGATGGCGGTGGACCAGCGGACGTAGTCGCTGGCGCCGAGGAGGTCGGCGAAGGTCTCGCGGAAGCCATTTTTGATGCGCACCTTCTCGGGGTTGGTCTGCCCGTGGCCCTTACTGAGGTGGGCGAAGACCGTGACGTTGGGCAACTCGGTGGAGACCGACTGCGCGAAGCCGTTGGCCACACCGGTTAGGCAAGCATAGAAAATGATGGTGCCGCCGGGCTTCACCACCTGCCGCAGCTTGTCGATGAACTTCTTGTACTCGGGGATCTTGCGCGAAAGACACGCCGACCCCAGCGAGCCCCCGTTGCCATGCCCGGCGTACGCGAAGAAATCGAGATTGCTGTTGAGCTTAGCCACCTGCTCCATAAAGCTGCGCAGGGAGTCGGATTCGGTGCCGCCGTCGACAGCGTCATCGTGAACGTTGAAGAACTCCAGGGACTGGCTGCCGGGGTTGGCGCTCTTCAGCCCGCTCGCGGCGGCTTCGAAGACAGCGGTCGAGTCCTTGCGGGTGGCCCAGGCCCCTTCCGCCGTCACCTTGAACTCCCACTTCATCTTGCCCGGCATGGGCACGGTTACGTTACCAGGCGTCCAGGTATCCACCGGCGTCTCGCCGATCTTCTTGGGAAGCAGGCTGACCACATCGAATTCGGCTTTTGACGGATCGAGTGGCTTGATGGTGTAGCACATCAGGTCGGGCCGTCCGGGCACCTCGGCGCGAACCGGATTCAGCTTCGCGTTCAGCTTCTCAAATCCGATCAGTTGGCCGTTCACACGGTAGGAGTTTCCCCGCCACTTCGTGTTGTTCCCAGCAAAGATGCAAGCTCCGGTGAGTCCCATGGTTGTTTCCTCCAGCGCGGGTAAATCCGCCGCTCGGGGAATAGGTGTAGGCGGGGCAGCGGCTGTATCAGGGATCTTTCACGGCACACGGACACGAATGGGCACACGGATGCCGTTGATGAGCAGCGTGGCGGTGTGGATGCCGGACTCGCCGGGGTCATGAATCTGAAGCCGCACGACGCGCGGTGTCCAGTTTGCCAGGTGGATCCAGGATAGGCCTCGCGGTTCCAAGCTGACGCCGCGAATGGTGCCTGTCTGGGCGATCACGAAATGCAGCGGCGATGCATCGGCCGAATACTCGATATCGAGGGAACGTGGATACAGGTCGAGAGCAACGGCGGACGGGGTAGCGGACCCAGGCGTCCGTGGTGGTGGTTCGGTGCCGGGTGGCGCGGCAACGATCGGTTGGTGCGCCGCTGGGGGAGCGGGCTCCGGTTCGGCGCGTCCGGTACCGCCGCCGCTCGACAGGCGCAGAACCGCGGTAAGCAACTGCATCCCCGTCACCACGGTGACGGCCACGGTTACCAGCCGGCTCTTCCAACCCATTCGCGTGAAGGCGTTCCCGGCAACGCCATCGGCCTGCGCTAATCGGGGTATGTCAGCCAGGTCGATGGCATCGGTGCGGCGGCCCAGATCGGCTTCGTCTTTCCGCCATGGCTCGGAATACCAGCACAGCGTGGCTTTACCGCTGGTGCGCCGGTGGTAGAGGATACCGTTGCCACAGCGCGGGCACCAGGTGTGACGGAGGGAGGAGGAGACCCGGGGCAGATTAGGGAAGGCGTGACTGTCGATCCAAAGCGCGAGACTGGCGGTTGGCAGGTGACCCTTGCGCAGCAAATAGAGCATTCCGGAAGGAGTCATCTGGACGGTTGCCAGCTCTTTGTCCTCATAGCAGCGGTCGCAGCGTTCGCAGTAGGGAGTACTCACCGCCCAGATCAGGGTAGACAGACTCCATGTGAACCAACCGGGTGCCACGGCCGCTATCTCCCAGGCGAAGTGGGCCGACGCGGCAAGCAGGGCGCCGGCCGAAATGACGTGTGCCAGCGCTAGCACGGCCAGACTGCGGTTTGCCGCCGTATAGCGGTGCAGCCGCCAGGCGCCGAGGATGCCCAGGGCGATCAGAACCAGCATTGCCACGGCAGTACCGGCCCATGGCTCCAGGCCCAGAAACAGAAGAGGGAGCGGCAGTGGAAACGTCACCAGAATCGCCAGGCTGGCCAGGGTGAACTTGCCGCTTCGCACGTAGGCCAACGAGGTCAGTTCCACCTGTCCCTTCCAATCGCGGGCGTAGTAAGGCTCCTTGCCGCCGTCCGGGACACGGCACTCGACGAAACGCTCGCCGGCAAGCCACTCCTCGCTGCCTACCGCATCCCGCACTACCGGTTTGGCCGCCGCCTGGCGCAGCGCCGCGACGAATGCCGTGCAGTTGGCGAACCGCTCCCCGGCTGCCTTCGCCAACGCCTTGGCGAAGATGGCATCCAGCGTGGTGCTGAGCGCCGTGTTCTGCTGGCTGATGGGAGTGGGCGGCATGTGCAGAATGCGGTGCAAAAGCGCCGGGAGGGAAGATTCCGCAAAAGGTTTGGCGCCGCTCAGCCATTCGTACGCCACCAGCGCCAGCGCGTACTGGTCGGTCTGCGGCATTACGGGGACGCCGGTCAATTGTTCAGGCGCGAGATAGCCTGGAGTACCGGCCTCGCTGTGTGATCCGCTGTCCGGTTCGCGAATCGCCGTGGCCACGCCGAAGTCGCTGATCTTCGCCTCGCCGCCGTGGGTGATGAGGATATTCGCGGGTTTAATATCACGGTGGACAATGCCGCGCTGGTGAGCGTAGTCGAGGGCGGCGGCAATGCCATCCAGCATGTGGAGCTTGTTGGCCAGGGGAAGGGATGTGTCCTGCATGACGGCGGCCAGATCCCGTCCGGCAACGTACTCCATGGCGATATAGGCGCCATCGGCGGTGGGGGCGGCGTCATACACGCAGACGATGTTGCGATGCGATAGAGTGCCGGCCAGTCGCGCCTCGGCCAGGAGTTGATGCGGATCGCTGCCGGGGGAAAGGGCAAGACGTTTGATGGCCACCTGTCTGCCGATGACGGTGTCCCTAGCAAGGTACACAACGCCGGCGGCGCCACGGCCGAGTTCGCGTTCCAGGAGGTATCGCGGGGTTTGGGTCTGCATGGCACGTCTACCGCTGTTAGCGCGAGTGATGGCCGCGATGACTCAGGAAAATGAGGCTAGGTTGTCAACGGGCGGTCCGCCGTAAGAAACTGGACTGCTTAGCATGTCCTCAAGCAACACCGTTTCCATTGCCGAACAGTTGATCCAAACCGAGGAGCGTTGGGGGGCGCACAACTACCACCCATTGGACGTGGTGGTGGAGCGCGCGTCCGGCGTCTGGGTGTATGACGTCGAGGGGCGCCGTTACATGGACTGCCTGAGCTCCTACTCGGCGGTGAACCAGGGCCACTGCCATCCGCGCATTCTGGAAACGATGCGGCAGCAGGCCGAGCGCGTGACCCTGACGTCGCGCGCCTTTCGCAACGACCAATTGCCGCTGTTCTGCGAAGAACTGGCGATGCTGTGCCGGATGGAGATGGTGCTGCCGATGAACACCGGGGCCGAGGCAGTCGAGACGGCCATCAAGGCGGCGCGGCGGTGGGGCTATCGGGTGAAGGGCATCGCGGCGGACCGGGCGGAGATCCTTGTCTGCGAACACAACTTCCACGGGCGCACTACCACGATTGCGGGCTTCTCGTCGGAGCCCGCCTATCGCGATGGGTTTGGGCCGTTCACGCCGGGCTTTGTGAGCATCCCTTATGGCGACGCGGCGGCGCTGGAAGCGGCCATCACGCCGCACACCTGCGCGTTTCTAGTGGAACCCATCCAGTGCGAGGCGGGGATTCTGATTCCCCCGGCGGGCTATCTGCGGAAGGTGCGGGAGCTTTGCACCAAACATAATGTCCTATTGCTGGCCGATGAGATCCAGACGGCGCTCGGCCGCACCGGACAGATGTTCGCCTGCTGGGCCGAGGAGGTGCAGCCGGATGCGTTTATTCTGGGCAAGGCCTTGTCGGGCGGGTTTTATCCCGTGTCGGCCGTAGTGTCGAAGAAGAGTGTGCTGGGGCTGTTCGAGGCGGGCAGCCATGGCAGCACCTATGGGGGGAATCCGCTGGCATGCGCGGTGGCGCGGACGGCTCTGCAGGTGATTCGGGACGAGAAGCTGTGTGAACGGTCGGCGGAGGCTGGAGCGTGGTTATTGGCAAGGCTGCGGGCGCTACGGAATCCGGCCATTAAAGAGGTCCGCGGGCGCGGGTTACTGATTGGGATCGAGCTGCACACGGCGGCCCGTCCATACTGCGAGCGGCTGATGGAGCTAGGGCTGCTGTGCAAGGAGACGCATAGCACGGTGATCCGGCTGGCGCCGCCGCTGGTGATTTCCGATGAGGATCTGGCTTGGGCTGCCGGACAGATGGAGCAAGTGTTCCATGTCTGAGCTGGCGCGGTGCGAAGTGCGCGATGGCGTGGCGGTGGTCACCATCGACAATCCGCCGGTGAATGCGTTGAGCCCCGGGGTGCCGGAGGGCATTGCGGCGTGCGTTGAGCAGGCCGGGGCGGACGACGATGTGACGGCTGTGGTGCTGATCGGCGCGGGGCGATCCTTCATCGCCGGCGCGGACATTAATGAGTTCGGCAAGATTACCTCGGGGGAGAAGAAGCGGGGGGAAGGGCTGCATCCGCTGCTGTCCTTTCTGGAAGACAGCGCAAAGCCGGTGATAGCGGCGATCCATGGCCAGGCGTTCGGCGGAGGGCTGGAGGTGGCGATGGCCTGTGCCTACCGCGTGGCGGTGGCAGGCGCGCAGGTTGGGCAGCCGGAAGTGAAGTTGGGGATCATCCCCGGGGCGGGCGGCACGCAGCGATTGCCGCGACTGGTGGGCGTGGAGATGGCGCTTACCATGTGCCAGTTCGGGGATCCGGTGAAGGCTCCGGTCGCGTTTCAGGCCGGGTTGATTGACAAGGTGATCGACGGCGACCTGCTGGAAGGCGCGATTGCGTTTGCGCGCCAGGTGTCCTGCAAGCTGGCACCGCGCGTGCGGGATCGCGAGGAGAAGTTGGGGACGGCCGAGAGCAATGCGCCGTTGTTTCGCGCCGCGCGTGAGGCGGCGGCCAAGCGGCAGCGCGGTTTGGAGGCTCCGCTGGCGGCGATTGCGGCGGTGGAAGCGGCGACACGGTTGCCGTTCGACGAGGGCATTCGCGAAGAGGCGCGGCTGTTTGAGGAGCGGCTGTTTTCTAAACAGTCGAAAGCGCTGATCCATGTCTTCTTCGGTGAACGCACGGTGGCGAAGATCCCGGATGTGCCGAAAGATACGCCCGTACTGGCGGTGAAGCGCGCGGCTATTATTGGGGCGGGTACGATGGGCGCGGGCATTGCGATGACGTATGCCAATGCCGGCATCCCGGTGCGGTTGAAGGAAGGGTCGGGGGAAGCACTGGAACGGGGCATGGCGTCCATCCGCGCCAACTATGCCGCGTCGGTGGCGAAGGGGCGGTTCACGGCGCAGGGAATGGAGGAGCGGCTGGCGCGCATTACGCCGCAGGTGTCTTACGAGGGCTTCGACGAGGCGGACATCCTCGTTGAGGCTGTCTTTGAAGGTATGGACTTAAAGAAGCGGGTGTTCGCCGAGATAGATGCAGTGGCGAAGGCGGATTGCGTGCTGGCGACAAACACCTCGACGTTGAGTATCGATGAGATCGCGGAGGCGACGGGGCGCCCGGAGATGGTGATTGGGCATCACTTCTTCAGCCCGGCGAATGTCATGCGGCTGCTGGAGATTGTACGAGGTAAAGCGACGTCGAAGGCGGTGATCGCGACCTCGATGGCACTGGCGCGGACGCTGGGCAAGATCGGCGTGGTGGTGGGCAACTGCCGGGGCTTCGTGGGCAACCGCATGTTCCATCCTTATCGCCGCGAGGCGCAGTTCCTGGTAGAGGAAGGGGCGCGGGTGGAGGATGTGGACGCAGCCATGACGGAGTTTGGCATGGCGATGGGTCCGCTGGCGGTGGGCGATCTGGCGGGGCTGGACGTCGGTTGGCGGATTCGCCAGGAGTATCGCCATCTGGAGGATCCAGCGGCACGGCGGCCGCGGATGGAAGATGCGTTGTGCGAGCGCGGCCGGTATGGGCAGAAGATGCGCGCGGGCTGGTACAAGTACGACGAGCAGCGGCGGCCGTCGTTGGACCCGGAAGTGGAGGCGCTGATCGCGGAGGTGCGGGCGGAACTTGGCATCCCGCCGCGGGAGATCGGCGCGGAGGAGATCCGCGAGCGCCTGCTGGCGGCATTGGTGAACGAAGGGCGGCGGATTCTGGAGGAAGGAATCGCGCTGCGCCCGGTGGATATCGATATCATCTACATCAACGGGTATGGTTTTCCCGCCTGGCGTGGCGGGCCGATGTTCCACGCAGGCGTTGTCTAGCTGTTTGGTACGGCGGTTCTAGCCAACCAGGTTCCACCACCGGCAGGTGGTCACTGGAACTGACGGCCTAATGCGACTAGAGTGAGTTCTAAGAAATTTTCTAAGGTGATTATTCCGTTACTCTCCGGCGCCGGGTACTGTAATCTGTTTTTACCAAACGTTGAGGAGAGACCAACGAAATGGCTACCTACCAGATTGACTCCATCGTCGAAATGCTCAGCCGCAACATGCTTTCGGCCGATGACTTTCAGACACTGTTCCGGAAACTGTCCTCGAAGGACAGGCTGATGCTGCTGGAGAAGTTGGACCGTGTCTCCGAGCCGTCCTCCTCGCGCCGCAACTAACTTGCCGCGCCCGCGGGCTTGTGAAAAACTCTAGGCACCCGCTCCCTTCGCTGTCGCGGCGATACTCGCTTCGATATAGCGCCAGCCTTATTACTGCCCGGTCACGGGTTTGAGTTGGTTGCAGGTATAGGCGGCGCGATCCAAAGCGAGTTTGGCTTTGTCGATGTCTCCCTGCCGCACTAGGTCGGCGGCATCCTCCAAAAACCCTTGCATCTGGTAGGCGATCGCCAGATCGCGGGCATTTACGGTCATTCCCCGTCTCGCCAGCCGTTGCGCTAGCGCGTCCAGGTTGCGCTGGGCTTCGAAAACGCGTCCGGAGACGGCGCCGAATTGCGGCGCCAGTTCGCGCCACTGCTGGCGTTTGGCCTCCGGCACGCTGGAGTCCGGTTCCGGCAGGGACATGGGTTGGCGGTCGGTGGGGGGAAGGGCGAAGTCTGCCGCGTCCAGGCCTTGCGGCTCGCGTTGGCGCTGCGATCCGATGCCGTACCAGCCGGCGCTCCAATAAGCCATGCTCATCGCGTAGCGTTCGATGTCGCGGTCGAAATCGCGATGGCCGCCCAGCCACATGCGGCGGGAGAGGCGGCCGGCGCCGGCGTAGCCCAATCCTGCTCCGTTGCCGTAGCCGTAAGGGCGCAGGTCCGGACGCGCCTGGTAGTCGCCGAAGAAGCCATAGGCGCCTGCCACCGAGCGGCCGAGCGAAGGGTCGCGTAGCGCGTAAGGTTCGACCGTGCCCAGCCAGGCCATGCCGCGGCGCACCAGTTCGCGATTGGTTTCGTAATCCTGAGGGGTAAAGGCGCCTAACAGAGGTGTGAGACCGCGGAAGCCTGCCACCAGGCCGTCGACATCGCGCCCGTACTGCTGTGAACCGGCGCCGGGGCCCCGCCGTTCCAACGTGTCCAACTGGCGGGCGATGGCGAGTTGGCGATCGGGCACGGAGGGAGATCCCTGCGGCTTCTGCGCAAAGGAAGAAGCCGCGCACAGCCCGCCAAACCACATTCGAGCTGCCTCTCTACGAGTCATACACCTAATTCCCCGTTCGAACAATATCGCCGACTTTCGCCGGCTGGCCACTGTAGGTCCCGATGGCGATACGCTCGCGCACCGTCTGCACCGTGAAGTCGCCAATGCGGTCCGATTGCACGTCCAGCACTTCGCCGGTAACCGGATCCTTAATCTCCTTGCCTTTGCGGAACACACCCAGGCGCTGGCCTGCCGTAACACCGGAGTTCGACCCGGCATTGATGGTCATGCTGTTGCCGCTGGTTTCGGCGACAAGGGCCTCCAACTCCAGGTCCTTGGGGGTACCGGCCACGCTGCCGCCGCGGGAGTTGAGGTCCGCGGCCAGCTTGTCAACCGCGTCAATCACCGCTTCTCCAATGATGGTTTCGTGGAAGTTGCTGGCGTTATTGCCGAAGCCGCCGCCCACCAGGGTGCCGCCGGTCCACATACCGCCCAAACCGCCGGTGCTGGAGCGCTTGGATTCCCCACGCGCCTCGCCAGTGGCGATGATCTCCGATGTTTCGTTGTCGACCAGACGGTAGTTGAGCACCACGACGGCTTTGCCGGTGGCCCGCGAAAGGCCGCCGATACCGCCCGTGCCGTTGACGGACACGCCTCCCACGCCACCGCGGCGGCGGTCATCGCGGCCGAAGGCGACGATATCGCCCATCAGGGTGAAGTCGGCGCCGCGGATCTGGCCGATGCGCGCGCCGGTGCCTTTCTTAACGCGATTGGAGGCGGCGAAATCCTGCTCCTTCATAATGTTCGCCACTTTACGGCGCTCGACGACGGTGAACTTGCCATCCTGGGCGATACGCTTCACCATGAGCGCGCCGATGCCGGTGCCGATGTCCACCTGGGTGCCGAAGACGGCCTGCACGGTGCTCATGACGGTGGAGTAATCGAAGCTCTCCACGGCAACGCTGCGCTTGGTCTGGGCGGGCAGGCACACGGCGGCCGCCAGCGAGCCGAGGCCGGCCGAAAGAAACTGCTTGCGGGTCATGGGGATCTCCTTTTCGTACCGGCTACTCGGTGGCCTTCTTCTGCACGACATAGCCGACCGCCGCCGCGGCGCGCCCGCCATAGTTGCCGGTGGCGATACGGTCGCGAACAGTGGCGATGATCAGTTCGCCCACCTTATCGAGCTTAAGGTCGAGCACTTCCTTAGTAACCGGATCCTTCACTTCGCTGACGATGCGGAACACTTCGAAGCGGTCGCCGATCTTCACGCCGGCTTCGGACCCGGCGGAGATGGTGATTTGCGCCCCGGCGGCATCGGCCACACGGGCCTCCACCTCGACCGCCTTGGCGGGCAGGTTGGGGATCTTGGTATTCAGGGTGGCGGCGATCTTGTCGGCCGCCTCCATCACAGCCTCACCGATGATGGTTTGGGCGAAGTTGCTGCTGGTCATGTCGGTGGCGCCCGCGACGGTGGTGCCTTTCACCGAGACCATACCGCCGACGCCGTTACTGGTGCGCTTGGATTCGCCGCGCGCCTCGCCCGTGTCGATAATCTCACCGGTTTCCGCGTCGACGATGCGGTAATTGATCACTACGATCGCCTTGTCTTCCTTCTTGCCGATGCGCAGGCCGCCCATGCCGGGGATACGTCGGGCGCCGGGAATAGCGGAGACATCGACGCGCTGGTCGCGGTCGTCGCGGCCAAAAGCGACGATGTCGCCGAGGAGGACGGCATCGGCGCCGATGATGCGGCCGATCTTGGCGTTGGTGCCGCGCTTGACGCGGTTGCTGGCGCCGAAATCCTGCTCCTGTAGGAGGCTCTTGATCTTGCTGCGCTCCAGGATGGTGATCTTGCCCTGCTCCTGGACGCGTTTCGTGAGGAGTGCGCGAATGCCGTTGCCGATGTCGACTTCGGTCTTGAACATCGCCTGGGAAACGGAGCGCACCGTGGAGTAATCAAAAGGTTCGATGACCAGGCGGCGCTTGACAGGCCCGCTCGGGACCGGGGTAGGCACGCCAGGCACGGGCGCCGGGGTAGCGGGAATGACTGGGCCAGCGGTGGCGGCGGGTGCGGGGGCGGCGGGCGTCGCGGCGGGCGTCGCGGCGGGCGTCGCGGCAGGCGGGGGCGGCGCGGCGGTTCGGGCGGCGCCCGGGTCCATGAGAACGCCGATGACCCGGTCCGAGAGACCTGCTTCTTTAAGCCGTTTGAGGTCGGCAATGCTCAGATCGGTGGGCTTATTCTCGCGCGCGATGGCTTTGATAATGAGGTCGTCGCCGAGGCCGGCCTTTTTGAGATCGATGACGGAGTCCACCAGAGACGCGGGTTTGGCCGCCGGTTTGGCGGGCGCGGGCTTGGCGGCTTGGGCGGCGGGCTTGGCAACCGCGGCGGCCGGCTTTGCGGCGGCGGGCTTAGGCTGTCCAGTTGCAGGCGCCGGCGTCTGGCCAAAGGCCGACGCCACCACGGGAATCAACCAAACCAATCGCTTCATCTTCAAAGGCTCTCCTATAGCAATACGCGGATATGGGACGCGAATCCAGTCATTCTTAGTTTCCAACTTCGCGGGCGAGCGTGCGCAGTTCGTACTCGGCGCGTTGCAGGCTCTCGCGGGCGGCGGCCGTATTGGAGCGTTGGAGATCGCTCTGGGCCAGGGTCAGCGAGGTTTCCACGCGGCTGAGGGTGGCGGGAATGTCGCTACGCAGAGTCTGGCCATTGGCTTCCACCCGTTTCCGCAGCTCATCCACGTTGCGCCGAACCTGGCGCAGGCGGCCGAGCGCGGTTTCCAGCCGCTGCCGCAGTTCGGCGACCTCCTCGCTGGAAACGGCGGGTGCGGTGGGGGTGGGGGTAGGGGTCACGGCAGGCTTGGGAGCCGGGGTGGCTGGCGCGGGCGTGCTTGGCTGCACGGGCGCCGGCTCGGTGACAGTAGGCTGCGGCGTTATGTTGGCCCGGCCGCCGGAGGGCTGCGGAGTCCGCCCGGAAACGGGCGTTGGCTCCACCGGCGGTGGCTCACTGGAAGGCGGGGGCGGCGTGGGTGACGGCTGCGGCGCCTCCAGTTTCGCACCTAACTGCGCCACGCGGGCTTCGAGAGAGGCAAGCTGTTCCTTCACCCAGGCGTCGTCGCTCTCCCGCAGGCTGGCGGCGACGACGGCGGCACGCTGGTAAGCGGCGATGGCGCCCGCCTTGTCGTCAAGTGGCGCCGCGCCAGCCGGGCTTTGGAGTTCCCCCGCGGCTTGGTAGACGGTGACCAGCTCGCGGCGAACGGCGGGTTGGCCGGCGGTGAGCGGATCGGCCTTGGCCAGGTAACGCATGAGCCGGTCGAGCAATTTGCGGCAACGCTCGATATCGGCGCGGGCGCTGGCGGAGGCATCGGGCAGATCCTGCTTGAGAATCCGCCGCGCCACCTGGAGATCGGCAATCTTGCCGGGCTCGCTGGCGGCGGGGGTCGACCATGCGACCTGGCGCGAATCGAGCAGGCCTAACAGACGCTCGATCTCGTTCTGCTGCGCCTCCACGCGGACGCCTTCGCCATAGGCGCGCATTCCCAGCCAGACCCCACCGCCCGCCAGGACCACGATCACCACCACGCCAGCCGCCAGCATCCGATTGCCGCCGAAGCGGCCTCCGGCGCCCACCGCGGGCGACTGTTTCGTCAGGGGAGGCTGCCCGTTCAGGAACCGGCTTAGGTCTTCGGAAAACTGGGTCGCGGTCTGGTAGCGGCGCGCCGGATCGCGGCGCAGGGCCATCAGGACAATGCGGTCCAGGTCGCCCATCAGCCGCTTGCGGTACTGCTGGGCGGTTTGCGAGGTGCGCTGCTCCACGTTCTGGAGGTTGGCGCTGGGCAGCGGCGGTTCGACACCGGCAATCTGGGCCGCGATGTTGGGAGTCTGGTCGGCGGTGACGAAGGGCGCCTTACCCGTGATCAGTTCATAAAGGATGATGCCGAGCGAGTAGACATCGCTGGCTTTGGTGGCGGCTTTGCCCTCCAACTGCTCCGGCGCGGCATAGCCGGGCGTCATGATGAGGGTGGGGCCGCCGCGCATTTCGCTGGTACCCGCCAGTCCCGCCAGGCCCTGGACCTTGGCGATACCGAAGTCGAGCAGTTTGGCGTGGCCGTGGCGGTCGACCAGGATGTTGCCGGGCTTGAGGTCGCGATGGATGACGTTATTGTCGTGCAGGTATTGGACGGCGGAGAGCACCTGCTGGAATAGCCGGATGCGGTCGGCGAGGCCGGCTTTGGTGTCGTCGCAGTAGCCGTCGATCTGCTTGCCTTCGACGTACTCCATGACGAAGTACGGGCGGTTGTCGGGCGTAGTGCCGCCGTCCAGGATGCGGGCGATGTGGGGATGATCGAGCGCGGCCAGAATCTGCCGTTCCTGTTTGAAGCGGCGGACGAAATCCTCGTCGTCGCTGCGAATGACCTTGAGGGCGACGGTTTTCCGGAAGGCATCGTCGTTGCGAACCGCCAGATAGACGGTGCCCATGCCGCCGCGGCCGAGTTCCCGCAGGGCGAGGTAGCTGCCGAAGATCATCGAAGGGTTGCCGGTGGGCCGCTGTTGGGGCTGTGGGCCAGAGCCTGGCGGAACCTGCGAGATACGGTCGGTGCCTTTGTCGTGAGTGGCTAGCAGTTGGACCAGGTCCTGCGCCAAATCCGGGTGGTCGGAGGCGACGGCGCGCAGAAACATCTCGCGATCGGCGGGGGAAAGCGGAAGCGCCTGCTCGAACAGACGATGAAGGTGAGCGAATCGGTCCGGTTGCATACCACAAGCCCGCCTTGACAATAGTAACGTGTCGGCGGGGTGCAGTGCGTTGCGAGGCGGGATAGTCTGGGAGACCTATGGCTTTGCAACCGACCTATGACGACGTCAACCTGATTCTGCGGCTCTATGAATTGCGGCGGGACGACAAAATGCGCGAGGCCAGGGCCTGGTTCGCCACGATGTACAAACCCGTTTCGACGGTGGAAGAGTTCAATCGGATGTGTCCGCCGGGCTCCAGCCAGAATGCCAGTTTCCGCATGGTCACCAGCTACTGGGAGATGGTGGCCAGCTTCATCACGACCGGGGTGCTGCACGCCGAGTTGTTCTACCAGAGCGGGGGGGAACTGCTGCTGACCTGGGAAAAGATCAGGGACCTGGTGCCGCTGTTGCGCGCCGCCCGCAAGAACCAGCGCCTGTACGGGAACCTGGAGAAGGTGGCCAAACAGATGGCCGACTATCTGAATCGCGAATCGCCGGAGAGCTACGATGTATTCGCGGAGATGGTGCGGAATATGGCGCGTTGAGGGAGGACAGGGGTGCGCTACAGTAACCTGGAAGGAAACAGGACCCTTCCAGGGTCCGGAGGGGATAGCCGAACGAGCTTGCGACGCGAACCGGAGTACTTTGGGGAGCAGGAACTGGCGCTGGTCTACATTGCCAAAAAGCTGAAAGAAGCGCTGGCGCTGGAAGAAAAGCTGACACGGGCCGAGATCGAATATCTGGTGGAACCAGACCGCTACCGGGGCGGGGTTCTGTTCGTCACCGAGCGCGTGGGTGCCTTCTTCTATGTAGTGCCGGAGCAGGAGACCCACGTGCGCGAGTTCCTGTCCGCGAATGGGTACCATCCTTATGATCCTTCCTGAACTTGCGTTGGCGTTGTTGCTACGGGCCGGGGATCGCGCGGATTGGCCGCGTTTCCGGGGGCCGAACGGGACCGGAGTCGCGGTCACAGCCACCTCGCTTCCCACCGAATTCAGCCCGTCGAAGAACCTGGTTTGGAAGGTGCCCGCCGGTACCGGCCATTCGTCGCCGGTGCTGTGGGGCGACCGTCTGTATCTGACGGCGCTCGAAGGCGACAAGCTGGTGACGCTTTGTTTGAATCAGGCCGACGGGAAGCTGTTATGGAAACAGGAGGCGCCGCGGCATCGCCGGGAGCCGTTCGATAAACGCAACAACGCGGCATCGCCCTCGCCCGCAGCCGCCCGTGAGGGCATCTACATCTTCTTTCCAGAGTTCGGGCTGCTCAGCTATACGCACGACGGTAAGGAACGGTGGCGGCTGCCGCTGGGACCTTTCGACAATCTCTATGGGATGGGCGCCTCGCCAGTGGTTGCCGGGGATCTGGTGGTTCTGGTGATCGATCAGTCGCGCAACTCCCACATCCTGGCCGCGAACACGCGCGACGGCCGTATTCGATGGAAGACGGCGCGGCCGGAGGCGGTGAGCGGGCATTCCACGCCGGTGCTGTATCAGCCCAAGGGCGGACCGCTGCAGATCATCGCTCCCGGCTCGTTCCGGATGGACGCGTATCAGGCCACCACGGGCGAATCGGTGTGGCACGCCAATGGGTTAGCGAGCGAGATGAAGTCGGTGCCCGTGGTGGACGGCGACGTTATCTATATCAATGGCTATAACCTGCCCGAGAATGACGCCGGGCGGCAGATACCGGTGCCGGAATTCGCCACCCAGGACACCAATGGCGACGGTGGCGTTACCAAGGAGGAAACCACCTTCGCGAGGGCGAAGTCATTTTTCCAATACCTGGATCTGGATCGCAACCAGAAGCTGGATCAGGAGGAGTGGCGCCTGTTCGTCGCCAGCATGGCCGCCGAGAACGGATTGCTGGCGATCCGCCCGGGTGGCGAGTTGCTCTGGAAGTTTGGGCGCAGTATCCCGCAGTTGCCGTCGACGCTGGTGTACCAGGGAGTGCTGTACATGATCAACGATGGCGGCATTCTGACGACGCTCGATCCGGCGAGCGGAAAGCTGCATGCGCAGCAGCGGTTGCGGACCGTGACGGACCGTATCTATGCCTCTCCGATTGCCGCCTCCGGCCATGTGTACTTTGCAACGGAGGCCGGACAGGTGGTGGTACGCAAAGCGGGCGTGCCGCATGAGATCGTGGCGGTGAATGAACTGGGCGAGGGGATCTACGCGACCCCGGCCGTTGGCCGCAACCGCCTGTTTGTACGGACGGTTGGCACGCTTTGGTGCTTCGGCCAAAAGTAATCTAGCGCTTGAAGGCCGGTGGACGAGTGATGGCCATCCGCCGCGCGAACTCCGCCGCAAACTCCGGCGGGCTATTGGCTACCAGTCCACAACCGATCCGTCATCCTCGTCGTACGCCGTCCGGTACGGCCGCGGTTCGCCCACCTGCGCTTTCAGCTTCTCCTCGTCGATCGTGATACCCAAACCCGGCTCGGTCAATAATGGCCGGTAACCGCCCGTCACCGGCGGCAGGGGCTTCGCCAACAGATCGCTGTACTCGTTATCGCCCCGCTCCTGAATGAGGAAATTTGGAACTGCCGCGGCCACCTGTAAGCTCGCCGCCAACGAACACGGTCCCTGTGGATTGTGCGGCGCGATTGGCGCGTAGTAAGCCTCCGCCATGCCCGCGATCACCTTCAACTCGGTGATACCGCCCGCGTAGCAGACATCGGGCTGGAGAATCATCGCCGCCTTCTTTTCGAGGATTTCGCGGAAACCCCACTTGGTGAAGATGCGTTCCCCGGTGGCCAGCGGCACATGCGTTTTCCTGGCCAACTCCGCCATCACGTCGACGTTCAGGGCCTGCACCACTTCTTCGTAAAACCATGGATTGTAGGGCTCCAGGGCCTTCATCACCACCTGGGCCGTCGTTGGCTGCACGGCGCCATGGAACTCCACGCCGATGTCCACGCCTTTGCCGACCTTCTTGCGCAGCGCCGCGAAGCGTTCCACGACTTCGTCCACCATCTGCTGCCCTTCGTTGTATTTGAAAGGCGCGCGCTTGGTTCCGCGCAAGCCCACCTTCATGGCATTGACGCCGGTCTTCTCGCTCAACTGCCCGTACACGCGTACGCGGTCCCGCGTTGGGCCGCCCATCAGCTTGTAGACGGGCACGCCGTAGCACTTGCCGGTGATATCCCAAAGCGCCTGATCAATACCGGACGAGATCGCGGTTTTAATGGGACCGCCGCGGTAGAACGCGCCGCGATGGATGGCCTGCCAGTGGAACGCCACGCGGCGGGGATCTTTCCCGATCAGGTAATCGCCAACCTCGAGCGCTCCGGCCGCGCAGGCCTTTGCGTCGTCCTTCAACATCTCGCCCCACCCGGTAACGCCCGCGTCGGTGGAGACCTTCACGAATACCCACGAACTCTTGAGGACGAAGGTTTCGATCTTGGTCACCTTGATGTTGTCATTCGGCCCGATAGCAGCGGCATCGCTACGTTTGGCATTGAAGGCTTCCAGGGTGAACAGCGCGGCCGGGCCATAAAACAGCGAACGCAGCCACGAACGTCGATCATACTTTGCAACGTACATGAGGCCTCTATCCTATCAAGCCGCCGTTTATCGGTAACGGCCCAGCGGCTACCATCCTCTACCCAGGGAGACCTGGTTCCCAATGTGTGGCTTACTCGCCTGCTTCGTCTTTCTTCCGCTTTTCTGGACAGCGGCGCCGCTGCTTGCCGAAAACTTTGGCGACCTGCGCAACCTCAACGACGATCATACCGACAGCCGCTTTGTGCCCGCTCACTACCGCACCGCCGCCGAATGGGAGCGGCAACGCGCGCGCATCCGCAAGCAGGTGCTCACCGCCGCCGGGCTGAATCCGCTGCCGGATCGAACGCCTCTCCAGTTGCGCCGTTCCAACTCCACCACATTCTCCGATTTTGTTGTCGAAGTCGTCAGTTTCCAGCCATTCCCCGGCTTTCACATCGCCGCCAATCTTTACCGGCCGCTCCGCGCCCGCGGCCGGCGCCCCGCGGTCCTGGTCCCGCACGGACATTGGAAGCACGGCCGTATTCACGACGATGAGGAATATTCGGTTCCCAAGCTATGCGCCAATCTCGCCATGCAGGGCTATGTCGCGCTCTCTTTCGACATGCTCGGTTACAACGAGTCCCGCCAGTTGCCGCACAAGTTCGGCTCCAGTGACGAAGAGCAACTGTGGAGCTTTCATCCCCTCGGCCTGCAGCTATGGACCGCCATCCGCGCACTCGATCTGTTGCAAAGCCTGCCTTATGTCGATGGCCAGCGCCTCGCCGTCACTGGCGCTTCCGGCGGCGGTACACAGACGATGCTTCTCGGCACCGTCGACGATCGTGTGCGCGCCGCTGCCCCAGCCGTGATGGTGTCGGCCTCGTTTCAAGGCGACGATGCCTGCGAGATGGCGTCCGGCTTGCGCGCCGGCACGGACAACATGGAGATCGCGTCGGCCATGGCGCCTCGCCCGTTGCTCCTTATCTCGTCCACTCGCGACTGGACCCGCAACACGCCGCAGGTGGACTACCCAGCTATCCGTGGCATCTACGAGCTGGTGCTCGCCGAAGAGCCTGTGGAGGCCGCTTTCACCGAACGTCTGCTTCTGCCTGGCTTCGAACGTGCCGGTGGATATTCCGCGTTGCTTAGGTTGGCTGGTCATTCGCCGGCCGTGTCGCAGATTGGACGTAAGCCGTAACGGGTTCTTGACTGCCGCCGGTGAAGATTCAGGTGTTTGTAGGCCGGCACAAAAAAGAAGCGGCGGCCGAAGCCACCGCTTCTGTCTCCTGCTCTCCTACTTCTCCTAGAACCGGTCCAGTTCCATCACCTTCGTCCAGGCCTTCGCAAAGTCGCGCACGAACTTCTCCTTGCCGTCAGCCGATGCGTACACTTCCGCTACGGCCCGCAGTTCCGAGTTCGACCCAAACACCAGGTCCACCGGCGTCGCCGTCCACTTCACCTTGCCGGTCTTCCGGTCTGTCCCTTCATACAGGCCCTCGGCCGCGGCCTTGTTCCACTTCGTGGACATGTCGAGAAGGTTCACGAAGAAGTCCGTCGTCAGCGTCCCCGGCCGGTCCGTGAATACCCCATGCCTGGCCTCGCCCGTGTTCGCGCTTAGCGCCCTTAGCCCGCCCACCAGCACCGTCGTCTCCGGCACCGTGAGCGTCAGCAGGCTGGCCTTCTCCACCAGCATCTCCGCCGGCGATACGGCCTGGCCGGCCCGGAAGTAGTTGCGGAAACCGTCCGCGGCCGGTTCCAGCACCGCGAAGGTCGAGGCGTCGGTCTGGGCCTGCGTCGCGTCCACGCGCCCCGGCCGGAAGCTCACCTGCACCGGAACACCGCCGTCCTTGGCCGCCTTCTCCACTGCCGCCGTACCAGCCAGCACGATCAGGTCCGCCAGCGAAACCTTCTTACTGCCTTTATTGAAGTCCTGCTGGATACCTTCCAGCTTCGCGATCACCTTCGCCAACTCCGCCGGGTTATTCGCTTCCCAATCCTTCTGGGGCGCCAGTCGCACCCGCGCGCCGTTGGCCCCGCCGCGCATGTCCGTACCCCGGAACGAGGACGCCGAAGCCCAAGCCGTCCGCACCAGTTCCGGCACCGTCAAGCCCGACGCCAGGATCTTCGCCTTCAACTGCGCGATGTCCTTCGCTTCCACCAGCGGCCCAGCCGCCTTCGGCAGCGGATCCTGCCACAGCAGATCTTCCTTGGGAACCTCCGCGCCCACGTAGCGAGCCTTCGGACCCAGATCGCGATGCGTGAGCTTGAACCATGCCTTCGCGAAGGCCAACCGGTACTCCTCCGGATTGTCGCGGAAGCGCATCGCAATCGCCCGGTAGCTGGGATCCGCCTTCAGCGCCAAATCCGTGGTGAACATCATCGGTGCGTGCCGCTTGGACGCGTCGTGCGCGTCCGGGACCGTGTTCGCCGCCTGCCCGTTGGCCGGCTTCCACTGCGTTGCACCCGCCGGGCTCTTCGTCTGGTCCCACTCATAGGCGAACAGATTCGTCAGGTACTGCGAACCCCACTTGGTTGGCGTCGAGGTCCAGGCGCCTTCCAAGCCGCTGGTCACGGTGTTCCCCCCATGGCCGCTGCCGCATTTGTTCTCCCAACCCAACCCCTGCTTGTCCACATTCGCCGCCGCCGGTTCCGCGCCCACGCACTTATCCGGTGCGTGCGCTCCGTGCGCCTTGCCAAACGTGTGGCCGCCCGCGATCAGCGCTACCGTTTCTTCGTCATTCATGGCCATCCGTCCAAACGTCTCGCGAATGTCGCGCGCCGCCGCCAGCGGATCCGGCTTGCCGTTCGGACCCTCCGGATTCACATAGATGAGGCCCATTTGCACGGCGGCCAGGGGATTCCGCAGCTTGCGGTCGCCGCTGTACCGTTCGTCGGCCAGAAACTTCTTCTCCGGTCCCCAGAACACCAGCTCCGGTTCGAAGCTGTCCACGCGGCCCCCGGCAAAGCCGAACGTCTGGAAGCCCATCGTCTCCAGCGCCACGTTGCCCGCCAGCACCATCAGGTCGCCCCACGACAGCTTCTGCCCGTACTTCTGCTTCACCGGCCACAGCAGCCGCCGGGCCTTGTCCAGGTTCGCGTTGTCCGGCCAACTGTTCAGCGGATCGAAACGCATCTGCCCGCCATCCGAGCCCCCACGCCCGTCCATCGTGCGGTACGTCCCCGCGCTGTGCCACGCCATACGGATGAACAGCGGTCCGTAGTTGCCGTAGTCGGCCGGCCACCAGTCCTGGGACGTGGTCAATACCTTCCGGATATCCTCCTTCACCACCTTCAAATCCAGGCTCGCGAACGCCTTGGCGTAGTTGAAGTCTTTCCCGTTCGGATTCGACTCGGCTGCATTTTGCCGCAGGGGCGTCAAATCGAGTTTCTCCGGCCACCAGAACTTGTCCGATTGCAGTTGCTGCGCCGGCGACACTACGGCGCAAGCGAACAGAAGCGACGAAAGGATCTTCTTCATAAGCTCCAGGGTAAGGCTCGGGTGTATATCGGTCAATACGATAGAGGCTATGCACATGATCGGATTTCCCTATGCCGGTGCGATGGGGGGGCGGGGCGCGTGCTTCGGAGGCGCGTTCCAGCCAGGGCTCCCTTGAGACTCGTACCAGTTCCCTTGTGGTTGGGCATCGACTAAGTGCGTTTTTTCACCTCCGCCTATCTGGATGGCACGTCACATGCAAGTGCAGTAGCGGACCGAGGCCGCCGGGCCTGACGATTTGCACATCACGGAGGTGAACATTTTGATGCCGAGTTGTATTCACTGCGGCGCCGCTACGGAAATGTTTGAGTTTGATGAGCCAATCTGCCTCTCGTGCGCGGAAGAGGCTCCACGGCGTCCATCGCCGCCGTCGCAGGCCGCCGCCGACGCCACCTGGCCGAAATTACCACGTGGAAGGATTGACCAGGGTGGCGGGTATCCAGGTGGTCCGCTTGACCAGTGAGTGAGGCGAGGCTACCTTTCCCGGGGCTCAACTCCCAGGATGCGCAGGTGGCGGCGGCGCGGGGCGGGATCGAGCAGAAGGAAGAACAACGCTAAGGATCCGCCCGAAAGCGCCAGTGCGGCCGGACCGCAGAGACCGAGGACTACCATTGCCGCCAACAGCCAGTAGGCCCGCAGCAGCCAGCGTTGGCGGTTTGGAGGCACGGGGCCGGAGATCCTGTTCATCACCCGAATAGGAAAGTGCGGGCTCAACGGCTTTTTCGGTTCCCGTGAAAGCTGATGGGAAATCATTTGCAGAGCATCTCCTTGGCGAAATGACGCGCGCGGGCGAGATACGACTTGACGGTGCCGGCGGGAATATCCATCAGTTCCGCGATCTCCTCCACCGTGGCTCCCTGCCAGTAATACAGATACAAGACGGTACGATAGGTTTCCGGGAGCGCTTCGACGGCGCGGGCGACGGCGAGCCGTTGCGCCGGATCGAGCGGATCCGCGGGCCCGGATTCGACAAACGCCAGGTCGAGGTGGGGGAGACGAAAGCGCGCCCGGCGGCGGCAGTCGAGGGCACGGTGCCGGGCAATCGCGTAGAGCCAGGTGCCGCGGCTGGCGTCCCCTCGAAAGCGGCCCCAACTCCGGTAGGCCTCGAGGAACACCTCTTGCGCGACATCTTCGGCATCGGCCTCCCGGTACGGTCCGAGCAGCGCCGCCACGATCCGAAATACCTTGTGCTGAAAAGCTTCGAGGAACTCCCGGAACTCCTCCGGAGAGGGAGTCATTCGGGCCGGGCGGGGCGGTTCAGGAGGGCGTAGAGAAGCACGCCCAACCCGATCGCGGCCGGGATGGCGCCGAAGGTCCAGACGCGCTGATGCGCGGCATCGCCGGAGTACCGCAGCGCCCACATGGAGGCTGCGCCGCCCAGCATGAGAATCAGAGCGAATCCGATGAGTTGCGAAGTTTGAAACGGTTGACGGACGTGCGCCTCCTCCTGCTGTTCCTGTTCGATGAGGTAAGGCGGCAGTTCGGGATAAGGGAGACCCTTGCGGATCGCTTCGATCCGTTCCCGATGAATCAACTCGTAGATGCGCAAGCGGTCCTGTTGTTTGAGCCTGTGCAGCAGGTAGAGCACGAGGGCCACGGCGAGAAACCAGAACAGTCCTTGGAATCGTTCCATGAAGCGAGCATCCTCCTTGCGTTAGCGCGGGATCTTGGGGGTTACGTTCGAACAGCAGATGGGCACGCTGGTGGGCGGGCCGTGGCAAGGGAGAAGGGGCGGTGTGCGTTGCATTGCCCTTTAGTCGTAACAGCGGGCAATTTGGTGGCAAATAAAACGGATGGAGGGTGGTGCGGATGGGGAGGGTCGAACTCCCACGCCTTTCGGCGCTGGAACCTAAATCCAGTGCGTCTGCCAATTCCGCCACATCCGCGCAACTGAAACGGGCAGGTTCTTCTCTACTATACCAGCGCCACGTTCCCGCCCGCATTCGCGGCCACAAGCGTTTTCCCTGGCGTTCGCCCAAGGTACAGGACCACCACGGCAGCGAGCAGGGCCGCCAGGGACGCCCACTGGTCCACCGAAAGGCCAAGGTAGCGGACCACTTCCAGGTGCAGCGTATCCAATCCCAGCCGGAAGAGCCCATAGGCCGCGAGGAACGTAGCGAGGCGCGCACCTGGGCGGTGCGCCAATGCCGGCGGCAGCAGGCGATAGATGGCAAGCAGCAGCGGCAGGAACAGGAGTTCCAGGATAGCCAAGTCGTAGCGGATCGCGTCGGGGTAGCGCACACCCAGCCAACTGGAGGTGCGGATGCCCGGATGATCATGAATCAGCGCGCAATGCAGGCGCCCGAAAAACCACGCATACGGAAAGACGCTAGCCAGGCAGTCGAAGAGCACCAGGGCGTCATACAGCGGAATGCGGCGCCAGCGCAGGTAGGCAACGCCGGCCAGGAGTCCGCCAGCCAGTCCGCCGAGCGAGGCCTGGCCGTAGAAGATCAGCAGCAACAGCAGCGGCTGGGCCTGGATGGCGTCCCAGGCATTCGGGAGATAGAAGAGTTTAACGATGTGGCCCAGCAGCAGCCCGCCGCCCAGCAGGACGGCGGAGAAGCCGGCGACGAGGCTGGGCGGGAATCCGCGGCGCGTGGCGCTACGGAGGAGTAGGAAATGGCCGCTCAGGATGGCGATGGCTACCAGTAGTGCCCCGGGCTGCACGATAAATGGGCCGAAAGCTAATGGCGGCAGTTCGAAGTAAGGGATCATCGGCGTTTGGCGGCCGGCGCCGGATCGGAAGAGGCAACGGCAATTGTGATGCCGCTCTGGGTGGCGCGGCCGCCGATTGTGACCATTACGGGCAATTCCCCGGCGGGCAGATTGGCAGGCAGGCGGAACTGCACCTGGAAGATACCGGCAATTCTGCCAGTAACGCCTCCTGAGAAGAAGATCTCCTCCACCGGAGTATCGGCGATGGTGATCGATACGGGAGCGGCCAACGGCGGGAAGTCGGTGGATTCAATGGTGCCGTCGGCGCTGGGCGGGTCGGTGACGCCGCCGCCGGTTCCGAACAGGGTAACGATGGAGCCGGCGGCGGCGGGATTGTCGAGCGAGTTGGCGGAGCCGTCTTCCAGCGTGAGGACGGCTTGGCCGCGGCCATCGCCGGTGGTGGTGTAGAGCCCGGGAGCGGTGGGGACAACGGAAAGCGGCAACATCGCGGAGGTGTTGCCACGATACTCCACTTTGAGTTCCACCGAGCCGGAGCCGCCTGCGCCGGCGGCGAAGGGGACGATGGCGAGAATCGCGGTGGAGGAGACGGACAGCAGCCGCGCCTCAATGCCATCAAAGAGGACGCGGGTTTCGGCCAACTGGGTAGGGGGCGGAGCGTTCTGGGGGACCGTAATGGCTTCGTTTGGACCGAGCCCCACGCCGCTGATGCGGACCCATTGGCCGGGAGCCACGCTGCCGCCGATGAAGCTGGCCGCACTGACCACGCCACTGATGGATAGTTGCGCCCTGGGGGGATCGCCCCATTTGAGCACGAAGGCATCGCCAAAGGGCGAGTAGGAACTGAGCGGTGGACCGCCCCCATAGCCGCGCTGGGCGGCGCCGGCAGTAGTCACAAGGTTCGGCGAATTGGTGGCACCGGAGAGGTAGGCGGCGCCGGCGTTATCGACGGTGAGGCCGAAGGCGGCTTCGTCGCCGCTTCCGCCGTAGTAGCTGGAGTAGACCAGCGAACTGCCGGAGCTATGGAGCTTGGCGTAGAAGGCATCGCCCGTATTGATCTCGATGGCCGTGGAACCGCCGTAGGTGCGTTGGCGGGCGTCGGAACTGAGGGGGAAGTCAGGGGAGGTAGTATGTCCGGCCAGGTGCAGGCCGCCATCCTCGCCGGCGATGCAACTGAAGGCGCGATCCTCGCGCGTGCCGCCCAGGAAAGTGGAATAGAGCAGCGCCGAGCCCGCTGGGTTCAGCTTGGCGGCGAAGGCGTCGCCGGCATTGCGAACCAGAAAGCTGAGCCGTCCCCCGCCGCCAAAGGTGCCCTGGTAGGCCTGGGGAGTGACGGGGAAATCCGTCGATTCGGTGTTGCCGCAGATGTAGGCGTTACCTTGCGCGTCGACACTGAGGCCGTAGGCGGCGTCGTTGGCGCCGCCGCCGAGGTAGGTGCCGTAGAGCACGGTGCGGGCAGCGGCGTCGAACTTGACGGCAAAGGCGTCGTTGACGGTGGAGTTAAACAGGCCCGACTGCTTATAGGCGCGCTGTGGCGCGTTGGCGCTAATGGGAAACGCGGCGGTGCTGTTGGTCATGCCGGCGATGTACGAGTTGCCGGTCCGGTCCAGCGCGATAGCGGTGGGGATGTCGGTGCCGTTGCCGCCAAACAGGGTGCTGAACAGAAGCGTGGAACCGTCCGCGCTGAGGCGCGTGAGAAAGCCGTCGAAGGAGTAACGGCCGATAAGCCCGAGGCGCAGTTGGCGCTGGTAGGCGTCTTCCGTGGTGGGGAAGTTATTCGACGAAGTGGCGCCGGTGAGATAGGCCGTGCCGGTAGCATCGATAGCAAGCGCGGTACAGCCGTCCGGCAGTTGTCCGCCCAGGTAGGTGGAGTACACGAGCGCGTTGCCGGCGGGGTTCAGCTTGAGGACGAAGCAATCGGCGCGGGCGTTCTCTTCCGCCGCGGCATTGCCGGGATTCCGCTGGTAGGCGTTGGCGGTAACGGGGAAGTTGTTGCTGAGGGTAACACCAGTGGCGTAGATGGCCCCGGCGTTGTCCACGGCGATGCCTAGCCCCAGGTCGGTGCTTTGTCCGCCGATATAGGTGGTGTAAATCAGGGCGCCGCCATCGGCCCGGAACTTGGCGATCATGACGTTGTTGCGATCCGTGGCGCCGGGCTCGGTTCTGAAGGCGCCTGCGGAGATCGGGAATTGGTTATCGATGGTGCCGCCAGTCAGGTAGAGGTTGCCAGAGGCATCCATGGTGTTGCGGGTGCCGATATCGGTGCCGAGGCGTCCGAGGTAGGAGGCGACGAGCACCTCGGGGTCGATGACCAACGGCCGCTGGGGATCGTAAGGACCCACTTCGAAGCCGACCTTGCCGGCGCCGCGGAGGCGGTAGGCGGACGGGATAGGCTTTCGCGCCCCGCACTCCTCCACCTGGTAGACCACCGGCTTCTTCCAAAGCAGTTCGGTATCGCCGAGTGTAAGGGCGAGATCGCCGCCTGCTTGCGTGGTGACGCGGTCGCTGCCGTCGAACTGGAACTCGATCTGGTCCGGACTGGCGCCAGGGGAGACGACGAAATCGTGCTCCAGGTTGCGGCCGTGGCCGTAGTAGATAAGGTCGATGCCGGGGTAGACGTTGGGGTAGCGGATGCGGCGATAGGTGGGTACATCGGTGACCCAGGCTTTTGGATCGGAACCCAACAGGTAATTGACACGGCCTTCCAGCGGTTCGATAGCCTGCGGAGCCACGTGGCGGGAGTTGCCGGCGAGGCGGGCGCGCAGGCGGCGCGGTTGTTGGGAAAGCGATGGAAGGTTGATCAGGGCTTCTCGCGAGGAGATTTGCATTCTCAGACCTCCCGCGGCTTGCGCCACAAAATCGCTACCCGCTGGGGCTTGGCCGAGATTCCGTTCGAAGGCGAGGGGAGACAACTGATCGGCCTCCCCGATGAGACCCCACTCGATGCAGGAGCAAAACTTTGCCTGGTTGGGATTTGCCGCAGGGCCTCCGCAAAGCAATCCGGAGGCGAACAGCAAGCCCGCATCTATGTCTTTACACTGTTGCGGTGGCTCGGAGGTACCGCCGCCCTGGCCCGAGTCGCGGGGCACGTAGCGGGACTGCGCCGCGACGACCAGTGTTGCGACGAGAAACACGAATAGCGTTCCACCGTGGATGCGAAGATGCCAGGGGCGAATCAAGAATGTGGGACTCCCTTGCAGGAAGTGGTGCGATGCCGGGAGTTTATCACGCAAAATGCAGATGCGGAGCGGACGCAAATGTTTCTAAGGTGTTAAATCAATCGTCGTGCTACAATCCGGCGTTTATGTTGCTTCTCAGCCTTTGGCTGACCTTGGCGCCCCTCCGCGCCGAGATCGTCGTTCTCAAAGCGGCGCGCCTGTTCGATGGACAGGCGAACAGCCTGCAGAAACCGGGGTTGGTGATCGTCAACGGCGAGCGTATTGAGGCGGTCGGCGCGGCCAATCCGATCCCGGCCGGCGCCCGGGTGATTGATTTGGGGGATGCCACGCTGCTGCCCGGCTTCATGGATGCGCATACGCACCTCGGCTATGGGAATGAAGAAGTAGGAGCGGGGCGCTTTGCGGCATTGCAGCAGAGTATTCCGGAGCGTGCGCTGGCGGCGGTGCCCAGTGCCCGCAAGACGCTGCATGCCGGGTTCACGACGGTGCGCGACCTGGGCGGTTCGGACTTCATCAACATCGGCCTGCGCGATGCGATCACCAAACGGCATGTCGAAGGGCCGCGCATGTTAACGGTCGCCTATTCCATCGGCACCACCGGTGGCCACTGCGACGCGACGAACGGGTACCGGTTCGGGCTGTTCGCGCCGGGGACGGAGAATCCGGCGGTGGCGAACGGGCCGGAAGGAATCCGCGCGGCGGTGCGATGGAACGTGAAGTACGGGGCGGATGTGATCAAAGTGTGCGCGACGGGCGGGGTGATGTCGCTGAACGACGACGTCGATTCCCCCCAATTGACGCAGGAAGAGTTGAACGCTCTGGTGGATCAGGCGCATACCATGCGGCGCAAGACGGCGGCCCATGCGCATGGGGCCGAGGGCGCCAAGCGCGCCATACGGGCGGGCATCGATTCGATTGAACACGGCAGCTTCCTGGACGAGGAAGGTTTGAAACTGATGATCCAGAAGGGCACCTACTACGTGCCGACGCTGATGGCGATCGAAGGGGTGCGGGCGGCGATTCCGACGGGGCGTCTGGATCCACGGGTGGTGAAGAAAGCGCGGCTGGCGATGGATTCGATTGATGTGACGGTGAAACGGGCGATTGCGATGGGGGTGCGCATCGCCTTCGGGACCGACGCGGCGGTGTACCCGCATGGGAAGAATCCCACCGAATTCCGGCTGTTGGTGGCGCGCGGGATGAAGCCGGTGGATGCGCTGAAAGCGGCCACCAGCGTGGATGCGGAGTTGTTCGGCATCTCGGACCGGCTGGGCACGCTGACGGCGGGCAAGTTGGCGGACGTGGTGGCGGTGCCGGGCGATCCGCTGGCCGATATCTCGGTCACCGAGCGCGTCTTCTTTGTGATGAAGGAAGGCGCGATTTACCGTCATGATAAATAGGTCATGCCAGAGCTTCCCGATATTCATGCCTACCTGGAAGCTTTGGAGCCGCGTGTCCTGGGCCAGCCGCTGGAGGCGGTGCGGCTGAACAGCCCGTTTCTGCTGCGGAGTGTCACACCGCCGCTGGCGAGCGCGGAGGGCCGGACTGTCGCGGGTTTGCGGCGACTCGGCAAGCGGATCGCTATCGGTGTGGATAACGGCGTGTGGATCGTGCTGCATCTGATGATCGCCGGGCGTCTGCACTGGAAGCCGCGCGGGGCGAAGTTGGCGGGAAAGAATGCACTGGCGGCTTTTGACTTCCCAAAGGGATCGTTGACGCTGACCGAAGCCGGGTCGCAGCGGCGGGCGTCGTTGTATCTGGCCGAAGGCGAGGAGGGGCTGCGGGCGTTGACGCGGCGTGGGATTGAGCCGTTGGACGCGACGTTGGAGGCCTTCACGGCGGCGTTAACCGACGAGAACCACACGTTGAAGCGGGTACTGACGGACCCGGATGTCTTCAGCGGGATTGGGAACGCGTATTCGGACGAGATTCTGCATCGGGCGCGGTTATCGCCGCTGGCGCAGAGCAAGAAGCTGACGGCGGAGGAAATCGCTCGGTTGTATGAGGCCACGCGGGCCACGCTGCTCGATTGGATCGGCCGGCTTTCCAAGGAGGCCGCGGGCAAGTTTCCCGAAGGCGTGACGGCCTTCCGTCCGGACATGGCGGTGCATGGGCGGTTCGGACTTCCCTGCCCCGACTGCGGGTCCAAAGTACAGCGCATCCGTTACGCGACCAACGAAACCAACTACTGCGCGAAATGCCAAACGGGCGGCCGTGTACTGGCGGATCGCTCTTTGTCCCGTCTTTTGGGCGAGGACTTCCCACGAACCCTGGATTAGCACATAGAATAGTGGCGAGGGCCTATCTTGTTCGCGCTGCTTTCCCTACTGGCATATTCGCTGTTTGCCGTGGATTTTCGTACCGATGTGTGGCCTGCGCTGGAACGCGCCAACTGTGTGGGCTGCCACAACGACAACGGTGTCGCCTCGCCGACGCGGCTGCGGTTTCCGGAAGGCACGCCGTCGCCGGCTGTGATTGAGGCGTTCGGCAAATCGATGCATGTATTGGTGAACCGGGCCGAACCAGGCAAGAGCCTGCTGCTGGCGAAACCGACGAATGCGGTAAAGCATGCCGGGGGCGCCCGTTTGGTGCCGGGATCGAACGAAGCCAAGCGGTTGCGGGCGTGGGTGGACTACCTGGCCGCGACGCCCGTGGAGCAGTTGAACCTCAAGGTGATCGCGGAGAAGGCCGAGCCGGTGCCGCCCATTCTGCGGCGGCTGACCCACAGCCAGTACAACAACACGGTTCGGGATCTGTTGAACGATACCTCCCGGCTGGCCGATCAGTTCCCGCCGGAGGACTTCGTGGGCGGGTTCCGCAACCAGTACCTGTCGCAGAGCACATCGCCGCTGCTGGCCGAGGCCTATGCGGCGGCCGCCGAGAAGCTGGCGCGGAAGGCATTCCTGGGAGGCGACCCGCACGGGCTGGTGCCGTGCAAGCCGGCGTCATTCGCGGACGTGGCCTGCCGGGATAAGTTCTTGAAGACATTCGGGCGGCGGGCGTTCCGGCGTCCGCTACAGGCGGCCGAACTGGCGCGATATCAGAAGCTGTTTGCGGCGGAAGCAATGGCGTCGAAGCAGTTCCTGGCCGGTGCCCAGGTGGTGGTGGAAGTGATGCTGCAATCGCCAAACTTCCTGATGCGGAGCGAGAACGGGCTGGACCCGTCCCTGCGCCCTTATGAAGTTGCGAGCTACCTTTCCTACTTCCTGACCAATACGATGCCCGATGAGGCGTTATTGAACGCCGCCGCGGCGGGTGAGTTGGGTTCGACGGAGGGCTTCCGGAAGCAGGCGCGGCGGCTGCTGGCGTCGCCGAAGGCGCGCGAGTCTGTGGACGAGTTTATCGCGGAGTGGCTTCGTTTTGACCGGCTGTCCGGTACGGTGCGGGAGCGGCGGCTCTATCCACAGTTCAGCCCGGAGCTAACGCTGGCGATGACGGAGGAGACGCGGCGGCTGGCGGCGGATCTGATCTGGAACAACCGCAACTTCATGGAGTTCTATTCGTCGACCTCGACCTTTGTAAATTCCGATCTGGCGAAGCTGTATGGCGTGCCGGCGCCGAAGAACGAGTACGAGCGCGTGGAGTTGCCGGCGACCAGTGGGCGCGGAGGCGTATTGGGGCAGGCGGCGTTTTTAACCATGACCAGCAAGCCGGCTGAGACGTCGATCACGGCACGGGGCCTGTTCGTGCGCGAGCAGTTGATGTGCCAGGAGGTACCGCAGCCGCCGCCGGGCGTTGACGCGAACCTGCCGGTGGTGACCCGGGCCAAACCGCTTACCCAGCGGGAGCGGCTGGGGGTGCATCTATCGAATCCGGGCTGCGCGTCCTGCCATACGCTGATTGACCCTATCGGGTACAGCATGGAGAAGTTCGACGCGATTGGCGGATACCGGGAGAAGATGAAGCTGACCATATTCCCGCAGCGGTTTGAGAAGGAAGAAGAGCCGACGACGGTGGAGTTGGACTTGGACACCACCGGGACCCTGGCGGGAATCGAGAACGCGACCTTCTCCACCCCTCGGGAACTTGGTAAAATCCTGGCAGCAACCCCGCAGTGCCAGCAGTGCGTTGCCAAGCAACTGTTCCGGTACATGGCGGGCCGTCATGAGCGGCCGAGCGACCGTGTTGTGATCGACCGCGCGTTTCAGGTGTTCCGTAAGTCTGGTTTCCAGTTCCAGGAATTGATGGTGGCGCTGGCCGAATTCAGCGTGCATCGTCCCGAAGAGGTGAATTAGAGATGGCTGCCGTTCACACGAAAGATAGAAGTCTCTCGCGCCGCCTGTTCCTACGTGGCGTTTCCGCGCTCACGGGCGTTCCGGCGATCGTGGGGATCCCCCCGCTGGCCGCCATGTTCAACTCGTCGGGGACGGCCTACGCGGCCCCGGCCGGAGCGGCGGTGAAGGCAGCCCCGGCGGCGCCGCAATCGCGCTTCGTGCTGTGGTTCAACGGTAACGGGATCGTGGAGCGGTACTGGATTCCGACCGAGACGGGCACGGACTTCGTGATGACGCCTTGTTTGGCTCCGCTGGCGCCGTTCCGGAACGACATTCACATCATTACGGGATTGGATAATCCGGCGGCACGGCTGCCGGGTCCTGGCAATGACCACCACCGCTCGATGAGCGCGCTGGTTACCGGGACGCAGTTTACCGGGCGCGGCGCCGGCGGTGCGTCGATTGACCAGACCATTGCGGGGAAGGTAGGCGGCGACTCGCGGTTCCGCTCGCTGCAGGTCGGGGTGAGCCAGGAGAGCTTCGGGGAGAGCGTGCAGCGCAATATGTCGTGGGCCGGCTATGACCGCGCGCTGCCGCCGGAGATGCTGCCGAACAAGCTGTTTGACCGGCTGTTCGGGGCGCGTGATTTGGGCTGGGTGAATCGCAAAAAGAGCGTGCTGGATGCGGTGCAGGAAGATGCCGCGGCGCTGCGGAAGGCGCTGGGGCAGGACGACCGGGCGCGGTTGGAGGAGCATCTGGCGTCGGTGCGGGATGTGGAGCGGGCGATTGCGAGCCTGCCGCCGGAGTATCACCGCATTGATCCGCCCGAGGCCGACGGCGACATGAAGGATTGGCCGCGGGTGGCGAAGCTACAGAGCGAGCTGCTGGTGCATGCTTTCGCGTCGGGCCAGACGCGGGTGGCGTCGTACATGCTGACGAAGTGCCAGGGATTGGCGCGCTTTCCGTGGCTGGGGTATACGGCGGCGCGGCACCATGATTACACGCATCGGGATGGGAAGGCGCCCGGGGCGGACGGTCCGGACGGGCAACGCATTATGCGCGATATCTGCCGCTGGCACGTGGAGGAATTCGCGTATCTGGTTGGCAAGCTGAAGGCGACGCCGGAGGCTGCGGGGAATATGTTGGATAAGACGACGCTGGTCTATATCCATGAGCATGCCGAAGCCAACGATCATAAGAACAACGGACTTTCGGTGATCCTGGCGGGGCAGCCGTCGAAGTTGCTGACCGGGCGTCATACGCGGACGACGGGGACGATTGGCGATCTGTATCTGGCGGTGGCGAACAAGACAATGGACGCGGGTCTGAAGACGTTTCCGAGCGCGTCCAAGGAAATCTCTGGGATTTTCGCGTGATCTCGGAATAATCCGACTGCCCTTGGGGCAGATATTCGTTTGACACCACCTGGTGTTTCCCTGTAGTTTGGAAGCCCTCCCCTATTCCGGGCCGACAGCGAGAGGAAAGCGGTAAATGAACGCGGCGCGGCGATTACGGGGCAACTCCCGCTGGTAGCCGTGACGCCGTGCCGTCTGGTGGACACGCGCCCGCAGTACGCCTCAATGGGCTTTACGGGCCTGTTCGGGGCGCCGGCTCTGGCTGGCAACGCGCAGCGCGACATTCCGGTTCCGATGAGCAGTTGCGGCATTCCGTCGAACTGCGCGCCTACTCGTTGAATGTGACCGTGGTGCCGCAGACGGCTTCGTTGCCTTACTTGACGTTGTGGCCCACCGGTTCGGCGCGGCCGAACGCCTCGACGTTGAATTCATTTGAGGGTAAGGTGGTGGCGAACTCGGCGGTGGTCGTCTCCGGTGTGGCGGGTGCGATTTCGGTATTCGTTACGGATACCACGCATGTCCTCATCGACATCAACGGCTACTATACGGACGCCGCGCCGAGCGGGGCGACCGGGCCGACGGGCGCCACTGGTGCAATTGGGCCGGTTGGACCGGCGGGTTTGACAGGACCCTCCGGGCCCACGGGCCAGATTGGACCTGCCGGTCCGGTGGGCCCAGCCGGCGTTGGTACTACGGGACCCGCGGGTCCGACGGGTGCGGTTGGGCCTGTCGGGGCGGCCGGGGCGGTCGGGGCAACCGGACCAGCGGGCACCACCGGCACGCCGGGACCTACCGGCGCCGCGGGGATTGCCGGACCGGCAGGAACGACAGGCGCGATGGGCTCGGCGTGCCGGCGGGAGCCACCGGTCCGACCGGGGTAGCGGGTACGAATGGGACCCCGGGTACGCCGGGTGCTCCTGGCCAGCAGCTCAGTACCGATGCTGACGGCAACCGGCAGTTCCTCGGGGCACGTCACGCTCACTCTCGCAGCGGGCGATGTGATCACGATTCGCAACAACAGCGCCATCCCCATGACTCTGGCTCTGGCCCCATCGGCGGGAGCCCAGATCACGGTGAAGAAGCTGAACTAACTGCCTGACACGGTGGCGGTGGAGCCTTCCATCGTCACCGGCTTGCCGTCCTGGACCGTTTCATCCGGGTGCGCCACTACCAACTCGCCTTCCTTGAGGCCCGAGAGAATCTCGGCGGCGACGCCGGATCGATGCCCAACCTGTACGCCACGCCGGCGGGCGACTCCGGCTTCGACAGCAAATACAGCCCAGCCACCATCCACCCGGAATAGGGAGTTGGTGGGCACCTGGAGGATACGCTCCGCTTCCCAGAGGACAAAGGATGCCTCGACGCGGTAGCCATCGCCTAATCGCTGCCATTCGGGTTCGGGCGAGGTGATGTCGGCCACCACTCGCACGCGCTGCTCCTCGACGCCGAGGGCCGAAACCTTCGTAAAGCCACCCGGCTCCACCACGCGTACCCGCGCCTCCAGCGGCTTCTCACCGCCCCAGCGTTCCAACAGCACCCGCATTCCGGGCTTCATTTTCACGGCGTCGGCCGAGAGCACCTCAACCATTACTTCAATCGCCCGCGCATCGCCGATTTCCAGCAACCCATCACCGGGCATGACGACCCCTTCGCTCTCGCGAATGACTCGGATCACACGGCCGCCGGAGGGCGCGGTGACGGGCACCAGTTGCCCCTGGCCGGAGGGAGCCGACCGGCGTAAGGCCGCGCGCGCCGCATCGACCTCTGCCCGCGCATTGGCCACCTCGGCCCGCGCCGTTTCGACGTTGCGTTCGGCCGCTGCCACGGCCGCCTCAGTCCGCTGCAGCTCCGAGCGGGTCTTCTCGACGCGCGATGCGGCGAGGTCTCCGGACCTGCGGAGCGCCTCCTCGCGCTGGTCCTGGGCGCGCCAGTATTCGAGGTCGGCACGGGAGGCGCGGACCTGCTGTTCCAACGCTGCGATACGGGATTCGGCGACGGCCCGCGCCGACTCGGCGGCCTTTACGCGCGCCTCACTCTGCTCCTCCGTGCGTGCGTCGAGCACCGCCGGCCGCGGGGGCTCAATCAGGGCGATACGCTGGCCGCTCTTCACCAGGTCTCCGGCTTTCCAATCGAGCCGCCGCACGTAGCCACCCACCGGGGTGGAGATGATATAGCGGGACCGCAGGCGGGTCTTGCCTTCCTCTTCGACCGAGACCCGCAGCGGGCCTGTCTTCACGGCGACGGCCTCGACCGGGACCGGCTGCGGCCGCAAACCCATGGCGATTCCAACGGCCACCAGCACCGCTACGGCAATGATCCATAACCATCGTTTCAAGCTATTCTTACTCCCGTGCCTTCAGCACTTCGACCAAGTCCAAATGGCTAACCTTACGGCCCACCGCGGCTGCCGACACAACGGTGGACACGGCCACCACCAGCGCGGCCAGCGCATAGGTGGACGGATCCACCACCACCGGCACGCGGAATAACTCGGTTTGCGACATCTGGGCCATGACGCCCGCCAGCCAACGCCCGAACAGCAGGCCCGCGGGAATGGCGAGAAAAACGAGCACCGCTAGTTCGCCGAGTAGGATGTAGGCAACCTCGCCGCGTGTGTAGCCGAGCACGCGGAGGCTGGCCAGTTCGCGGCTGCGCTCACTGAGGGCGATCCGCACGGTGTTATAAACAACGCCGATCGCAATCGTGGATGCCAGCAGCACGTTAAAGAACGCGAAAGTCAGCATCTGTTTGGCGAGCGTTTCGTAGAAACTTTCGAGAGCCTGGGCGCGGGCGCCGGTACCCGCCACGGCGGGCATGGCCTTCAGGCGGCGGTAGATCTCCTGGGAGTAGCTCATGTCGGCCTGGAGGAAGGCACCGGTGAGGCTGTCGCCCTCGCGCAGCAAACGGTTGAGGGAATCGCGGTGCATGTAGCCGGCAACACCGATGTATTCGTTGACCAGCGCGGCCACGGGCACCTGCCGCACGGCACGCGAGCCCTCCAGAAGTTCGACGGTCAAGACGTCGCCCGGCTTCACGCCCAGCATCTTGCCCAGATGATCGGTGAGCAGAATGCCTTCCGGGGGGATGTCGACCGGCTCCAGCTTGGCGTTCAACAGGCGCCGCAGCCGGCCGCCGGGCTCGATGCCGGTGACGGCCGTGCGGTAGCTGTTTTGTTCAAAGCGCAGACGGGCGGCGACGCTGCGGGTGGGCTCGACGTAACTGACGCCCGGCAGGCTCGCCAGCGAGTAGAGGGCGCGGTTGGAGACCGGGCCAACGAAGGTTACGTTGATATCCTCCAACTGCGCCCGCCGCAGTTGCGCGAAAACCATGTAGTCGACGGCATCGCCCCAAAACCCGCCCAGGACGAGGATGCCGGTCGACATGGCGACGCCGCCGATGGACATCAGGCTCTTCATGGGCCGGCGCTCGATGTTGCGCAGAATCATGCGCGTGGGTTGTGCGAACCAGCGGGCGCCGAGACGTTCGAGGATGCTGATGTTGTAGCTGCCGGGCGACGCGGGCTGCATGGCCACCGCCGGCGATTCGGCGGCGGAGCGCATTACGGAGACGACGGTTCCGACGCCCGCCGCCACCAGGCTGACGAGAGCCGATACCAGCAGTACGCCCGGACGGAGGGCAAACTCCAGGTACGGGAAGCGGTAGACATCTTTGTAAAGTGACGCCATGCCGCTGCCCAGCCAATGCCCGCCGGCCACCCCCAGAGCGAAACCCAAGGCCGCGATGACCGCCGTGAACTTCAGAAAGTGCCAGACGATGGACGCGGTGGAGTATCCGAATGCCTTGAGGATGGCGATCTGCCCGCGCTGCGTCGCCATCAGGCGCCCTACCACGACATTCAGCAAGAAGGCGGCGACGGAAAGAAAGATCACGGGAAATACGGTGGCCATGACGCCCAATTGCTTGAACTCTTCCGACAGATAGCGGTGCGAGATCTGTGTCTTGCGCCCGAAGACGCCCTGGCCCCCATAGGGTCGGAGAATAGCGTCAATGGAGGCGGCCACGTCTTCCACCTGCGTACCCGGCGTGAGGGTGCCTACCAGTTCATTGAACGCCCCGGTCATGTTGTAGGCGGCTTCCAGTGGCTCGCGATGCATCCACAGGATGCAATAGCTCTTGAAGTCCGGCACGATGGAGCCGGGCGCGAGCTGGTAGATCACTTCCGGCGTCGAAACCACGCCGACAATGCGGAACTGCTTCTTGCGGCCATTGATGGTGAGGTTGAGGGGGAAATCGGGGATGAGCTTGTGGGCCTTGGCGAATCCGTCGCTGACTACCGCTTCGTTATCGCGCCCGGGTTCCGGCAGGCGCCCCGCGTGGACGTGGAGCAGGTTGAGGGCGCCGGCGTGCTCCGGCAGGGAAATGATGGACCCGGACACCGGTATTGCGTACGAGGGCAGCTCGATATTGGCCGGCGCGATGACGCGATCTTCCACGATCTGCACGCCGGGGAGGGCGGCGACGCGGTCCCGCACGCTGGCCGGAGCCCGCTTCAATCCGACGAAGAATTCGGGGAAGCGGTATTGGCGGTAGAGCCGGGCCTGGGTGGATAGGAGGGAATCGAGGGTGGCCGCCGACATGACGTAGGTGGCGATGCCCGCGCCCAGCACAAGGGCGATGGCGATGACTTGGCCGCGCACGTTCCACAGATCCCGAAACAGCTTGATGTCGAGTGCCCGCATTGCTTTTTCGCGACCTTACCAGTGCAGGTCCCGGGGCTGGCGCCGCTGCTGGTTCTGCTCGACGGAAGTGACATGGCCGTTACTCATGTGAACGACGCGGTCGGCCATGCCGGCGATATCGGCATTGTGTGTAATGACGGCGGTGGCGGCGCGCAGTTCCTTGTTCACGCGGTCAATGGCTTCCAGAACCACGACGCCGGTTTCCGAATCGAGCGCCCCGGTAGGCTCATCGCAGAGCAAGACGGATGGGCGCTTGGCGATGGCCCGCGCGATGGCCACGCGCTGCTGCTGGCCGCCGGACAACTGGGACGGGAAGTGATGCATGCGGTCGCCCAGGCCAACCAGGTCGAGGGCCTCGGCGGGCTTCATCGGGTTGTCGGCGATCTCGGTTACGGCGGCCACGTTCTCTAATGCGGTCAAACTTGGAATCAGATTATAGAACTGAAATACGAAACCTACATGACGGCGGCGATACTGGGTAAGTTCCTTGTCGCGCGCTTTGGTGATATCCAGGCCGCGATAGAGGACGGTGCCGCCGCTGGCGCGGTCCAGGCCGCCGAGGATGTTGAGAAGAGTGGATTTGCCGCTGCCGGAGGGACCCAGCATGACCATCATCTCGCCGGCGAACAGTTCCAGGTCGACGCCACGCAGGGCGTGTACCTGGACCTCACCCATGTCGTAGACCTTGGTGATGCCACGCGCGGAGAATACGGACTCGTCAGCCACAGATTCCAGTGTAGACGCTCCACCCGCCATGGCTCAAAGTTCAGTATCCTGAACCTTGCCGCCGCCGAGCGCGGCTTCAGCATGCGTTTAGGAGGCGCTTCAGGTACCTGGCACAGAGGAGGCTCTCATGAGACCGCTGGCTGTATATCTTCGGCCGTTGGCAGCCTTGCGGATACAAGCTCTTATCTTTAAGGAGCTTGTGGGCTGCCTTGTCCTGGGAGCAGACGAGCCCGCAATGTGACGCGATGACAATCGCCGCGATATGAAAATCCCGCGAGCCTGACGGGTGCGGTTTCGCGCCGATGGCGGCCTCGTGCGCATCGACTTCCGGCGCCGATATCTCGACCGCGCGCCGGGCTCGCTTCAGTTCGAGCAGAAGGCGGAGGTAAGCCGCGGTCTTGCTCAGTTCCCTCTTGTAGGTACTCCCACCAAAAACGGCCTTGCCATCGCCGTTCACAATCCAATCCCGAACGGGCCTAAACTCGGCGTGCGGGGCAGCGCCGGGACTGAAGACGACCGCGAGGCAGTTGATGTCGATGACGATCATCGGAAGACTCTAAACTTCGAGCAGGCTCAGTTGCTCATTGATGAAGAAACGCCGGAACTCATCGGGCTGTTCGGACGGATACTGGCCGTTTCGCCCAATCGGCAGTTGGAAGACCTGATTCCCTTGGGTTGACCGGGAGAAGAACAACACCTGAGCGTCGACGGCTCTAGGGGATTCCTTCATTCGCAATCGAAACCGGTCGATCAGGTAGTCGCTGTGGGTCTCCACGAGATATTGGTGGCCATGGTTCACGGCCATGAAATGCAACAGATCTCCAAGCGCGGCCTGGGCTCTCGGATGCAGGTGCACCTCCGGCTGCTGAATGGCAAAGCAATGTTTCCGATCTTGCGAGATCATCTCGACAACGATGGGCAGGACCTGAGAGACGCCGTAGCCAACGTTGGCAATATTGAGATGTTTCCCCTCAAGGGTTACCCTCACCTCGAATGGTCCGTTCGGATCGGGTCCGAAAGTGTGTGCCTGCACATTGGCAAAGAGGCCGCTGGCATCCCCGAAACGTCTTAGAAGTTCGATGAAATCGCCGGCTTTTTCTGGCGAATCAAGGGCCCGTCGAATGACATACGGCACATGATCGCCTTCCGGCGTGAACGTCGAACGAAGCCCGTCATAGATCCGCTTAGGCTGCGTCCGAATGGGGGCAACGGAACGCCATGTCCCGATTCCACGGAAAAGCATGGGTTCCACCTTTGCCGTAACCCAACCTTCCCCGTTGGTTGCCTTTGAGGCAAGTAACGAGAAGACATAGGGCAACGGCAGGCTTCGTTGCGGCGGGCTAACTTCAAGTTCCTGGAGTGGTTTGTCTCGAATCCTCCGGCACTCTCGCAGCAGCGCCCGTCCGTCATCCGGGTATCGCGTCCTGTCCGGCATTCCCTCACTTCGAAAGCAGAGCCTCTTTCCCTCAAAGGATACGTAGCTCAATTGCGATTCGGCGAAGGAGATGCAGTTGGCAAGACGAGGAAGCCCCTCCTCATTGACAAAGGTCAGGATCAGGAGTTCGCTGGATGTTCGCGGTTGTCCGGACATACCCGTAGCGCCGAGGTCGACATAGCCGATGGTGAAATAAGACCGGTCGGACGCCGCAACGGACACGATGTCATCGAACCCACCAAGGCCGGCAGCATTCGCGAAGTCAGGTGCGAACAAAAAGCCAGGGCTGCCGAGCAGGTCGACTAAGCTCAAGAAGGAACTCTTCCCTGTACTGTTCTCGCCGACCAAAAAGTTCGCACTTGCCAACGGCACCAGCGCGTCGCTGAAGCCCCGGAAATTGTGCATGTAGATGTAGCGCATGCCGCACGACCTGCCCGCTCAGCGTACCATACCAACATACCCGCGAACGCTGCCTATGCCGCCACTGGCAAGAAGGCCGATCCTCACCCGCCATGGCTCAAAGTTCAGTATCCTGAAGAACTCACTACGATGCGTCCGTTACTGTGTCTGACCCTCGCCTGGAGCCTAGTTGCGGCCGAGCGGCCCGTGCCGCCGCCGGGTGTCCCGGTGCCTCCGAACGACAAAGCCGAGCTTGAAGCGGGCCTTGCCCGGCTATCGGCGGCCATCGAGCGGGTTAAGGATAACCTGCTCGCGCCGGACGTCATCGTGTACCGCGACGCGGTTCGCTTCGCCCTAACGTATAACGAATTCTTCAAAGTAGAGGAAATCGGCCGGGCCAAGGAATTGCTGCGGCAGGGGCAGGAACGGGCCGAGGCGCTGGGCCGCGGACAGGCGCCCTGGACCACCGCCACCGGACTGGTGGTGCGTGGCTATCGCAGCCGGATTGACGACAGCGTGCAGCCCTACGGCCTGGTGATCCCCGAATCGTGGAATCCGAAGTCTCCGAAGAAGCACCGGCTGGATGCCTGGTTTCATGGGCGTGGCGAGACGCTGAGCGAAGTGAATTTCATTGCCGAGCGGCAAACCCGGCCGGGCGAGTTCACACCGCCGGACACCTTCGTGCTGCATCTCTACGGGAGATACTGCAACGCCAACAAGTTCGCCGGCGAGGTGGACCTGTTCGAAGCCCTGCGCGACGTGCAGCGGCACTACAACATCGATGAAAACCGCCTGGTGATGCGTGGCTTTTCGATGGGCGGCGCGGCGGCCTGGCAGTTTGGCGCGCACTTTGCCGGACGCTGGGCCGCCGTCGCGCCCGGAGCGGGGTTCAGCGAGACCGCCGAGTTCCTGAAGGTCTTCCAAAACGAGACGGTGAAACCGACGGCCTGGGAGCAGAAACTGTGGCGCATGTACGATGCCACCGAGTATGCCCTAAACTTCTTCAACACGCCGCTGGTAGCGTATTCAGGCGAAGTCGACCGCCAGAAACAGGCGGCGGATATCATGGCGAAGTACCTGGCAAAAGAGGGCATGACCATGACGCACATCATCGGCCCCAACACGCCGCATCGCTACCACCCGGATTCGAAGATAGAGATCAATCGGCGTATCGACGCCATTGCGGAGAAGGGCCGCGATCCGTATCCGCGCCTGTTGAAGTTCACCACCTACACCCTGCAATACAACCGCATGAAGTGGCTGGTGGTGGACGGGCTGGCGCAGCATTGGGAAAAAGCCATCGTCAAAGCCGAGATCGCATCGGATCAGCAGGTGAACGTCGCCACGCAGAACGTGACCGCCCTGACGCTGGACTTCGGTCCCGCTGGGTGCCCGCTGGCGGCAGACAGCAAGCCCCGCGTCGTGATCGACGGGCAGTCCCTCACGGTACACGGACCGGACTCCGATCGTTCCTGGCGGGCGCATTTCCGCAAGAATGGGACGCAGTGGGCGAAGGTGGACTCGGCGCGCGGCGAGGGGTTGCAGAAGCGACACGGATTGCAAGGGCCCATCGACCATGCCTTTATGCAGCGGTTCCTGATCGTGCTGCCGACCGGCGAGGCTTCTATCAAAGGACCGGCGGAACGGATCGCCGCCGAGCAGGCGCGCGCGATTGTAGAATGGCGGCGGCAGTTTCGTGGCGATGCGCGGGTAAAGAAAGATATCGAAGTAACGGATGCCGACATCGCGGAGTCCAATCTGATCCTCTGGGGTGATCCGGGCAGCAACAAGGTGCTGGGGCGGATCGCGGAAAAGCTGCCGGTGCAGTGGAGTGCGGCGGGCATCAAGGTGGGCGGCCAGTCGTATTCGGCAGGCGAGCACTACCCTGCCCTGATCTATCCTAATCCGCTGAACCCGAACCACTACATCGTGGTCAACTCCAGCTTTACGTATCGCGAATACGACTACCTCAACAACGCGCGGCAGGTCTCGAAGTTACCGGATTGGGCCATCGTGGATGTGACGCAGCCGGCAGACGGACGCTGGCCGGGCCGCATCGCGAATGCCGGCTTCTTCAACGAAAGGTGGCAACTCCAGTAATGAAACGCGCAGCCCTGTTGCTGGCTCTGGCCGTATCGCTTTCCGCGCAGCGTCCGGAATGGCGTTTGGAGAATGGGAAGGTGGAACTCGCGGTGGATAAGGGCGGGGGCTCCATCGTTACGTTTCAGTTTAAGGATCAGAAGCTCAATCCCTTAAAGTGGGCCAACGACGGGCCGGTGAATGAGAATCGTGCGATGGCACACTTCGTCTGCCTCGACCGTTGGGGCCAGCCATCGGAAGCCGAGTTGAAGAACGGTATGCCGTTTCATGGCGAGGCGACGCGGGTGATGTGGCAGGGGGAAGCGAGCGGCACCCAGGGACGGATGAGCGCATCGCTGCCCATGGCGGGGCTGGACATCCTGCGCACCATTGCCATGCATCCCAGCGGCGCGGGCTTTCAGGTGACCGAAGCGGTGACCAATCGCAACAAGCTAGGACGGCCGTACAACATGGTGCAGCACCCTACGATCGGGGCTCCGTTTCTGGATGAATCCGTCGTGGTGGACTCCAACGCGCGGCGCGGCTTTGCACAATCCTCGCCGTTGCCCAATCCCGAAGAGCCGTCGTTCTTCTGGCCGCAGGCGCTGAAAGATGGGCAGCCCATCAGTCTGCGCCACCTGACCAACGATCCGGATCCGAATGTGGTCAGCTTTGTGGTGGAAGAGGACATGGGCTGGGTGACCGCGGCGAATGCGGCCAAGGGCCTGCTGTTGGGCTATGTCTGGCGGACCAGCGAGTACCCGTGGCTGAACATCTGGCGGCATGTGACGCCGGAGGGGAAACCGATGGCGAGGGGCCTGGAGTTCGGCACCACCGGCCTGCACCAGCCGTTTGGCGTACTGCTCAAAAAAGGGCGCATCTTCGGACGTCCCCTCACGGCTTGGATTGAGCCGGGGGAAACGCAGACCCGTACCTACGCCGCCTTCCTGTTGAAGATCCCGGCGGGCTTCCAGGGCGTGCAGCAAGTGATCCGGCAGGGCAATCAGTTTACCGTGAAGGAGCGGAACACCAATCGCGAGTTCCGCGTGGAGTAACAACGTACCGTGAAGATTCGAAGTGTCGACGCCTTTCTGCTGTCCTATCCGTTCCGCGAGCCCGTAAAGCTGGAGTATTTCGGAGGCACGCGCCAGATTCTGAAACGCGATGCCATGCTGATCCGCGTGCGCTCGGAGGACGGCACCACCGGCTACGGCCCTGGCGCCGCGAGCGAACACTGGCAGAAGCGGATCCAGGAAGAGATCGCGCCGTTTCTGTTGGGGCGCATTGCGATTGAGCCCGACGCCCTACGCGTGCACTTCCAGAAGACCGAGCCCGATGCCGAACTGTGGAAGATCTACTGCTGTGTGGAAGTGGCGCTTTATGATCTGGCCGGCAAGCGCAAGGGCATGCCGGTTTCGGAATTCTTGGGCGGCCGGGTGCGCGACCGCATCCGCGTTTACGGCAGTTCCGGGATGTATATGACGCCGGAGGGCTACGCGAGGGAAGCCGCGCTGGCGCAGAAGCTGGGTTTCCCGGCCTACAAGATGCGCCCGGCGCTTGGGCCGGAGGGCGATATCCGCAGCGTGGAACTGATGCGCGAGGCCACCGGCCTGAGTTTTGAAATCATGGTGGACGCTCATACCTGGTGGCGCATGGGCGACCGGTCGTATTCGCTGGACACCGTGGAGCAGGTGGCGCGCGAGATGGCGAAGTTCGACATCACGTGGCTGGAGGAGCCCATCCTGCCGGACAACCACGACGGCTACCGCAAGCTGAAGGAGTTGGACATTGTGCCGCTGGCGAGCGGCGAACATGAGCCCGATGAGCAGGGTTTCGCCGATCTGCTGGCCGGCTGCGTCGATTACCTGCAGATGGATGTGGTCTGCCAGGGAGGCTACAGTCTGGCCCGCCGCCTGTTTGCTGAGCTGCAAAGCCAGGAACTGCGCTTTGCCTTCCATAGCTGGGGCACGTCGCTGGAACTGGCCGCCGCCGCGCAGATCGGCATCTGCTGGCCGGATAACGTGGTGGAGTGGCTGGAGTACCCCTGCTACAGCACGCCGGAGCAGCAGTTCATGTATGAGTGGCCGCTGGCGACGGACATCTGCAAGACCCAGTTTGAGATTGTCAACGGGGAAATGGTGGTGCCGAACGGACCTGGGTTGGGCGTGGAAGTGGATGAGTCGGTGATCGAACGCTATCCGTGGATCCCCGGCCCGTGGTCCTTCTTCACCTTGATATCGCCCAATGAGACGTTTGCGGTGATCTCCGATCACAGTGTGAAGTGGACCGGCAAGGCATGAACTGGCTCGTTCCGGCAGCGTGGGCCGGCGTAATGGCGGCGGGAGGCGTGATGGCTTGGGCCGTCCGCGCGCCGCAATCGACTCTGCTGGCGCCATCGGTGTGGCATGGGCCGCGGAACCGGAAAGCCGTCGCGCTGACGTTTGATGACGGGCCGAGTGAGTCGACGCCGGAAGTGCTGTCACTTTTGGCCGAGCATCAGGCGAAGGCGACCTTCTTTGTGATTGGAACGAACGTAGAACGGCTGCCGGACATTGCCAGGCGGATTGCGACCGCTGGTCATGAGATCGGCAACCACACCTACACGCATTCGCCGCTTTATCTTCGTCACGCCCAATTCATCGCCGATGAGCTTGGGCTGTGCCAGCAGGCTGTTTGGAACGCCGCTGGGGTGGCTCCGGATTACTTCCGCGCGCCGTATGGCTGCCGCTGGTTTGGGCTCCGCGCCGCGCAGCAGGCCTATCAGTTGCAGGGCGCGATGTGGTCCGCCATTGCGTTGGATTGGAAACTTCCGGGGACGGCAATTGCGCGGCGGCTGAAGAAAGCGGCCCGGAATGGCGCTATCCTATGCCTTCATGACGGACGCGAACGCCGTCAGCAACCGGATATCCGGAGTACGTTGGAAGCGACGCGCCTTTTGTTGCCGCAACTGCAAGCGGAAGGCTATGATTTGGTGACGATCAGCGATCTCTTATGCCCGAAACAACACTCGAACGCGTAATCCGCGTCATCGTGAAAACGCAACACTACCCGCCCGATAAGGCGGCTCTCGTCAACGCGGAGGCGACCTTCGCGGACCTCGGCATCGATTCGCTGGACGGCATCAATATCGTCTTTGCTCTCGAGAACGAGTTCGACGTCAGCATCCCGGATGAGGGCGCGAAAACCATGAAAGGGGTAATGGACATCGTTCTCGGAATTGATAAGCTCCTGTCCGAAAAGAGCGCCGCTTCGTGAGTTCCCATCGTGTGGCCATCACCGGGTTCGGTGCGTTTTGCGCGGCTGGGCGCAACGCCGCCCAGGTATGGCAATCGCTGCGCGAAGGCCGGTCGGGCATTGGCGCGTGGGAAGGGATCCCGGGCCTGCGCATGCCGGTGGCCGCGCGCATCCAGGGCTATCAGCCGCTGGAGCATGTCTCCGAGCGCGAGAGCGATCTGTTGGACCTGTTCGCGCAGTTCGCGCTGGTGGCCGCGCGGGAAGCCGTGAGGCATTCGGGGATCGAGATCACGCCTTCCATCCAGGAGAATGGCGCCGTCATCACCGGCTGTGCCGTGGGTGGCAAGACTACAGAAGATGAAGGCTTCGTGGAGCTATACCGGCGCGACAAGACGCGGCTGCATCCGATGGTGGTGCCGCGCACGATGGCGAATGCCGCGGCGAGCATCGTGGCGACGGAGTTCGGCCTGACCGGCCCCAGCTTCAACTTTGCCACCGCCTGCGCTTCGTCCAACCATGCGCTGGCACATGGGTATCGTATGGTCCGGTCTGGGGAACTGCAGGCGGCGATTGTAGGTGGGAGTGAAGCGCCGTTTTCGTATGGACATTTGAAGGCCTGGGAGGCGTTGCGTGTGGTGGCTCCCGATACCTGCCGCCCCTTTTCCCAGGGCCGCCGCGGGATGGTGTTGGGGGAAGGCTCCGGGATGCTGGTGCTGGAGCCCTTTGAAGCGGCGAAGGCGCGCGGGGCTACCATCTACGCCGAGATCGTCGGGGCGGGTATGAGCGCGGATGCGCACCATATCACGCAGCCTACGGTGGAGGGTCCGTCGCGAGCCATTTGCGCCGCGCTGCGGACGGCAGCGATCCCACCGACGGCGGTCGGCTATATCAACGGACACGGCACCGGCACGCTGGCCAACGACGCTACGGAGACGGCGGCGATCCGGGCGGTCTTTGGCGATCATGCCGACTTTATCGCGGTGAGTTCGAGCAAGGCCGTGCTGGGCCATACGTTGGGGGCGGCGGGGGCGTTGGAAGCGATTGCCACGACGATGGCGTTGCATGAGGGGTTATTGCCACCGAATGCGAATTACCTTTCGCCGGATCCGGATTGCGACCTGGATTTGATTTTGGGCATGGCACGGCCCACCGATGCCGAGTATGCCCTGTCGAACTCGTTCGCGTTTGGTGGGTTGAATGCCGTGGTGGCGTTCCGGCGGGTGTAGCTGTAAGCGTACAATGTCACATTGGTGACTCGCAGAACTCTCCTCGCATTTCCGATGGCCGCCTTGGGCGGAGCGCACGCGCAGCAGCAGCGTACGGCAAACGCCCGCCCGCGCGTGGCTGTCATCATGAATGTCTACTTCCCGAACTCGCATGCCGATGTGTTTGTCGGGCGGCTGCTGGAAGGCTACCGGTTGAACGGGAAGAGCTATCGTCCGCGGGTGGAAACCAAGAGCTTCTACGTCGACCAGTTCCCGGTGAACGATATGGCTCGGGAACAGGCCGAGGAGTACGGGGTCGCGATCTATCCCGATGTGGCGAGCGCGCTGCGTCTGGGCGGGAGCAAGTTGGCGGTGGATGGCGTGGCGATTGTCGGCGAGCATGGCAACTATCCGCGAACGCCGCGGGGCAACGTAATGTATCCCCGCTGGCAACGTTTCAACGAGGTGACCACCTTGTTCCAGCAGGAAGGCAAGGTGCTGCCGGTATTCCATGACAAGTACTTCGCCTATGACTGGGACGACGCCACGAAGCTGTACCAGCGCGTGAAGGAGATGAAGATACCGCTCTTTTCGGGCTCTTCCCTGCCCCTGACGTGGCGCAAGCCGGCGCTGGAGTTCGAACAGGGCGTGGAGTTGAACGAAGTAATGGCCCTGAGCTTTTCCGATCTGGAGGAGCACGGCTATCACGCGGTAGCGCTGCTACAGACGATGGCCGAAAAGCGGCGCGGGGGCGAGAGCGGCGTGGCGTCGATCCGCTGCGTGGAAGGCGAGGAGGTGTGGAAGTTGGGGCGGCAGGGCGAATGGTCGCAAGAGTTGCTGGACGCCGCCCTTAGCCGTCGCATCAACGGCGGTTATGGGAAGGAAGCGAAGAACCCGCAGGCGATCCTGGTGCGCTATCGCGACGGACTGAAGGCATCCATCCTCAACCTGGACGGCCTGACGCGGGACTATATCTTCGCCGCGAAGTTGAAGAACGGCACGGTGCAATCGTCGTGCTTCTATATCCAGCTCTGGGTACACAATCACTGGAGCTTCATGGTGCGCGCGTTTGAAGATGTGGTGCTGACGAAGAAGACACCACACCCGATTGAGCGCAACTACTTGTCGACCGGCATCACGCTGTTCGGTCTGGAATCCCGCCTGCAAGGACAGAAATGGCTCGATACTCCGCAATTGGCTATTCGTTATTAGTACCGGCGCTGCTGGCAGCGCAGACGGTGGAGTTGGTGGATGTAGATGCCGTGCGCGCGGAGGGGGACCCGGCCGGCTTTCTGCACCAGGTGACGGTGCCGTCGAATCCGCCGGTGGTGCGCTGCGATGTGCTGGTGGCCGGGGCGGGCGCGGGCGGCATGGGCGCGGCGTTGCGTCTGGCGGACCGCGGCCATACGGTGTGCCTGCTGGAAGAGAGCGATTGGATTGGCGGGCAGATCACGGCGGGCGGCGTTTCGGCGCTGGATGAGAACAAGTTCATCGAGATCAGCGGGGCGACGCGCAGTTATTACGAGATGCGTAACCGCATCCGCGACGTTTATCGCAAACGGTACACTCTGTCGCCGGCGGCGGCGAAGTGGCAGAACCTGAACCCTGGCTCCTGCTATGTTTCGTCGTTGTGTTTCGAGCCGAAGGTAGGCGTGGAGGTGCTGGAGGCGATGCTGGCGTCGCGCAAGGCTCGGGTACAAACATTCCTGCGGTCACGTGTTTTTTCGTTGGAGATGGCGAACGGGGCGATTCGGAGCGCACTGGCGTACCGTTTTGATAAGCGCAGCGTGTTCAAGATAGAAGCACGCTATGTGCTGGACGCAACGGAGCTAGGCGATCTGCTGCCGCTGGCGGGCGTGCCGTACGCCGTGGGTTCCGAGGCCCGCGGTGAGACCAATGAGCCGCATGCCGCCGCGCAGCCGAACCCGGCCTGTGTGCAGAGCTTCACCTACACCTTCGCACTGGACGTGAAGCCTGGCGAGAACCATCGCATTGCGAAGCCGGCGCACTATGAGCGGTTTCGCGATGGGCAGCCGTTCAGCCTGAAAATCACGTATCCCACGGATTTCGGCTGGCGCGGATCCTTCCAATACAGCATGTTCGGGGAGGACCCGCCGATTCCGAATAACATGTCGCCGAAGCCGTTCTTCAACTGGCGGCGGCTATTGGCGAAGAAGAACTTCGCGGGAGCGAACGCGCCGGAGGATCTGGCACTGATGAACTGGCCGCGGCAGGACTATCACGACGAGTCGATCCTGGACCGCACGCCGCTGGACCAGGCGCGGATTCTGCAGCAGGCCAAGCGAGTGGCGCTGGCATTCCTCTATTGGCTGCAGACGGACTTGCCGCGCGATGACGGCAAGGGCGACGGGTATCCGGAGCTGCGACTACGCAAGGAGGTGATGGGTACCGAAGACGGGCTGTCGAAGTATCCGTACATTCGCGAATCGCGGCGGATTCTAGCGGCGGCCGGGCGCGTGGTGGAGCAGGATATCGTGGCCGAGTATCAGCAAGGGCCGCGCGCACGGTGGCGGGACGATTCGGTGGGCACGGGGTTCTACATGGTGGACATTCACCCCTGCGGCGCCAATGAACGCGGGCGGATGATGATGCCGAAGCCATTCCAGATCCCGATGGGGTCGCTGTTTCCACAGAAGGTGTCGAACCTGCTGGCGGCGGGTAAGAACATTGGCGTGACGCATTTGACCAACGGCGCGTTCCGGCTGCATCCGGTGGAATGGAATGTAGGGGAGGCGGCCGCCGTGATCGCTAGTTTGACGCTGCAGACGGGCGCGAAGCCGGCCACCGAATTCGTGCAGCAGGAGTTGGCGAAGGCAGGCGTACCGCTGGTGTGGTTCGACGATCTGCCAGTCACGCATCCGCGGTTTGCGGCCATTCATTACGCGGCGCAGCGCGGCTGGTATCCGCTGAATAACTATGACTTGCATGCATCGCCCGATGCGCCGGTGACGCGCAATGAAGCGGCTCTGATTCTTTCGCGCTACTTCGAGTTGGCGACGACGGATCCGGTGCATCTGGCGGTGAGCCGGGGCTGGATGGCGCGCGATCACCGCAATTGGTTTCATGGCGATCTGCCGCTGTATTGGACCGATTTCCGCGAGGATCAATTCCCGAAGCCGATGCCGGCGCTGCAGACGGACAAAACCGGCCCAGTAACGCGGGCGGAGTTGGCGGCACGGCTGGCGCAGTGACAGCAGTCTCAGAAGCGCCCCCCGTGGCGCGGGCGTTGTGATAGGCTCTCACTGCATATCCGAACGCTACCTAAGGATGATCTCTTATGTGGACGCTTTCGACGTCAGCCTTTCTGCTCCTGCTGCTTACCAGCTCGATGCCGGGCCAGGCCAAGAAGAACGTTGTAAAGACTGCCGCCGCCACGACAGCCAAGTTCAAGGCCATCTGGGAACCAGTCCCCTTCAACAAGGACATTGAACTAAGCGCCATCTCCTGTGTGGGGCCCGAGACCTGCTGGGTGGCTGGCAAGAAGTCGACCATTCTGTTCACCTCCGATGGAGGCAAGACCTGGAAGGTCCTGTTGGGCGGCGACCCCGAGTCCACCGACGATGACTTGGTGGAGATTCAGTTTTTGGACCAGACCCACGGCTGGGTCCTGACCGAGCGAAGCCGTCTGATGGGCACGACGGATGGGAGTTCGTGGACCGGCCTGGGGAAGCTTCCGGGTACTGCCAAAGGGATCTGGTTTGTAAGTCCGGCGGTCGGCTTCGCACACGATAACAGCGATTCGCAGACGCAAAGCCACATGAATCGGACGGAAGACGGCGGGAAGAGTTGGAAGCGCGGCAACCCCTGCAGCGTGGAGACTACGGTGGGCGGCCTGGCCCGCAAGTTAGGCTGCATGCCGCGCGTGACGCAGTTTGTATCGCCCATGGTGGGGTTCCTCGCCGGTGCCGCGCCGGTGGATATGGGGACCAACACGGCGTTCTTTTCGCGGACCGCTGATGGGGGAGCCACGTGGAGCCATTCGGTGATTCCGGATACGAAGCACAAGGTGGATTCCATTCACTTCTGGTCGGAGAAGGAGGGACTGGCGGTACTCGCCAGCGGAGCTACACACTGGACGGCGGATGGCGGGGTGACCTGGACGGGCAGCGCGAATTCGCCGTCGTGGCGAAGTTTCTACGCCTCTGCGGAGGGGAAGATGTTAGTGGGGGCGCACGTCACGGGGCGCCAGATTGGGTACTCGTTCAACGGGGGAAGGTCGTTCAGTTCCCGGCCGGCGAGCCTGCCGGCGGAGCCTACGGCGGTTACCTTTCCCGATGCGACACACGGCTATATCGTGGGGAGGCATGGGATGGTGTTTCGGTATCGGATTGTACCGATTGATTATTCAAGTCCGGGGATGTTCGCCGCCGCGGCGCCGTAGAAGACCGCTAGCGCTAGCGCAGAAAGAGACGGTACGCGTCGTTCGCGGTTTCCTCTTCGTAGGGGTAGCCAAGAGAGAGAAACTGCGCGTCCAGGCGCGGGCGGTCGTTCGGTGTGGCCTGCACGCCGACCAGCACACGGCCATAATCGGCGCCATGGTTACGGTAATGAAACAACGTGATGTTCCACTCGCTGCCGATGCCGTCGAGGAAGCGAAGGAGCGCGCCAGGGCGTTCCGGGAACTCGAAGCGGAAGATGAGTTCCTGCGGCAGTCCCGGTGCCCGGCCGCCCACCATATAGCGGACGTGGAGTTTGGCGGTTTCATCGGCGCTGAGGTCGACAACCGGGTATCCCAGCCGCTGTAGCTCCCCCAGAATATCCGCCTTCTCCCGTTCGGCGTCATTCAGTCTGACTCCTACGAACACATGGGCCTCGCCACCTTCGGCGTAGCGATAGTTGAATTCGGTAACCGCGCGGTTGCCCAGCACCTGGATGAAGCGCCGGTAGCTGCCGCGCTCTTCGGGGATGGTGACGGCGAGGAGAATCTCGCGGGCCTCGCCGATTTCAGCCCGTTCGGCAACGTGGCGGAGACGATCGAAGTTCATGTTGGCGCCGGAACTGATGGCGATGAGACTGCCGCTGCGGCGGGGGTGCGCCGCGGCGTAGGACTTGAGGCCGGCCAGAGATAGCGCGCCGGCGGCTTCGACCACTACGCGAAGATCTTCGAAGATGTCTTTGATGGCGGCGCACATGGCGTCGGTGTCGGCCAGCAGGACGTCGTCGAGCTGGCTTTGGCAGAGGCGAAAGGTTTCCACACCGGCCTGGCGAACGGCGACGCCGTCGGCGAAGAGGCCTACGCGGTCGAGGATCACGCGTTGCCCGGCCTGGATAGCGGCTTTCATGGACGCGGCGTCGGCCGGCTCCACGCCGATGACTTTGGTTTCCGGACGGAGGAATTTGACGTAGGTGGCGATGCCCGCGGCGAGGCCACCGCCGCCGATGGGAACGAAGATGGCTTCGATTGGTCCCGGGTGCTGGTTGAGGATCTCGACGCCGATGGTGCCCTGTCCGGCGATGACGTCGGGGTCGTCATAGGGGTGGACGAACGTGAGGCGTTGTTCGAGGGCGATTTCCCGGGAGCGGGTGTAGGCCTCGTCGAAGGTGTCGCCATGGAGGACCACTTCCCCGCCCCAATGGGCGACCGCATCGACCTTAATGGCGGGCGTGGTGACCGGCATAACGATGACCGCGCGGATGCCGAGTTTGCGCGCCGAGAGAGCGACGCCCTGGGCATGGTTGCCGGCCGAGGCGCAGATTACCCCCGCGGCTTGGGCTTCGGGCGCAAGGCGGGCGATCCGGTTGTAGGCGCCGCGAATTTTGAAGGAGAAGACCGGCTGGAGGTCCTCGCGCTTAAGCAGGACGGGGGCTTCCAGGCGGGCGCCCAGGCGGACCATGCGGTCGAGCGGGGTCTGCACGGCCACGTCATAGACACGGGTATCGAGGATTCGTCTAACGTAGTCGATCAAGCCGTACAGTCTAGCAGAGGGCTGATCAGGCGTTACGTTGTTAAACGAGCTTTACAGGGGGACGTGTAGCGGAATGGCCCGGTGCCGCGTCACACGGTGGAGAGACGTAAACGATGAGATACTCCCTTTTTCTACTACTGTTTGTGCCGGCTTTTGCACATGCCCAAGGATTCGAAGTCGCAGTGAGCGGCGGGCTGTCCCGGATCAGCGATGGAGACCTGGGCAGCGGCTATTCCCTCGACAATGGGCCGCGGATTGCGTTCCGGGCGACGCTGAATCCCTATAATCACCTGGGGTTCGAGTTCGGCTACGCATATAACCGCACGCACCTGGGCCAAGTTGGAACCGTTGGGACCCAGGGTATGGCGATCCACCAGGGGATGTTCGGTGCAGTGGCCTACGCCACGCCGACCGAGGCGCGCATCCGGCCGTTTGTAGCGGGCGGCGTTCACTTTTCCAATTTCGTACCGCCGGGCCAGACCGCACAGTACGGGCAAGGCGAGAACAAATTCGGGGTGAACTACGGCGGTGGGATCAAGGTGAAGGTGTCAGGGCCGTGGCATGTGCGGTTCGACGTGCGGCAATTCAATACGGGGCGACCGTTTAGCTTGGGGCGGGGTGGACGGCTGATGCAGAATGAAATCAGTGCTGGGGTGGGGTACGGGTGGTAGGAGATCAGGGATGGTGCGCCCGGCACGATTCGAACGTGCGACCTTTTGGTTCGTAGCCAGTAAACCACACAGAATCAATAACTTACATGGACTGCTACTGACTGCTACAGACTAGCATTATCAACGGCTTGGCTGGGTGCCGTGTCAGTTGGTGACACTCTGGAACCGCAGGGGGTGGTACCAGTATTGGGCACACCTTGTGATGCCCTGGCCCGGTCCATCGCGGCCCGGATGGTGTCAACTTGGGGATGAACGTACCGCTTGGTAATCGCCATGTCCCGATGACCGGCAAGGTGGGCCAGGGTCCAGGGGTCCATGTGCGGTGCCCAGCGAGTCAGGCACGTGTGCCGCAGGGTGTACAGGGGGAAGGGCTGAACGGCGTACCGCTTATGGCCGGTCTTCTCATCGTCCTTTGCGTCACCCTTGCAGGCGTTGACGTGGGGCTTCTTCACCGTGGACGGTTCCATGTGGCCGCTTTTAGTGGGGGCCGGGAAGACCCAGGGACTAGCGTTGTCAGTCTTGCGCGATTCCAGCACCGCCGCTACCCGATCAGTCACTGGGATGCGTCTGCGGGCGTTGTCGGTCTTGCCGTACTGAATTTCGATAAGGCCATCCTGGACGCTGGACCACTGAAGCCGGAAGCATTCCTCAGGGCGCAAGGCGCAGTCCAGCAGGACGGTGGCGACATCGCGCAGCAGCGGGGTCGCATGCTTCAGGTACAGGGCTTCTTCCGCAGGGGTCAACACGCGCTCACGGTGGTTCTCGCCTGGAAGCATGCGCACCTTGGGAAGGGCTTTTTCCACCCGGCCCCATTCCACGGCTAAGGCAAATATGCGCCGCAGCACCTGGAGTTCCCGATTCACGCTGGACACCTTCAGCCCGTCCGCTTGCCGCTTGGCAATGAAGCCGGATATCGTTTCCGTGGTGATGGAGTCGAGTTGCGCCGATGCCAGCTTGTCATAGGCCAGCAGTTGCTTCAGGCCGCTTTCGTAGTAGGTGAGCGTCTTTAGCTTAGCCGCAAACGTGGCTTTGATGAAGGGCTGGAAGTCCGCTTTCGCGAACGATTCCAGAGTGGGGACCGGCTCTCTCTCCCGGATGCCAACTTCGCCCTTGGCCAGCCGGGTGCGGTGAGCGGCTTCCATCTGTTCTGCTATCCGCTTGTTCGTCTGTTTCGTACTCTCGCGGACCAGTTCACCGTTCCAGATGAACTTGTACCACCAGTATTTGCTGCTGTCTCTTTTGAACACCATGGCTTATCTCGCTTTCTGAAGTCGTGACCGCTGAGCGGTCTGCAAGGCTTCCAGGTCCCGCATGCGCCATTCCATCCAGCGGGCGTATTCTGGATCATCGCTGCCTATTTCCCTTACCCCATCGCCAACGATTCCGCCCGGTCCCTCTGCCCGGAACGGCACCAGCAGGTTGCCGTTGGGGAGCATCTGGGGCCGTGGCTCCGGCATCCCGTAGACGATAATGCCCGACTCATCAGGAGACAACTTCGCGCCGCTGGGCGTCTTCTTCACGATCCGTGCGCCAAGGCATAGCTGGCACTCATCGGCGTGCATCCAGTCCGTTTCTGGAAGGTACCCAGGCCAGCCGATTAAGGGCACCAGACTCTCTACGCGTTTCAGAACGGTCTTAAGCCTGCATGTGACCTTCCCGTGATTGATGACCACGCGGACCCAGCCGACGGTCTGTTTTCTTGTTCGGTATGGAACGCTCAGAATTACCATGTTTCCTCCTTGCTCACTGCGCCCGCAGGATTCTATGGACGCTCGACTTGGAGACACCTACCGCCTTTGCGATAGTGGCCAGACTATCGCCATTCGCGGCCAGGGCCTGGACCTTGGACCGATTTACAACTTTGCGCGGCCTACCGCCCCGCTTTCCTGCCGCCCTGGCACGCGCCAAGCCCGCCATGGTGCGTTCCACAATCAACTCCCGCTCAAGCTCAGCAAATGCGGCAAGCATGTTCAGCATGAGCCTGGATGTGGGGTTGGACTGGTCCGTGTCGATACCCTGGGTGATAACCGCGAAGCGGACGCCCAGGCTATCCAGTTCGCGAACGGACTGGACGAAGTGAGGCATCGACCGGCCCCATCTGTCCAGCTTCCAGCAGGCTACCGCATCAAGCGAACGTCGGCGCGCCGCTTTCATCAGCCGGTCCAAGGCGGGCCTGGAATCCCGCTTCCCGGACACGGCCTCATCGACGTACTCGCCCTGGACCACCCAGCCGCGTGCCAGGGCGTAGCTTCGCAGTTCCTGTAGCTGCTGAGCACAGGTCTGGTCAGACGTACTCACGCGGGCATAGATTCCAACTCTGATTGGTTTCGGCATATGGCTTGAGTGTGCCGGAATCGTTTGGGTTTTGGGAAGTCAGATTAATCTGAATATATTGCCTCGGCGGTTGCCATGCGTGCGACCATCAGGAGCATGAGTGCGAAGCCGGATTTCAAGGCATACCTTACTCAGCAATTCGGATTCCTGGAGCGATCCGCTGCCGCTTTTGATGCTGGTCATCGTGAGGAAGCAATTCGGATCGGAGTAGCCTTGCGCGTCATTTTCCACGACACACCCAGCAGCACGTCTCTGCTGAAGCACCTCGATTCGGAGCACGTCCTCATACGCAGTCAAGCCCCAGACCGCGCTGAGCTAGAGGCCCTGTTAGAACCTCTGCTCGCTGGACGACGCCCCATGTTTGAGTTTTCATGGTCATTAGCAAATTTCTCCGGGTGCGGATTTGAGCCGTGCACAGATTTAGGCCGTCCTCATCGCCTGATCGAAGCACCGCACTGGTGGACAGAGCCATTCGCGCACATAAATGCCGTCGATTACACGCGAAAGCGCGTCGTACTGTGGGCCGCTAACCGGGACGGTGGTGCGCATGTTGACCACAGACAAGCTCCAGACTATGAGCAATTGAAAGCGGCAGGCGCGCTTGGAACTATATACAGTGGGGATGGGAGCGCCGTACCAGTTGAAGACGCCCACCTGACTTTTTTGAGAACCATGGCGTTTGAAGTTTTGAATAGTCCAGATCTGAGGGCTCTCGCACGGTAACAGCTACCGCTTGTTTGCCGCTATCCAGGCGTCTAGGTCCTGGATATCGAACATCACCCGGCTGCCTGTCCGCACAGCCAGACTGGCCACCGGCATGCAGGTTCCTGATTGCGTGCCCTGTACGGCCCAGATACTGGGCCGCTTGATCTACCGTCATGAGCCTGGGCCGGATGCCCTCACGGGCCTTTAGAACCGGCTCCAGGCGTGCCAGGACGGCGTGGGCAATGGCGTCGGCTAACGGGTCGATGGGGTTCATTTTCTATCGGGCTGAACTAACTGCTACGCTTGTCATAAAAGGGAGGATTTGAACACCAGCTTAGCGTTCTCAAGATTCCCACCATGGTTGTGGCGTAATGCTTTTAAGTTCCATTCAACTCCGTCGCGTAGATTCGAGTGGTCTCTCTCGGAATAGCGCTTGCACTCCTTCTGTACTTCCCCCAACCCGTTGTGTTCATCAAAGATGTTGCCCAGAACTTCACCACTGGGCAAGTCACGCTTGATACGCTTGCTGTCGCTGGGACGCAATACGTTTCCGCTGAGCCGGTCAACAAAGCAGAAGATCCGACCCCTACCATCACCTAGCTTTGAACACTTACCTTCGCGATGCAAGGTTTCGTCGTAGCCGCTAAGACGGTACTCAGCGCACCGATAGACTGCCACATGCGCCTGGGCGGCCCTGGCGGCCTTTATGCTTTCGGTACGGATCGAGTACCGGGCTTCGTATCCCGGTTCACTCCGGTTGTTCTCGGATTCCAGGCGCTGAAGCGTTCCGATGAACTGGTCAAATCGCTCTTGAAAGGTGGCGCGCTGTTCCTGAAGGGGCATTGTTAGTTCCTCTCTCGTATCGCCTATGCCGGTCCCAACGAGTCTGGGGCCGGGCTTCCATACGGTCTGGTAGTGCATACGAAATTCCGGCCCTCTCGCCGGATTAGTCTGGTACGCAAAAGTTGCTTCAGGCGAAGTCATGTGTTTAAACGCTACATAGCTGCGGTCATCACGCGGCCCGGCACCGGAACCAGGGTCCCGGAACCCGCGCGCCAGGGTTGTTCAACCGCTTCACAGGGCATGGCCCGGCTCACTATCGTGTAAGCTTCGGTGCCGGTCATGGTGCCACGTTCGACCAAGCGTTTCGCCAGGGTTGTCACTGCGGCCCAGATGTACGGCGTCCGCAGGGTTTCCAGGGTGGTGAACCTCAGGCGGTCCACCCATTGCCGGGTCCCCTTTGGCGTGCGCGCAACCTCTAGCCCAGTGGCGATCTCATGAGCGAACCACTCATCGTCACCCTCTTGCCCTGGCGATTGGTGCCAGCAGCGAGTGTAGAGCGATTCCGCCAGCGGCCCGGCCAGGGTCATGGCGACGTTTGCGGGCCGCGTACCGACGTGCGCGCGCTGGGTCGAAGTCCACATGGCCCGGCAGAGCGAAAGTGGGCCATTCGCCTTTCAGGTCCACTTGCCCCAGGGTGATGCGGCCATACTCATCGGGCACCGGCTCAGCGGCAACGGTGACCGAAACGAAGGGGATGCCCATGAGGACCGCTACAACTGCGTGCCCGGCCTCGTGATAAGTGGCCTGTCTCTTCTTCCTCTCTGCGTGCTTCGTCATTCGGTATCTCGTTAAGCATGAGCATAGACCCCGGTTTCTCGATTTTGAGATTCTTTGGCTGTAAGCCACTGAATCCACGCGAAACAAAACTATTGCTTGCTGTTTTGTGTTCCGCTTGCTGTTTTGTGCCTCACCGCCGGGCCGTCCCAAAAACGTCCATGCGGTTCCAGTATTTCGGTGTTGAGAACGTTGGAGTTTGAGGCACCTGAATTGGTGCCCCATTTACGGTCCTTTCTGGGACGGCTTGCCGCGCGCCTCACGCTGCCAGCGGGGGCCGCAGGGGTTGAACGCGTGAGGGTTCGGGCCGCGCGGGCATGGCAACCACCCGCGTGCCGCGTGAGGCGGGCTGGAAGTATTGGTCCAGGGGCCATAACGCATGGGGCGTTAACGTGTGCAACGCGCGGCCTACACGCTGCTGTACGCGGTACCAGGAGTGAAACACCAACCCTCTGCTGAGATTGAACTGGCTGGCGCAGACCTTCCAGTCATGACCATCCAGAAAATGAAGCCGGAAGACGCCATAGTCGATGGGTGAATCGGCTAGGGCGCGCTTCCCGGTCAGTTCGAAGTCGATCATGAACTCACTCCGCTTCCAGCCAAATGTTGCAGGCCTGCTGCTGGAAACCCGTTCCAGGGAGATAGCGCCAATCTGGTTGGCACTCGCGGCGCAGTAGAGGTAGTGGGCGTGGACGGCCTTGAACACGCCACGGTCCACGCACGGACACAGCGTCTCGGTATTAAGCGTGAGGCCGGTACCGTTGCACCGGACGCAGGTAGCCAGGGCCATGCCGATTAACGGCGAACGCGGGGCGTTCGCGGGCATTCTGAAGAGCATTGGGAACCTCGAAGGTTCGCGAACAACGTGAGGGTTAGGACGAGTAGTGCGGACTGTTCTGGTCTGGCGCGGCGGGAAGTTGCTTAGTTCCAGCAGCGATCTTTAGCGCTAACGCCTGGGCCGCGCGGGCCGCGTCCGGGTCAGCCAGCAGAGCATTCACGTCAATGCCAATCTCGACAGCAGATTCCGTCTGAACTTGCGCTTGTAACTGGTGGGCCTGTAATTTTGGATACATATACCCAAGCAGTTCATATCCGCATCGAATGCGGGTATCCAGCGGTATTACCGCCAACTGCTTTACCGGCTTGCCGTCCGCACCCAATACGGCGTTGCCGTTGGCGTCTGACTGGGTGACTTCCACCGTATCCGAGTTCATGACCGTCACAAGGAACTGGACCGGGTCCGTCAGACCCAACTTCTCGCACCACTCGCGCGCAAACAGCGTGCGCTTGCCTATGGACCCCCGTGGCCGTCCCCGCCGTCTGGCAGCCCCCGGCTCCTGATTTTTCATAACTCGATTCCCTTTCGGACCTACATCGTTACCGGGCTGTCTCGCGGCCAGAAGCCGCGTGCCCGGCAGAGCTATTAGTATTGCTTATTATGCCTGCTCGATTCATAAATTATGTTTATTAGTTAAGGTTTGCTCATAAGTTCCACGCGCCCCCGGTGCACTGGATGGTTACCGGAACTGCCCGCCGCAGGGGTGCCAGCGCCCGCCCTGTGACGGAAGCCCGACAGCAGAGGCCGCAGGTTTGAGGGCTGCTGTCATGGCCTAAGTGACTGCACTTGCAGACACTTAGAGGACCCGTGACAAGTGTGATAGTCGTGACAGAACTTTCCCTCAGTTATACACGCGCGGGCGCGCGCACTCGCGCACTGCTCTTATATATACTTTCTTCCCAAGATAGTAGGAACTCCTGTCACGTGCCGTCACGCCCCCAGGCCCACGCGCTAACCCCTGCGGATTCAGCACTCTAACCTGTGACAGGAACCCAGTGACAGGAACCAAAGTCCCTGTCACGTGCTGTCACCCCCTTCTAAGCCGCGTCCTGGTCCGGTATTTCGATTAGCTTCGGCTGGACCGGCGCGTAATCAATCCGGGTCACCCGTGTCCCGGTACCTGGAATCCGGCGCATGGTAAGCGTCACCCCTACCGCCAGCAGGCTGGGTTCAGCGCGCCGCAGCCAGCGCCCCAGGGACGCGGGCGTACGGGGCCAATGGTTCCCCAAATCCCTGCGGTCAAACGGCACCCAGCGGTCCAGTTCCAGGAGCAATGCCTCTGCGGTACCTTCCCAGGTCTTGTACTTCTGACCCTGAATCATACGCAGTAGGGTCTGGGCAACCGTGTCGTTCGCAACGGCGGCTTCGGCTGCCTGCTGCCGGGTTTGCGTGTACTCCCGCATGAAGGTCCCAGGCGACCAGGGCAGAGCCGACTCCCCAGCCACTATCCATTTGGCAAAGTCTGCCATGCGCGGCAGGTTGCTTAGCTTGACGCTGGGCAGGTTGCGCAGGCCCGCCGATACCGCAGTCAGCAGGGCACCTAGGATGAGCCTGTGCGCGGCCTCAAAGCCCGTCAGCACCTCATCCATGGTCTTACGCTGGGTGTCCTCAATTCGGCTCAGCGTAACCCCTATGGAGCGGTCCATCAAGTCAGCCCGCGTTCCAATGTCGTCAATGCCGTTCAAGAGCACTGCCCGGCGAGTCTCGAACAACTGTTCGTCCGAATCGGTGTGCAGTGTGCGCGTCCGGAATCCGGCACCCGTGGCGATTCGGCATAGCGCATCGCTCAGCCACTGGTGAACCCCGGACAGGTTGTCAAAGGCAACTATGCCGGAGTTGTTCGCGGTGATGGCCAGTTCCCTTTCGTCTCTGGGCGGGGCGCTGAGCGGTATGCTTGCCGGGTCCACCACGCTACGCAGGAACGTTGCCGTAGTGGACTTAGCCGTGCCCTGGATGCCTTGCAGCAGCAGAACAGGGAACGCGCCCCTGGGCAAGAACACCCCCAGCAGCCATGAAACCATGAGCACCCATTGAGAATCCGTCTGGGCGTTGATTAACGGGCGTAGCATATCGAGCGAACCGCCTTGCTCCGGTACGGGCAGAGTCTTCATACCGGCCACACGCCGGAAGCACACGGGTGAATGCTGAAGTACGCGCCAACCATCCGCGCCAATCTCGATAACCTCCCAAGCCTCATTCGCCAGATCCAGGTACACGCGGCCCTCGAAGTGCGCAACGCGCAAGAACGTGTCTTTCTCACTGCCGTCATAGACCGCCCGCGCGGCCACCAGTTCCAGGAAACTCTGTACGGCGTCCCTGGCTGGCGTGGCGTTCTGCTGCTTGAAGTAGCGATAGGTGAGCAGCCGCTTGAAGGCTTCGGAATTGACCCCGCAGCACTCCACATGATTGCCCACTGGCACTAAAGCAAAAAGGTGCCGAAGTGGACCCCCGTTGATCGGGTTGACTGTTCTAGCTTTGAAGACGCTCTGATCCGGGCTGAACTGGTGAGAGACCTCGGCATCATATCTACAGGTTCACAACTGGAATGGTAGATCGTCCTCCGGTCGTTCGTCCGTCGATGTCGGGCAGGGGTGGTCACAGGTCCAGGGTGGTACCAAATTCGGGCACACCAAAGAAAAACAGCGGTTGAAGCTCGATGGCTCCAACCGCTGCATGTTATTGATTTAAAATGGCTTACTATGGTGCGCCCGGCACGATTCGAACGTGCGACCTTTTGGTTCGTAGCCAAACGCTCTATCCAGCTGAGCTACGGGCGCCAATCGACAACCTTTTCACTTTACCAGATCACCCCCTCTTCAGCAAGAGCAAAATACAGGGGATAATGGCCAGACGCCCTTGTCCACCTTCACTGTCCGTACCGTTGATGCCGAGTCCCGCAACGTGGAAATCGGCCAGTTCGATCTCATTCCGCGGGAAGAACACGCCGAGGCAGTCTGCGACCTGTTTCTGCACTTTCTGGCCGATCGCCCGCCCGGCTTTCGGGAGGAGTTGCCGTTCCTAAAGCAGCCGGGAACGGAGTTGGAATGGGCAGCGGCCGAGGGCGGGGCGGCGCTGGCCACCTTCTATGACCAGGGGCGGCCGCTATCCATGGGGATCCTGCTGGCCGGGCTGAATGAAGAGGCCGACAAGCGCATGCTGGACGGGCTGCGGGCGACCGCCGGCTATGCCATCTTCCAGGAGGACGTGGCGCGGTGCCTTGACGCTCCCGAACGGCCGCTGCTGATCAACATCCTCTTCCCGGAGAGTCCGGAATTGCGCCCCCGTGTACAACTGCTGGCAACGGCCCTGGCGAGCGTCTTCTTCCGCATCATTGCCGCCATCCGGGAATCCGAAGAAGAGCAGAACGCGGACCGCGACGGCGGCGCCACGCCATAATAAAGACTAACATGGGGCGTCTTGCAGGCCAGTTTCCCGCACTCCGGCACGGGCGCTTCCGCGTGTACCTGACCGGGCATTTCACCTCGCAGCTTGGCAGTTGGATGCAGACCGTGGCGCAGAGCTGGATGATGTACCGGCTGACCCATTCGGAGCTGTTATTGGGCCTCACCTTCTTTTGCACGCATATTCCGATGCTGGTGCTGAATCCGGTGGGCGGCTGGGTCATTGACCATGTGCCGCGACGGCGCCTGCTGGTGGCGTGCCAAATCCTGAACCTGCTGCAGGCGCTGGCGCTGCTGGGCCTGACCGTGTCGGGGCGCATTACCGCGATGCACGTGCTCTGGCTATCCCTGTTGCTGGGGACAGTGCAGGCGTTTGAGAATCCAGGGCGGCAGGCGCTGATCGTCGAGGTGGTGGGGAAGGCCGACCTGATTTCCGCGATCGGGCTCCATAGCGCGGCGTTCAATACGGCTCGGATTCTAGGGCCATCGTTAGCCGGGCTGGTGGTGGCGGCCTACGGTGAGGCGGTGTGTTTCGCCTTGAACGCGGTCAGCTTTCTGGCGATGCTGGTGGGGCTGGCGGTGATCCGGCCGGTGCCGGGGCACACCAGCGGGCGGGAAGGCGGCATGCTCGACGGGTATCGCTACGTATGGCGTGAGCCGCACCTGCGGATGGTGTTCGGCCTCAGCGGAATTATGAATCTTTGTTATGCCCCCATCCTGGCGCTGGGCCCCTTTTTTGCCGATGGAATCTTTCAGAAAGGCTCGGCGGGGTTGGGATTTCTCACCGGGGCGATGGGCTGCGGGGCGTTGCTGGGCGTGCTGCTGCTGGCGCGCCAGAAGAGCGTGCAATCGCTGCCCGGCCTGATGGCGCAATCGACGATTCTGATGGGGGTGGGATTGATGATCTATGCCTGGTCGCCCAGTTACTGGCTGTCGCTGGTGACGATGTTTGTGATCGGCTATTCGATTGTCCGCCAGAACGCGGGTGGGAACTCGCTGGTGCAGATGGTGGTACAGGAGAACGTACGGGGGCGCGTGATGGCGATTTATGTGACGGCGCTGTCGGGCTTTCTGCCGTTCGGGACGCTGGGAGCCGGGGCGCTGGCGCGGCTGGTGGGGCCGAGGCCGGTGGTCTGTTTGGCGGCGCTGCTCTGCCTGGCGGCGGCGATATCGTACCAGCGCGCCTTGCCGCGCTTCCAAGTCTGGGTGAAACAACAGGAGGAGCCATGCGCCGTCTGAGCCATGCCGTTCTCATCGCCGCGCTGTGGGTCTCCAGCGTGCCGGCGGCGCCACAGGAGGCGGCCGGCGCGAAACCGCCGCAATCGCCGCAGTTATTCGAAGAGATCGGCGATATTTTGGGTGACCTATCCAAGATTACCGGCTTGCCCGCGCCGAAGACGGTCGCCTCCGACACGATTTCCAAGGACGGGTTGAAGAAGTTCCTGGAGGACCGGATCAAGGAGTTGGTGAAGCCGGAGGAGATCCGCGCCGAGGAGACTACGCTGAAGAAACTCGGCCTGGTGCCGCGCGATTTCGATTTGAAGAAGATGACGATCGACTTGCTGACGGAACAGGCGGCGGCGTTCTACGACTACCAGAAGAAGAAGCTGTTCGTGATTGAGTCGGGGAGCGGTGGGGGCCCGGATTTCGCCCAGCGTCCGGTGCTGGTACATGAGTTGGCGCATGCGCTGGCGGACTTCCACTTCAACTTAGAAAAGTACATTCTGAAGGGAAAGAACGACGATGCGGCGGTGGCCCGGCAGGCTGTCATGGAGGGGCAGGCCACCTGGCTGATGAGCGAGTACATGCTGTTCAAGATGGGGACCAGCTTGCGGAAGGCGCCCGAGATGGCGGACGTTTTCAACCAGGTGGGCGGCGCGGCGCAGGGAGGCTTTCCGGTGTTTGACTCCTCGCCGCTGTACCTGCGGGAGTCGCTGCTGTTTCCCTATACGAAGGGCTTCGCGTTCCAGCAGGCCGTGATTCAGAAGTACGGGGACCGCGGGTTCAAGGAGGTGTTCGCGAATCCGCCGGCGAGTGTGCAGCAGATTCTCCATCCGGAGAAGTATTTCAACAAGGTGATGCCGACCAAGCCGAAGCTGCCGAAGGCGAGTACCAAGGGGTATGAGGGTCTAATCGAAGGCGGGGTGGGGGAGTTGGAGCACCAGATTCTGCTGCGGCTATATGCCGACGACCAAGTCGAGTTGGCAACGAAATGGCGCGGCGGCCAAGTGAAGATCCTGGAGAACCGCAAGACGAAGAACGTGCTGATGCTGTATGCGAGCGAGTGGGAGACCGAGGCGGACGCCAAAGCCTTCCACGAGGCCTACCAGCGGATTCTCAAAGGCAAGAGACAGGAGGGGGCCGAGGTGCGGCTGGAAGGCCGGATCGTGACGTCGGTGGAATAGCGCCGTTGCCCTCCTACAGGTAGCGCAAAACCATATACACGTGGCAAACCGCCACCGAAAGAATCATTAGCAGGAAGCACGACTTCATGTAGGGAACGAAGCGAATCGGGTGTCCGGCGCGTTCCGCCAAGCCCGCCACCACCAGGTTGGCCGAGGCCCCGATCAGCGTGCCGTTGCCACCCAGGCAGGCGCCCAGGGACAAAGCCCACCAGAACGGCATGAGCGCCTGTTCGCCGCCAAAAGTAGGCGCCATGGCCTTGATCATGGGAATCATGGTGGCGACGAAGGGGATATTGTCGATGAAGGCCGAAAGGATGGCCGAGCCCCAGAGGATAGCCAGGACAGTAACGTCGCGGTCGCCGGCGGTGGCGGCGAGCAGCTTCTCGGCCATCGCCCGGATCACGCCAGAGGATTCCAAACCGTGCACCAGGATGAAGAGGCCGACGAAGAACATGAGGGTGATCCACTCGACTTCGGCGAAGGCGTGGTGGACGTTCTTGGACTGATGCTCGGCGTCGCGGCCGAAGTTGTCGAGCAGCAGCAGGGTGGCGGCGCCGAAGATGGCGATGGTAGCGGGTTCCAGATGGATGAAGCGCGCGGTGATGAAGCCGGTTATGACGAACGCCAGGACGAATAGCGCCTGTTTCAGAAGCCGGGGATTCGTGATGGCCTCGCGCTCGGAGAAGTTCATCACACGCTTCCGGGCTTCGGGCGTCGTCACCAGATCCTTGCGCCAGATAAAGTAGACCGGCACCAGGGTAACGGCCATCACGACCACGATCACCGGAGCCAGGTTGAAAGCAAAGTCATTGAAGGTAAGGCCCAGGGCCGAGCCGATCATGATATTCGGCGGATCGCCGATCAGCGTCGCGGTGCCGCCAATATTGGAGAACAGCACTTCGTAGATTAGATAGGGATAAGGCTTGACCTTCAACTCCTCGGTGATGACGAGGGTGACCGGCACCACCAGCAGCACCGTCGTCACGTTATCGAGGAAAGCCGAGAGGGTTGCCGTAACCACCGAGAGCATCATCAGCACTCCCATGGGTTCGGCTTTGACCCGTTTGGCCGCCCAGATGGCGATGAACTGGAAGACTCCGCACTTAGCCGTGATGTTGACGATGAGCATCATGCCCAGCAGCAGGCCGATGGTATTGAAGTCGACGCCGCGTACGGCGGCTTCCTGGTTGACCACGCCACAGACGATCAGAACGCCGGCGCCGAGCAGGGCGAGGATCGCGCGGTTGATCTTCTCCGCGATGATCAGGGCATAAACCAGACCGAACAGGACACTGGCCACAAGGGCCGGATTCCATCCAAAAATGACGTGCGCCGCCGCGGATTCCGAATGCATGCAGTTCTCCTTTACCTTAGCCCCGGACGCGTCCCAGAATCTCCCACGGCGACATGATGCCCAGCAGTCTCTGGGAGTTTGAGTCGACGACGGGCAGGTTGCCGCCGTGCTTGTAGAGCTGGAGGACGGCTTCGATCACCGGGGAATCGGGGCAGATGGCGGGCGAGTGCTCGTCATCGAGAAAGTCCGAGATGGGCCGTTCCCAGGCTTCGGCGAGTTTCTCCTGGAGCGAATCGGCGTTCGCGCCGAGGAAGCCGAGGTCCCCGATCGACTTGTGATCGAGCAGGGCGGCTTTGGGCAGCAGCACTTCCCAGATGTCATAAAGGTCGAACATGCCGCGATACCGGCCGTCGGGGTCAATGACCGGGAGGCCGCGGACGCGCATGTCCATGAGCAGATGGAATGCCTGCCCAAATGAGTCATGCAGGGAGAGCGTGACTGGGCTGGCATTCATGATGGTTTTAGCGGTCATAGAGACTCCTATCTGTCTCCTCAAAACGTTCGAGAAACCCTGGGGTGGCGTGGCGGCGGCCGCCCGCGTCGATGAGAAACGCTTCCACGCGGCGGGAACGGGCCAGGGCTAGCCCTTTCTCCGGGCCGAGGACAAACATCGACATCGCCCAGACGTTCGCCTCCTCGGCGGTAGGCGCGATGACGGACACCGCCTGGCAAGGCGTGGACGGGTAGCCGGTGCGCGGGTCGATGATGTGGTGGTAGCGGACGCGGTTGACGATGCGGAAGCGCTCGTAATCGCCGGAGCTGACCAGAGCGGCGTCGCGCAGGCGGACGCGGCCCAGCAGTTGGCCGCGCTCGCCGCGCGGATGCTGGATGCCGAGGCGCCAATCGTCGCCGCCGTGGGTGCCGGACAGGCGCATATCGCCGCCGCCTACGACCATGCTGTCGGCAAAGCCGGCGTTGCGCAGCGCGGCGGAGGCGCGGTCGATGGCGTACCCCTTGGCAATCGCGCCCAGCCCGATGCTCATGCCGGAGGTGGCGAGCCGGACGCGATTGCCAGAGACCTGGATATTCCGATAGTTGATGCGGGAGCGGGCGGCGGCCACCACTTCGGGAGTGGGGGGCTTGAAATCGTCGCTGGCCCAATCCCAGATCTTGCCCATGCCGCGCCAGGTGATGTCGAAGGCCCCTTCGGTAGCTTCACTGACAGCGATGCCGCGGCGGATGATCTGGACCAGTTCGGCAGGCACTTCGACGAACTCGCCGCCGGCGGCGCGGTTGATGGCGGAGAGGGGCGATTGGGGCTTGTAGTCGCTCATCAGCAGGTCGATGCGGGAGAGTTCGGCGTAGGCGGCTTCGATGGCTTGGGCGGCGCGGCGGGGGTCGCCGTGGTGGACGACTTCGATGGTCCAAACGGTGCCCATGAGGCCGCGCTGGACGCGAACCGAGCCTTCCGGGCCGCGCTCGCGGGAACGCAGTTGCAGCGTGAGGGGGATGGAGACTAATCCGAGTCCGGTGAGGGTTTTGAGGAGGGCGCGGCGGTTCATGGATTTACCTGAGCTTGGTGGCGCGTGCGAGCACGGCCGGGGTGGCGGACGCGTCGCTGGGGCTGGGCGTACCGGGGTGGATGCATTTCGCCGGACAACCTTCGGCGGCTTTGACGAGATCGGCGAAGGTGCCGTGGGAGAGAGGGCCGAGGTAGGCCTGTTTGTTGCCGTCGTAGAGGAAGAGGCGAGGGTTGACTTTCCTGCAGTCGTTGCAGGAGGTGCAGAGGAAGGAGTCTATGTAGGGGTCGGTGGTGGTGGGTTGGGGTTGCGGAGTGGGGGGGGCGACTGGCGTGGGGGGGACGGCCTGGAGGCCGTCCGCAGGCGTGGACGCCTGCCCTACTCCGGTTAGGTATTCGACTATGCGGCGGATGGCGGTGGTGGCTGCTTCGCGGCGGGCGGTGTCTAGCGCGGCTTCCGGGGCTAGTTCTTGCTTCCAGGCGTCGAGACGGCGATAGGCGGCGGCTTGTGGGGCGGTTAGGGCGGCGCGGTGGGTGGTGCCGTCGGCGTCCTTAAAGGAGACGTAGGGGATGGCGGGGTCATCTTCCCAGGCCGATGGCGGGATGACGGGCGCGTCTTGCGGCGGGACGGCTTCGGTGCTGCACTGGTGCACTTCGAGGCCGGATTCCGGGGAATGCCGGAAGAGCGGTGCCCAGGCGTGGCTGGAGTAGAGGATGACGGCGGGGCCGGTCGCGGCGCCGATCTGCTCGACGGTTTCGTGCAGGTGGTCCGCCTGGCTGAGCGCGGTTTGGCCCACTAGCGCGTGGCCGAAGGCGAGGCGAAGCAGGGGAAGGTCGAAAGTGGTGGAGCCGGCGGCGTGGAGCAGAACGGTGACCGGCACTTGGGAGTGGAGGAAGCGTATCCAGGCGCCGATGGGCAGGGTTTCGAAATCGGCGGCATCGGCAATGGCAAGGATGGGAGGCGCGCTGAGCAGGTCGGCGGGAGAGGCCTGAAGGCGGGCGATCTGGTTGGGATGGCGGGATTCGTCGTAGGTACCGTCGCACTCCAGTTGCACCACGCGGAGGGCTCGGAGGACGCCGCTGAGTTGTTGCAGCAAGGCGGCGGCGTGGTCAAAGGCAGCGGGCAGGTCGAGGGACCAGAAAGCGGGCCAGTGCTTGACGCCAGCTAGGAACTCCTCCAGCGTGCCGAGCGCTGCCGATAGCCGTTGGCGGCGCGCCACGGGCAACGCTTGGCGTCCGGGGGAGCTCGGAAGGGCGGCGAGGCGCTTGATATCCAGGAAGCGGGCCGCGCCGGCGCCGAAGGATTCCTCATCGGACGGGACGGGCTGCAGGACTTCCAGGGCACGGTCGCGCGCGGTGGTGAGTTCGTCGAGCAGCCGGGCCTGGGCGGGGCGGCGGGCGGCAGCCAGACGGGCCGAAGCCAAGTCGCAAAAGGCAAGGCCGGGCGCGGGCCGGGGGATGCTGGCGGCGAGCGGCCAATCCGGTATGGGCTGCCCGGTCAGGTAGTAGGAGCGGAGCGCCTCGCGATGGGGATGTTCACTGGGGGTGGGCATCGGTTTTACCTGAATCGCTACACGACGAACTTATCCAGCGCCCGGTTCAGCGCGGCGAGTTTATCGCCCGCGCTGGTATGGAGCCCGTGGGCCGTGAAGTCGTCATAGCGCATGCCCGCTTGGGATTTATAGAACAGGCCGATGGCGTGGACATCGTCACGCGAGGCCAGCGCGCGCGCTTCGTCCAGGTTCGCGGGATCGTGCGGCGTCTGGTTGGGGAACAGCCGGGCGGCGGCAGGATCGACTCCAATGCCATCCGGATGGGTCATTAGGAGCAGCTTGCTCCGGTCCTCCTGGGCCGGGGCGAAGACGTGGCTGGTGTAGTGGGGGCACCGCTGCAGAACACGTACGAAGGAAAGACCCTTATGTGCGTGCGCGGCCGCAATGGTGGCGTAAAGATGGGGAGGATTCCAATCGATGGTCTGGGCGACAAAGCCCGCGTTGGCGATGCCTAAGGTGACCGCGATCGGGTTCAACGGGGCAAAGAAGGAGCCCCGCGGATGGGTATTGGAACGCTCGCCCGGCCGGGTGGTCGGCGAGGTCTGCATTTTGGTGAGGCCGTAGATATTGTTATCGAGCAGCAGCACCGTCAGATTCATGTTGTAGCGGACGGCATGGATCCAGTGGGCTGTGCCGATGGCACAGCAATCGCCGTCGCCGGTAACAACGAAGATATCGAGATCGGGGCGGCGGGCGCGGACGCCGCAGGCCACCGGCAGCGCGCGCCCATGCAGTCCGTGGAAGCCGTAGGTCTTCATGTAATGGGGGAAGCGGCTGGAGCAACCGATCCCACTGACTACCACCGTCCGTTCGGGCAGCAATTGCCGGTCGCGGCAAAGGCGCTGGACGGCGGCCAGTACGGCATGATCGCCGCAACCGGGGCACCAGCGGGCTTCGAGGCCCACGTAGTCCTCTAATAGGCAAACGCGGGGTTCGGCTTCGACGTCGAAGGCGGGGTTATGCATGGCGGATCGCCTCCAGGGAACGGCGGAGTTGCTGCTCGATGGTCCCGGGCGGGATGGGGCTGCCGGGGACACGGCTCCAGCAGTCGATATCCATTAGAGTCTGGGCGCGCAGGAGCCAAGCCAGTTGGGCGTAGCGGCGCGATTCGGGAGTGACGAGCGGGTCATCGGCGCTGTCCGAGTAGTTGATCTCCACGGTGATCACCTTTTGGAAGCGCGCGAAGATCTCTTTCAGGCCGGGCTCCATGGGAGAGAGGAAGCGAAGGTGCAGGCAGGAGACGCGCAGGCCTTCGGCGCGCAGGCGGTCGACGGCCTCCTCGATGGCGCCGAGCGTGGAGCCCCAGCCGACGGCGAGGAGATCGCCTTCGGGGTCGCCATGGACGGCGGGCGGGCGCAGCGACTGGCGGAGGGCGTGGAGTTTGCGGCTGCGCATCTGCATTGAGCGCTGGTTGATGCCGGATTCGTAAGCGACGTGGCTTTCTTCGTCATGGGCCAGGCCCGTGAGCACGTACTCGCCGGATCGCTGGCCGGGGATGGGGCGCGGGCTGAGGCCGGTGGCAGGGTCCCAGGCAAAGGGCGGCACATCGGGGTTCCAATCGGACTGGTCGACGGGCGGCGCGAGCCAGCCCTGCTGGGGGTTCGGGCGGGGGAAGGGCTGCTGGCCGGTGGCCAGGTTGGCGTCGGTGAGGACGATGACCGGGCCGCGGAAGTATTCGGCCAGCCGGCGCGCCGTAACCATGAAGTGGAAGCACTCTTCGATGGTGGCCGGGGCGATGACGATCTTGGGGCTGTCACCGGGGGACGCGTAGAGGGCGGCCAGCAGATCGCCCTGTTCGATCTTGGTGGGCAGGCCGGTGGAGGGCCCGCCGCGCTGTACCACCACAATCACCAGCGGCACCTCGGCCATGACGGCGAAGCCGATGAACTCGGTTTTCAGCGCGAAGCCGGGCCCCGACGTGATGGTGACGGCGGTCTTACCGGCATACGAGGCGCCAACAGCAAAGCCGATGGCGGCAATCTCGTCTTCGGCCTGGTGGACGAAGCCGCCCACCTGGTCGAACGTACTGGCCAGGAAGTGCGAGGCGGAGGTGGCGGGCGTGATGGGGTACATCGAGCAAAGTTCCATCCCGGCGGCCATCACCCCCAAGCCGATGGCCTGGTTGCCGTTCATCACCACCATGGTTTCGCCCGGCGGATGGACGGGGACGTGGAACCGGTGCGTGGTGTTTTGCAGCGCCCACTGGTAGCCGGCCTCGAGCAGGGTTAGGTTCGTTGCTACGACCTTGTCACCCTTACGGGCAAAGCGTTTGCCGACCTCGCGGCCGACCAGTTCGCGATCCAGATCGTAGGTGGCGCAGAGCAGGCCGAGCACCCAGATGTTCTTGCCGCGGCGGGGTTCGTCGGTATGGCGGCGGCATTCGCGGTCGATCGGGACTTCGATCAGCAGGTAGCCGCGGCGGCGGAAGTCGGCGGTGGCTTCGGCATACTTGGCGCGGATGTCTTCCAACGGGCTGTCGGCCCAGGAGCTATCGAGGAACAGGATGGTGCCGGCCCGCAGCGCGCCGACGTCAATGCGGCTGTAGAGCACCTGTTCGTTAAAGGCCACGACGACGTCCGCCGTGTCGCCGGCATTGCTCACCGGCTGCGTGCCGAGGCGGATGCGATTCCCACTGGCGCCGGCGCGCGACCGGGCGGGCGGCTCGATCTCGGCCGGGATGATCTCGACGGTCCAGATGCCGTAGCCGCTTTTGGCGCAAAGCGCGCCGAACAATTGGCCGCAGGTTTGGGCGCCTTCGCCGGAGTCGGAGACAATCTCGACGATATGCTGGTCGATGACGGCGGGGGCGTGGGTAGGGGTGGTGGAGGCGTCGGTGGCAATCATGGCAAACCGGGCTCGAAGGTTGCAGCCGCTAGCGGGGAGTGATGCACGCCAGTCGCCACCGGTGAAAAGTACGCAGAATAAAGGCTTTTCGGCGTTACTGGGGCAAGACCGGGGGAATTGGCGCAACGGAGGGGGGTGCCTGCGAAAGACGCGCTGGGGCATCTGGCGCTATCAGGTTGAGGATTCCCAAGTAGCCGGCGGGCTCGGCCTCGGCAGGGAGGGGCTCGGGTTGGCGCGGCTTGGGACGCCGCAGCCAGAGCGCCAGAGCGAGTAGGGCGAGGAGGGTAGCGAGTGAGACCAGGCGCGCGGCCACACGCAATGGGGTGTGGCCGAGATCGGCGGTGAGCGTGTGACTGCCGCTGGGGATGCTGAGCAGCATGCGGCCGTGGCGCGGTTCGGTGGTGGGGGTGATGGGGCGGCCGTCTAATGTAAGTTGCCAGCCAGGCCAAGCAAGCAGGTTGAGCCGCACCCGGCAGGCGTTGCTGGAGGCGAGGGTCCAGGAGCGATGCTGGGGGCGAACCGGTTGGGTGGCAACGGCGGCAAAGTCAGGGGCGCAATCGAGGGCTTCGACGGTGAGAGGGAAATAGGGGGCGCGGGCGGCCACCGTCAGTGGTTCATATTCCTCACGGGTGGTGGTGTTCATGCCGAGGCGCGCGATGTTCTCCGGCGCGTAGTATTCGTCGTCGAAGGTGAGGAAGCGCTGCGGCCGGGCGTGAGTGAGGTTGGCGGCCACCAGCAAAGTGACAAAGACGGCGGCCACGGCCGTGCGCAGGCGGCGATCCGTGATCGGAAGGAGAGCGAGGCCGCAGCAGACGGCCAGGCAGAAGCCGGCAACGGCGAGTGCGCGCCAGGGAAACTCCACGTATTGCAGGGTGACGGCGGCGTTCCAAATCGGCCGGGTGAGGTTTGTGGTGAGGAGGGCGGTGACGCCGCCGCATGCGGCCAAAGTGAGAAAGACGCGTTTTTGAACGCTGGATGAGAAGACGCCGCGCCAGACCGCGAGGCCTCCGGCGGCCGCCAGCAGCAGATGGACCGGGCCAATCATGTAGGACATGCCGTCGCCGGTTCCGGGCAGGGACAGGCCGTAGCCCCAGGCCGAGTAAAGCAACTGGCGGGGATAGACGAAATGATTGTGGAAATGGAGGTAGCCTTCGCGCAGCCGATCAAGGTGGGCGTAGTTCTTTTCGACCAACGCCGGCGCGAGGAACCAGACGGACAGTCCGAAACCGGCGGTGAGGGAAAGCGCCCAGCGGAGGAGATAGCCGAAGTCGCGGGGGCGATGGTGGCGGTAGCGGGCGAGCCCGGTCACGGCAAGGACGGGAAGTCCGAACAGCGTGATGGCGTTATGGCTGAGCAGGAACAGGGCAATGGCGGCGGCGGCGAGCGGGACCCGGCGCCAGGTGGGGTCCTCGGCGGCCCGCCACAGCATCCACAGCGCGAACGGCAGCAGCGCCATGGCGGTGTATTCCATGAAGTTGCCGCGCACATAGAGGTTGACGTGGAGATACGGCAAGAACAGGAATGCGGCGGCAATGACCACGCCGGCGTGACGGGAGCCCAGTTGAACGCCGATTCCGTAACAGGAGAAGGCCGCGAGAAGTCCGAACAGCAGAGCGGCCAAGGTGATGCTATCGGTGAGACCGGCGCCCAGCAGATGGAAGAGCTCGGCGCCCCAGTAGAAGGCCGGGGGGACAAATTGGAAGAGCGGCTGGCCGAAGCCGTTGCCGAGATCCTTGGCCCATAGCGGAAGCAGGTCGCCGTGGCGGATGTTCTCGTGGAATTCGACGATCCGCGGCGGATACTCGAGCGCATCGTGGCCGGAGGGGAACTGGCCCCGGTAGGTGGGCCGGAGGGCGAGCAGCGCGAGCACCAGCACCACCGCCAACGGGATAAGGTGGGGCCGGAGGGAGGCTAGAATCCGCGGCGCCTGCGGCAGGCGCAGGGGAATCGGGAGGAAATCGTCGCTCAACCCGTGAATGGCGCGTTGTCCAGCCGCTGCGAGGGAGGGGGAGAGGGCGGCCAGCCCACCGGGGCGGGAGACGGCAATCAGAAGAGCGGCGCCCAGCCACCCCAGCAGCAGCAGCGCGGTTTTCAACGGGCCGGCGGTGTAGAAGACGCGCAGGTTGTGGACGCCTGGAGGTAAGGGAAATGCGGCCATGCCGGGGGTGACGGCGACCGGCTCGATGACCTCGCCGTTCGATTCGGCGCGCAGATTGGGATGGAAGCCGGTGCGGAATAGAAGATAGGCGTTCTGGCTGGCCGAGGCGGTGACGTGGAAGCCGCCGGAGGGGTCCATCCATTGCTTCTGGACGATGCCGGCGGGGTAGGTATCGGCGGGGGTTGGGGGAGGAATGGGTGCCCAGCGGGGAAGGATGCGGGCGAAGCGGCCGGGCGGCACATCGCCGGGATAGAGGGCAAGGTAGCGGCCCATCTGGCGCAAGGGGCTGCGCAGCCAGTCGCGGCTCGGCTCGAACCACTGCCGCAGGGGCCCGTTGAAGGCGTGGGGAACGGCAACCACATCGAACAGGCCGGCGCTCGGGATCTCATAAAGGAAGTAATCGCCGGAGTTCATGACGAGTTGGACGCCCGCGGGGGGCTGCCAGGAGCGCGGCGCTAAGACGTAACGGATGCCGAAGAGATAGAGGTCGGCGAGGTTGTGGTCGTCCAGGTAGACGGAAGGATCGGCCAGCGGTGTCAGGCTGTGGAAGAGGAATCCAACGTTGGGGATGCCGCGGGTGGTGAGGATCGCATAGAGCGGCGCGCTGCCGATCTTGAAGGTGCCGCCCCAACCGGCCGCGAGCCCCGCATAGACGCGGCCGGGGTGGGCTTGAAGGCTCTGCTGCAAATGGCGCAGGATCGGTTCCAGTGCCGGAGAGGCGTTGCGGTGGGCGACCAGATTGTCCACGCCCCAGGCGGTGTTCTGTTTGAGAAAGGCGGCGCGGTCGGCGAACAGCGGGACCAGCGTGCCGGCGAGGAACACCCCGGCGGCAGCCAGGCGAGCCGGGGTCTGGTGTGGGCGGAGGCGCGTGAGGATTGCGGCCGCGGCGGCCCCGGCCAGCAGCACGGCGAAGATTTCGAAGGCAGCTTGCAGCCGGTGCAAGTGCATGCTCTGGGGAATACCGGCGAGCTTCAGCAGGTGGCCCCAGGTGGTACGTCCGAAGAACAGCAGCAGCCAGAAGGCGGCCATGGCGAGCGCGGGCGGAATTCGCCGTTGCGAAAAGGACTGCCAGAGAGTGATGAGAGTGCCGGCGGCAAACAGAAGCGTGAGGATCGGCCAGCGGCCGGAATCGAGCAGGTCGCCTTTGACCAGCGCAAGCAGGATGGACTCCGCGCCGAAGGAATCCCATTTCCAGGCGCTCTCCCAGCGGCTGATATTGATCCAGCCGCCATCCAAAACCAGCGGGATTAGGAAGAAGCCGCTGAGCAGGAAACAAAGGGCAAGCGCGCGGCAGGCGGCATCGAGGCGGCGGCGGAGCGGGGCGTCGTGCATCACGAGGAGAAGGATCGGCACGCTCAAGATGACTACGACGCCGATGATGAGATGCGACAGGCAGGCGATCGCCAGGGCAACCCCGGCGGCGATCCACGAGCGGCCGCCACGCATGGCCCGGGCAAACGCGCCGAAAGCGAACAGGCCGGCCCAGATCCCCCATAGTTGTGGATAGAGGCCGGAGCCACGCCAGACCTGCGCACCATAGCTCAACGCGAAGCGGCCATAATCGCCGGAGCCCGACAGCATGATGCTGAACACCGCGGCAAGCGCGGAGGCAAATCGGCCCATCCCGAACGAACGCGCCAGCCAATAGAAGGCGGCGGGGAGGAAGCTACAGAGCAGGTAATGCAGGCCGAGGAAGACGGACCAGGGGTCCAGGAAGTGCCCGCTGATTTGCATTAGCAGCCCCGTCACGAAATGCGGCAGGGGCGCGTAGGCCCGCCACATGGGGTAACCGCCGGCGACATCGGGCAGCCACGTATCCATGGGGTTCAGGCCGCTGGCAAGGCTCTGCCCCGCGCGCATGGACGCGGCGAAGTGGAGCGCGTGGTCGTTTAGCGGGTAGGTCCCGATCAGCAACTCCGGGCTCAGAAAGACGAGATTGAAAAGGACTGGGACGGCGGCCAGCAGGTAAGAAAGGCTTCTCTCGAGACCGGGAAGCTTTTCGGGGTCTAGGCGAAACAAAGCCATCTGTCGATTCCTTCGGCAGTTCACGGCGCAGGCATTAGGAGAATGTACCCTTGCTCACAGGATGCCGCGTCCACGAGTCTTACACGATTACTCTATCTTGGGATAGTAACGAACCATGAAAACATTTCTCCTGTTAGTTTGCCTCGGCGTGCCGTTTGCCGTGTTTGCCGAGGATAAATTCGAATACCGCGTTCTGGCAACCTCCAAAACCTCCACGATGGAAAAGGAAATGAACGAGGCGGCGGCGGCGGGCTTCGTCTTCTCCAGCGTCATGGGAGGCGAGACAACGGCCGGCGGCAAGGAAGTGGTGACCGTCATGGTGCAGGGCGAGCCCGGCCAGGGCAAAGCGCAGTACAAGCTGCTGGCCACCTCGCGAACGAGCACGATGCAGAAGGAAATGCAGGAGGCAGGGGATCAGGGGTTCCGGTATCGTGGCCAGACGGTGTTCGAGTCTCTGTTCGGCGGCAAGGAAGTGGCGGTGATTCTGGAGCGTCTTCCCGGAGATGAAGGCAAGCGGGTCGAGTACCGGCTGCTGGCCACCAACCGCACGTCCACCATGGCCAAGGAGCTAAACGAGGCTGGCGGCGCGGGCTTCCGGTTGTTGGGGATGGTGGTGGGCCAGACGGCCCTGGGCGGTCGCGAGTTGATCTGTATCCTGGAAAAGGCGCGGCAGTAGGCGGCGCGAACCCCAGCGCGAACAAACTACTTGTCCGGGGTAAGGACCACCGTGCGGGCGGCGGAGGTGCCGAGCCCATTGCTCGCTGTAATCTCGATCGACTTGACGGCGCTATAGGGAGCCGTCAGTTCGAAGATTACCGACGCACGGAACTGGCCGCCGTAGGGACGGGAGTTGGCGCTGGAGAACCAGTTCTCGAACTGGCGGGCGACATCGACCGGAATCGTGGTGCGCTGCAGAGTGGCGCCGGCATTCGGAGTGACGACGAACTGCAGCCGGCTGAGCGCCCGCGTGGTGGCCGCGCCGGTCAGGATGAGTTCGAAGCTGCGGGCGTTACGCGGGTTAATCTCCACCAGGCGGATGACCGGAGCCGCTGGGGGGATGTTGAGCACCGCCACCGGCGGCGTGCCGCGGCTGAGGTCGATCTTGCCGGTGCTCAACTGCGCCGCGAGGGTGATAGCGCCGGCCAGGCTGCCGGTCTGCATGCGAATAGACTGCGAGTTGAGGCCGAAGACGGCGGTGCGGCTGCCGGCGGGGATCCGGAAATCGATGTTGCGCAGACCGTTGAGGAATTGCACGGCGGGGTCGTCGATATAGGTATCGGTGGTGAAGCTGAGCCGCAGCGTGCCGGTGATGTCATACGGGTAAGCCTGCGCCAGTTCGATGCCAACCGCGGGCTGCTGCAATGGCTGCGGCGTGGCGGGCAGGCCGGTGTAGCGGACCTCGGGTAGCGGCGGCGGTTCCGTGGCGACGCCGATGATCTGGTAGGACAGATCCTGGATGGTGAGGAAGCCGAAGATAGAGCCCACCTGCTGGGGGGTGAAGGTACCAGCCAGCAGGATGCTGCCGCCAGGGGCAATGCGTAGCGGCAGAGGCGGCGCCTGGGTGAGCGCGAAGCCTTCCCCGGTGAACTGGATGGCGCCGACGACGGCCGTTTCGTCGCCCGAATTGGCGACTTCGATGAGGAACTGGCGGCGGCTGCCGACCTCGGTATTGGGGATGACGCCGCGGGTGTTGACGCGCAGCGGGAACCGCTCATCGCCCAGCAGCAGTGTCGTACCGAGGCGGATGCCGGTGCCGCGCCCGGCCAGCGGGAACAGCACGTTGTCGATGCGCAGTTGCCCGGTGTAGTCGGCGACGTCGGCGGGGGTGAACTGGATGCGCACGGTCAGGGCTTCGCCGGGCTTGAGCAGAATGGGCGGGGGCGGCTGGTCCAGCAGATAGAAGACGTTGCCGGAGACCACGACGCCATTAAGCCGGGCGTCGCCGTTTCCTTCGTTCCGGAAGCGGATGGTGACGACGTTGCTGCCGCTGCCCGCCGGAAGGCTGGGGAAAGTGATCGTAGCGCCAGCCATGACGGGGCTCGATTCGCCATTGCTCAGGCGTTCGTAGGCGATTTGGGAAAACTGCCCGGAGCCGCTAAGGGGGAACGTGCGGGTTTGGCCGGCGATGGTCAGGCGCAGTTCGCCGCGATAAGTGTTCTGGCCGTCGATGGGCAGAAAGGCGATGTTGAAGCGCAGTTCACCGCCCGCGATGAGGGTGGCGGGAAGCAGCGGCAGGCTGTTCATCTCAAAGCCCATGCCGCTGAGGGTGGCGGCGCTGACGGTAGTGCCGGCCGTGCCACGGTTGGTGAGGACGATGCTGGCCGAGACCCGTGTGCCCGCGGCGGTGGTGGGGAACGGGATGGTGTCGCCGCTCGCGACCGGGATGTTGTTCCCGCGATCAATGAACATGTAGCTGACGGCGACGTCGGAAGCCGTGGGGGCAACGGGATTCGTAGGATTCGTGGGGGTGGTGGGCGTCGCCGTAGGCGCGGCGGCGGTGCCGTTCCCGGCAATCTGGAAGTTATAGTCGGCGGTAACGTTACTGGCGGTGCGGAGGCGGATGGTAAGGGTAGAGCTAAACAGGCCCGGAGCCAGCGGGGCAAAGCGAATGGGGAGGATGTAGACGGAACCGGGGCCAAGGGTGGCGCTGGCGGGCGGGGATAGGGTGTAAGCATCGCCAGTGACGCCGGCGCCCGAGAAGAACCACGTGGTATTCGTACTGGTGTTGGTGATGTGAAGCTGCGCAAAGGCGCTGGCTCCCTGCGCGGTGGCGGGCAGCAGAATTGTGCCACTGGACGGGGCGAGCGCGGTCAGCGACACTTCGCTCGACAGCTTATAACCAAAGGTGAAAGACGGGACCTGCGCCTGGGCGGCAACGGCGATCAGGAGGAGCAGCGCGGCGCGGATCATGGTTCGCTCCTTGCCAACGGGATGAAGAAGGCGTTGCGATCCTGCGCGAGATCGAGAACCAGCAGCGGCTGATCGAGGCCGGCCAACGTACAAGCGAGCAGGCGGCCATTCGTCAGCCATTGCAGGCGGTCCGGCGGCATTGGCAGGTCGATCCCTTCGCCAGACGGTAGGACGAGCAGGCGCGGGCTGCCTTCGATGGCGGCGAGCACTTCGGTGGCACTGACGGCGGCCAGGGCGACCGGCGGGGCTTCGACCGGGAACGAGTCTATGGGAGCCGAATCGAAGGGCTCGCGCAGATACAGGATGCGGCGATGGCTACGGCCGGCGGCGAACAGCGAGTTGCCCGCGGCGGCTAACGCAGAGATGTGGATGCCAGGCAGGATGCGCAAGGTCTGGAGTTCGCTGGGCCGATCCGGGCAGAGCCTATGCAGGGTTGCGTCGTGTTCGCCGTTGGTGGCGAGGATCGCGCAGCGCTGGGAGAAGGCCACGGCGCCAAGGGGCGCGGGGAGAGCGACCGGGGCGCCGTTGGGGAAGCGCACCTGCTCCGGCGAGAGGCCCAGCAGCACCTCCGCGCCAGTGCCATCGAGCCACACGGCGGTGGCCGCGCCGAGTTCGACACGTTCCAGGTTGGTGAGGCGATGAGCGATGCCGGCGGAGTCGATCACGACGCCGTTTGCCCCGCGCAGCTCGGCGCGATGGAGAGGCTGGTAGCCCGCAAGCGGGGCTCCCAGGTAGGCCGAGCCGGGCGTCCCGATCAGGGGACGTAAGGCGCGGGTGGATTCATCAAGGACGTAGGCAATGGGCGACATGCCCACCTCGACTTGCGCGCCGAGGGCAGCCGCCAATGCCAGAAGTAAGGCCACGGGTCGCATCGAGGTCTACTGCGGGCCTCCGACGCTGACGCCGCCGATGTTGATGCCGATGGGCCCAGCGCCGGGGGACGACGCCGAGGGGCGCGCCCCGCCGCCCTTCAAGGCCAGCACGCCGCCAAGGGCCGCGGCGGCGCCTACCCCCACGACCAGGGCCAGGGTGCGGCTGCCGCGCGAGCCGCGCGACGTGACTTCGTAGTTGCGGGAAGACGCCGTTGGCACCACATAGCGGGCATTGGTCTGCGATACGACGGCACTCGCTTCCCTGCCCTTCGAGATGGCGTCCACCAGCAAACTAAACCGGCCTTCGTGCTCGTTGGGAAGGAAGGAGCCAACGGCGGCCCGGCCACGCTCATCGGAGTAAACCTCCGCGGCGCGGCTGCCATCGGCAAAGCGGCCGCCGGGTCCGATGGAGGGAAGGGTGAAGCGCACGCGGGCGCCGGATACCGGACGGCTGCGCTCATCGCGGACTTCCACTTCAATCGGCGCCACCTGCTTACGCACGAAGTTGTTAACCCCACCTTCGCCGCTGACAACGATCACGCGAAGGCCGCCGGGGGGCTCGGGATCGGCGCACAAGGCCGTAGACGGCAGGGCCAGGCTGATACAAAGCGCGACGCTCATCGCCGGACGGCAGAACGCATGGACTCTCACGGTTTCTTCTCTCCTTCTTCTTCCTGCTTGCGGACGAGCATGGTGGTTTCCAGCTTCACCTGGATGTTCGACTCGCCACCGGGGGTGACGGCCACCTGCCTGGTCCAGGGGCCATAGCCGGGCAGCGCGAGGCGCACCTGGTGCTCTCCCGGCGGCAGCTTGAGCACGGCGGGCGTGTTGCCCATGAAGCGCTCATTGACGTAGATCTCGGCCTCGCCGGGCGAGGAGCGCACGGTGATGGTGGACAGGTCTTCGGTCGTACGGGCTTCGGCCAGTTGGGGGACGGGCACCGGATCGGGCCGGACGCAGCGCGTGGCGGCTGCCGGCGTTCCCTTCGCCGTTGTGACGGCCACATCCTCGGCGAGATACGCCGTCAGTTCGCGGCCCGCCGGGATGCTGACATCCTTGCCGAAGACGAACACCATTACGGGCAAGGCGGGCAGCGCGAAGAGGCTGTCGGAGGCTGAGACTTCGGTGCCATCCGGATCCACCGTCCCGCGCCTGACCGCGCGTAAAAAGGCGGGACGGCCGGTGGGCAGGCAGACGGCCTGCAGATCGATGTCGAGCTTGCCGTTGCGGCGCATGCGGCTGCGGCGCTCGGCATGGGTGACGACGCCCCAGGCATAGCTGCCGCGCGGGATGACGATGCGGTCGCCGGCACGGACATCTTCGGCCACTTCGAACTCGACAATATCGTTGGCCTTGGCGGTGGCCGACGAGACGCCGCCCTCCAGGCGCAGTTCGACAGGCGTATCCTGGGCGAGGACGAGCGGCGAGGGCGCCGGCTCGGCCCCAAAGAGAAGACTGGCAAGTGCGGCAAGCAGTATCACGGTGCGGGCACGGCCTCCGTCCAGATGCTTGGATCTTCCTGGCCCAGGCGCCAGGCCGAGTAGCCGCGCAGGCCGTACTGGCGGGCCAGGGCGATGCGGCGGCGCACACTTTCGGCATTCGAGAACCAGACCTCGTGCGCGGTACCGCCGGCGGTGTCGCGAACCCGGATGACGGGCTCCTGGTGCAACAGGTCCAGCCGGGCCCCGGTTTTCCACTTCCAGGCCAGTTCCTGGGCCTCCATCCACGTGCCGGTGCTGACGGCGTTGCCGGCCCAGCGGCGGTGATAGAGCGGGATACCGAGCATGATCTTACCGGCAGGCACCACGGCCAGGACGTTGCGGAGGCAGGCTTCCATCCACTCGATGCCGGCGATGGGGCCGGGAGCATCGGGAGAGGTGTACTGGTCATACGTCATCAGGGTGAGGAAGCTGGCCGCGTTGGCCAGGCCCTCATAGTCGTAGGCGGCGGAGCGCTGGGTCGGCTTCCAGGCCAGGGCGCGCGCGCTGGCGGAGCCGGTTCCGTAGACCGGCGATACGACGGCGACGCTGAGCGTCTTGCCTTTGGCGGACAGCGCCCGCGATAGATTCGCGGCCAAGGCGGTGTAAGGCTCGCGGTCGGCCGCATCGAGGTTTTCGAAGTCGAGTTGGAGGCCGGCGTAGTTCTCGCGCACGGCGATGGTCACGAGTTCTTCAATGAGCCCCTTATTAGAGAAGGCGGCGCGCGCGGTGTCGAGGCGGAACTCGTCGTTAACAATCACCGGATGCAGCACGGCGCCGGCCTTGGCGGCGAGTTCCCGGACCCTGGCGTCGGCGGTGTTGCGGAGCTTGCCATCCGCCCGCACATGGAACCATACCGGAGAGAGTAACTGCACGGCGCCGATGTTGCGTTCCAACGACGCGAAGGCGGCGTCATCACCGATGTAGTAGAAGTGCGATACCAGCGGCGGCGGGGCGGGCGCGGCGGTTTCTTCCGCATAGGCGAGCAACGCCACCGGCAGCAGGCAACGAAGCAGATAGCGGCCGGCGGGCTTCATAGTTCATCCAACGCCACCAGGAAGACCTGGCTGCTTTCGCGCTTGAGTTTGGTGAATTCCAGGCGTAGGACATCTTCATCGCCGCGCAGTTCATACCGCGGCGGGGCCTTGCCGAGCATTTCCGATAGCAGGCGCACTTTCGTGGGCCGGTAGGGCAAGTGGAGGTCGACGACGTACTTACCCATCTCGTCGCGGCCGCGATTGGTCACCGAGACGCGGATGCGGTGCTCGTGAACGCGGGTGGCTTCGACACGGATCTTTTCCCGCCGCGACCACCACTGGGCGAGGCCATCGGCGGTGGTGAGCCAGGCATCGGCCCGGCGAACCCGCCGCAGCAGGCCGCGAAGAATGTGCTGGTTCTCCGGGGCTCCCAGGAGGTCCTCCCGGATTCCCATGGTGTAGATGCCGCCCAGGTAGGCGGCAAGTTCCAGGTCGCGGACAAAGGGATCGGCGATATCTTCCTTCCAGGGGGTGGGGCCGGTGTAGGCGGCCACGACATCGACGTCCTGGGCCCAGCCGGCAGGCAGGCGTGCCAGTTCGGCTTTTCGCCCAAGGAAGGAACTGGCGCGGAACTCGATCAGTTCGGGCAGGGCGCGGTCGTTCTCGCCGGAGTCAATCAGGTAGTGGAAGCCGGCGCTGCGCAGGGCCATGAGCGTTTCCGGGCCAAAGGCGGCTTGCGGCGGCTTAAAGCCGACCAGCGGGAGCTTTTCGGTATCGAGATCGGCTTTGGCTTTGCGCAGGCGTTCGGCCTGCTTCACCAGGTTCTGCCCGGCGAAGGCATCGGCGCTATCGCCGCTGGTGGCCAGTTCGACGCGCTCGCGAATGAGGGCGGCGTCGGCCGGTTTGCGAAGCGCCGCGCCCGACTGGCAGAACAAGGTGGCGGGAACCTGTTCGCGGGCAAAGACCTCGGAGGCTTTCTGGGCGGCTTCGAGGTTGGCGCCGAACTCCCCGTACGGTACGGCGGCGACGGCCTTCTCATCGGGCCAGGTTTGGGGAAGCGCGAGCGGCTGACGCCCGGCCCACTGCAGCGAGGCGTGAAGATAACGTTCGAACAGTACGCGGGACTTGGCGTTGCCGCTGAGGCGTTCGTTGAAGCCCATCCAGACCACGCGGCCCTTGTTGACGGTGCGGTGCACGCCGAGCGCGGCTTCGCTGGGCCATTCCACCGAGACCGGGCGCCAGTTGGCGTCCGACCAGTAGATATCCGGCGTGTGGCCGATGCCGACCGCGAGGACGTGTTGCGGGAGCGAAAGCAGCAGGCCCGCGGGCACCGTGCCCGAATAGAACTGCTTGCCGCGGAAGCTGGCGTAGGTCTGCTGTTCCGGGGTGATGGAGACTACCTGCAACAGCCCGGTCAGTTCATGCAGGAACTCCCAGCCCACCCATTCATTCTTCTCGTCGCGCGCGCCTACCGGCCCGGTGGCGATGACGCTGTTCCCGGCTTCCAGAAAGGCGCGGATGGCCTGTCGCTGGTCTTGGTCGAGGCAGGTGGTCCAGGGCAGGACGAGGACGGTGGCCGAATCGCCCAGGCCGCGCGCGAGTTCGGCATCGGTGATGGTGCGATGTTCGAAGCCGGCGCCTTCGGCAAGGAAGCTCCAGAAGGCGGAGAGGTCGTAATAGTATTCGGGATGGTCGCCGGCGAAGCTGGCGTTGATATCGCTGCGGAGCACGGCGACCTTCGGTTCGGCAAGCTCGTCGCTGATCATGCGGAGCCGCTTCATGATGGGGAAAGCGCCGATGGTCTGATCGACGATTTGCACGTAGACCAGGCCCTGCAGGGCGAGGACGGGAACCACGAGCAGCGTCAGGTAGACGCCAAAGGGGCCTTTGAGGCCGAGCCAGGATTTGCCTGCCGCGTTCGCCATGGGGTTCTAGTGGGACGGCTCGTAGGGCTTGAAGAAGCGCGGGCGCACCGGCTCGGGGTTAGGCGCGGCGGTGGCAGTGGGGGTTGCCGCCGGCGCCGGCGCGGGAGCCTGGCCCGCCGCCTTCTTGCGCTGGAGCTTGCGATGCTCGCGGATGCGGAAGAGCATGTAGCTGGCGAAGGCGAAGACCACGCTGGCAAGGGTGGCCACCAGGACCAGCGTTGCGAGTAGGGAGTAGAGTTCAATGTTCATCGCGATTCCTTAGATGCGGCCCATCCGCTGCTGCGTGAACCAGCCCATGCGGACGTTGAACAGTTCGTCGAGCGTGGCAAAGAAACGCATGCCGTCGACAAAGGGAATGAAGAAGAGGCGATAGAGGATGGCGTAGAAGGCCAACCGCAGGTCTTCCTTCTCGCGGGCGATGCAGTACACCGCGGCCACCATGTCGAGTATCGTGAGCTCGGTCCACCAGAGGAACACCAGCGACGATAGCCCGCCGCTGAGCGCCATCAGGAAGAACAGCCCGATACCGCAGAAATCCATGGCGACCAGGGCCACCGATTCGAAGACCATGTTCCAGAGCATGAGCCAGGCAATGGTGTCGTCGAAGGGCTTCCACAGTTGGGCGCGGTGCTTCATGAGCGCCTGCAGAATGCCCCGGCCCCAGCGGTAACGCTGCTTGAAGAGCGCTTCCACTTTTTCCGGAGCCTCGGTCCAGGCGATGGCGTTGGCTTCGTACTTGATGCGCTTGCCGGCGATCATCATGCGCAGGGTGAGGTCGCAGTCTTCGGCGAACGTATCGCTCAGATAGCCGCCCATCTCCTCGAGCACGGACTTGCGAAAGACGCCGATGGGACCGGGAATGACGGTGATACGGCGGGTGAGGGCCTGCGCCGAGCGGATCAGGTTCAGTCCTTCGATGTATTCGAGGGCCTGGAGCCGGGTGAGCATGTTCAGGCGGTTGGCGATCTTGACGTTGCCCGCCACGGCGGCCACTTCCGGGTCGGCGAAATGCTTGACGGCTTCGCGCAGAGTTTGCGGCTCGAGTTTGGAATCGGCGTCGGTGCACAGTACCAGTTCGCCGCGGGCGCGACTAATCCCGTTGTTGAGCGCGGTGGACTTGCCGCCGTTGGGCTGAGTGATCACCGTGAGGCGCGAACCGTACATCTGGCGCAGTTTGCAGGCGCGCTCATAGGTATCGTCGGTGGAGCCGTCGTCCACCACCATGACTTCGAAGGCCGGATAATCCATGTTCATGGCGCCGTGAATGGACGATTCGATGACCGGCCCTTCGTTGTGGGCGGGCAGGATCATGGTCACCATGGGGTAGTCCTTGAGCTCCAGCGTTTCCCCGACGCTTTCCAGGTGCTGCAGGAAAGCCATCATCAGCAGCGTTGCGTAGCGGAAGATGAGCATCAGGAGGAAGACGAAGAAGATCGCTCCTGCCACCTGGAGAAAGGCGTCGGTGACTACCATCAGCGAGAGGTAGATATCGAAGTAGATGGCGGCGGCCAGCCCCAGGAAGAAGCAAATGGCGGCGGCGATGACTAAACCCTGTAAGATGCGTCGAACCATGTGCCTTCCTTAGCGGATCTCGATGCGATTGGGATTGACCGCGGGCATGGCCGGGGTCCAGAAGTTGCTCATACCGAAGTCGAGGATGCCGGTGCTGTAGACGGGCGATCCGAAGCTGCTGCTGCGGCCGCGGCCAAAGCGGTAGCCGAGGCGGAGAGTGAGGTCGGGGCGGATGTCCCAGGCGATGCCGGCGTTCAGCGAGAACTCGGCGACGTTGACGTTGGCGGCGTTGAACTGGTTGATACGGCCGTAGCCGAACTCCATTTCGCCGATACTGCGCAGGCCGCGGGTCATGGGTTTTTCCCAGAAGTAGCGAAGGCCGGTGGTGCCGTAGAAGCGCGGCGAAAAGTAGAGGGGCGATTGCGAGGTGAAGCCGGAGACGCGAAGGAAGTAGCCGGCGGTCATCCAAGGCAGCACCTGGTAGTCGATGCGGGCGGCGGCGCGGCGCTGGAGGTTGTTGTTGAACAGGCCGGCGGTGCCGCCGCCGTAGCGGGCCACGCCGCCCGAACCCCACAGGCGCCAGCGGTCGCTGAGCGGCTGCTGGTAGCTGAGCAGGACGCCGGTTTGTTGGATGCCGGCGAATAGGGAGCCGACGGTGTTGACGTCGAAGACGGCATCGCGCCGGACCAGGCTGAGCATGAGAGTGGACAGCGGCTTGGGGCTATAGGCGAGTTCGGCGCTGGCGTTCAGGCTGGTGCGCTGCGACATCGCATCGAGACGCATGGCGGCCACCTCGCCCGTCAAGGAGAAGGCGCGGTTGGGCATCAGTTCGAAGCGCACGCCACCGCCCAGGCTGGAGACGCTGCCGTTGGCGGCGCAGACCGATTGCGATACGGCCAGCACGGATTCGCTGGCATTCGACGACGCCGCCTGTCCGGTGCCGCAATAGCCTCCGCCCACTTCGCGAAATTGTCGGAAGTAGCCGTGGCGCACCATTGGCGACAGCTTCAGGCCGCCGCGGAACGGGATGCCCACTTCGGCGGTGCTGATCTGGCGGCCAAAGTCGTCCGAGTCATGGAAGTTGTTGGTACTCACCTTGAGCGATGGCGATACGGCGGGTACGATCTCGCTGAGGCGCTGGCGGGCAACCTGATGGCCGGGTTCGCGGGCCAGCAGTTCGCGGTAGGCCCCGTAGACTTCGAAGCGGTCGTCGCCGCGGGAGTCGGCGATAGATGTCTTACCGAAGAGAGCCTGGGTATTGTTGGGCTGCGCCTTGAGCACCTGTTGGTACTCGGTTTCGGCGGCCTGGTAGCGGCCGGACCAGCGTTCGAGTTCGGCCAGTTCCAGGCGGGCGGTGAGGTCGCGGGGGTAGCGCGACAGATATTCGTGGTAGGCCTGGACGGCTTTTGGCGCCTGCTTGTTCCAGCCATAGAGGCGCGCGGTGGCCAGTTCCACGTCCCAGGTGGCGCCATGCTCGGTGGCGAACTGGCGGTAGGCGGCGATGGCCTCTTTGTACTTACGGGCGGAGGCGAGGCGCTGCGCGGCCTCCAGATCCTGCCGGCGCTTGGTGTCGTTGACGGTGGCCAGGGCCTTTTTGCCGATGGGGTTCTGGGGGTCTAATTGCAGCAGGCGTTCAACGAAAGGGCGCGCCGAATCGAGTTGGCCATCCCAGATATGGGAGTTCACCAGGCCTTCGTAGTCTTCCACCTGCGCTTTGCCGGAGTTGACGATGGTGGCATAGGTTTCGCGGGCGGAGGCGAATTCCGGCATCGAGATCTGGATGCGGGCGAGTTCGCGGCGGGCCACCAGGTCTTCGGGCTGCTTGTTCAGGTAGGCGGCGTAGTAGGGAACGGCATCGGCGGGCTGCTTGGACCAGGCGTGCAGACGGCCCACCTGCAGTTGGAGCTTCTCGTCGGCGGGGAACTTCTTCAGGTAGGACGTGAAGGCGTCAATGGCGCCCTGGAAGTCGTTCTTTTCCTGTTTGGAGTAGCCGGCCTGAAGGAGGACCAGCCCCGTCACGCGCTCACGGCCTTCGATGGCGTCTTTGTTGTTTGGGTCGGCCGCGAGGGCCAGGTCATAGACGGCCAGGGCGCGTTCGGGATGTTTTGTCTGCTCCAGGCTTTTGGCGATGAGCAGGTCCACCATGATGTCCGGCGGCAGTTGCTTCTTGGCTTCCGAGAAGGCGCTGTAGGCTTCTTCGGATTTGCCGGACCAGAGCAGGGCGCGGCCGTAGTTGAGGCGCGCGTGCGCGTCTTCCGGTTTCAGCTCCAGGTAGCGGCGATAGGCTTCGGCGGATTCGGCCAGGCGGTCGGACCAGAACAGCACCTGCGCCAGACCGAGTTGGGCCTCGGCGTCTTTCGAATGCGTTTTGAGGTATTGTTCGAAGCTCATGGCGCTGTCGGCGTAGCGCTTCCCCCAGGAGTAGTTGAGGGCCTCGCGGAGGCGGAAATCGCCCTGCTCTTCGCGGCCGGCGAGGATACCGTAGTGGCGTGCGGCTTCGGGGAACAGCTTTTTGGCGCTGTAAATCTCGGCCAGGCGGAGGCGCGGCAGGACGAGGCTGGGTTTGGCTTCCACCAGCGGCTCGAGCAGCTTTTGGGCTTCGTCGTATTTCTTGGCTTTGATCAGCCGTTCGGCGGAAGCGAAGGTCTGGCCGGCCGCTTCGCGCTCGCGGGCTTCGGCGCTGGGCGGCGGAGCGGAGGCGGCGGGGATATCCGGAGGCGGGGGGACGAAGGCGGCGGGGGGAGCGGGCTCTTCAAAGGCGGTGGCGGGAGTGGGCTTTGGCGAGGCGGGTTTGGTGCGCTTTCCGGCGATGGGCCTGGGGGTGGAGGACGGCTCCGCCTCCTCGCGCAGGGTGGGCCCGGCGCCTTGCAGCAGCCGTTGCGGATTCTCCCCCTTGAGCACCGCTTTGGCCACCTTCACGGGTGAGCGGTCCGGCGCGATGGGCGGGGGCGCTTTGCGGCCCTTGGCTGTAGGCTCTTCGGCGGTAGGGCGGCGAGCGCCGGCGCGGGCTTCATTCAGAGTCAGCGCGGGGGCTCCGGGATTGGGGGCGCAACGTTCGATGAGGCGGGCGTAGGTGGGGTTACGCGGCTCGCCATCCTGCAGTTTATGCAGAATAGGCAGGGCTTCCTTGCAGTTGCCGCGGCGCTGCAGTTCCAGCGCGCGGGCCAGCGAATCGGCGCCGGAAAGCTGGACCCACGATGCCAGCAGCAAGACCCATGCCAGCAGGCATGGTTGACCAAGCTTAGCCATGGGCGACTCCGGCGGCGGCCGTGGAAGTCAGCCAGGCCGATTCGACAGTGGCGCCAATCTCATCGGTGAGGAACGCGCAGGCCGCGTCCAGGAACTGATCCTGGCCTTCGTAGCGCATGCGTTTGAGTTGGGGCACCGGACCGGTCCAGATGGCGGCGAAGGAGTCGAGGAAGCCATCGGCGGAAGGCAATTCGGCCAGCAGGCAGGCAATGCCGCGGGCTCCGATGAGGAGCACGTCGGTGGCGCGAAGCAAGGTGCGGGCGCTGCAGGCGAGGTCGGTTACGGTGCTGGATTCGATGCTGCGCATGGTTAACAGGACGAAGGGCACGCCGTGTTGGCGCCCATGGGAGATCTCCCGTTGGAGCCGGGCGTAGAGGACGTTGAGATCGTCGGTACAGGGCGCTTCGGAGGTGACCAGGACGCCAGTGGGAGAGGCGGGAGCCGCCGCCGGCAGGGCGGGCAGTTCGGCGGCCCGGAGATTGCGGAGGCGGCAAAGCGAATTGAACACAGTGAGGCGGAGGATGCGGCCGTCGATGGGTTGGCTAAGGCAATGGTCGGCGCCGGCGGCAAGCGCCGCAAGATGGTCGGCATTGGTTCTGGCGCGGCAGGTGGCGATGATGGGGAGATTCCAGCCGTTCTGGCGGAGACGGGAGATCAGTTCGATGCCGCTTTCGCCGTCCAATTCGAGCGAGAGAACGATGGCATCGGGGGCGGAGTTGGAGAAGAATTGGGCGGCATCGGCCGCGCCACAGGCTTCCACCACGGTGAAACTGCGCTGCAGTTCCTGGCGGAGGGCCGACCGCCACTTGCCATCGGGCTCGATGAGCAGCAGGCGCCCTTCGCTTTCGGAGACCAAGGGTAGGGGCGCGCGGGGGCGGACGGCGATGGCGCCGGCGTTGGCAGCGGGGGCCGCGGGACGCGAAGGCGGTGGCGCGCCGCCCCGCCAGGTAAGGCTTTCCGGGCTTTCGGCCGCACGGGCGACGCGTTTGATGGAGGCCAGGCGGGGAGCGTCGGTGGCGTAAGCATCCACGGCTTCGGCTTCGGCGGCGTCGATGAAGCCGTTATCGGGCTCGAGGACGAAGCGGTACAGCCCAGCCGCCTGGGGACGGCCCCGGTGTTTCTCCAGGCGCAGATAACGTGGGCCGCCGGGCTGATTCGGCGGCGCGAAGCGGAGCACCGCATCCACCATATCCTTGGCGGAACCCAGCATCCGCTCGCGTTCCCCGTTCACGACCACGAGCGCTACGCCGGCGATCTCGGCGAGGGGGTCGATGACGGCCCGCAGGCGATCCTGCGGCAGCACCCCAGCGGACTCCACCAAGGGGGTTATTGGGTCCATCACCAGCCGGTCCAGGGGCCCGTTGCCGAGCAACTGCCGGAGTTCGGCGACAACCTGGGCCGGCTCGGCGGAGGCCGCCATGTCTTCAATGTCTTCCGGGTATTCGAGCAGCGTCAGTTGCTTCTGGCGCATGTAGCGGCGGAGATCCCAGCCGAAGAACCCGGCCATTTGGAGCAGATGCTCGGGGCGGGCGGCGGTAATCAGCGCGGCACGCTCTCCGGCGCTAAGACCCTGGTGCAGGAAGCTCAGACAAAACGCCGTCTTGCCGCTTCCGCGTGGGCCGTAAAGCAGGCAGGACGAACGCGGCTCAAAGCCGCCAGTGGCTGCGTCCAATCTGCCGAATCCCGAAGTTTGCATGCACGTCACCTCTAGTCAGAAAGCCGGGTCCGGGGCCTACTAGGCAGGGCCGCCGGTTACCCGCGAAAGTGCATTTGAATCTCTCTGTACTGCGTCTATCGGACGGGTAGGCGAGGAACCTTAGGGTGCTTCGTGGAGATTTCGTAGGAAAATCTAGCGGCAAGAACTATAGGAATAAGGGCCGCCGCACGATGGATAGACGAGTGCTATCACCTACGCTTATCTATGCTTTACTTTGGTTCCCGGCCTGGCTGGGAGCGCAGCCCGGACCCGCTCCGCTCTCGGTCTCCTACCGCACCACGGCCGACTGGGGGAGTGGCTTTAACGGCGAAATCACCTTACGAAACGATACTGGTACGGCCTTAGCCGATTGGAGCGTCGAGATGGTGTTCGATCGCGACATTACGACGATTTGGGATGCCAGGATTGCCCGGAGGGACGGCGCCCGGTACGTGATCCGCGCCATGGAGTACAACAAGGTGATCGAGCCCGGCCGCTCGGTGACGTTTGGCTTCGGGGGCTCGCCTGGGAATGTGATGACGGGCCCGCGCGAGATCTCGGCGGCGGCAGGGGGCGAGACGGTCGACAGCGGGTCGCGGGTGCGCGTAACGCTGGCGGAACGGGTACGGACAAACAGCGGCTATCAGGCGGAGTTGACGATCGAGAATCCGGGGGAGAAGGTGACGGGGTGGGAGTTGGCGCTGGCCGGGACGCTGGAGTTGCAGGGTGCGCGGGGCATTGTGGTGGAGCAAAGGGGCGGTGCAACGGTGCTGCGCGGGGAGGACACTATCGAAGGGCGCGGCTCGTTGCGGGTACAAGTGGACGGGATCGGGCGGTTGACGGCCGGTGCGGTGACTGGTTGCCGCTTCAATAACAGGGATTGCGTGGCGCAGGTGTTCGTACTGAGTGCGCCCGTGTTGCCGGCCGGACCGGTGCTGCTGGATTTCGATACGAACGGCGCCGAGACGCAGATCACGGTGGCGCAGGGGGTGTCGCGATTCGCGTTCCGCAATCCCGGAAGCTATCTGGCGCTATCGAACAACCCAGGAGTGGCGGCGGTGTCTGTCGAAGGCGGGACTTTGGTGGTAACGGCGGGCGCGGCGGGAAGGGCTGCCCTGCGATTGACGGAGCAGGGTGGTGCGGTGCGGTGGCTAGGGGTGCGCGTGAAGCAGGTGGACGGCAGCCTCCCGGAGATGCCCGGCTATCTTTCCTTAGGGGCGATGAGCGAGGACACCGGGGAGCACCTGCAGTTCTGGCGGGGATTTGAGGCAGGGGCACGTAACCGCCGCAGTGACATTCGCTATATCTATCTGAACGGCGGGCCGTATAACGGCTGGGATACGTGGGGCGCGTCGCCGGGCTCGCGGGCGGTGAATTACATCCGCAATAGCCGCATGCTGGGGATCGTACCGTTCTTTGTTTTCTATAACATCCCCGATGGCAGCGAGAGCTATGAGTTAGACTTGGCGCACGTCCAGGACCCGACTTACATGGCCGCCTATTTCCGGAACTTGAAGTTGTTCCTGGATATCGTACGGCGCGAATCGCCGGACGAGTTGGTGGGGATGGTGCTGGAGCCGGACTTCCTGGGGTACCTGGCGCAGAATGCGGGCAAGCCGGCGTCGGAGATCCGCGCGGTGACGCGGATGGCGTATGAGACGGGAGTGCTGGATGGCAGCGACCCGCGATTTCCCGATACGGTGCAGGGACTGGTGCAGGCGATCAATCGAAGCATTTCCAAGCATGCTCCGCAGGTGTATTTCGGCTGGCAGATGAACTTGTGGGCGTCGCCGGCGGGGGGCTTTACGACGCCGGTTCCGGGTCGCGGGATCATCCGCCTTACCGACGATCTGGGCATCGAACGGGGGCGCGCGGCGCTGCGGCGGGAGGCGGCGGCCATCACGCAGTACTACCTGGATGCCGGCATTGGGTCTTATGGAGCGCGATTTGTGTCCATCGATAAGTATGGTCTGGATGCGGTGGGGTTGGAATCCGGCGCGGCACAGAATCCGGCCGGGTCAATCTGGTTCTGGAACAACGACCACTGGAACAACTATTTGGCGTTTGTGGAGGTAATGCGGTCGACCAGCGGGCTGCCGGTGATTCTATGGCAATTGCCGGTGGGGCGGATTAACCGCACGCAGCAGGAGAACCCATACGTCTCGTCGGGACGCTTTGAGGATTTGACTAACGCCCACCAGCGGTATGAGGACTCGGCGCCGGTGTTCTTTCTGGGCGATACGTTCACGACCACAGGCACCCGGCGGGACTACTTTGCCACAAACCGGGGGGAAGACGCGGCGCTGCAGGTGGACGGCGATACGATCACCTGGGGCTCGCACATGCGGCAGGCGGCCGATGCGGGCGTGGTATCGATCCTGTTCGGCGCGGGGGTGGGGGCGAGTACGTCGAGTATCGGCGACCCGCCCACGGATGGGTTTTGGTGGATTACCAAGGCGCAGCGTTACTATGAGCGGCCGGTGCCGCTGCGGTAAAGCTTACTGCCGGGGTACGGGCGCGGCCAGGTAACGCTGTACTTTCGTCATCCACCACAGCTTATCGCCGGGATCGGCGCCGATGCTCGTCGTGCTGATCCCAACGCCGGGGCCGAACAGAATGGCAAAGACGCCGCTGGCGGCGGCCTCCTGCATGTGGCTGCCCCAGGTGATCGCGTTGGCATTGACGCGCAGTTTCGGGTCATTCCCCTGGTTGGAGGCAAACCAGGTAAACCGCGATCCGCTGGTGGTGAACGTATCGCCAAAGAAGTAAGTGGGCGCCGAGTCTTCGTAGCGATTGGTGGTGTTGACGAGGTCCGGGAAGAGGCCGATCGGGTCGAACGGATTGGGCTCGCGCGAGCTGTTGACGTGGCCGGCGGGAATCTGCCACAGCAGGACGGGTAGATTGCTGGTCTGCTTCATGGCATTGGCGAAGACCAGGTAATTGCCCCACAAGTCGTTATTCCAGAACCAGATGGCATTGGCCGGATTGGTAGCGGCGGCGGCCTCAAAGCCCACCGCGTCCAGGCCGTACTTATCGATGGAGATGAACTTCGCGCCGTGGGAAGCCACGCCGGCCGCCAGGTAGTACTTGGTGATGGCGGCGGCTTCCTGGGCGATCTGCTGGCGCCCGAGGGCGATGCCGGAGGTGAGCGTTTTCTGGATAATGCCTTTGCCGGGAATGGGGGTGGTGAAGCCGCCCGCGGGCGAGGCCCACAGATTCACCTGCCAGCCAAAATCGACCTGCGGGGTGTACTTGCGGATGCAGTAGTTGATGGCCTGGACCAGGCCCTGGATGTTATCGGCAAAGGCCGGATCGGCGCCCTGGGTGAGCAAGCCCGCCTCATATACGCTGCGCGTAGAGGCAAAAATGGACGATGCCGGGGCGCTGGCGTTCTGCGCCAGGTAGCCGAGGAAATCCGGCTCCAGAACCATGCCCACGGTGTCGTTGGGCGATTCCTGCTGGATGAGGTCCAGCGCCAGTTTCAGGTTCTGGAAGTAAGCCTTCATGTAGGCCGGATCCGCCACGTTCTGGCGCACTACCCAGTAGCTTTCGCTGTCCGCCGGGATGTTGTACCAGACAAAGAACGGGACAATGCCCAACTGGCGGCTGTTGCGGATGTACTCCACAAGGCGGCTGCCGTTGTAATTACCCCAGGTGTTCCAGCCGTTTAGCGGGCCGCCGTTCAGGTAGATGTAGCGGACGTCGACATAGCGGTTGGCATCGGCGGAGCCGAAACCTTTCCAGAAGTTCAGGTGGTCCGTAGTATCCTCGCTGACCGAGCCTATGGCGACATAGGGCGGCATACCGGGCGCGTTGCCATCGGCGTTGGCGACTCGTACGCCGACGTGGCGGACGGACCGGGTGGCGGTCTCTTCAATGCGCACGCCGCTGCGTCCGGGGGCGATGCCGGTAAGGGTCAGGGTGCTGCCGCTGACCGACGCCGTGACCACCCGCGGGTTGTTGGCCGTGACTTTGAAGGCTGGATTAGCGGCGTTGGCCAGTCGCAGCGTGTAGGTATTGGTGGTCTGGCGAATGGGGATCTGGTTGACGGCGCCACTGGCATCGATGGTGTCGATGGTGATGGATCCAGGGGTGTTGGGGGGCGGTGGCGGCGGAGTGGTAGTGCCGCCGGTGGCGATGGTGATACCACAGGCCGCGCCGTTGAAGGTGCAGTTGGCGGCCTGGGCCAGCGATCCGTTGCCCGTGAAGCCGAGTTGCACGCTGGCGCCGGCCGGGATAGACCCGTTCCACGAGGCATTACGCACCACGTTCGCGCCGTTCGTTACGGTCAGCGTGCCGTTCCATAGACTGGTGATAGTCGAGCCCAGCGTGAACGACAGCGTCCAGGCATTTACCGCCTGCGTGCCGTTGTTCTGGATGATGAGGTCCGCGGTGTAGCCGGTACCCCAACTACTGGCCGCGCGCAAGTTTACCTGGACCGTGCCGGCCGGGGGTGGCGGCGGCGTGGTGGGTGGCGGCGTGGTGGGCGGCGGTGTCGCCGGAGGCGGAGTGGTAGGGGGAGGTGGCGTGGAGGGCGTGCCATTCAGGGCGAAATTCGACGGCCCGGCGCCGGCACCGCCCGAACCGCAGAATCCGAACGAGACCGACGCGCCGACAGCGAGCGACGCATTCCAGGACCCCGGCGATACGGTGTAGCGGTTCCCGTTACGGGCGGCGGTGGCGTCCCAAATGGACGAGAGCGTGCGGTCGAAGTCGAACTGAAGGCTCCAGGGGTTCAGCGCGGCGGCAGTGTCGTTGGTGATGGTGATGGCGCCGCAGAAGCCGCTTCCCCAATCGGACGTGGTCTGGTAACGCACGGCAGACCAGCCGGGTAGCGCGGCGGCGAGGCTTAGGATAAACAATAAGTGACGTAACACACGTATTAGCTCCAAATATCATGGTACCGGAGGCATGGCGCGGCGGTACGGTATTAAGGTAAGCAGGTCGCGGAAAACAGGCCTAGCCTGACGTATCTCTAAGGGATCCTGGCCCGGTCACGTGTACTGGCTGTAGACGGCTTCGAATTCCGCCAATAACACCGGATTCGGCGATTGCAAGCCATTGATGACCCGTCTCGCCCACTCGAAGTACTCCCGGCAACGCGGCTCATCCCACCCCACCGGCCTACTGTTCAGGACGCCGCGGAGGTTGGAGATCTTGTCGGCCAGTTTGATCAATTGGGCGCCGGGGGAGAGGTGCGGCGCGTGTTCCACCTGGCGCTGCTTGCGGACGGCCTTGGGGAGGGACTTATCGTCGGTAACTTCGGCCACCATCTTCGCCACGGCTTCGCCAAAATGGCCGGCCAGTTCGGCGCTGGTGACGCCGGCGTCTTCTACAACATCGTGCAGCAGGGCGGCCATCAGCACGATGGGATCGGGATTAGGCGTGGCGCGGCTGACAAGGTCGGCAACTTCGAGCAGATGATTCACGTAGGGTTCGGCCGATTCCCCTTTGCGCCGCTGGTCTTTGTGGCGCTCGGCTGCAAATCGCGCAGCGGCCAGAACATCGCGAAGCGGGGCGGTGTTTCCGGTTCCGTTGGTATCCATGCTCCATTTTAGAACCGTCGCTACTCCGGCGGCAGCATGGGGCGAAGCCGTTCCTTGAGCAGCTTTTCCTTGGGACTGGCGGTGACGCCCTCCACCCACTGGCGCACCTGGCGGACCGAAAGTTGGTGGCGAACGATGGGAGCTCGGACTTCGATCTCGATTTGTGTAATGGTGGCGGCGACGGCTCCGGAGGACTGGGCGATGGCGGCGATGCCCAAGACGGCGGCTTCGAAGAGACTCTCGGCGGTGACTTCGGCGGAGTGGCGCACGCCGGTGAGGTCGGAGAAGGAGACAAGGCAGGTGCGGAGATTGGGCACGGGAACAGGTTAGCATTTTCGCTTTTTGTTCGCTATCCCCCACGGACCGGCTGCGTGACAATGGCAGCTATGCACTTTCGCCTGGCGCATGTGGAGGAAGAGGCGGCTTTACGCCAGATGATTCTGGACAGTTTTGAGCCGATTACCTGGTACAAAAAGCTGGACGCGCGGGTAGGGCCTTTGAACGGGTTGGACTGGCGGGAGCGCTGGCAACTTCGATTGAACAAGATTTTTGCAACGCAGATCATCCTGGTGGGGGAAGAGGAAGGGCGGGTAGTGGCATGCGCGACGGGAACCGTGGATGAGGCAGCGAAGCTGGGATATGTAGACCTGCTGGCAGTGGATCCGGAGCGGCAGGGGAAGGGGTATGGGCGCGAAATGCTCCGCGGGATGATGGAGCATTTCCGCACCTTAGGCATGCAGCAGGCGCATCTGGAATGCCTCCAGGATAACGACCGCGGCAACGCGCTCTACCGCGGCGAAGGATGGGAGTTGGTGGCGGCGCAATACCACTGGTTTCGGAAGCTGTAACAAAGGGCGGCGGAGCAGGTGCCGCATCCGGCAAGTCGTGCTATGTATAAAGACGATGGTGAGATTGGAAGCTGTGCTCCACTCCTGGCGGACCGTGCGCGCCGACGCCGCGCAGGCGGTCGAAGACTTTCCAGCCGATCAGTTGGAATTCCGCGCCACCGAAGAGCTGATGACGTTTCGTCAGCTTGCGATGCACATCCTGAATGCCGGTAACGGGCTGATCGGCCTGCTGCTGGACGGGGAGAACAACTTCTCAACACCCGAATTTCGCGAGAAGCTGAAGCAGTACGCTTCGGCGCTGGGCGCGGACAGCGGCGCCGCGGAGATAGCGGCCGCGCTGCGCTCCAGTTGGGAGCAGTGGGAGACGAAGTTGGCCGCCGCCCCGCCCGAGTTCTGGGGCGGGATGATGACCCGCATGGACGGCCAGCAGGTAACGAAGCTGGAAATGCTGCAGTACGCCAAAGAGCACGAGATCACCCACCGGTCGCAGATGTTTGTGTACCTGCGGCTAAAAGGGGTGGTGCCACCGACGACGCGCCGGCGTATGGCAAAGAAATAGCAATATGGGGATTGCACGCGCGATCCCGTTCCGATACAAAATAGAGGCAGTTTTGTGAGGAGGATGAGGCCATGATCAACTGTCCCGCTTGTGATGCGGTGATCGACGTGGATGAAGACGAACTGGATGAGGGAGACCCGCTTAGCTGTGACGAGTGTGGCGCCAGCCTGCGTGTTGTGAGCGTGGGTCCGGTGGAGTTGGAGTCCGACGACGACGACGAGGATGAGGACGACTTCGACGACTTCGACGAGGACGACGAAGACGAGGAGGAAGAGGAAGAAGAGGAAGAGAACTGGTAGGGGAAGTGGTGTTACGGCGCCGGAAAGTATTGCAGCGGATGGCGAGCCTGGGCGCGGGATGCCTGGGCTGCGTTGGATTTGCCGTCCCGGTGGCCGCCAAGGAACGGAAAAAGAAAGCCCAGGCGACGATTGCCGGGACGGTGTTCCGGGATCCCGGCTTTGCGTTACGTGGCGCCGAAGTGATTCTGGAACCCGCACCCGAGGGTGCTACGTCAGTTAAGGTGAAGAAGATGCGTGCGGTCAGCGACGGCCGGGGCGAGTTTGCGTTTTACGTTCCCGCCGATGCCATGCGCTACCAGTTGACGGTGCAAGCCTTAGGTTTGCAGCCGGAGAAGCGCTACATAACGATTGCGGGCGAAGAGCGTCAGGACGTTTTCGTGACCCTGAAGCCCGCCAATTGAGGGAGATTCGGCCAATGAGAGCGACCAAATGGTTGGGGTTTGCGGCGGTGGCACTGGCCGCCGTGGCGGTGGATGCCGTAGTGGCCCAGATCGTGCCCCAGCAGAAGAATGCGCCCTTCTTCAAAGGGGACAAGAAGAATAAGGACGACGACGCGAAGACGCGCAGCCTGAGCGGCCTGGTGCGCGATGAGAAGGAAAATCCCGCCGACGGCGCGGTGGTGCAGTTGAAAGACACCAAGAGCCTGCAGGTGCGGTCTTTCATCACCAAGGAAGACGGCAAGTTCCAGTTCCATGGCCTGAGCCAGGAAGTGGACTATCAGGTGAAGGCGGATCTGCGAAACATGACCAGCGACGTGAAGACGCTGAGCGTGTTCGACTCGCGCAAGGCCGCGGTGATTAACCTGAAGCTGGAACCGAAGAAGTGAAGCGCCGCGAGTGGTTGGCCGCGCTGGCCCTGCCGTGGACGCTGCGAGCGGGCGCTCCCATCGGCGAAGTGACGTTGTTTGCCGATACGAAGCCTACGCCGTTCGTGCTGACGGACCGCATCACGGTGATGATCTTCCTGTCGACGGTGTGTCCGATTTCGAACGACTATAACGACCGCATGAGCGCGCTTTATCGCGAATTGACTGCCAAGGGCGTGCAGTGGTTGGCGGTCAATGCGAATCAGAATGAGCCGTGGAACGAAGTGGAGCAGCACCGGCAGCAGGCCGGGTATCCCTTCCCGGTGTGGAAGGACCGCGCCAATGTGGTTGCCGATAAAGTGGGCGCGTCGGTGACGCCGGAGGTTTTTGTTTTCGATAAGGAAGGCATGCTCCGCTACCAAGGGCAGATTGACGATAGCCGCAACCCGGCGCGCACGCAGGTGCATGGGTTGAAGAACGCCGTCGAGCAGTTGCTGGCCGGGCAGGCGGTGACCAAAGCGCGGACGAAGGCTTTCGGCTGCACCATCAAACGAGTGAGGAAGAGTTCCTGATGCGGGTGATCGCGTGTTTGTTACTGGGGGCAATGTTGGCATTGCCGGCGAACCTGGCGCCGGTGGATCCGGCGGCGTACCAGAAAATGGTGGCGGCGCAAAAGGGCAAGGTTGTGCTGGTGAATTTCTGGGCCACCTACTGCATTCCGTGCCGGAAGGAAATGCCGGCGCTGGTCGCTCTGGCCGCCAAGTATAAAGCCAAGGGGTTGGTCTTCGTGACGGTGTCGGCGGATGAGCCGGAGGATGCCGGAAAGGCGGGGAACTTCTTAGAGGCGGTGAAGGTGCCCGCGCCGCACTATCTGCGTAAGGGCGATGAGGAGGCTTTCATCAACGCTCTGGATCCGAAGTGGAGCGGGGCGCTGCCGGCGAGCTTTCTTTATGATCGCGCGGGCAAGAAGGTGAAAGCGTACATCGGGGAAGTGAACTTGAAGGAGTTGGAAGCGGCGCTGCTGAAACTCCTGTAGGGCGGGCCTCCAGGCCTGCGCGCGACGTCCACGTCGCGCTGCCCGTGTTAGGATCATCCTTCCTATGATCCTTCCGCTCCTCTCCCTACTCCTCACCTCCCAAGCCGCGGACCTCCCGCTCGCCAAACCCGAATCCGTCGGCATGTCCACCGAACGTCTCGAGCGCATCGGCACATGGCTGCGTGACGTGGTGGAGCACAAACAGGCCGCTGGATTCGTAACACTGGTGGCACGGCGGGGCAAGGTGGTGCATCACGAAGCCTTCGGCACCATGGGCCTGGAGGACAAGCGGCCGATGCCGCGCAACGCGCTGTTCGACCTTGCCTCGATGACCAAACCCATCACGGTGGCCGCCGCGCTCACCCTTCTCGAAGAGGGCAAGATCACGCTGAACGATAACATTGGCGATTACCTGCCGGAGTTTCGGAAACCGATGGTGGGTACCGAACCTGCACGCGGCCCGATTACGGTGCGCCATCTGTTCAGCCATACATCCGGCGTCACGGATGCGGCCACGCGAGCCGATACCTTCAAACATCCCACGCTTGAGGCGTACATGCAGGAGCTCGCGCGCAAGCCGATCGCCCATGAGCCGGGCAGCGCCTATCTATATGGCAACTCCCATAACGTGCTGGGACACCTGGTGCAGAAGGTGTCGGGGCAGCCGCTGGACCGCTACGTCCAGGACCGCATCCTCACGCCGCTGGCGATGGGCGACACCTGGTACTGGCCGCCAAGGGAAACCGGCTCGCGCCGCGCCGTGCTGGTGGTGAACGGCAAGGACGACCCGCAATCGCTGTCGCGCATTCCGCCGGAAGCCGCCAAGGCACGCACGTTCATCGGAGGGGCCAGTGGGCTCTATTCCACCGCCGCCGACTACTGGCGCTTCGCGCAGATGCTGCTGAACGGGGGGCAACTGGAGGGGAAGCGCGTACTGGGCTCGCGCACGGTTGCGTGGATCGCGGAGAATCATATCGGCGACCTGGCGTTCAGCACGCCGGGCCATCGCTTCGGGCTTGGCATGGCGGTGACAACGGATCGCGGCAAGTCGAACATGCCCTATTCAAATGGCACGTACTACTGGAGCGGGTCGCAGGGGACGCTGTTTTGGATTGATCCGAAGGAAGAGCTGATCGGGGTACTGATGGTGCAACTCACGCCTAGTCCGCTGAAGCTGCGGGAGCGATTCAGCCAGATCGTTTACGGCGCTATCGTCGAATAGCGTTGCGGGGTTATATACTGTCGAGACCATGTTCCCGGTCCTGCTATGGTTTCTGTTCCAGGCCGCTCCCACGCTGGATCTGCCTACCGTTACCCAGAACCCCTACACCTCAGCCGCCGACATCGCCCTGGGGCAGAAGCTCTATAACGGGCGCTGCGCCGGCTGCCATGGATTGACGGGCGATGGGGGCAAAGGCGCGAACCTGGCGGTGCGTGACCTGCCACGGGCGCAGACCGAGCAGGCGCTGTATCGCGTGGTCCGCTATGGCATTCCGGAGACCGAGATGCCGTCCACGTTGATGGCCCCGCGCGAGGTGTGGCAGATCGCGGCATTCGTGCGCTCGCTGGGGGCGGCTTCGAAAGAAGCCACTACCGGGAATGCGAAGGCCGGTCAGCATCTTGTAGCGGCCAAGGGCGGGTGCCTGCAATGCCATGCCATCGGCCTGCAGGGCGGACGCATAGGGCCGGCGCTGACCGATATTGGCGGCAAGCGCAGCCCCGGCCATCTGCGCGCGAAACTGCTGGATCCCGCGGCGGACCTCGTCGATACGTTCCGCCTGGCGACGGTCACGACGAAAGACGGCCGCAAGATCAGCGGCGTGCGCCTGAACGAAGATCCCTACTCGATCCAGATCCGCGATTTCTCCGACGGCATGCATTCCTTCTTCAAGGACCAACTGGCAGCGGTGAACGTGGAACGCCGCACCACCATGCCGTCGTACCAAGGCCGCCTGAGCGCCGCTGAGATCGAAGATGTAGTGGCTTATCTGCTGACACTGCGAGGTACCGTGCAATGAAGACACCCCTGTTGCTGTTGGTCTGCGCGCTTGCCGCCGCGGCGCAGCAGCTTACCTATGAGCGCATCCTGCATCCAGAGAAGGAGCCGTCGAACTGGGTTACCTATTCGGGCAACTACGCGGGGCATCGCCATTCGCCGCTGAAGCAGATCAACGACGCCAACGTAGGCAAACTGAAAGTGGCATGGGTCTACCAGACCAATTCCTTGCAGAAGTTCGAAGCGACGCCGATTGTGGTGGATGGCATCATGTATGTCTCGGAGCCGCCCAGCAACGTGGCCGCGATTGACACGCGCACTGGACGCGCGCTGTGGCGTTATCGCCGCCAGTTGCCCGACGATCTGCGTGTCTGCTGCGGCCAGGTGAATCGCGGCGTGGCGGTGTTGGGCGATCTCGTCTACTTCGGGACGCTGGATGCGCACCTGCTGGCGCTGGATGCGAAGACGGGCGCGATTCGGTGGGACACCGTCGTGGTGGACTACAAGCTGGGCTATTCGATCACGGTGGCCCCGCTGGCGGTGAAGGACAGGATCGTAGTGGGCGTGTCCGGAGGCGAGTACGGCGCGCGCGGATTCCTGGACGCCTACCACGCCCGCACCGGCAAGCAGGCCTGGCGCTTCTGGACGGTGCCCGGCCCCGGCGAGCCCGGTAATGAAACCTGGAAAGGCGACAGTTGGAAGAGCGGCGCGGCGGATACCTGGGTCACGGGGGCCTTCGATCCGGAGACGAATCTCATCTACTGGGGCACTGGCAATCCCGGTCCCGATTGGAATGGCGAAGTGCGGCTGGGCGACAACCTCTATTCCGATTCGGTGGTGGCGGTGGATGCCGATTCGGGTAAGTTGAAGTGGTACTTCCAATTCACGCCGCACGACGTACACGATTGGGATGCGACGGAAGTTCCGGTGCTGGTGGATGCCGAGGTCCGCGGCGAGAAGCGTAAGCTGCTGCTGTTTCCCAATCGCAATGCGTTCTACTACGTGCTGGACCGCGTGACGGGCAAGTTCGTATTGGGAAAGCCGTATGCCAAGCAGACGTGGGCCAAGGGGTTGGATGACAGCGGGCGGCCGATACGCGTGGAAGGCACTACGCCGACGCTGCAGGGAGTGAAGGTATGGCCGTCGGTGGCGGGCGCCAATAACTGGTACAGCCCTTCGTACTCGCCGGTGACGAATCTCTTCTATGTTGCGGTGCGCGATTCCGGTTCCGTTTACTATACCGGCGAGGCGGTCTACAAGCCTGGGGAACGCTATGATGGCGGCGGCTTCCGGGCGATTCCGGGCGAAGAGGAGCAAGGCTTTGTCCGCGCGTATAAGCCAGCCACGGCCGAGGTGGTGTGGGAGTACAAGCTGCATTCGGCGCCTTGGTCGGGGGTGTTGTCGACGGCGGGCAACCTGGTCTTTGGGGCGACGAACGAAGGGCAGATCTTCGCGTTGAACGCCAAGACGGGCGCGCCGCTGTGGCGCTTCCAGGGGACCAGCCTGCTGGTGCGGTCGAACCCGATGACGTACGCGGTGGATGGGAAACAGTACATTGCGATGACCCTCGGCAACTCGCTTTACGCATTTACGATTGAAGAGCCATGAAGTACGTACCCGGTGTCCTGCTGGCCGCTGTTCTCGTGATGGATGTGTTATTCGCGGCGCTGCTGTGGCAATTTCTCCAGCGCCGGAAGACGCTGGGGAGGCTGCTGTGGGAGGCGCCCACGCCGCGTTCCTGGCTGACGGTGCTCTGGCTGGTGTATGGGATGTGGAAGCTTGCCGAAGCCCTGTATCGGGGCCCTGGTCTGGATGCGCGGGATCCGTTGGACCATGCCTTCGACTATGTGTTCGGCGGCAGCCTGGTCGCGGGCGGGGTGATCACGCTATCGCTGAGGCGCGGGTTGCGCGTACACGAAGACGGCATCCTCCATTCGTTGCTGGTCCTGCCATGGAAAGACATCGGCGGTTGGGCTTGGGAGGAGAACGGGCCCGGTCCAGCCGAACTGCTGTTGTGGATCCGTTCCCCCTGGCGCTGGTTTCTGACGGTGCGTCCGAAGTCCGCGGTCAGAACCAGCGCCTTCTATGACCAGCAGTGCGATAGCCTGCTGCGGCATTACGCTCCAGCGGCGGCGACGGTCACCCGCACATAGCCCTCCTCCTGCGCCGTTTCAAACCGCACGGGCAGGAAGCGCGGAATCACCTCCATGTTCGTCTGGGCATGACGGCTGATCTTCAGCGCCGGGAACGAGCCGCCGCCGGCCAGCGCCATGGGCAGCAGCAATTGATCGGTGAGATGCTCGCCGGCCACTGCCCGCGAGACCAGGTATTCCCGTGCTTCCCGAGCCGCGGTCGCCGCCACCTTCTCCGCCGCCACGCCCAATTCGCCGAATGCCGAGAAAACCTCGGTCACTTGCTCCGATCCGGCTTCGATCATCACGATGTTGCCGGGTCCGGCCGATTCGCGTGTCTGCACGATTTCGGCGGCTTCCGGCGCCCAGTTCAACATGGAAACCGCCTTGTCCACCTCGCGGCGGCCGATGTGCCGCGGCAGATTGGCCAGCACCGCCGTCACCTTACGGATGGTGATGGCGCCGCGCGGCTCCAACTGCAGCGGCCGCAGCGAAGCGCAAGGCTCCACTTCGACCGTGAACTTCCCTCCCCCGGCCGGATAGAAGCCATAGCGCTCCAGGGCGACCGTTACCTTGGGCCCCATGCGCTCCAACAGCGGCAGGAAAGCCTTGGCGAGGAAATCGAAAGGCGGCGCCGCATGGTTGTGCGTACCGCCTTCGATAGTGATGCGGCTGGGAGCATCGGCAAGCAGCAACGCCGGCAGCACGGTCTGCAAGACCAGCGTGCCGCTACCCGCCGTGCCGACGGCGAAACGAAAGGCGCCGGCGCGAGTGCGGCCGGGGGTGAACGTCACCGCCTTCGACCCCAACGCCGCGCCTTCCACCTGCGCCGAGCCCACCTCCGCCGCCGCGAGGACGGCCGTCAAATGCTGCCGCAGGAGACCGGGCTTCTCGCGCCCGGCACGGATGTTGTCGATCGTGAAGGGCTGCCCGGTGACCAGGGAGAGGCTGAGCGACGTGCGCAGAATCTGCCCGCCGCCTTCGCCAAACGATCCATCGATCCGAATCATAATCCCCCTCATTGTTTTATCCCTTGACGCAGACGACCTGGCGCAGCGTATGCACGATCTCGACCAGATCCGTCTGCGCCGCCATGACGGCGTCAATCGACTTGTAAGCAGCCGGCGTCTCGTCGATCACGCCGGAGTCCTTGCGGCATTCCACGCCTTCGGTCATACGCGCATGATCCTCAAGCGTAAAGCGCCGCTTGGCCTCATTCCGGGACATGGCCCGGCCCGCCCCGTGGCTGCACGAGTGGAAGCTTTCCGGGTTGCCCTTGCCGCGCACGATATAGGATCGCGCACCCATGCTGCCGGGGATGATCCCCATGTCGCCCTCGCGAGCCCGCACCGCGCCCTTGCGGGTGATGAGCACGTTCTCGCCGTAGTGCGATTCGCGGGCCACGTAGTTGTGATGGCAGTTGATGGCCTGGACCTCGGCGGTGAACTCGGGCACCTCACCGGAGCGGCGCACCGCCCCGGCAATCTGTTGCATCATCAGGTGACGGTTCCAGCGGGCGAACTCCTGCGCCCACTCCACCGCTTCGACGTAGTCCGCGAAGTGTTCGGTGCCCTCCGGGAAATACGCCAGATCGATGTCGGGCAGGTTAATGAAATGCCGCCGCATATCCTGGCGCGCCAGTTCGATGAAGTAGTTGCCCATGCGGTTCCCGACCCCGCGCGACCCGCTGTGCAGCATGAACCACACGGTTTCCGATTCATCCAGGCACACTTCGATGAAGTGATTGCCGGTGCCGAGCGTTCCCAAGTGGTTCGCGTGATTGCCGCGAGCAAGCTTTGGATGCTTGGCGAGGATGGCGTCATAGCCGGTCTTCAACTGATCGGCCCAGACCTGCTGGTTGTGTTCGGGGATGTTGTGCCAGGCTCCGCGATCGCCTGCCCCGCCGCGATTGGTCCATCCATGTGGGACGGCGTTCTCGATAGCGGTGCGGATGTTCTTCAGCGAGTCCGGCAAATCCCGCGCGTTGAGGCTGGTCTGGACGGCCATCATGCCGCAACCGATGTCGACCCCCACGGCAGCCGGGATGATAGCCCCCTTGGTGGGAATGACGCTGCCGATGGTCGCCCCCACACCCCAATGGACGTCGGGCATGGCGGCGATCCACTTATAGATGAACGGCAACTGTGCCGCGTTCACCAACTGCCGCCGCGCCTCGTCTTCCAAGGGGACGCCTTTCGTCCAAGCCTTGATCGGCAGGCCCTTTTCGGTGGTAATTACGTTGTATGCCGACTCAGCCATTGTTCCGTTCCTCCATTTCATTGTTGAACGTTTCCCGGACACCGAGGCGGGAGACGAAGCGCTCGGCGTTTTCGAGGAACTCGCCGCTTTGGCGGGCGCTCGGCGACACGATAAGCGTGAGGCTGCCGGGGTTGTGCCAGGCATGGTGAACTGCCTTGGCGGCAGTGACGGTGGACTTGCCGCACTGGCGGAAGCAGTTGAGCAGGCAGCGGCGCCAGCGGTTGTGGAGCAGGTGCACCTGTTGGGCGCCGGGGGTGAAGCCGAGTTGGTTTCGAGATGTTTACGCATAGCCAAGCTCTTTCCTTGCCCGTTCGAGCAGATTGAAGACGCGCCTCTGGACGTCGTGGTCGAGGGAGAGGGCATACCAGATGGCATTGACCATCTCGGCGTCGGTGATGGTTTGGCCTGGGGGGTTAGCCTGGGCCGGGGCGGTTGTTGGTTGTGGTGGTTGTGAGGGCGGCGGCGCGGCTTGGCGGCAGGCCCTTAGGGAACGGACGGATCGGAGGATGCGACGGGTGGGTCGCAGATCCCAGACGGCTCTGCCTGGCATGAGTTGCTCCTTTCGGTGGTGATTTCGGGATGTACCTTGGGTTTGTTCGGCATTTCGGGGACCTGAGGTACATCTGATTTAGTTTCAGTTGGTTGCGGGGGTTCCGGGGTCTCGGGGTTGGAGCGGTCTGGAGACCGCTCCGCAGACCGGAGGTCTGCCCCACTGGCGGGGTCTGGGGACCCCGCGCGTACCTGGGGGTCCGCCTTCCATTTGTGGAGGAGGCGGAGGTTGGCTAGCGCGGTGTTGTGGACACGGTGCGCGCGGGCGGCGTAGCGATGGATGGATTCCAAGGTGGTACGCGCCTCCTGCCAGGCGAGATAGGCGATTTCCTGGAGACCGGGCTCGGCGTAATGCTCTTCGGCGATGGCTTCGGCGTCGGAACGGCTACAGTTGAAGGCGGCGGTTTCGAGGCAATCGGAGCGGCGGATGCGCCAGGCGGCTTCGGCCATGTGATGGACGAGTTCCTCTTCGACCCCGTCGGTGGGGGCGAAGCGATCGAGGTAGATCTGGAGGAGTTCGTCGTAAGACTGGGGCATTTCGTCGTCGAGGACGATGTGTTTGTGGCTGGCGAGGCCGTGCTTGACGGCGTTGCGGGAGACCCGCTCCTTGCCGGCGGCGGAGGTGGGACCTTTGGACCGGGCCCCGTTGCGGCGCGAAATCTCAGCGCGTTGTTCGGAAGTCAGTGGGAACTTGCTTCTTGGCACGTCCCGAGAGTAGAAGGCGGAGTGGGCGGGGGTGGGGGTGATTTGGGGTTATGTTGTTGATTTGGTGGGTGATGGAGAATTTTTGTTAGGTTGGAACGGGAAAAAGGACTACACAAAATCCGACAGGGGGGGTGGTTCGGGTCCGACGATGGGTGTCTGCCTGCTAGTATGCGTAGTGTGAAGACATGAACGTGAGGAGGGCTTGCTCGTGATTGACTGGTCCCAATGTCCGGCGGTGGAGCGCATTCCCGGAAAAGTGAGCGGCGCGTGGGTTTTGAAGGGCACACGGATGCCGGTACAGACCATTTTCGAGAACCTGGAGGCCGGTATGTCGCCACGTGAGATCACGGAGGTTTTCGATGTGACGGCGGAGGAGGTGAACGCGGTGCTGCACTTTGTCACGCGGAGTTTAGAACTGGCACCTTCACAAGGATGAAAGTCCTGTTCGACAACGGCACGCCGCGACCGATTGAGCGGGTGTTGCCGGGGCATGAAGTGACGCATGCCCGGCGCATCGGGTGGCATGAGTTAAAGAACGGCGAACTGTTGCAGCGCGCCGAGGACGCGGGCTTTGAGGTCCTCGTAACGACGGACCGGAACATTCAATACCAGCAGAATCTGGGTAGGCGACGGATCGCAATCGTCGTCTTGAGTAACGCGCAGTGGCCGAATGTGAGGGCGCACCTTACAGCCGTTGCAGAGGCTGTTAATGCGGCGACTGCGGGCAGTTATTGCGAAGTTATAATTCCTTATCGGGATGCGCAAGGATGAGCCGGATTCGAAAGTTGGGATTTAATGGCAGGCGACACATTGCGGACCTCGTTCTGGGCGCACTCCGACCGGACTGCGGGCGCGTCGCCCGAACCATCCGCAAGCTTGCAACCACTGCGGGAGCATCTCTGTAAGGTCGGGGAACTTGCGGAGCAATTCGCACTCGCCTGCAGCGGCGATGCCCAACTGGCACGCCGGGCAAAAGCGGCGGGACTGCTGCACGACCTTGGAAAGTATCGCCAGGATTTCCAAAAGCTCCTACGCGGTGAAGTGCAGCGGGCACCGCATTCGATCTACGGCGCGGCCGCGGCATATCAGCGGGCAGGGGGCATGGATGTTGCCTTTGCGGTAGCGGGGCATCACGGCGGGATGCCCGATTCGACAACGGTTGGGGATCGCATTCAAGAGGCGGCTCGCGAGATTGAGCCGCTTTGGAGAACGGCGGTTCGGGACTGCCCGGAACTGGCGGAATGCTTTGCCGCCCCGGCTCCGCTCTTAGGAAAGCTCAGCGGCGAACCGCTCGCGTTAGAAGTACAGTGCCGCATGATGCTCAGTTGCCTGGTAGATGCCGACCGGACGGACACGGCGCGCCATGCGGGTGACGGCGTTCCACCCTCAGTGCCGCTGGATGCGACGGTGCTACTGGACCGATTGCTGCAGGCGATTGAGACCCGAGCCGGTAACGTGGGAGCCGGTGCGGTGAAGTCCGCGCGGGCGACGGTGCTGCAGGATTGTCTGGAGGCAGCTACGAAGCCAGGGCCTTTCTTTTCGCTGACTGTCCCAACAGGCGGGGGAAAGACGCTGGCCGGGATGGCCTTTGCGTTGCGCCGTGCGGCACTGCGTCCGGAGTTGCGCCGAGTGATTGTGGTGATCCCGTACCTCTCGATCATCGAGCAGAACGCGGCGGTGTATCGCGAGGCATTGGGAGTGGATATCCTGGAGCATCACTCCGCCGCGTTCGGCTTGGATGAATCAAACGAAGATGGCTACCAGCGATTAGCGGTCCGAGCCGCCCGCGAGAACTGGGATGCGCCAATCGTGGTGACAACCTCGGTGCGCTTCTTCGAGACGTTGTTTTCCAATCATCCCCGCGATCTGCGGCGCCTTCATAATATCGCTCGCTCCGTGGTGATCCTGGATGAAGTTCAGACGCTCCCCTCCCAGTATCTTCACCCCACGTTGTCGATGATGGAAGAACTTGGGCGGCGATGGGGCGTGACTTTCGTCTACTCAACGGCCACACAGCCCGCGTTTGAGAAGTCAGACGTTGAGGATAAGAGAGACCTCCGGTGGAATCCTGGCACTTTGACGGAGATCAGCTCCGACGTACCAAGGTTGTTCGCCAACTTGCGGCGCGTGAGTACCGATTGGCGCCCGCTACCGATGAGTTGGGAACAGGTAGCCGAAGTGCTATCGCTGGAAGCACAGGTACTGGTGATCGTGAACACGCGACGGCAGGCTCGGATGTTGACGGAAGCCCTGCTGGCGCGGGGAGGACAGGGGATTCATCTTTCGACTAATCTCTGTCCCTCCCACCGCCGCAAGCGGTTAGAAGACATTCGGGGGCTGCTGCGAGAGGGATTGCCGTGCGTAGTTGTCTCGACGCAACTGGTGGAGGCTGGCGTCGATTTGGATTTCCCGGTTGTCTGGCGGGCACTCGGCCCGCTGGATTCGATTGCGCAGGCCGCAGGACGCTGTGATCGGGAAGGACGGCTGACGGCGCGGCTGGGGAGTCCTGGCGGCAGGCTGGTGGTGTTCGTGCCGGAGGACGATCAGATTCCACGGGGCGAGTATGAACGAGCCACGAAGGAGACAGCCAAGCTGTTCCGAGGGGGGAACCTCAACTGGGAACTTCCCGAGACGATACGCACATATTTTCATCGTATTTACGAGGACACCGGCGACAGCAATGGAATCCAGGACATGCGGAAGTCGCTGCAGTTCGCCAAGGTGGCCGCGGCAGTCAACTGGATTGATGCAGCCACTTGGCCAGTGCTAGTCCCGTATGACGCAGAAGCAGCCGCGCTCATCCGGGAGTTCCGGTTCGCAGGTGTGAGCCTTGGCCGATTCCGGCGCGCTCAGCAGTACACGGTGAACCTCCGGACAAGCGAATTTGAGCGAGCTAGGGCCAATACTGTTCACTTAAGAACATTTGTGTGCTATCCTGTTTTCGGGGCAAACGC
>CAYLPH010000009.1:0-44719 GCA_964385495.1 uncultured Candidatus Solibacter sp.
ACCAGATCATCCACGCCGCCTGGAATCTGCGTATGATCGCCGTCCAACTCGACAAGCTAGCCGCCGAGTTCAACTGCGAAGAGGTCCCGGAGCTGCTAAACCTCCCCGATCTTCCGGAAGACGCCGAGCGCCGCTACAACCGGCTCCTCCGCTACCAAAATCGCAACGAGCGAGCCTTCCAGGCCAACATGCGCCTGCTAGCCTCGCTCCAGACCAACAGAGTCGCCGCCGACTACACCGGAACCCCCGGTGAAAAGTCGCTCAATTCCATCTCGGCCCTAATAGACGTAGCCAAGATCGTGCGCCTGACCGATCGAAGCCAGCCGGAGCCCCCCGGCATCGCCCCCAAGGCCCGCCAGCAGCCCTCCCGGGCCGCCTGACAGACCCAAAACGCAACCCTAACCCCGCCGCCGATTAATCCGCCGCCAGACCCAAGCCCGAAGTGTGTCTCGTCCCGATCAGGGTACGTCCAGGCTCGCGATCGCGTACGGAATCTCGCGCATCTCATTCACCACCTTGCCCTCGGCATCCACTTCGATCAGTCTGCGTGCGCTGTAATCGGACAAAAACAGGTGCCCATCGGCGGCCAGCGCCATCCCGGAAGTCCAGGCCATCTTCAACTTGCCGTCCTTGCCCATCGAACGGACCACCTGGCCCTGCGGATTGACCTCCACCACTTCGCCGGGTTCAGCATGGCTGATGAGCGTGTTCCCATTCTTCAGACGCAGCGCCATGTAGGGCTTTCGAACCGGATCGGCCTGGTACGTCCAGATGACCTTGCCCCCGCGGTCCACCTCCACAATCCGGCCGTCCCTCTCCACGGCGATGAGAACCGTGCCCTGGGGCGTCGCGCGCACCGCCCGCATCTTGTTGCCGCCCATCGACTGGTCCTCGAAGTTCCAGACGGTGTCCCCCTGCGGCGTCACTTCCACCACCCGGCCCGTCTGCGTATCGCCGACCAGCGTGTTGCCATTCGGCAGCCGTTGCGCCGTGATCGGCCGCTTGGCGCCCGTATAGCTCCACACTTCGCGCTTCGATGGGTCGACCTCCACCACCTGCCCCTTGCTGTCGCGCGTCAGCAGCACATTGCCATTCGGCAGTGCCTGGACATCGTGGCCGCCCGCGTTCGGCACGCTCCACAGCACCTTGCCCGACGGCCACTCCATCAGCAGCACCTCCTGCCCCTTGCCGTGATTGGCAACCAGCAGTTTGCGGGCCGCCGGCCTGGGCTTCAGGTAGCGATCAAAGAAGGCGATGGTGTGCGCCTCGGCCACCTCGGCATCCTTGCCCCGGAAGCCGTGGCCGGCGCCGGACAGCGTGATAAGTTCGGTCTCCACGCCGGCGTCGACCAAGCGCTGCGTGAGCCAAACACCCTGCTCGTAGGGGACCAGCGGGTCCTTCGTACCGTGCAGGGTAAGCACCGGCGGATCATCAGGACTGATCCAGGGCAGGGGACTCGCCTGCACGTGAGCGGTCATGGCGTGTTTCACATCGCCGCCCAGGAACTGGGGCAACACCAGCGCCGCGTCGCCCCCCTTATCGTAGATTCGGGTGAAATCCGATGGCCCAAAGTAGTTGACGACACAGGAGACCCGGCTCGATTGGTCCTGATGCGGCCCGTCGCCTTCGAACCGCGCGATGCCACCGGTCAGGCCGAGGAACAGCGTCAGGTGCCCCCCGGCCGAGCCGCCCATCGTCCCGATCCGCTCCGGGTCAAGGCGGAAACGCGCGGCGTTGGCGCGGAGGAAGCGGACGGCGGACTTGGCATCCCAAACCGGCGCCGGAAACTGGAACTTAGGCGCAAGGCGATAAGTAATGGTTGCCGCCACATATCCCCGCTCGGCCAGCCGTAACGCCAGGGGTAGGTAGCTTTGCCGAGTCCCACCACGAAAGCCGCCGCCATGAATCATGACCACACCGGGGAACGGGCCGTCACCTTTGGGCCGGGCCACATCCATCTGCAGTTTGCCCCCGAGGATGTTCGCGTAGTCGATGTCGCGTTCGAGGGTGACCGAATCGGGGACGGTGAGGGTCGCCGGCGGTTGGGCGAACAGGGGGAGCGCGGCGATAACCAGCAGCAAGGATGTCATCGTTCCGACAGTATATCCCGCCACCCCGCACACCTTCTGTAACCGTGGCGGAACGTGGTGCATCCTCTAGTAAGGCTACTGGGCGCGGGGCTACCCGGCAGGGTGCGTTGCGCCAAAGTGGTATAGTCTGCGAGTAGAGATTTCCCTCCTATGAAGCGTTTCCTGGTCATTCCGGCTGTTCTGGCAATCGCGGGTCTGTGGGTTGGCGCCGAAGCCCAAGGGCCAAAGAAAGAAGGCTCGGAGACCGTCGCGCGGCCGCGAAAGAAAGCCGCGGATGGCAGCGAGAAGCCTCCCGAAGCCGAGGCGGAGAAGATCCCTTCCCGCATGCGCAAGAAGGCCGACCCGAATGCGCCCGCCGGTGACGCCACCTTCCGCTCCGACAGCATGACCGTAAGTGTGGACGTGGCCGTGCTCGACAACAAGGGCCGCTTTATCCCAAAGATTCCCCAAGGCAACTTCCGCGTCCTCGAAGACAACGTCCCGCAGCAGATTGCGACCTTTGGCCAGGGCGAGGCGCCCATGACAGTGGCGATGGTCATCGAGTTCAGCAACCTCTACCAGCAATATTGGAGCGAGCCCTGGTACCAGACGCTGATGGCGACGTACGGGTTCGTGGAGACCCTCAAGCCCGAGGATTACGTAGCCGTAATCGCCTATGATCTGCGTTCGGAGATTCTGTCGGACTTCACCACGGATCGCCAGCAGACCCAGCAGGCGTTGCAGCGGCTGCGCATTGCGGCCTACTCGGAATCGAATCTCTACGATGCGCTGGTCGATACCGCCGAGCGCATGTCGGAGATTGAAGGCCGCAAGGCCATCGTGCTCATTTCCTCCGGCATGGATACGTTCAGCAAGCTGACCTTCGACAAGACACGCAAGGCGCTGCAGAACGCCGGCGTGCCGATTTACGCGTTAGGCCTGATGCAGGCGCTGCGCGAGTGGATGGACGCCCGCGGCTATATGGGCGCGCTGGCCCGCATGGACTTCCTGCAGGCCGACAACCAACTGCGCGTGTTCACCCGGGAGACCGGCGGGCAGGCCTACTTCCCACGCTTCTACGGCGAGTTCCCCGGCATCTTCCGCGCGATTCACGAGGCCCTCCGGAACCAGTACATGATCACGTACAACCCCACAAACCAGGCCCGCGATGGCAAGTTCCGGAAACTGAAGGTGGAGTTGGTGAATCCCGCGACGAATGAGCCGCTGAAGGTCACCGATGAGAAGGGGAAACCGATCAAGTACCAGGTGATCTCGAAGGCCGGGTACACGGCGCCCCGCGAGGTGGAGTAATCTATCGTCGTTTGTGGCTGCGACCCACGTTTACGAACGGGCACGCTAACATAGAGAAAGGCATGGCAACTCAGCGACGGGCAGCGCGGCCAGTTCGGCACAGTGTGACGATTCCGGCCAACATAGCCTCCGAGGTGCGGCGCGTAGCCAACGAGCGTCACGTCACAATCAGCCGCGCGCTAGTGGTACTTGCCGAGCGAGGCCTTCAGGCCGAGGCGGAAGCCAAACGGCAACTTGCGGCCTCTCACAGCCGCTTTCTGGGGGCGAGCGATCCAGCGGAAAAGGAAGCGGCGGGGAAGGAACTGATCCGCTCGATTTTCGGAGTGGACGCTATTGCCGAAGATCCAGTTCGCTAACCTGCCCCGCGCGGTCTGGCATCATCTACTCCAGCGGGTTGACGATCGAAGTATCTCACTCACGGATCTTCAGAAGCTTCAAGATTGGGCGAAGACAACTCCAATCGCGCCGGATGGCGACTGGTACAAGGATTTCGGGTCATTCACTCTTTGTGGGAATGGCCCGTTGCCCAAGACGGTGCTGGAGCGAGGGATGAAGCCCTTCGGAAAGCCAATCGAGTAATCACCGCGCCACGTCGGAACCATCAGCGCTGCCTTAGCGTACCCACGCCGCCTCGCGAGGTGGCACCCGACCGAAGCCGCGACCGCAAGGGAGCGGTCTCGCCACGTCAATCCGCCTGAAAAGCCGTCGCCAGTAGCACCCGGGCGAGGAATACCCGTTGCTCCCGGGATAGCTCTTCTCCGAAGCGCACTTCGCCGTCCGGGGTTGCCACTACGATCCGCTGCACCTGAGCGCGCCCCTCAGTTCTGAGCAGGACGCGCTGAACGGCGCTACTCTGGAACGTTCGCGTTGACCGAAATGGCTGCAAGCCCGTAGCTAAAGTGATGATGTCGCCGGAGATCCAGAGTTCGACGAACGCCCACGTCGTGCGAGCGCATGGCCAAAGGCATACAAGCCCGGCGGCGGCCAGTATGTTACGAAGCACCGGATCACGCCCTCCGTCAACCAATAGCACGAACATGCCGGCACCAAACACGTAGAGGCCGAGCCCTACCCAAAGCAGAGCCACTAATTTAGGATCGGGATCCGCGACTATCCACACTTGTTTCACCCGCTGTGTAACGCGTATACCTGGCGGCAGGCGAGTCAGTTCACCCCACTGTTTCCAGTCGGCAGGCTTGGGGATCGGCGATGCGCAATTCCTGCAAGGCACGCTACGGCCTTGGATCGGGAACGTCCACGGCTCGGAGAGAATCGTGCCGCAGGCCGGACAGTGCTCCATGATCACGCTACACCAACTGGAAAAAGACACGCCACGTCGTGACCATCAACGCATGCGTAACCGTACTTGCCCGGATGCTCTTCGCCTTCGCATAAGCCAGTCCGTAGAACACCCCACACACCGTCGCCAACAGCGCAAACTTCCAGTTCGGGAACGCGCGATACGGCAGATGCACGGAGCCAAACACCAGCGAGGTCAGCCCCAGCGCCACCGTGAACTGTCCCGTCAGCTTCTGTAGTTGCGGCTGGAGCAGGCCCCGGAAGAAGAGTTCCTCCGCCAGGCCCACCACCAACAAAAACGCCAGGAAGGTGCCCACCGCCGCCAGCAGCGTTCGTGAACCGAATTGCGGCGTCCGGGTCTGTACGAAGCCGATCGCCAGCGCCAGCGGCAGCACAACCGGCAGCGAACAGAGATAGAACAGCAGCCCGATCCCCCAGTCCTTGGCGCGCGGCACGAAGCCGAAGTCCACCGGCTCCGCCTTGCGCATCACCAGGATGGATACCATGCCGATACGCATCCACATCATGCGGCCGATGATGTCCAACTCGGGTTTGCCCACAGGGTTGATGTAAATGCCGGCGAACACGCGCGTGAGGAACACCCCGCCCATTAGGGCCAGATACAGCAGGTCCGTATAGGGGCCGCGCGGCATGAGGCGATACCAGAACGCCGCCACACCAGCCAGCACCAGCAGTATTGCCACGGACTGCGGGCGGAAGGTGCCGGTGCCGAGTCCAAAGATGAGGTACGGAACAATCGCCGTGCCCATCAACACCAGAGGCAATTTGCCGCCCAAGCGCGTCAGGCGTTCGCGTACGGGAACGAAACCTGTCGCGATATACAGGCTGGCTTCCACCAGCAGCGCGCATAGGGCCGGTAACCACACGCGGGCTGGGATATGCTGTTGGGTAGCGTAAAGGATGACGCCCGCCGTACCAGCCATCCAGAGCCCCAGCAGAGCGATCCAGAAGCCCGTGAGACTCTTCCGCATCTGGTTCATCGTAACATCGGCCCTGCCGCTCGCCCTGCCCGCGGCCGAGCCTCCGCCCGACTTGTTGAAGCGCGTACTCGAACGCGAGACGCAGACCGAAGGCGTGCGCGCCAACTACGCCTACCGCCAGAAGGTACTGGTGGAAGAACTCGAGGTGCGCGGGCGCAAGCGCGGCGAATACCGCGAATCCCGCGATGTGGTCTTCACTCCCGATGGCCAGCGGCACGAGCAGATGCTGGGCAAGCCTCTCTCCACGCTGGATCGCCTGCGCCTGACCGAGGAAGACTTCCGCGACCTCCGCGAAGTGCAGCCGTTTCTGTTCACGCGTGAGCAACTGATGCTCTACCGCGCGCAGTTCAAGGGCGACGAGCAGGTGGAGGGCAAAGCCTGCTGGGTACTGCTGGTCTCGCCGCGCCAGATTCTGCACGGGCAGCGACTGTTCGAGGGGCTGGTGTGGGTCCTGCAGGATAGCTACGCGGTCATCCGCATGGAAGGGCGTGCCGTACCGCAATCGTTGGGCTTGAAGCAGGAGAACCTCTTCCCCCGGTTTACAACGATTCGCCGGGAAGTGGATGGCCTCTGGTTTCCGGACCGCACGGTGGCCGACGATGTGCTCGAATTCCGTAACGGTCCGCTGCGCATCCGGATGAACATCGAATACCGCGAGTACAAGCGATTCGGGGCGGAATCGAAGATCACCTTCGGCGAACCCAAGTAAATAAGACGGGTAACACCTCCGGGGCGGCGGTTCTCGAACCGCAAGGAGGTGCGCCATGAGAGAACGTGAGAACGAGTCCGGAATGGACGGCAATCCACTCAGAGGAAAACGACAACGCCAGGCTGTGGGCGGCGCTGGTGGCGGTGGCGGGCGTGACCGCGCTGGACGTCTACTGCGCGCGGCAGTTGAGCGCATCGGGATCGGCGGGCGGCGGCATGCTGTCGCGCACGGCGGGGCGCCAGATGAGCGCCCAAGCCAGGGAAACCATCATCATCAACCGCGAGCCGGACGAAGTTTACTCCTACTGGCACAACTACGAACAACTGCCGTCGTTCCTGAAGTACATCGATTCGGGACAGTGTCGGTAATCGGCGTGTATGTCGGGTTTATCGACAAGTTCCCGATCGGCTCGATCATGAACCGGTCGCTGACGCTGAAGACGGGCCAGACGCATGTACACCGCTACCTGAAGCCGCTGTTGGAGCGGATTGAGAAGGTGGACATTGACCCGAGCTACATCATCACGCACCGCCTGAAGTTGGACGAGGCTCCGGATGGCTTCGCGAAGTTCCTCGCCAAGGATGAGGACTGTATCAAGGTCGTGTTGAAGCCGCACTAGTGGTGGCGCGCGTGCGGCTGCGAGGGCTTCGGCGCCAAAGTGTGTCCCATGAACTTCTCCGGATGCTTCTTGCCCTCGTCGCACTTCAAATGGTGCGTGTGGTACGGGCAGTGCTCGTTGTGGCTCTTCGCCTTCGTGTGATCGTAACGCGCGCATTCCGCCAGGATGGCTTCCGTGGTCATGAAGGGGAACCGCAGCCAGAGCGGTTGCTGTGACCGTTCGCATTTGAGCTTACATACCCAGTTCTTCCATTGCGGATGATGCGTGGTCCCTGGAATCACGTACTCTGAGCCCGCCGGACCCGCCGGGTACCGGGTCACATACGGATTGGTCGAGCAATGGCCCGCGCGGTCGTGCCCGAAGATGGTGATGCCCGGGCCCATCATCTGCGACAACTCGTCGGCCCACCCGCCGCGCACCCCCGCGGAGCAGGCGTAGAGCAGCAACTTCGCCCCAGCTCCCGTGCTTTTCTGCAGCGCTTTCTTGAATGCCGCCTTACCCCCATTGTCATGACGGTAGATCTGCGCCGTTGCCAACCCATACGACAGCCCGTGGCCGAAGTACGCCACAACCTCCAGGTTCTGCCGGGACTCCAGTGTCTCAAGCAGCTTCTTGGCCCGCTCCGGCCCCTTCTTGTGGTTGTCGATGAACTGGATGTCCGTAATGCCGTGGTAACGCGCGAACTCCTGCGCTTTCGGCCGGAAGGCCCCGGTTGCGTCGTGGCCGTGGGAATTGTGTTCCTGAACGAAAATGATGCCTCTCATGGTGTGTCTCCTTCGGGCTAGCCGCCCTTGTCTCTCGCTCCGGGCAAGAAAGCGCAACACACACCCGAAACTTGCCACGGCTTGTATAATTTTTTGGGAAGCCTATGGCGGCCGGATCTGATCCAGGGAACGTCACGCAGTTGTTACGCCGCTGGAGCGGCGGGAATCGCGACGTGCTGGAGGAATTGGCGCCTCTGGTTTACAACGAACTCCGCGGTCTGGCCGCCTCGCGTCTTGCCCTGGAACGCGAAGGGCATACCCTGCAACCCACCGCACTCATCCATGAAGCCTATTTGCGCCTGGTCCAACTCGATTCCACCGAATGGCACAGCCGCTCTCACTTCTTCGCCGTCGCCTGCCGCCTCATGCGCCAGATCCTGGTCGACCACGCCCGCCGGCACCGGGCCGCCAAGCGCGGTAGCGGTAACCGAATCACGCTCAATGAAGCCATCTCCTTCGCGGCCGAGCGCGGAAGCCTGCTGCTGGCCCTCGACGATGCTCTCCGCGAGTTGGAAAGCTTCGATGAGCGCAAGGCCAAGCTCGTCGAACTGAAGTACTTCGGCGGTCTATCCAGCGAAGAGATATCGCAAGCCATGGGCATCTCCGTTTCCACGATCATGCGCGAACACCGGCTTGCCGAAGCGTGGCTGCACAACTACCTCAGCGAGACTCCCCCTAAATGAAAGCCGGGCGCTGGCGGGAGATCGAGGCCCTCTTCCACCGTTTGGCCGACGCTCCTCCCGCCGAACGCGAGGCCGTGCTGCGGGATGCCGAGCCCGGCTTACGCCTCGAAGTAGAAAAGCTGCTTGGCAGCGATGGGCGCGGCGCGCAAACCGTGGCCCAGGCAGTGAGCGAAGGTACATCGCTGCTCGACGCCTCCACCGATACCCGCTTCGGTCCCTGGCAGGCTTCCGGCCGCCTTGGGGAAGGCGGCATGGGCGTGGTTTACCGCGGCTTCCGGGCGGACCATGCCTTTCAGAAGGAAGTCGCCATCAAGGTGCTGCGCCTCGGTCTGGATACCCCTTATGCCCGCGAGCGTTTCTTTCGCGAACGGCAGATCCTGGCCACTCTCGATCATCCCCATATTGCACGCCTTCTGGACGGAGGCGAAACCTCGTCGGGACTGCCGTACCTGGTGCTCGACTACGTCAAGGGCGACAGTATCGTGCGCTACGCGGAGCGGCATCGCCTCGACCGGGACGCCCGCCTGCGCCTGTTCCTACATGTCTGCGAGGCCGTCCAGTTCGCCCATCGCAACCTCATCATCCATCGCGACCTCAAGCCCGGCAACATTCTTGTCGACGAGGAGGGTTCGCCCAAGCTGCTCGATTTCGGGATCGCCAAGTTGGCCGGCGCGGAGGCGGATGTCACTCGCACCGGGCTGCGCGCGCTCACCCCCCAGTACGCTAGTCCGGAGCAGGTGCGCGGCGGGCCGATCACGACAGCCTCCGACGTCTATTCCCTGGGCGTAGTGCTTTACGAGCTCCTCACCGGACGTCAACCTTATATCGTGGCGGCCACCACCCCGGGTGAGATCGAACGGGCGATCTGCGAAAGCGAGCCGGCGCCCGCCAACCTTGGGTCGGACCTGGACAACATCCTGCGCATGGCGATGCGCAAGGAGCCGGAGCGGCGCTATGCCTCCGCCCAGGATCTCGCTAGCGACCTTGAACGCACGTTGCGCGACCTGCCGGTGCTGGCCCGGCCCGACACCGTCCGCTATCGGGCCGGTAAGTTCGTACGGCGTCACAAGCTGTCGCTCGCCGCCGGTATCGCCGTGGCGCTTTCGTTGGGCGTTGGTGCGGGCATTGCCATCCGCGAAGGGCGGCTCGCGCAGGAACGCTTTGAGGAGGTGCGCGGCCTGGCCCGTGCGGTGTTGTTCGATGTTCACGACGAGATTACCAAGGTCCCCGGCTCGCTGAAGGCGCGAGAGAAGATCCTCGAAGTCGCCCGCCAATACCTGGACCGGCTGGCCGTGCGAGCCGGCAATGACGTTGGCCTGATCACCGATCTTGCGCTTGCCTATCGCAAGGTGGGCGACGCGCTGGGCGGCGCCGGCACGGCCAACCTGGGAAAGCGCGCCGAGGCGCTACAAAGCTATGAGAAGGCCCGCGACCTGTACCTGCGAGGCATCGAGTTGGACCGCGGCCTGCGTAAGCCGCTTACCGACGTCTACCAGCGCATCGGCCGTCTGCGGCTGGGCCAGGGGCAGACCGAGGCCGCGCTCCTGAGCCTTAAGGAATCCACTCGCCTCGCCGGCGAACTGGTGAAAGAGGACCCCACATCCAAGCAGTTGGCCAAGGAAGCCGCGCGCGCCTGGCGATCCATGGGATTCGTTCACGAGGAGCGCGACGACTGGGAGCAAGCCGCCGCCTGCCATCGGCTGGCCCTCGATCTTCTCCGCCCTTTCGCATCCGAAAAGGATGTGCGCATTCCGCTGCACCTGAGTGAACTCGATATGGGCGACGCTTTGTTGGCAATGGGCGACCTCCCCGCCGCCAAGGTCCACTACGGCCGTTCCGTGGCCTTCGTCGAAGAAGTTCTGCGCGAGGCGCCCAACGATCCAAGTAACCTGCGCGCCCGCTTGCTGCTGTATGACCGGCAGGTGCGCTTCCTCGACAATCCGGTAAAGCTTGGCTTCGACGACCCCGCCGCGGCCCTGCCGCTGCGCCGGGCGGACCTTGCCGGGTGGATCGCCTTACGAGCCAAAGACCCGGAGAACCTCGATAGCCAGTTGGGCGTCGCCTCCGGCCTGTATCTGCTCGCCCGCACGGTAGTCCGGTTGGACCCCGCCGAGGGCGTCGCCCGAATGCGGGAGAGCCTCGCTTTGCTTGAGGAACTGCGCCGGCAGCGTCCCAATCATGGGCTCATTGCCGCGCGCCGCCGCAATGCCTATCTGACCGCCGCGCAGGTGATGGTGGACGCCGGCAAGCCCGACGCCGCGCTCTCTTACCTCGAAACCGCCTGGCCCCTCTGGAAAGAACATTCCGGCGCCTCGGCCCATGGCTTCAGCGAGGCTCTCACGATGGCGCTGCTGCACCAGATCGCCGCCGAGGCCCACGCGCGGAAGCGCCAGTGGCCACAGGCGGAGCGGAACCTCGCGCAAGCCCGCCAATGGGTGGAAGGCCTTGCCGGCCGCGAAGCTGCCCGGTTTGAAGCGCTCAACCCCATCGCGCGCGTTTACGAGCAGTCCGCCGGTCTCGAAATGCAGCTCGGGCATCCGGCAAAGGCAGCGGAGTGGCAGCGCAAGGCTCTCGCCGTCTGGGATCGATGGCCAAAGTCCAACGCGCACGTTACGGAACGCCGTAGACTTGCCGAAAGCCGGCTCCGCATGTTTGAAGCTCGACTAAGGCGATTCCCTTAGCTCTGGGCAAACGGGCCGTAGTAAGGCTAAGTTTTTGCCCCCGTAAACTTCCTGCCCGGAACCACCGATGTTCTCGCATGAGGCACTTCGTACGCGAAGGCTCTCGGCCCGCGCGAGGACGGTGAGATGAAAACGCTCTTATACGGTTTGGCTATACCGCTGCTGGCAGCCGCCCAGGTCGCTTCGGTGGATCTGACGGCGCCTACGGCGGGGTATCGCTTCGATCCTGAATCCCAAAGCCTGCGATCCATAGAAGGAGTGCCGGGCGCGGCGTCCCTGCGGGAGCCGCTGGTGCTCGGCTTGTCATTGGAGTCGGTGTGGATTGCGCCCAGCCAGCGCATGGCGTTCGGGGTGGCGCCGGGTGGGACAACGCTGATACGAGTGGACTTACGCGGCGCTACGGCGTCGGCGGATGCTACTGCGATTCCGGCGGGCGACCTGTACTTCTCGCCGGGCAGCCAAGCGCTGGGGGTACGGGCGGGCGGGCGGCTGGAGATCTGGACGGGGCTGGATGCGGCGGCGCAACGGCTCGGTTCGCTGGACGTTGACGAAGGCGTCACGAGTGTAGCGCTTAGCGATGACGGCAAGGCTGTTGTCGCGGTGCTGCGGGACGGCACCCTGTTGCGTCTGGACGAAGGCGGCTCGGAGGAGCTGGCGTCTGGCGTACGCGGCGCGGCTTTTCTGAACAATACACATGACTTACTGCTAGTGCAGGAGGGCGGGCTGGCGCTGCTGCCGAAGCTGGATCGCGGACGGCAGGAGGCGTTGGCGGCGCTCTCCGGAGCTACCGGGCTTTGCCTGTCCGCCGACGGGTCGAAGGCGCTGCTTGCCTCCGGGAGCAAGCTTCTGTTGGTTCCCGCTCGCGGCGGGGAGGCGGTCGCGCTGGATGCCGCCGGGCAAGTGAAGTCGCTATCCACCGCCCATGGTGCCGCCTTTCTGGTCGCCCTGGAAGATGGACGTCTGTTCCTGTTGGACGCTGGGGAGGAGGGGCCGCCCACGCTATCCCTTGTCGAGACGATGAGCGAAGGGGGTGTGCAATGATGCGCCGGCTGATGCCGCTCGCGCTGGGTGCCCTGCTGGCGATGCCTGGCTTTGGGCAGATTCGAAATAACGCGGGCTTTAACACCAACTCCATTCCGGCTAACGACGACGGGTCGGCGCCGGCGACGACGTTGGGCTTCACTATCAATTTCTTTGGGCGGCAGCGCAGCGTGGTGTTCGTGAACAACAACGGCAACGTCACGTTCGACTCGGCGTTGGCCACCTTTACGCCGTTCGGGCTGAACAACGTCAGCCGCGAGATCATCGCGCCGTTCTTTGCGGACGTGGATACGCGCAACAGCGCGTCGCGGCTGGTGACGTACGGCAACGATACGGTGAACGGACGCCCCGCCTTTGGCGTGAATTGGGTGGACGTCGGCTACTTCAACTCGAAGGCCGATAAGACCAACAGCTTCCAGCTTGTGCTGATCCATCGCGAGGATACGGGACCGGGGAACTTCGATATCGAGTTCAACTACAGCCGGATTTCCTGGGAAACAGGTGACGCCAGCGGGGGGACGAACGGCTTAGGCGGCGTGTCGGCATCGGCGGGCTGGTCCAACGGATCGGGTCTGCCCGGCACATCCTTTCAGTTGCCGGGGTCGCTGATCCCCGGCTCGTTCCTGGATTTCGGTTCGTACAGCCTGACGCGCGGGCGTACGCCGGGTGCCAGTAGCGGGCAGTCCGGACGCTGGGTCTACCGGGGTCGCGAAGGGGCGATTCTCGAGGCGCTCTCCATGCTGACCGGTTGTCCGATTCCGAATGCTTCGTCCGGGCAGCCCTATACGTTCCGATTTAACGCTGGCGGGAGCCGGCCGCCTTACCGGTGGTCGCTTGTGCCGGACCCGGAGTTTCCCACGCCGAACCTGTCGATGAGTGGCGCCGGAGTTCTGTCAGGCACGATCAACACGCCGGGTGAGTATCCCTTCACGGTACGCGTGGAGGCCACCGATGAGGGCGAAGTGGTGTCGGTGACGCGGCGCTGCCAGATCACGGTGGATCCCCCGGTAATAAGCTTCCGCACCAACGCGCAGTTGCCTTCGGGGGCGGTGAACACTCGTTATGAAGCGCGGCTGGCGGCGCAGGGCGGCGCCGGTCCCTTCCGCTACGCCACGGTGTCCGGCGGCGTGCCGGGCCTGCAACTGAACGCAGATGGGGTACTTTCGGGCAATCCGGTTGAACCGGGGTCGTGGCCGGTGCTGGTCGCCGCCCGCAGTGAGGTGCTGGGGGCCGTTCCCGCTCTCAAGCAATTCATGGTGACCGTGCAGCCAGCCGATCTGCAGTTGCGCTCCAGTTGCCCCTTGCCGAATGCAACGGGCGGCGTGCCGTACTCCTTCCGGCTGGAAGCGCGCGGCGGTTTCGGTCCTTACCGTTTCAAGCCAGTGGGACAACTGCCGCCGGGCATCGTGTTGCAGCCCAATGGGGTTCTGGAAGGGCAGCCTACGACGCCGAACTGGTGGCCGTTTGAGATGGACATCGAAGACACGCGCGGCCAGACGGTGCGCGCGGGTTGTGGTCTCGTGGTGCTGTATCCGGAGATCCGGGTGAGCTCGGCGTGTCCGCTGCCGGATGCGACTTCCGGTGCTGCCTACTCGCAGACGCTGAGCGCGGCGGGCGGGGCAGGGCCGTATACGTGGTCGGTCGCCGGCGGCTCGTTGCCTGCCGGGATGCGGCTGTCCCCGGCCGGTGCTTTGACGGGTACGCCTCTTGCCGCCGGGAACGCTTCGTTCCGGTTAAGGGTGACGGACTCTCGCGGGCAGACGGCTGCCGCCGGATGCAATGTCGCGGTGAAGCAGGGCAGCTACTCGCTAGGCAGTTGTCCGCTGCCGGACGCCCATGTCGGGGAACCCTACGCGCATCGGATCTTCGCCACCGGCGGAGCCGAGCCCTATCGCTTCGCCGAGGCGCAACCGCTTCCGGCGGGGTTGCGCATCAGTGCGGACGGCTCGCTATCGGGCGCGTTCGCCACTGCCGGAACCTTCCCGGTGGCGCTGCGGGTGACGGATGCGGCCGGACGGGTGACCACGCGCAGTTGCGACCTGCGAGTGCAACCGCAGGCTCTGCGGTTGACGAACGCCTGTCCGCTGCCTTCGGGCGAACTGGGCCAAGCCTATTCGACGAAGCTCACCGCGGCGGGTGGCGTCGAGCCCTACACGTTCTCTTCGGCCGCGTTGCTGCCTCCGGGTCTGCGTCTGGCCACCGATGGCACGCTTGCCGGAACGCCTTCCGCCGCGGGCTACCTGGGTCTGCTCATCACGGTAGCCGACCGCAGCAACCAGCGCACGACGCAGCTTTGTGAACTGCCGGTGGAAGTGCCGCCGCTTCCGGATCTAAAGGTTACGGGTTTGCCGGCAAGTCTGACGCCCGCGACGGCCGGACCACGAGTTTCGGCCGAACTGACTGCTCCGTACCTGCTACCAGTGGAAGCGGATCTCGTCATCGAAGTGGAGCCGGAGACCGGGAGTGCCACGCCGGAGTTGAACCGGGCCGATCCGCGGCTGCGGTTCAGTACCGGGCAGCGTATCTTGCCGGTGACGATCGCCGCCGGCCAGCGGGTGGCGACGCCCGCGGCGCAGATCGTCAACACCGGCACGGTGGCGAGCAAGGTTACCGTCAAGGTGACGAACGTACGTGCCGCCGGCATCCCGTTTAGTAAAGAAGCCGCTCAGGTTGGGCGCCTTCCGCGTCTTGCGCCGGTACTGACGAACGTCTGCTACATCCCCGGCACCGGCGGTTTCGATGTCGAGGTCAGCGGGTATTCGACAACGCGGGAACTGGTATCGGCGGACCTTACGTTCGGGCAGAACACCTACCCGGTGCGGCTGGATGAAGCTTCACGGGATTACTTCAGTTCGGAGGATGCGGCCCGGAATGGCGGGACCTTCCGGATTCGCGCCAACTACCGGTTGAGCCAAGGTAATCCGCAGACGCTGGGACAAGGGAATGCCGTTGTCCGCAACACGGCCGGATCGAGCGTCAGCCGGGCGATTGCGCGGTGCCAGTAGGGAACGCGCGCTAGCGCTTCGTGGCGTGGACGAAGGAGCCCATCATGGCCCCGAAAGCCCCGGCTACGAAGGCCAGCGCCCAGCGGAAATCCGAAACCCCGTCGAATCGGTGTCCGGATGCGAAGACGGCGTACAGAGATAGCAGGAAGATCGCCACGGCATAGAGCGCGAACAGTACCCGCAGCTTGCGCAGCACGGCCAGCAAGATCGAAAGCAGGCCGACCAGCCCCAGCGTAAGAACCCAGCCGCGCAGTGTGGCGCCAGTCCACGGCAGCATGTCGATATTGAGATTCTTCACGTTCTGGAGGTAGGAAAAACTCCCCACGGCAAACAGAAACAGGGCCAGGGGGAGATGGAAGAGCAGGCTATAGGTGCGGAGCAGGAGGTTCACGGGTGCGTCCTTGGCTGCAAAACTGATTATTCTAGCAGCAGTACCCGTCGATACCTAGCGGACTCCCGCCGACGGGCGGAAGTGAAGGTCCACGGTATACAACAGCAAGTCCACCCGGACGATGTAACGGGCCTCCAGATAGAGCCCCCGATCGCTACGGGAGACACGGATCTGGTCGCTGCGAACCGGAATGCCCAAGCGGGCGGCCTGTTCGGCGATGTTCGCTCCGATCAACTCCGGCGCAGGGGTGGCGGCGGCGGAGTAGGCCGTCTCTTCCAGAAACCGTTGGAGTCTCCAGTTGCGGTAATAGGGGCCGGACAGCAGCGCGGCAAACCCGATCAAAGCGGCCAACACCGCCAAGCCCAGGACAATCCGCCAAGAGGCGACACCCCGGCTCACCCTTTGGTGGAGAGTTCTTCCAGTTCCTTCCAGATGTCCTGATGCTCGGCCCAATTCGTCGGCTCTTTCCCCGTAAGGTGAAGTTGTGGCACCTTCAGTGTGCCATGGCCAAACGGGCAAATGTATTCGAGGGTGGGGCGCCCGGTGAGCAGGCGGCTCCAGGAGCCGCGTTCGATGGGCATGCGCAGACGGCGCAGGCAGGTGCGGCAGCGATAGCGCTGATCCCAGACAGCGAGATACACCAATCCGGCGCCGAGCATCCAGAAACCATACACGGCCAGGGAATACCAGAACAAGTTATCCCCCATCTCATGGATGCGGTGTTGGAGCACTTTCTCCCGCATCGGCAGCAAAGTGCGGATCAGGGGCCATGCCAGGCCAAGGAAAACCGCGACGCCGGCCAGTTTGGCAGCGAATAAGGCCCAGTAGCGCATGGAACCCTCCCTGTGAGCAAAGACGGAGATTTGGGTTTCGGGGTTCCCGGTTGAGGAAACGAAACCGGGTCTCTCTCCTGCTATCGGCGGGAAAAGGCCTTAGGATTAGGTTGCGTTTAGGGGGTAAGCGCGGCTTCCAAATCGCGGGCGAAGGAGCGCAGCAGGGTCACCTGCTCCTCGCTAGCCGACTCTTCGAACCCCTTGGCAACAAACACCCTGCGGCCGTCGCGCTCGACCAGCACCGCCATGCCGCGTTCGGTCAGCAGTCCCGGCGACCCGATCCGCCCGACGCCATTCTCCTTGGTCCGCTCTACCAGTGCCACGAATCCATCGCGTCCGAAAACCCAATGGTTCTCGATCTGGGTGAGGGGCATGAGTTGGATTTCCGCCTCCACCAGGCGGTCCAGCATTTTCGCGGTAATCATCTCGGGGTTGGGAAAGCCTGGCTACATCTTGTAGCGGCCAAGGTCCTCGTCGCTGAGATTCTCCAGCCAGCGCCGCAATTCGTCGTGGTTGACGCGGTCCGACATGGCATTGGCCATCTTGGACGACTTCAACACCGCCTCTTCGACATAGATGGGGCAATCGAGGCGCAAGGCCAGCGCCAGGGCATCGGACGGGCGCGAGTCCACGGTGATCAGTTCGCCGTCTTTCTCCAGCCAGATGATGGCGTAAAAGGTGTCTTCCTTCAGTTCGTTGACCACCACCTTACGCACCTGGGTCTCCAGGCCCATAAGCACCGTCTTAATCAGGTCATGGGTCATCGGCCGCGGTGTGGATACCTTCTCGATCTCGAGAGCGATGGCGTTGGCTTCGTAGATGCCCACCCAGATGGGCAGAATGGCATTCCCAGACGCGTCCTTGAGGATCACGATCGGCATGTTGGTGACCGGATCCATCATCAGACCGCGAATCTTCATTTCAACTTCCATGTCACTCCCCCGCACCTCTACTGTAGCGCGTTGGCAAACGCGGCGTTTTCTCCAACGAGCGAGTTTGGACCGGCCCGCAGGACCCGTACATCCAGGTACTGCCCGGTCAGATCGCTGTCGGCGGCGCCACGCGCGAAATTGAGCGTTTTGTTCTGCGAAGTGCGGCCGATCCACTGGCCGGTGGCCTTATTGAATCCTTCCACCTGCACCTGCTCGACCCGCCCAATATAATCCGCATTGCGGCGCAGTTGAATGCCGCGCTGCTTCTCCTGGAGGATGGTCAGCCGGCGGCTCTTTTCTTCCTCGGGAATCTGATCCTGCAAGCGCAGCGCGGGCGTGTTCGGCCGCTGCGAGTACTTAAAACTAAAGACCGAATCGTATTCCACTTCGTCCAGTAAGGCGAGGGTGGCCTGGAAGTCCTCCTCGGTCTCGCCGGGGAAGCCGACGATGATGTCGGTGGACAGGGCGATGTCGCGCGGTGAGTTCTTCATCCACTCGATGCGCTGCATGTACTGGTCGCGCGTGTACTGCCGCTGCATGGCGGCCAAGACGCGGCTGGAGCCCGATTGCACCGGGAGATGGACGAAGTTCGCCAGCACCGGATTCTCCTCGATGGCATCGACAATATCCTTGCCAAAGTCGCGAGGGTGGGAGGTCGTGAAGCGCACGCGGCGCAAGCCTGGGACGCGGCCCACTTCGCGGAGCAGGCCGGCAAACTCCATGCCGCCGGCCGGATCGCGGTAGCTGTTGACGTTCTGTCCCAGCAACTGGATGTCCGTGTAGCCCAGTTCGGCCAGTTGCCGCGCCTCGGCTAGCACGCTGTCCGCCGTACGGCTGCGCTCGGGACCGCGGGTGAACGGCACCACGCAGTAGGCGCAACTCTTGTCGCAGCCTTCGATGATGGTGATGTAAGCGCGGTGCGGGTTATCGCGGCGGGTCACCGGGGTTTCGAAGGTGTCTTCGGTGTCCAGGCTGAGGCCCGTCACCCGCTTGTTGCCGGCCTCCAACTGCACGAGCATTTGGGGCAAGGCGTTGTAGCTGGCCGAGCCGCAAACCAGGCTGACGTGCGGCGCCTTCTCGAAGATGCGCTCGCCTTCCTGCTGCGCCACGCAGCCCAGCACGCCGAACTGCTTGCCCTTATGGTTCCGCTTAAACTCCTGGAGGCGCGCGAAAACCTTCTGCTCGGCTTTATCGCGGATACTGCAGGTGTTGTAGAGAACCAAGTCGGCCGCTTCCGGCGTCTCTACCTGGTTGTAGCCCCGCGCTTCCAGGGTGCCGATCACCTTTTCGGAGTCGTGCACGTTCATCTGGCAGCCGAAGGTTTCGATGTAGAACTTCTTCATGGACGGTTCTTTCCATTATCGCAAGCCCGCGCGGGGCACACGTATGCCCCGCGCGGACTGGCGCCCCTATCGGGCAAAGGCGGATGGCGGCCCTACTTTTGGCCCCAGCGCAAAAGCGAGTTGCAGGGCCGGCTTAGCGGATCGTCATAGTGGTTCGGGCTGATGCGCATGGCATAGCCCAGGCGCCCGGTCTGGCCGGGAACGAACTGGGCGGAGAAGACCCAGGCGTTATCGCCATTCGGCTCGGCCGGATTCAAAGCCATTACCTGCATCTCTTCGAGGTGGCCTTCGGCTCCCACGCGGCCGACGACGGCTTCCACGCGCACATCGGACGGCTTCAACCCGGCCAGATCGACCATGGCGCGCATCTGGATGGGATGCCCGCTGAGGACGCGGTTCTCGGCGCCGGTAGTCATTTCGAGGAAGCGGACGCGGTTCCAGGCGAGCTCGATTTCGCGGTTCCACTCCACCTTGCGGCGGGCCCCGTCGAAGCCTTCCTTGATCACGCCCATCCAGCCGCGATGGGCCAGTTCGTACATCTGCAGATCGTACTGCTCGAGCATGCGCGAACAGTTGAAGCGCGGGCTGAGGGTCGTCAAACACATCTTCATGCGCTTGATCCACTCTTCCGGATAGCTCTCCTCTTTCCGCTCGTAGTACATGGGAACGATTTCGTTCTCGAGCATGGAATAGATGGAGTTGGCGTGCATCTCGTCCTGGTCTTCGCTGTAAGGCTCGCGGTCGCCGATGGCCCAGCAGCCCGATCCTTCATAGGCTTCGTCGAACCAGCCGTCGAGGATGCTGAGGTTGAGCACGCCGTTCAGACCGGCCTTCATGCCGCTGGTGCCGCAGGCTTCCTCGCCGCGGCGCGGATTGTTCAACCAGAGATCGACGCCCTGCACCATTTCGCGGGCGACTTCGATGCCGTAGTCTTCCAGGAAGACGATGCGTTTGGAGAGCTCCGGATCACGGGTCAGTTGGTAGATCTCGCGGATCAGCACCTTGCCGCCGTGATCGCGCGGATGGGCCTTGCCGGCATAGATCACCTGCACGGGCATCTTCGGGTTGAGCAGCAGCTTCTTCAGGCGGTTGACGTCGCGGAAGAACAGGGTGGCGCGCTTGTAGGTGGCGAAGCGGCGCGCAAAGCCGATGGTGAAGACGTCGGGGTCCAGCAGATCGTGCACGCGGCGCACTTCAGCCGACGACGCCTTCTTGGCCAGGGACTGCTGCACCAGCCGCTCGCGGGCAAACTGTACCAGCAGACGTTTGCGATGGCGGCGCGCTTCCCACAACTCCGACGCTGGGATTTCCTTGATCAGTTCCCAGGTCTTGGGATCGGAGTGGCGGTCGCGCCAATCGGGCTGCAGGTACTGGTCGTAGATGGTCGCCAGGTCCCCATTCAGCCAGGTCGGCAGGTGGACGCCGTTGGTGACGTTCCCGATCGGCACTTCCCAGGTCGGCAACTCCGGCCACATCTCGCTCCACATCGCCTGGCTGACCTTGCGATGCAATTCGCTGACGCCGTTACGGTAGGCCGAAGTCTGCAATGCCGAGATCGCCATCGAGAACGGCTCGCCGTGGTCATTGACATTTCGCTTGCCGAGCGAAAGCAGTTGGGAGAAAGTGATGCCGGCCTCGTCGCAATACTGATGGAAGTATTGGTGCATGATGCCGGTGTCGAACAGGTCGATGCCCGCGGGGACCGGCGTGTGGGTGGTGAAAACGTTGTTCCGGCGCGTGGCTTCCAGGGCCTCGTCGAAGTTCAGCCCCTGCTCCTTCATGATCACGCGGATGCGCTCGATGGCCAGGAAAGCCGAGTGGCCTTCGTTCATGTGATAGGCCGTGGGCTGGAGGCCGAGCGCCTTCAAGGCGCGGATGCCGCCAATACCTAGCACGATCTCCTGCCGCATGCGGGTATGGAGGTCGCCGCCATACAGCATGTCGGTGATGTCGCGGGCTTCCTCGGTGGTGTTCTCCGGGATGTTCGTGTCCAACAGGTAGAGCTTCACCTGTCCCACGTTCATGTGCCAGACCTTGATGGTGACGTCGGTGCCGGGCAGCCGCACCTTTACCTTGACTTCATTGCCATCCTTATCCTGACAGGGCTGGACGGGCAGCGTGTAGAAGTCGTTGGTGGGGTTGCGCTCGGTCTGCCAGCCGTCGTGGGTCAACCGTTGCTGCATGTAGCCGCGCTGGTACAGGAGCCCGACCCCGCAGAGCGGAATCTGCGCGTCGCTGGCCGCCTTCAAATGGTCGCCCGACAGGATACCCAGACCGCCGGAGTAGATCGGCATGCAATCGAGCAAACCGTACTCCATGGAAAAGTATCCCACCAGCTTTTCGCTGGACACCGGGCGGGTCATGTAGGCATCCAAAAGATCGCAGGCGCGGCGGTAGACGGCGAGGTAGCGCTGGTCGCGAGCCGCCCGCTCGAGGGTGCTCTGGGGAATGTGACCCAGCATGAGTACCGGGTTATGACCGCTGGAACGCCACAGTACGGGGTCCAAACGCCGGAAAACGGCGCGGATATTGTGGTCCCAGCTATAGACAATGTTATACGCCAGCTCGCTCAATCGCGAGAGCGCAGCCGGCAGCGCCGGCATAATCAGGAACTCCTTGACGGGCTGGATCTGAAAAGGCATGAAACCCCCACTAACATAGCAAATCGGGCAGGAAGGGCGCAGAAACCGTACGAGATCATATAGTTAGCGACGGTATCCTTTTGCTCTACCCCCTTGCACTTCCGGCGTGCAGGCTTAACAATAAGGTCATGAAGTTAAGCGCTCAGGAAGAATACGGACTGCGGTGTTTGCTGCACATGGCGCGCCTGGAGCCCGGGCAGAGCCTGAGCATTCCGGAGATCAGCAAGGCCGAAGGCCTTTCTATTCCGAATGTCGCCAAGTTGATGCGATTACTACGGCTTGGCGGCCTGGTGGCGTCTGTTCGCGGCCAAGCCGGCGGCTATACGCTGGCGCGCACGCCGGAAGAGATCTCCGTCAGTTCGGTGATGGACGTGCTTGGTGGCCGGTTTTTCAGCGCCAAGTTCTGCGAACGGCATGCGGGACTTGAGAAAGTATGCTCACATACGAATGACTGCGCGATCCGGGTCGTGTGGACCACGGTTCAGGACGTGTTGGACAACGTTCTGAAAAATATCACTCTGCGGGATCTGCTCTGCGGGGAAGGCGATATGACGCGGCGTATGGAAGACTCGTCGCAACGGCTGGTGCCCATGCTTCGGCAGCAGGCGGCAGCGGGCGGTGAGGCAACCAGCGCGGGTAACCTATAACCGTCCGGCTTGGCTGGACCGCAGGTGCTATCCTGTGGCCAAACCCTTGTCGATTTCCACTCTCCATCCTCGATGCGAGGGAGGGCGCTGTTCTTGATCCTGGTTGGCGGCGGCAGCCGCAGCGGCAAGACGCGCTTTGCTCTCCAATTGGCGGAAGCCGCCGGACCCCGGCTTGCCTATCTCGCGAGGGCGGCGCTGTTGGACGATGGCATGCGGGAGCGGGCGGTGCCGAGCATGGCATGTTCCCGCTTTAATTTCGGCTTTCGAATTAATTAGCAAAAATTGTTATTGCATTCGCTCTCTTTATTCCGTACTATCTCCCTAGCGAACTCTCCCCATGCTCCGCTCCTTATGGAGCACGCTATCCGAAACGATCTGATTAAAGAGGAGGTTGTATGTCCGCCCCCCCCCAAGAAAATGGACGCACCTGAGAACAGTTGCTTCCGTATGGTTTGTTGCTGTCTTCGCGGCGGCATTTCTACTTGTTCCGAGTCTCACATCGGCTTGTAACAACGTCGTACGAAATTTTGGACTTCCCCAGTACGACGGTTGCTATCCAAGCGGAACCTGCGAGTATCCAGACTACTGCGATGCCAACCGTTGCACTAACCTCACATGTAACCCGGCCAACTACGGATACAACGACTTCTGCGTGTACTTCGTATACTGTCACGCGTTCTACCCCTGCAACAACGGATGCCCGCCGGTCTAAGGAGATGACATGAAGAAGGCAACCTTTTTTCCACTTTTGTTCGGAACGCTGTTAGCTGGTGCGGGCGGAGTGCTGACCAGACTCTATGGCCCAAACCTGGTGTTCGCCAACTCCTCACCCGTTGCTTTGACTGCTGAGTTCGAGGTTCAGAGTTCCAGTCGCGAGGGGGACCAGCAGCACACGGCAGTTGAAGTTTTTGCGCGGAGACGGGATGGTTCTCACGTGCTTTTTCGCAAAGCAGTTAACGGACGGCCGCTCGGTCTGCGAGTTATCAATGATGCCGCCAGGGGGCTGGCTATCACTGTAGATCCCCAGACTCGGTCGACAGTGACTTATGTACTATCCGGTCAGGAGAGAGCCGCGCTGGCGGGACCACCAGCGAAATGCGAAGAAGGTCCGGAAATGAAACTTGCCGCGGGAGTTGAAGGGCCGATTCTCACGCACCCAGTGCTAAAGTTCGAGGGCACAACTCGCGGCGGGCAAAACGCCGTGAAGCGATGGCTTGCACCAACTCTCAACTGTCTGATAGTGCGGACCGAAATGGAGACCGAAGGGTTCCATAACGTTCGACGGGCCACGTCGATCGTGGTCGGTGATCCCGATCCAGAGCTGTTCTCGGTCCCAACGGGATACGTCGAGAGGAGTCCATCGGGAGTTTTGGGAGAAGCACGTAAACTCCACGATCTTCCTTCACGTCCGCATAACCAGAAGGCACTCGACGCCCTCGATTCGGTCTACCTTAGACGCAAACAGTAGGGATCCCCTCAACAGAAGCAACGGTCCGGGACGGACTGGCATTTGCTTCCGGGCGCGGGGCCTGATTTGCAGCTGGAACGTTGCTGTCAGTTGCTGTCGGACTCCGCGCCCGATAATCTCCATAATCTTCAAAGACGCAAGCGGCTGTGCATCTAGGCAGCATCTAGGCAGCGTCGTTCTCTTCCCGCGAGATAACGCATATCTACGACCGAACCTTCCGTTCCTCCACGGGCCAGTTCGTTTGGCACGAGCCCGGCACAGCCTGAGCACCAGCATCCGGCTTGGCCGGACCACAGGTGCTATCCTGTGGCCAAACCCTTGTCGATTTCCACTCTCCATCCTCGATGCGAGGGAGGGCGCTGTTCTTGATCCTGGTTGGCGGCGGCAGCCGCAGCGGCAAGACGCGCTTTGCTCTTCAATTGGCGGAAGCCGCCGGACCCCGGCTTGCCTATCTTGCGACGGCGGCGCTGTTGGATGACGGCATGCGCGAGCGGGCGCGATTGCATCGTGCCGAGCGCGGCGAGCGCTTTGTAACCCTGGAAGAAGCGGACCACCCGGCGGAGCTTATCAAGAAGGAAGCCTCGCGTTTCGACGCTATCGTGGTGGATTGCCTTACGCTGTGGATCAGCAATCGTATGCTGGCCGGAGTGGCCGATTTGCGGGAAGAGGCGGGGGATTTTGCGGCCGTCTGCAGCGCCGCGCCGTCGCGGGTGATCGTGGTGACCAACGAAGTCGGCGCGGGTATTGTGCCCGATAACGAATTGGCGATCCGCTTCCGCGACCAGGCGGGCTGGGTGAACCAGATTTTCGCGGAACACGCCACCGAGGTTTGGTGGACGGTGTTTGGCTGCCCCTTGAAGGTGAAGGGATGATCGGCCGGTTGCTGGGGGCGGTGGCGTTTCTGACCATTATTCCCGTGCCGGGCAAGCCGGCTACGGTGGGGCAATCGGCGGCGCTCTTCCCGCTCATCGGCGCCGTATTGGGGGCGTGCGGCGCGCTGCTGTTGACGGCTTTGACGCCTGTTCTGGGGCCGCCGCTGGCAGCCATCGCCGCTCTGGGCTTCTGGACCTTCCTTACCGGCGGTCTGCATGAAGACGGCCTGGCCGACGTCGCCGATGCCATCCGGCCAAATCGCAGCCGCGACCGTATGCTGGCCATCCTTAAGGACAGCCGTATCGGCGCGTTCGGCGCGATGGCGCTGGTGTTTCTGTTCGCGGTGCGCTGGCAGGCTCTGGTGCGTCTGCCGCCGCAGCCGGTGGCCGAACTGGCGGCGTGTTTGGGGATCTCGCGGGCGGCGCTGGTGATCCAGGCCTATGTGTCGCGCCCGGTGGGCGACGGCTTGGGCCGGGCCTTTGCGGCCGATCTGCGCTGGTATGCGGCGGCGCTGGTGTTGGCGCAGGCGGTGCTGCTGGCGGCGTGGGTGGGCGAGCGCGGCGGACTGGCGCTGTTGGGTGGTGCGGCATTGCTCACCTGGCTGTTGCAGCAGTGGTTCGACGCGCGCCTGGGGGGTGTGAACGGCGATTGTCTGGGCGCCACCTGCCTGCTGGTGGAAACATTTCTATTGGTAATTGCTTCATGCCAAAACTGCTTCTGGTAAGACACGGAGAGCCGACCGAGAAGGGGCTGTTGCTGGGGCGCCGCGATCCGGGGTTGAGTGAGAACGGCCATCGCGTTGCGAGCGAGCAACTGCCGCTGGTGGATGGCGCGATCGCTTATGTCAGCCCGTTACGGCGGGCGCAGGAGACCGCCTCCTACTTGCCGGCGCACATCCCACGGGTGACGTTAGAGGATCTGCCGGAGATCGCGCTTGGCGAGTGGGAAGGCCTGAACTGGAACCAGGTGGAGGAGCGCTGGCCGGAGATCGCGCGGGCGAAACTGGAGCGCTGGTGGGACATCCCAGCGCCCGGGGGTGAGACGCGCGACGAGGTGTTCGCCCGTGCCCAACGCGCGTTGGAACGGGTGGCGCAGGGACCCTACCCCGCCATCATCGTGGCGCACCATGGGATCAACGGTGTACTGCGGTCGCTGCTGACGCAATGCGATCCGCACATTCATAAACAAGCGTACTGCGAGGTGTTTTGCCATGAGTTCTGAGGCCGTACAACGGCGGCTCGATTCGCTGACGAAGCCGCCCGGCAGTCTGGGGCGGCTGGAAGAGTTGCTGTTGGACTATGCGCGGATCACCGGCCAGGAGCCGCCCGCCGAGCCGGAACTGAGCGCGCTTGTCTTCTGCGGTGATCATGGGGTGGTGGACGCCGGAGTCAGCGCCTGGCCGCAATCGGTCACACAGGCGATGTACCAGAACATTGCTCGCGGGGGGGCGGCGATCAACGCCATGCTCAGTGTCCATGGCGTGAAGCCGCGGGTGGTTGACGCCGGGATGGCGCCGCATGGCACGCGCAACTTTGCCGTGGAGCCGGCTATGACCATGGCGGAAGCGGAAGGGGCGCTGAACCTTGGCCGGCAGTGCGCGCAGGAGGCTTCGGGGCATCTGCTGTTGTGCGGGGAGATGGGCATCGGCAACTCAACGGCGGCTACCGCGCTGCTGTGCGCGTACAGCGGTTGCGATCCGTTGGAAGTGACCGGGCCGGGTGCTGGACTCGCCCGCGATGCCGTGCCGCATAAGGCGCAAGTGATTCGCGACGCCCTGGCGCGTCATCCGGCTCGGGGCGGGTTAGAAGCGGCGGCGGCGTTTGGCGGCTATGAGATCCTGGGCATCGCGGGCGTGATCCTGCAGGCCGCGGAGCAGCGGCGGCCCGTGCTGATGGACGGCTTCATCGCCACGTCCGCCTGCCTTGTGGTGCAGGCTATTCAGCCTGGGGCGCTGGACGTGGTCCTCTATTCGCACCGCTCGGCGGAACCCGGCCATCGCCGCATGTTGGAGCATCTGCGGGCGCGCCCCCTGCTGGATCTCGATCTGCGGCTGGGGGAAGGTACGGGCGCCGCGCTGGCGTTCGGGCTGTTCCGCAGCGCGTGCGCGGTCTATCATCGGATGGCCACTTTCGCCGAAGCGGCTATACAATCCGGAGGTTAACCGCGCCGCACTATGCGCTCCTATCAGACCAAACTGCAGGCCTCGTTCGTCCTGTTGGGTCTGGCCGCCGTGGCCATCACCGGGTGGGAGAGTTCGGCAACGGCCACAGCCGCGCTACGCGACGCCACCGTCGAGCGCCTGACCGCCATTACGCAAACCAAAGGCCGTCAGGTGGAGCGCTACTTCCAGGATCTGGGCAACCATGTGCTGGCGTTGTCTTCCGATACCTCGACGCTGGAGGCTATCGAGAGCTTTGCCGCCGCCTGGGCGAGGATTCCGCCAGAGACGGGGAATGCGCTGGACGCCGTCTATAAGAGCTACGGGCCGGGCTGGGCGCCGCGGGACCCGCGCACGCGGCGGTTGCAACTGGGGTTCCCGCCGGCGAGTCCTCATCTTCTGCATCCGCCGGGCCTTGGCCCCTATGGGGACGCGCACGCCCGCTATCATCCCAATCTTCATCGGTATCAATCGGCCTTCGGCTTCTATGACACGCTGCTCATCGATCCGAGTGGGGTGGTGGTTTATAGCGTCCTCAAGGAGATTGACCTGGGCATGAGCCTGCGTGAGGGGCCTTATCCCGGTACGGCGCTGGCGCAGGCTTTCGAACGGGCGCTGCGGCTGCCGGAGCCCGAGACCTACGCCGTTGCCGATTATCAGCCCTACGTGCCTTCGCAATCCGCGCCGGCGGCTTTCTATGCCGCGCCGCTGTGGCGCCGGGGCGTGAAGATCGGGGTGCTGGCGATCCAGGTGTCGGCAGCGGAGTTGAATCGCGTGATGACGGGCGGAGGCCGATGGAAGGACGAAGGCCTGGGGGACAGCGGGCAAGCCTACATCGTGGGTACCGACGGGCGGTTGCGCAGTGAACTGCGGCGGAGCGCAGGCTCCGGCCAGTCGGCGATCTTGAGCCTTCGCGCGGCGGGGAACGACAGTGCCTTTCTGCGGTCGGAAACGGCGCTACGCATTCCGGGCGTTTCCTGGGTGCTGGTGGCGGAGATCGAGGCAAAGGAAGCGCTGGCGCCCGTGCGGCGATTGGAAACCAAGCTCATGAGTTGGGCGGTGATCCTTGCGGTGCTGACGCTGCTGGCCGCGTGGATGCTGGCGCGCCGCGTGATCCGGCCCGTGCAGGCGCTGGCGGAGGCCGCCGGACGCATCTCCGGCCGCGATTTCGGCGCGCGCATTCCGGTTACGGCCGACGACGAGATTGGCGCGCTGGCCACGGCGTTCAATCGCATGGCGGAGAATCTGCAAACGACCACCGTGTCGAAGCAGGAGTTGGAAGCGATGGCCGGCCGGCTGATCACCGTGCAGGAGGAGGAGCGCACGCGCATTGCCCGCGAACTGCACGACGACATCACGCAGCGGTTGGCCGCGCTGGCGATTGAAGCCGGCAAGTTGCAGCGGGTTGCTCCGAGTGAAGACGCCGGGCGTTTGAAGACGGCGATCATGCGCGTGTCCGAAGACGTGCGGGATCTTTCGCGGAGCCTGCACCGAACCCTGCTGGATGATGTGGGATTGGCGCCGGCTATCGAGAGCGAATGCCGCGCCTTCTTTGAGCGCGGCGGGCCGCCGGTGGCGTTTACTTCCCAGGGCGACTTCGACGATGTCCCGCGCGAGGTGCAACTGGCGCTGTACCGCATCGTGCAGGAGGGCTTGCGGAATATCGAGCGGCACGCCGGGGCGGATGAGGCCGCGATCGACCTGGTTCGCGGGCCGGGGCGCATCGACCTGCGGCTGCGCGACAATGGGCGCGGCTTCGACATTGCGGGCCGGCGGTCGGGGCGCGGGGTCGGCCTGGCGAGTATGGAGGAGCGGGCGCAACTCTGCGGCGGCAGCCTTGCTCTGCACACCCAACCCGGACAGGGGACGCGTATTGAAGTCAGGATTCCACTAAGCGAATGACGAAGCCACGAGTTCTGCTTGCCGACGATCACCGCATTGTTCTGGAAGGTCTGCGCGGCTTGCTGGCCGCCGAGTTCGAGTTGGCCGGCACCGCCACCGATGGGCGACAGCTTATCGACCTCGCGCGGGAGTGCAAGCCGGATGTGGTTGTCGCGGATATCTCCATGCCGCTGCTGAACGGCATCGACGCGGTGCGCCAGATTCTGGAAGAGCAGCCGGGGGTGAAGGTGGTGATGCTGACGATGCATCCCGACCAGACCTATGCGACCCGGGCGTTCGATGCCGGGGCGTCGGCGTATGTGCTGAAGCATTCGGCTTCGGACGAGTTGGTGACGGCCATTCGCGAAGTGCTGCGCGGCGGCACGTACGTTTCGCCCGCGCTTCGGAACGATGCGTTGGAGGAACACCTGGACCAGACGCGGCGCCATGGCAAGCCTACGCTGGAACTGACGGCGCGGCAGAGGGAAGTGCTGCAGTTGCTGGCGGAAGGCAAGTCGGCGAAGGAGATCGGCGGGGTGCTGGGGATTTCGTCACGGACGGTGGAGAGCCATAAGTACAAAATGATGGATGATTTGGGGTTGAAGACGACGGCGCAGTTGCTGCAGTATGCGGTGAAGCATGGGCTGGTGTGACGGGCGGGACGACGTGGCTCGTGGAACCCGCTACTATGGAAGCGGCGACAGACAAATCGGGCAGATGAAGACAGGAGAAGTATCGCTGGCCATCGACGTTTTCAAACCCTCCACGCTGCCAATGGCGCGGCTGGCGGAGTATCTGAAGGCCATGGCTGCGCTGTTAGGCCATGAGTCCCACGTTCACTTGTTCGCTGTGTCGGAAGGGAGCGCGGTCTGCCGGGCGAGTGTGGACGATCATGCGGCGCCAAAGGTCGAGGAGCGGTTACGAGGGGTGGTGGCGGGAACGGCTCCCAAGGGGGCGCTGAAGGCACGGGCGGAGATCGACGATCTTTTGCTCGAAGACAATGCCATTGGGCAATTGGCGGTAAATGGAAGAAGCGTCATCGAGTTCCCGGGACGGATGCGCGCGGCCCAGGAAACGATCGGCCCGGTGCGCCGGGACTCGCCAATTGAGGGGCACATTTACCTGATTGGTGGGAAAGACGACACCATCAACGTTTACCTGACGGACGGGCAACGGGAGTCGAAGTGTGTGGTTTCGGTGGCACTGGCACAGCAACTGGGGCGCTATCTTCGTGGGCCCCGGCTGCGGCTCTTCGGCGAGGGTTGGTGGTATCGCGTGGATGGCACATGGCAGTTGAAGAATTTCACTGCTGAGAGGTTTGCCGTTTTGGAAGAGCAGCCGCTTGGAGAGACGCTGCTGGCGATCCAAGAGACCTTGGCCGGCATAGATCCAAAAGAGTTCTGGGAAACGGTAGAGGAGCTCCGTGAGGGATGATCGCCCTTGTTCCCCCATGGTTCCGGATAGAGGCCTTTGACGCAGCGGCGGCGATCAAGTTGGCGATGCGAACGGCGAAAGCAGTGGCTTCAGGGGATAAGCGCGAAGGAGCACCCGGGGACACGCCCTGGACGAAGGTTAAGTTCGACCGCCAGATTGTGGCGATTGCGATCGTGAGCGGAGCGACTGAGATTCTGTCGGAGGATCCAGATGTGAAGGCCATCGGGGAGCGCTGGGGTGTCGTCGTCCGGAGCCTCGAGGATCTGGAGGTACCTGCGGACGCGGTGCCACCTCCCCTGTTCGCTGGTATGGAAGAAGAACAATAGATACGTCCGGCGCTCCGTAAATTTTCGGATAGTGACGGCACCCGGTTCCGCCGTTAAATGGAATCATGAAACACACACTCTCCAAGTTGACGGTGGCTATCCTAATGGCAGGGGCAATGCTCATGTCACCAGATCCTGCTCGGGCATCCGGGGCGCCGGTGGACGCTGAAGCCTTGGAGCGCCGCTCCAAGGAAGCCGATTCGCCGAAGGAACACGCGCAGTTGGCGAAGGAGTATCGCCTGCGCGCCGAGGAGTTGGAAGCCAAGGCGGACAAGCATCAGTCCAAAGCGAATGAGATGCGCAAGGGGCCGCTGAACCCCATGGCGACCAAGTGGCCGGCCATGGCCAACAACGCCTGGCAGCGCGAGGAACAGCTCGCCATGCAGGCGCGGCGGGCGGCCGAAGAGTGCCGCCAGCAGGCTAGCCGTCACATTAACCTGGCCGTGGAAGGCCAGTTAGCGCCGTGACTTTTCGAGTGCCGCGGTTAGCTCTTTGAGGTGATCCTGGGCGCGAGCCAACTCCCGCTTCGCGAAGCTGTTGTTGGGCTCGCGCCTTAACATTTCTTCTGTATAGGCCAGCCCTTTTTTCGCGGCGGCCAGTGCCTCCACGGGGCGCTTGGCGCGATGCAGGTGCACTCCCAAGAGGCGATTGCCTTGCGTGAGGAACTGATAGACCCCACTATTGCTGGGGTCGCGCCGGTGCAGATCCTCCATGGTGGCCAGCGCCGCTTCCATCAGGGGTATCGTTTCGGCCTTGCGCGGCGTGTATGACAGGATGTCTGCCAGTTGCATCTGCTCGGCTGCCAGGCTGAAGCGGGCCACCGGCTGCTCGGGCTGAGCCCGCACCAGCTTCGTCAGAATATCCACGGCGCGCTGCTGCTGGCCGACGGCACTCTCGTGCTTGGCCTGGCGGGTGTAGATGTTGGCGATCCGCGCCCAGGTGGTGGCGTAATCGGTCTGCGCCTTCAGATCGTCGGGGGACCGGCGGGCAACTACCTCCGCGGCCTCGACGGCCAGCTTGGCCTGGTCGAGAGCCAGATCCAGGCGCTTCAACTCGATGTGTATATCGGTGAGAGCGAATTCGACGCTGGCCACCGCCGTGAGGTACTTGCCGTTATCCGGATCCGCGGCGGCTAGTGCTTTTGCCTCCTGGCGGCACTCGGTCATCGCGCGCAACGCATCCTGCCCGCGATCGGTGAAGTTGTAGACGCGCGCCACGGCTCGCCGCGCCAGAAACAGCTCATAGCGCATGGCGAGGTTGGCCGCATCGCGCGTCCGAAGTTGTTCAAAGCGCCGCGCCGCCTCCTCGAAGTCGGGCAGGGCTTCCTTCATGCGGCCGCTGCGGGCATAGACATCGCCCCGCTTCATCAGGACGCGGGCGCTGGTTTCCAGCAGCACGGGGTGTGCCGGTGTTTGCTCGCCGGCCAGCCGCAACGCACGGTTCAGATCCTGCTCGGCCTGCTTGCGGTCCCCTCCGACATTGCGCACATCGGCCAGCCGCACCATGGAGAGGATGTATTCGGAAAGGAGTTCGGGCGTGTTCCGGGGCAGGGTTTCGCGCAGCGCCAGAGCCTGCTGATAGCTGGCGGCCGCGCCTTTCATGTCGCCGATGTTGGGTTGGAACGGATTGCCCTGGGCATCGCCGATGCGCTCGTAGGCGCTTGCCAGTTGGCGTTGCAAAGCCGGATCGGCGGGCTTGTCCTTGGCGAGGCTATCGAGATACTCGAGGGCGGTCTTCACGACGAGGCGTCGCGCGGGTAGGGATCCGGCGAGATTGGCTACCGAATCATGGAAGTCGAAGAGGAACCGCTGGGCCAAGTCTCGCACCTGCGAGGAGCGCCGGTTGGCAGCGGCGGCGCTGGCGTCGGCGGCGATGCGCTGCCGTTCGGCTTCCCGTGCGGCGGTAACGGCGCGTTCGCTCTCGCGCTCGGCGCGCTCGCGTTCGGCATCGGCACGCTGCCGTTCGCGCTGTTCGGCCTGGCGCGCCTGCTCGGCCCGTTCCGCTTGGCGTATCGAGATGAGCGCCGCGCCCGCCAGCGACACGACGAACACCACGGCAGCGGCCAGGGGAAGCCAGTAGTGGCGGGCCAGCTTCGTTGCCCGATAGACCAGAGATTGCCCGCGGGCGCGCACGGGCAAGCCACCGAGGAACCGCTGCAGGTCCTCCGCCAGCGCTTCGACGGAGCGGTAGCGCAGGCCGGGATCGCGCTGCATGGCCTTGAGCACGATGCGGTCGAGGTCTTTCGGTACCGGCCGCGACGCGCTGGGAGGGGGTAGGGGATCCTCGCAGATCACCTTCACCAACTCCGCCGGCGAGGTGGAGGTGAACTTGAACGGCGCCTGCCCGGCGAGCAAGGCGTATAGCGTGGCGCCCAGGGCATAGACGTCGGTGGCCGTCGTGATCTGCTGCCCGCGTACCTGCTCGGGACTGGCGTACTCCGGCGTGAGCATGCCTTGTCCGGTCTGGGTCGCGTGCGCCGCGTCCGGTGTCAACAGCTTGGCGATACCGAAATCCAGTAGCTTCGGCTGCCCCTCGGCGGTTACAAGGATGTTGGACGGCTTCAGGTCGCGATGCACAATCAGGTTGGCGTGCGCATAGCTGACGGCATCGCAGATCTTCAGCAGCAGCCGGCAGATCTCGGTTGCCGGGGATTGGCGCTCCGCGCACCAGTGATGCACCTGCCGCCCGTCCACGTACTCGAGAACGAGGTAGGGAATGCCATCCGGCGTGGTGCCGCCGTCGTACAGGGCGGCGATGTATGGATGCTTCAGATTGGCCAGAATCTGCCGTTCCTGGCGGAAACGCTCGCGGGCGAGAGGGGTGGCGAAGTCGGAGCGCAGGAACTTGATCGCTACGTTCTGCTCATACTCGCCATCGGCGCGGCGTCCGAGAAACACCGTGCCCATGCCGCCCTTGCCGAGCGTGTTCAGGACTTCATAGGCACCGGCGCGCTTCGGTACGTTCCCGGTGGAGAAGGCTTCGGCAGCGGCGCCAACGGCTTCATCCCAGCCGGCGTCCGGCAAGCGGTCGGCGGCCAGCATGCCCTCGACGTCGGCGCGCAACTCCGGCGGACAGTTGCGATCGAGCCATGCCGCGCGTTCGCTGTCCGGCATCCCGAGCGCCTCATGGAAGATGGCTTCCACCTGTTGCCAGCGTTCGGGGGTCATGGCGTGGCGGAGGTGAGGCGGCTGCGCAGCCACGCGGTGGCCGCCCGCAATTCGCGCTGCACCGTGACCGGCGCGATTTGGAGGGACTCGCCGATCTCTGCCGCCGTCATGCCGCCGAAGTAGCGCATCTCGACGATGACGGCCTTCCGTTCGTCCATGGCGGCAAGGGCGTTCAAGGCATCGTCCAAGGCAACCAGGTTGCCGAAGAGCGGTTCGTTGCTGGGTGTTACGGAATCAAGCGGTACGGCTTTCTGGCCGGAGCCGCGCTTGGCCGAGAGGCTGCGGCGGGCCCAATCGGTCAATACCTGGCGCATGATGCGCGCCGCTATGGAATAGAAGTGCGAACGGCTTTCGAGAACGGGCGTGGCTCCGCCGAGCAGCCGCAGGAAGGCTTCGTGCACCAGTTCGGTGGTGGAGAGCGCCTCGCGGCCGCGCAGGCGCAGATGGTATCGTGCCAGCCGCCGCAACTCGGGATACACGAGCGGCGCAAGGCGATCGCCGGCAGCCGAATCGCCTTCGCGCCACGCACTGAGCAGCCGCGTGATCTCGTTGTCCAGGGACTTCGGGTTTGGATTCAAACCTCTTTCATTGTATGTAAACGCACGGTCGTGGACATCAACCAAAGAAGCCCAGGTTCTGGACGGGAAAGAACTGCAGGTTGGGGAACACCGCCCCCAACTGCGCCGCCGGTACGCCGAACCAGGTGGCCAGCGAGGCGCCTACCTGGTCGAGCGATGTGGTGGGAATCATCGCGCCGCGGGAGCCGGAATCGTCGAGCGTGCCCACCGCCATGGTGGGGAAGGTGCCGAATACGCGTCCGCCGTTCACGGCCCCGCCCAGGATGAGTTGATGATTGCCCCAACCATGGTCGGACCCGCTGCCGCTGGGCTGTAGGGTGCGGCCGAAGTCGGAGAGGGTGAAACTGGTCACCTTGTCGGCGACACCCAACTCCGCCGTTGCGTTGTAGAAGGCGGAGAGGGCTTCCGATACCTGGCGCAGCAGGTCCCAGTGCTGCCAGGCCTGCGAGCCGTGTGTATCGAAGCCGCCGAGGGAGCAGAAGAACACCTGGCGGCTCATCCCGGTGGATGCGCGCAGCTTGATGATCTTCGCCACCTGCCGTAGCTGGTTGCCTAACGAAGTGCCGGGGAATGGGGTCAACAGCCCGCTGGCCGCCGAGTTGTTCAGCAAGGCGGCGAGGTCGATGGCATCCTTGCGGACTTTGTTGGCGGCCTGCACGAGGGCCAGTCCGCTATCGAGCTGCATCAATTGCTGGACGCCGGCCTTGCGTGCATCCGCTGCCGTTTGCGGCCACAAGGACATGCCGGACATGGTCATGGTGAAGTCGGGCAACAGGCTGGCGGACTGCACTACGCTTCCGGTGCAGAAGAGCGCCGGGCCAGCGATAGAAAGGGAGGAGGGGAAGGTGGATGCGCCGTTCGCGCTGGCGACGCTGTCCATAGTGCGTCCGCCCCAACCCGTGCCGCCGCCGGTGCTCGGCACGCCGCTCTGCATTTGGGCGATCTGGTCGGAGTGCGAGAACAGATTGGTTGGCACCGGAACCTGATTGGTCAGATACTGGGCGCGCGTGGTCGGCCGCGCCAGCATGCCGCAGTTGGCAATGACGCCTAGCCTGCCCTGCGCCCATAGCGGCGCGATGGCGCTGAGCCCATTGTTGAGTCCATAGGCTTCCCCGCCGGGGGTGGTGACCTGCTGCACCGGGCCATTGTTGTCGGGCAGCGCGAGGTTGCCGCGAAGGGCCCTGTAATTGGTGTTCTGCGCGCCGGTGAGGGGGACGATGGTGTTATGCCCGTCGTTCCCACCGACTAAGAAGACGCATACCAGCGCCTTGTAATCGCCACCGGACTGCGCCAGGGCATTCAGCCGGCCGAGCCTGGCAAACAGGGCCGTGCCGCCCAGGCCGCCCAGCAATTGACGTCTCGTGATTCGATGTTGCATGGTCTTGTTCTCCTTAGTGCTGGACGGCGTACTGGCCGCTGAGCGCGGTCAGGTACACCACGGTCTGGATGCGTTGGTTGGCGTCATAACCCGGCGTGGCGGCGTTAATCAGCACGGTCTTCATTTCCGGGGTCATGCGGCCATAGAGGAAGATGGCGTTCGCGGCTTCCAACAGGCCAGGCATGTCATTGCCGTAGGGCTGGAATGGCGAGAGATCGATGACAAAGTCGCCGCCACCGTTCTGGCCCAGGAAATGGTGGAACAGGTTGCCGCGCAGCGTTGCCTCGGTGGGCGTGTAGATCTGGAACTCCGGCCCGAACAGCGTTGATTTGGGCACGCGGTAGAGCGGGGAGAACCAGTTGAACACCGAAGGCGGATTCAACACCGACTGTGCCATGTTGTCGTAGAGGTAGGTGAGCTGTTGCGTTGGAGGGAAGTAGCCATTCAACGCCCGCAGGAAGCCGATGGTGTGGAGAATGGGCTCCTTGAGGCGGCCGGAGTTCGGCGTTGGTGTATCCTGGCGCGCTTCGGGATCGGTGAGGATGGCGCGTATCACCGCCTTGAGATCGCCGCGCACGCCGGAGCCGTTGTTTGCGAAGACATTGGCGATGCGCTGGATGAAGGCCGCGCTGGGATTGCTGGCGACCATGCTGCGGATCAGCCGCGTAGCGATAAATGGCGGCACATTCGGATGGTTGAACAGGCAGTTGAGGGTGGCATCGGTGTCCTGTATCACGGTCTGGCCGGCTGGCAGCGTGCAGCCGAGGAAGCTCTTGGCGCCGGTGTCGTGATTGCCTTCGCGCGTTTCCATGGGAGCGCCGAAGTACTCCCAGTTGGTGGCTCGCGGCTCGGCGCCGGGCGCGGTAGCGTAGGTCCAACCGGTGAGCGCCCGCGAGACCTGCTGGACGGTGGCCTGATCGTAGGTGGGGATCTGCTGGTTGTTGGGGAAGCTGCCATCCATGTTCAGTTGGTACAGGCCGATGGTGAACAACTGCAGTAGCTCGCGCGGATAGTTCTCGTTGGGCGCGCTGCCGTTGCCGGCTTTCAGGGAGTTCGCCGCATCCAGGTACTTGCCCATGGAGGGCGACATCGTAATCTCTTTGAGGAAGTCTTTGTAGTTGCCGAAGGCATGCTTGCTTAGCAGCTTCAGCCACGGCACGATCTCGTCGGCGTACACGAGTTTGCTGCCGGAGGTGACGACGATCTGGCCTAGCGAGTACGCCGCGCGCTGCCGCAGTTGGTCGTTGGCGGTGCTGTAGTTGGAGAGCATCCAGCGGCGCAGGTCGCCCATGCTGTTGCCGGCCGGTGTGGGAATCTGCGTCTCCGGCAGACTGAACTGCTCGTCGAGATAGGCGTTGATGCCCATCTGCTGCACTTTGGCGAGGGTCGCGGGGGTGGGTCCGAAGGAGGCTTGCTCCAGGAAGCGGCCGGCGGTCAATAAGGCGGGTGTCGCGGTTGGCGGGGGATTGCCAGGAGGCGGATTGGAGGGTGCCGGGTTGATGGTGACGGTAGCTTGGGCGAACGTGGACGGACTAGCGACCGACGTGGCGCGTATGGCGGCGGTGGTTGCCGTCTGCACCGAGGCCGGCGCCGTGTAGAGGCCGTTTAACAGCGTGCCTGCGCCGGTCAGCGCCCAGGTAACCGCCGTGTAGGCGTTTCCGCTGACGTTGGCGGTGAACTGCACGCTGGCGCCTGCCTGGATGGTGGCCGACCCGGGCAAGATGGTGACACTCACAGGCGCGGAGGCGACGGATGCCGTGACAGTGTTGCCGGTGACGCCGCCGGGATCCGGTTGGCGCACGGAGAACGTCACGTTGCCGGTTGTGGCGATGGTGCCCTTGGCGACAATCTTCGTCGGCGAGTGATACACGGTGGTCACGGGCATGCCGTTGAGCAGGGCTTGGGAATCGGGCGCGAAATTCGCTCCGTTGAAGCTGACTTCGAAATTGCCTGTCCGGAGTTGACTGGGGGCGATGCTCCACAACCAGGGATACTTCCGGGTTACCTTCAACGTGGTGGAGGTGAACTTGTCCGCGAACGCGGTGCTGGTCGCCTTGATGGTGAGGGTATTGGGCGTGGGCGCGACGGCCGGCGGCGTATAGAGGCCCGCCGCACTGATGGTGCCGAGCATGGCGTTGCCGCCTACGATGTCGTTCACCGACCAGTAGACGGTATTCGGGCTCAGCGGCACGTAGGCCCCAAACTGGCGGGTGGAGCCTAACTCGAGGGTGGAGTTCCGGGGCCACATGTCCATCTGGCCGTAGGCGAGACCGCTGGCCAGTGTCGATGCCAGCAGTAACTGTCGAATGCGTTTGTGCATCAGCGCAATTCCCTTTCAAAGCACGCGATAGATTCCGGCGCGTGGTTGCTGGGGGTATTTGCGTGAAAACTGTGGGGAATGAATCGTTCGTAGCGGGAACTATTTGGTCTTAGTGGCACTTAGGGTGTTTTGCGGGTATTGCCTGGTGCGAAGTCACCTTATCGTCGTCGGGCAGCTTGCTTATGAGGGCTTTTCTTAATTGTGGGATCGCCCGTCTAGTCCTAGAATGAGGCTGGTACTGGTGTATGTTTTCGAAGAGTAATGTATTCCGTTTCGCACTTTTATTGCTGGCCGCTTCCGCTTTCGCGCAGACTACTTCCGTCACCGTTAACGTGGATGCCAACGCCAACCGCAGGCCCATCAACCCGCTTATCTACGGCACGAATTACGGCAACGCTGTCACGCTGCCGGATCTGAATGCTCCGCTCAACCGGCTGGGCGGTAACAATACCAGCCGCTACAACTGGCAGATCAATGCCGATAACCGCGGCCAGGACTGGTATTTCCAGAGTATCCCCGAGCCGAATGGGACTGCCGGAGAGCGCGGCGACAGCTTTGTGTCTGTCTCGAAGGCCGCGGGCGCCCAGGCCATGATCACGATTCCGATGTTGGACTGGGTGGCGAAACTGGGTCCCAATCGCGGCAAGCTTGCCAGCTTCTCGATTGCCAAGTATGGCGCGCAGACGGATCGCGACTGGCAATGGATGCCGGACGCGGGCAACGGGATCTGGACCAACGGCCAGTACGTCACCGGGAATGATCCGAATGACGCCAACGTGCGCGTGGACGTGGCGTTCCAGCAAGGTTGGGTAAACCATCTGGTGTCGCGCTGGGGCACGGCGGCGAATGGCGGCGTGAAGTACTACATTCTGGATAACGAGCACAGCATCTGGCACTCGACGCATCGCGACGTGCAGCCCACTGGCGCGCGGGCCGCCGAGATTCGCAACAAGATGCTCGATTATGCGGCGCGGATCAAGGCCTCCGACCCGGGCGCGCTCATCGTTGGTCCGGAAGAGTGGGGTTGGAGCGGGTTTCTCTTCAGCGGATACGACCAGCAGTGGGGCAGCCGCAATGGATGGAGCAATCTGCCGGACCGCACGACGCAGATGGGTGGCATGGATTATCTGCCGTGGCTGCTAAGCCAATGGAAGAACGCGGGCGCGAAGCCGGTGGACATCTTTAGCGTGCACTGGTATCCGCAGGGCGGTGAGTTCAGCAACGATGTTTCGACGGCGATGCAGTTGCGGCGTAACCGGTCGACGCGTTCGCTGTGGGATCCGAATTACGTGGATCCGACGTGGATCAACGCGACGGTGAAGCTGGTGCCGCGGCTGCGCGAGTGGGCCAATACCTATTACTACCCCGCCACGCCCATCGCCATCACGGAGTACAACTGGGGCGCGGAGAACCATATCAACGGCGCGACGACGCAGGCGGACATTTATGGGATTTTCGGCCGCGAGGGCTTGGATATGGCCACCCGCTGGACTACGCCTGATCCTTCTACCCCGACGTATAAGGCGATGAAGATGTATCGCAATTATGACGGCAACAAGTCGGGGTTCGGCGATACGAGTGTGGCGGCGACGGTACCTAATCCCGATGAGGTATCGGCCTTCGCGGCGGTGCGGTCCAGCGATGGGGCGATGACGGTGATGGTGATCAATAAGGCGCTGAGCGGGTCTTCGCAGGTGTCGCTGAACTTGACGAACTTCGGTGCGGGCACGACGGCGCAGGCATGGCAGTTGACCGCGGCCAACGCGATTACAAGGCTCGCCGATGTGCCGGTGGCGGGCGCGAGTTTGTCGGCGACGGTGCCTGGCCCGAGCGTGACGTTGTTTGTTGTGCCGCCCGGATCGGGCACGGGCAACCGCGCGCCAACGGCTTCGTTCACGGCGACACCGGCAACGGGGCAGGCGCCGCTCGCGGTTAGCTTTAACGGGTCGGCCTCCAGCGACCCGGATGGCTCTATCGCGAGCTATCGCTGGGAGTTTGGGGACGGGGGCACCGCCACTGGTGTACAGGCTACGCGGACGTATGCGACGGCCGGTACTTTCACGGCGCGGTTGACGGTCACGGACAACGCGGGTGCGATCGCCACCACGACTCGCCAGATCACGGTGACCGCGCCGCCGCAGACCAGCGGCTGCTCGGTCCGGTATGTGAATACGAATGACTGGGGCAACGGCTTCCTGGCCGATGTTTACATCACCAACCGCGGTATGGCCGCCATCCGTAATTGGACGCTGACGTGGACCTTTGGGGGCAACCAGCGGATTACGAATCTGTGGAACGGCAAGGTGACACAGAACGGGCAGAGTGTTTCGGTGCGGAATGAGTCGTGGAATGGGGTGATTAATGCCGGGGCGACGGCGCAGATCGGCTTCGTGGCGAACTATACGGGGATGAATGGGAAGCCGGGGGCGTTCCGGTTGAATGGTGTGAGTTGCACGGTGCAGTAGGACGGTTTAATCAGGCCGTATGATGAGAGCATGAAGGAACTGCGGCGCATCACCATCGACCCGGAGGTGATGGGCGGGAAACCGTGCATTCGTGGAATGCGTGTGACTGTGGGGATGGTCGTCGAGGCCGTCGCGAGCGGACGGACGATACCTGGGATGCTCGCCGACTTCCCGTACCTGGAGGAAGAGGATATCCGCGAAGCGCTGTCGTTCGCCGCGAACTAGTGCCGGGCTTGATGTACCGGGGAGTTACAATCTGCGTATGACCTTCTCCATCGACGAGGCCTTTCTGCCGGCGGTTCTAACGGCTCCGCCGATGACGGACGAGGAGTTCGCTGAACTGTGCGCGGAACACCCGGACCTCAACTTCGAGGTCACGGCGGAAGGGGAACTGATCGTCATGCCTCCCAACTACTCCCTTGCCGGTGCGCGGCATGGGGAGATCTACGACCAATTGAAGCAGTGGGCGCGCGCGGATGGCAGGGGGATTGTCATGGAGTCGTCCTCTGGGTTTGTCCTCCCGAGCGGGGCACGTCGCGCAGCGGATGTGACCTGGACCCTCAAAACCCGCATACAGGGATTGGACCGCAAGAGCGTCGAGCGATTCTGGCATTTGGCTCCGGATTTCGTGGTCGAGGTCTTGTCGCCGACAGATCGCATCCGTACGCTCCGAAAGAAGATGCAGGAGTGGATCGATAGCGGCGCCCAACTCGCGTGGCTCATCGATCCGGAATCCCGCAGCGTGGAGATTTACCGGCCTGAGCGGGATGTTCAGATTCTCACCGATCCCGCCACCGTCAGCGGCGACGGGCCTGTTGCGGGTTTTGTACTGGACCTCGCGCCCGTTTGGAATCCTCTCGGCCAGTGAAGTTGCCAGCGGGCGGAAACCCTGTATACTGGTAACGGAAGATTGTCGCAGAACAAGTGGGCCTGAGAGCCCACTTTTTTATTCGGAGTATGTCTCAGCAGGCAAAAACGGCCACCGTGGCGAAAGTACACGAGATTGCAGACCGGGTCGGCGCGCCGGAAGGAATCGAGATTGTCGATGTGGAACTGCTCGGCAGCGGCACGCACCGTGTGCTGCGGATCTTTATCGACAAGGAATCGGGTGTAACGCACGCCGATTGTGAGCTGGTTTCGAACCTTGTCGGTACGGCTTTGGATGAGATCGACATCATCCCCGGCGGCCAGTACACGCTGGAGGTTTCCTCGCCGGGCGTGGAGCGAAGGCTGAAGACATTGCGCGATTTCTCCCGATTCGCCGGGAAAAAAGCGAAGATTCTACTGCGGGAGCCATTGGAAGATCGCCGCCAATGGGAAGGCTTGCTGGCCGGTATCGAGGAAGATCAGATCGTGCTGGAGCCAAAGCCGGGCCGGACCATCCGGTTTGCCCTCGATCAGGTCGAGCGCGCCAACCTGAAGTTCGACTGGTAACAAACGCGTCCCGCGGGAATCCTTACAAAAAGACAGAAGGAGTCAGGGTCTTGGACACCATTCTTCAATCCATCGAGTTGCTCAGCAAAGAAAAGGGTATCGACCCGCAAATCGTCTTTGACGCCGTCAAGGACGCGATGCTGGTGGCCGCCCGTAAGCATTTCAAGAGCAACGAAGATCTGGTCGCCGATCTCGACCACGAAAAGGGCGGTGTCAAAATCTACGCGATCTACAAGGTCGTGGAGACCGTGCAGGATCCGGTTCATGAAATGGCGGTGGAACAGGCCCGGAAGCACGACCCCAATGCCGAACCCGGCGGGGAAGTGAGGATCTACCGTTCCACCGAATCCCTGGGCCGTATCTCCGCGCAGACCGCCAAACAAGTCATCCTGCAGAAGGTGCGCGAGGCCGAACGCGACACCGTTTACTCCGAGTACGCCAACCGCATGGGCGAGTTGGTGAACTGCACGGTCAAGCGTATTGATTCGCAGGATCTTATCTGTGATCTCGGCAAGACCGAGGCGCGGCTCCCTAAGAAGGAACAGAGCCGGCTGGAGAGCTACAACGTGGGCGACCGCGTGCGTTGCGTGATCAAGACCGTTGAGAAGGCCGGCAAGAACGCGGGAGTCATTATTTCGCGCGCGGCGCCGGAACTGGTGGAACGCCTCTTTGAACAGGAAGTGCCGGAAATCTACGACGGCACGGTGCAGATTCGCGGCTGCGCGCGCGAGGCGGGGGAGCGTACCAAGATCGCCGTATCGAGCCGGGACCGGGATGTCGATTGCGTAGGCGCGTGCGTGGGTATGAAGGGCATGCGGGTGCAATCGATCATTCGGGAGTTGCGCGGCGAGAAGATCGATATCATCGAGTATTCCGAAGACTCCGTGGTGTTCGCCACGCACGCCTTGAGCCCGGCTAAGATCAGCCGGGTCAGTGTGCTCAGCGGCTTGGATAAGCATATGGAAGTCATCGTGGACGACAGCCAGCTCTCGCTTGCCATCGGTAAGAAGGGGCAGAATGTGCGGCTGGCGTCCAAGCTGCTGGGCTGGCGGATCGACATTAAGAGCGAAGAAGAGAAGCGCCAGGAAGTGGAGTCGCAGATGGCGGCACTTACGGTGCCGGGGGCGCCGATCTCCATTCTCATCGATCATGGCCTGAACGAGCGTATCGCCGAACGGCTGATGGAGGGCGGCATTCCGACGGTGGAGCGCCTGACCAACAGCACGCAGGAAGAGTTTGACGCCGCCGGGATCACCGACGAAATGGTGGGCGAGATCCAGGCCGCGGTTAACAGCTATTACGGGGTGACCGATGAGGAAGCCCAGGCCGCGGCCATAGCCGCCGGCGAGGAGCAGTTGGAAAGCGTCGAGCCGGAGCCATTGCCGGTCTCCGGGGGCGAGGGCGACGCCCAAGTGGTATCGGTGGAGGAGCAGGCGCCGCACATGCTGATCGAAGCCACAGGAGGGGATCCGGTGGAGGTTATTCCGCAAGAAGCCGATGCTTCGATGTCGCCGCGGGAAACGACCGTGGACAACCCCGAAGAGGCCGCCGCCGATTTCGATACACCTACCGCCATGGCAGCCGATCCCGCCGGGGACGACTCAGCCGGCGCGGAAACCGATGGCGATTCCACAGAGGACCCGGATCCCGGGGACGAGGGGGCCAAATCCCCTGGAACCGGATCTGTTACGATAAAGGACGCGGATTGAGGAAGCTGACAACATATAGCGAGCCGAGCGATGCTCTCGTAGTGTGTCTTCTGGAGGGGCAGTCCGGTCAATGGCCACGATGGAGCTAGGCTTGCACAACGACACGTCCAAGATTCGAATCAACGAGCTCGCTCGAGAGCTTGAGGTGAAGCCGTCGAGGATCATCGACCTGCTACCCGAGCTCGGCGTTACGGAGAAGAAGACTCACTCCAGCTCGATTGAAGACGACGTCGCGCTCAAGGTGCGGCGGTACTTCGGCCACGATGAGCCGGACACGCCGCGTCCGCCCCGCCGTCCGGAGACGGCGGATTCCGAATCCGAAGGTGATGTCACGCGACAGGAAGATATCGAAGCACCGGCCTCCGCCGAGACGCCGGTCACACCCGCCATTGCCGTAGACGAGGCTGACAAGCCTGCCTCGGTGGCCGCCCCCGAATCGCGCTTTGTGCCGCGCCCGGCCAGTCCGGTGCGCCCGCCCTTAGCGGGCCAGATTTCCACGCCATCGCCGGTGCCTGCCGCGCCGCCGCAAGCGGCTGCTCCGGCCCCTCCCCAACCCACGCCGGCGCCGGCCCTGCCGCCCGCGATTCCGGCGGCGCCGCCGCGTTCCATTACGTTACCGGCCAAGCCGTTGCCCTCGGCTCCCAGCTCGCGGCCCGGGCAGATTTTGACGGGACCGCGCCAGCCGCTGCCGCCGATGGAGCCCTCGGCCCGTCCGGCAGGCCCCTCGCAGCCGCCGCCGCAACCGCAGCCGCAGCAACCGCAGCCGCCTTCCGCCTCCTCCCCCGGCGTTATTTTACCCGGCCGTCCGCGTCCGCAGGGGCCGCCTCCTTCGGCCACTCCCGGAGCACCGTCGCCCGGCCGCCCCGTGATTCCCGCGCCGCGCCCGTCGCCTCCGGTGAATGCGCCGTTGCAGCAGACCGTGCCCGGCATGGGCCGTCCGCCTCTGGCTGGACAGCCTGCCGCGCGTCCGGTGGTGCCGCCGCGTCCCGACCTGGTCGCGCGCATCCAGCAGCAGACCCAGCCTAAAGCCAGTCCCGGCCAGCCTGTGGCCCGTCCGCCCATGCCCGGCCGGCCGCCGGTACCGGGCCAGCCGCCATCGAACTATCGTGGACCGCTACGCCCTAACCAGCCCGTTCTGCGTCCGGGCGTTCCTCCCGGACCTCCTCCGGGTTTGCGGCCGCGTCCAGGCGCCCGCCCGATGCATCCGGTCTCCCCGGTCCGGCCGGGTGAGGTGCCGCCGCCGTCGCCCGCTCCCGATCAGGCCCGCCGGGACGTCAAGCGGCCCAATCGCGACCGGCATCGCGAGGTGGAGACGGTTGAGAAGGATCTGCGCCTCCAGCGCCGGTCGGAGCCCGAACAGATTCTGGCGCCGAATCGCGAGATCACGATCTCGGAAGGTATTACCGTTAAGGAACTCAGCGACAAGCTGGGAATCCGCGCCAATCTGGTCATCAAGAAGCTGTTCGACCGCAAGATCTTCGCCACCATCAACCAGACTCTGGATGTGAAGCTGGCGGAGGATCTGGCCCGCGAGTTCGGTGCCGCCACGACGGCCATG